>CAISLN010000118.1 GCA_903886275.1 uncultured beta proteobacterium | reverse complement strand
CTGCCAACACACAAGAACAGCCAGATCGAAGAACTGCTGCCACATCGCTGGCAGCCAGCGAAAACTTAACGCAGACTTCCTGCCACCAAGGCAACCACGCAGTCAACGTGTGTTGCCCAGGTGCTTACGCTCCTCGCCCAGGCGTGGCACCCGCTGGTACAACGCTGTGTGCCCGCGCCTGCAGGCGTACTGTGCCAAGGCACAGGCCAACCAAGTCTTGCCCGTGCCGGTCAGCCCGGTGATGAGCACGCTGTGGCCGTTCTTGATCCAGTTGCCCAGTGCCAGGCTCATCACCGCGCTGCGCTCCAAACCACGCCCGGCCCGGGTGTCAATATCTTCAATGCATGCTTGGGAGAACTTGAGGTTTGCCTCCTTGAGCAAGCGCGCCCGGCGCTTGTCGCTGCGCCAGTGGACCTCCCGGTCCACCAGCAGGCTGAACCTCTCTTCGAAGCTCATGGCGCTCATGCCGGCTTGGGTGAGTTGCTCCTGCAAACCCGTGGCCATGCCGGCCAGTTTGAGCTCGCGCAGTTGTTCCAGTGTCGTGTTCATCATCATGGTGTATTCCTTGTTGTTTCAGTTGTCGTTGCGGTGCGCGCACGAGGCGGCGACACCGTCATTGGTAGTAGGCTGCGCCGCGCACATTGGCATGCGCTGGGCTGACCCAATCCGCCGGGGTGACGGGCTTTACCAGGTCACGCCCATTGGCCAAGATCTCGCGCACGTGGCTGGCCTTGGTTGTGCCCAGCTCCAGGGCGATCAGACAGGCCGCCTCCAGCCTTGGCCTGCCGTAGCGCTTGGCCAGTGACAGCAAGGCCAGACAGGCCCGGTAACCATGCTCCGGATGTTGGCGCGCCTCCAGCATCCGCTTGACCAAGCTGCCCGTGGCCTCGCCAATATCCAGGCCCCAATGCATCAGGCGTTCAGGGGTCCATTGCAGGTGTGCCTGGTAGGCTGTGGGCAGGTGCTCGGGCACGGTGGTGAATTTGCCTTTGTGGGCACTGCGCGCATGGCTGGCCACCCGCTGAGCGCGGTGCAAAACCTCCACGCAGCGCTGGGTGGCGCGCACCTCCATGGACTGCCCAATCAATGCGTGGGGCACGCTGTAGTAGTGGTCATCGAACTCGATGTGAGAGTCGATGTGCGCCTTGACCGTCTTGAATACGGCCAGCTCCCAGGCCTGCAGGGGCAGGGCCCGCAGGGCCGGTGCATCGATCTGCGCAAAGACACTGGCGCGGCTCCCCGGGAGCTTCTGAAAGGGCTTGTTGTTGAGCTGCTGCAAGAGTGGCGCAATGGCCTCGTTGACCTCATCGACCGTCTCAAACCGGTGGTGACGAAGACGCATCAGGATCCAGCGCTCAACGACTTGCACGGCTGATTCAGCCTTGGCTTTATCCTGCGGCCGACGAGGACGTGCGGGCAGCACAGAGGTGCTGTAGTGCCGTGCAAATTCCAACACCGTGTCGTTGGCTCTGGGCTCGTAGCGGTCCGGGTTGGCGATCAGGGCCTTGGGGTTGTCGGGCACGATGAGCTCGGTGCAACCGCCATAAAACCGCAGTGCCTGTGCCGTTGCACCCAGCCAGTCGGCCATGGTCTCGCGCGGTGTGGCATAGGCGAATGTGTAGCCCGATGCACCCAGGGCTGCGACAAAGATGTGGGCCCGGTTGCCGTCCACCAGGGCCACCGTGGGGCCGGCGTAATCGATAAAGAGCTTCTCACCGGCGCGGTGGACCTGACGCATGGAGCGTTTGAGGGTTTTTGCGTATCGGCGGTAGTTCTCACAGAACTGCGAATAGCTGTGGACGGACGCGTCCGGGTGGCGCTCGCTGTGCTCCAGCCACAGCAGCATCAGCGTCATGCCCTTGCGGCGCAGCTCCTGGTGCATGTGGGCGAAGTCGGGGGCGACAAAGTTACTGACGCGTTGAACAGAGCCCAGCAAACGGGTGTCCAACTCGGACTCGCTCATGACCTCGATCTGGGGCCAATAGAGGCCCGCGTCACTGGCGAGTTTGAGGTACTTGGCCACCACCCCCTTGGAGAGGCCAAGCGAGGCAGCGATGTGCCGCTGGGAGTGGTGGAGTTCTAGGTTGAGACGCAGGACGTCTTTGATCTGACGCATAGTGATCCTTCGGGTGTCGGGCAAGTCGGCTCCAGCAAAAGCTGCTGAGACTAGCCCGATCGGGTTGGGACAAAAATGCGCAGCTCCTCACGCTGCTTGATCGATTCGGATGGACCTGTGACGGGTACCCACGCCGACGCCGTCAAGGGGCACATCAGGGTCGCCACCAGCCGGTCACGACAAACCGGAATCGGTGGTCACGATAAACCAGAATGCCCGGTCACGATCGGCCGGAATGGGTGGTCACGATAAACCAGAATCGCTGGTCACGACAAACCGGAACGGGTGGTCACGATCGACCGCTATGGAAAGCTTTCCATAGCGGTCGCTATGCATAGACCCTGACTATGTATAGACCTGTGAAATCGTTGCCACCAAGCCCTGCAGTGGATGGCAGCAGGGGTCGATGGCAACTTCACATAGTCAAAGAGCCTCCAGAAACTTCATCAGTGAGTCCGAAGCGCGGAACCGCTTGAGCTTCGTGTCAGGTTCTTCGATGTTGCCGAGGGCCTTTTCCTTCATGGACAGATCAGCCTCTACGTATTGGTGCGTTGTATTTACACTCTCATGCCCGAGCCATAGGGCGATGATGTTGAACGGTACACCTGACTGCAGCAGGTGCATGGCCGTCGAGTGACGCAACGTGTGTGGCGATATTCGTTTACCGGCCAGACTCGGCTGCTTGGCGGTCGCGCATTCAACGGCCAGTGCCAAACGCTGCGCCGCGTTACATCGCGTCATCGCGTGCCCGTCCCGGTTGGGCAGCAGTGGAGTTAGGCCGTGCAACTGCGGGTTCAAACGCAACCATGCACGAACTTCCAAGACGGTCGATTTCCACAGCGGAACCGAGCGTTGCTTGCGGCCCTTGCCCTGCAGGTGCACACAGGCTGCGCCATCAAGCACGACATCCGCGGCACGCACCCCGACAATCTCCGATACGCGACCTCCGGTGTTATAGAGCATCACCAGCAACAAGTGGTCGCGCTGCGATGTCCAACTTGCACCGGGCTGCCCAATTACTGCCAGCATCTCCGGGCGCGTGAGGTAGCCCAGCATCGGTCGCTCAAAGCGCTTCATTGGAACGGCCATCGCCCGTTCGACCGTGTGCAATGCCGTTACGTCGCGCCGCCCGGCGAACCTCAGGAGCGCGCGTAACGCTGTAAGGCGCAGATTGCGGCTTCGTATTGAATTGTGGCGATCCTGCTCAAGGTGGGCGAGGAAGGCCAGGATCAGCTCCGGTGTGATGTCGGCCAACTGCATCGCCGTTGGTGCCTTGCTGAGCCGGGTACTGGCGAAGTCAAGGAACAACGTGATCGCATCGCGATAGCACGCCACCGTGCGCGGACTGGCAGCGCGCTGCGCCACCAAGTAGTCGGTAAAGAACTGCTGCACGATGGCTGGGAACGTCGGCAGTTGAGATGT
>CAISLN010000117.1 GCA_903886275.1 uncultured beta proteobacterium | reverse complement strand
TGGGAGGCTTTAGGCAAGATCACCGGACGCGACCACACCCATCTGGCCATCCACCGCGAAGACGAGAAGATCCGCTTCCGCGACATCCAGGCGCAACCGCGCAAGATTATTTCGAGCCCGACCTGGAGCGGTATTGAGTCCGAGACCGTGAGCTACAACGCCGGCTACACCAATGTGCATGAGTTGATCCCATGGCGCACCCTGACCGGGCGTCAGCACTTCTACCTGGATCACCCGTGGATGATTGCCTTCGGGGAAGGCCTGACCAGCTACCGCCCACCGGTGGACCTGAAAGCCGTCACCGGCATCATGGAGCGCAAGCCCAATGGCAACAAGGAAATTTCCTTGAATTTCATCACGCCGCACCAGAAGTGGGGCATTCACAGCACGTACACCGACAACCTGATGATGCTCACGCTCAATCGCGGTGGACCGGTGATCTGGCTGAGTGAAGACGATGCCCGGGTGGCCGGCATTGAGGACAACGACTGGGTCGAACTCTTCAACATCAACGGTGCCATTGCGGCCCGTGCGGTGGTGAGCCAGCGGGTGAATCCGGGCATGGTGCTGATGTACCACGCGCAGGAAAAAATCATCAACACACCCGGTGCGGAAATCACCGGCACACGCGGGGGCATTCACAACTCGGTCACCCGCATCGTGACCAAGCCCACGCACATGATCGGCGGTTACGCGCAGTTCAGCTACGGCTTCAACTACTACGGAACCATAGGTACCAACCGCGATGAGTTTGTGGTGGTGCGCAAGATGCGCAAGGTCGACTGGCTGGACGGCGAAGCCGCCCCGACCATCCAAGCTTGAACAGGAGAAACACAATGAAAATACGCGCCCAAATCGCCATGGTGCTGAACCTGGACAAGTGCATTGGTTGCCACACCTGTTCGGTCACCTGTAAAAACGTCTGGACCTCCAGGCCCGGCATGGAATACGCCTGGTTCAACAATGTCGAGACCAAGCCCGGTATCGGCTATCCCAAGGAATGGGAAAACCAGGACAAGTGGAACGGAGGTTGGCGCCGCTTGGCTGACGGCTCGATTGAGCCCAAGCAGGGCGGCAAGTGGAAGTTGCTGATGCGCATCTTCTCCAATCCCAACATGCCGCAGATCGACGACTACTACGAGCCCTACACCTTCGACTACGACCACCTGCAGTCGGCACCCGAGGTCAAGCACGCACCGACGGCGCGCCCGCGCAGCCTGATCACCGGCAAACGCATGGAGAAAATCGTCTGGGGCCCGAACTGGGAAGAAATCCTCGGCGGTGAATTCAGCAAGCGCAGCAAGGACGCCAACTTGGCGAACTTCGACCAGGTGCAAAAGGACATGGTCGGCCAGTTCGAAAACACCTTCATGATGTATTTGCCGCGCCTGTGCGAGCATTGCCTGAACCCGGCCTGCGTGGCCTCTTGCCCATCGGGTTCGATCTACAAGCGCGAAGACGACGGCATTGTCTTGATCGACCAGGACAAGTGCCGCGGCTGGCGCATGTGCGTCTCCGGCTGTCCCTACAAGAAGATTTACTACAACTGGAAAAGCGGCAAGGCCGAGAAGTGCATCTTCTGCTACCCGCGCATCGAAGCCGGTCAACCCACCGTCTGCTCCGAGACCTGCGTGGGCCGCATCCGTTACCTCGGCGTGGTGCTGTATGACGCCGACCGCATTGCTGAGGCGGCCAGCGTGGTGGACGAGAAAGACCTGTACCAGGCGCAGCTCGACCTGTTCCTCAATCCCAACGACCCCAAGGTGATTGCACAGGCCCGCCTGGACGGCATCCCTGAGACCTGGCTCATTGGTGCACGCAACAGCCCGGTCTACAAGATGGCAGTGGACTGGAAGGTGGCATTGCCGCTGCACCCCGAGTACCGCACGCTGCCCATGGTCTGGTATGTGCCGCCACTCTCGCCGATTACCTCGGCAGCGAACGCCGGCCACATCGGTGTGAATGGCGAGATCCCGGATCTGGCCCAGATGCGCATTCCCGTGCAGTACCTGGCCAACCTCTTGACCGCTGGCGATACCGCCCCGGTGGTGCGCGCTTTGGAACGCATGCTGGCCATGCGCGCCTACCAGCGCAGCAAGCATGTGGACCAGGAGCAAAACCTGGCCGTGCTGGAGCAGACCGGACTCACCGTGGCCCAGGTGGAGGAGATGTACCAGATCATGGCCATCGCCAACTACGAGGACCGCTTTGTCATCCCGAGTTCGCATCGCGAATACGCCGAAAACGCCTTTGATTTGCGTGGCGGTTGCGGCTTCTCATTCGGCAATGGTTGCTCGGATGGTGGCAGCGAGACCAGCCTGTTTGGCGGCAGCAAGCCGCGCACCATTCCCATCAAATCTTATGTATGAACACCCCCGAAGCGGCCCCCTCAAGGGGGCAACACCAGCGGCCCGGCAAAGCCGGTTCTGCGGTGTTCCTGAACCAGTCCCTTCATTCGCCGCGGCGTGCCGTGTGCAGGAGTTCTTGAAATGAAAGACAACCGTTATTCCCTGCGTGCCTTGGCCCTGTTGCTGGGCTACCCGGACGCCGAGCTGCGCAGCCACCTGCCCGAGCTGCTGGCGGCGATTGACAAGGAGGCTGTGATTCCCGTAGCGCGCCGCCAGGAGCTGCACGCCTTTTCCGCAGAGCTCACGCGCCTGGACCCCATGGAGGTGGAAGCGCGCTATGTGGAAACCTTTGATCGGGGACGCGCCACCTCGCTGCATATGTTCGAGCACATCCATGGCGACTCGCGCGAGCGTGGCCCGGCCATGGTGGATCTGATACAGACCTACGAGAAGGCCGGCCTGCTGATGGACCCCGACGAGTTGCCCGACCATTTGTGCGTGGTGCTGGAGTTCGCCTCCACCCAGCCGCCCAAATTGGCCACCGATTTCTTGGGCGAGATGGCCCACATCCTTACCGCCGTGTTCAGCGCGCTGGTGCAACGCGGCAGCCCTTACGCGGCACCGGTGGCCGCCGTGCTGGAACTCTGCGGCCAGCGCGTGCAGTCCGTGCCCATCGTCGCCGACGAGGCCATGGACGATGTCTGGCAGGAGCCCGAAGCCTTTGATGGCTGCTCAACCCGGGGCCAGTCCAAGCCGGGTGAGGCCCAACCGATTCACTTTGTTCGCAAGACTGCGGCGCCGGTTGACGCGGCACCCGCCACAGCCGCCTCTGTTTTTGCCAAGGGCCAGAAAGCGCCAGAAGCCCATGCCCAAGGAGCACGCATATGACTTACCTCGACAACCTCTTGTTCGGCTACTACCCCTACATCTGCCTGACCATCTTTTTGCTGGGCAGCCTGCTGCGCTTTGATCGCGACCAGTACACCTGGAAGAGCGACTCTTCGCAGCTGCTGCGCGCAGGGCAGTTGCGCTGGGGCAGCAACCTGTTCCACGTCGGTGTGCTGTTCCTCTTGGGCGGCCACACGGTGGGCATGTTGACGCCGCACTTTTTGTACGAAGCCTTTATCAGCGCCGGCAACAAGCAGATCATGGCCATGGTCTCGGGTGGTGCGTTTGGTGTGCTGGGCTTTATCGGTGTGAGCCTGCTGCTGCACCGCCGCCTGAGCGATGAGCGCATCCGCATCAACTCCAAGACCAGCGACATCGTCTTGCTGGTGTTGCTGTGGCTGCAACTGGCCCTGGGCCTGGCGACCATCCCGCTGTCGGCCGAGCACTTGGACGGCAGCATGATGCTGAAGCTGGCCGGTTGGGCCCAGCACATCGTGACCTTCCAGGCCGGTGCGCCCGAGTTGCTGAATGAGGCGAGCTGGGTCTTCAAGCTGCACATGTTCCTGGGCATGTCGATCTTCCTGATCTTCCCGTTCACGCGGCTGGTCCATGTGTGGAGTGGTTTCGGAACCGTGGCCTATCTGGTGCGACCCTACCAGTTGGTGCGCAGTCGTCGCATCGGTCTGGTGGAGCGTGATCCCCTGAGCCGCAACGCACGCTAAACATTGGTCCCTTAAGGAATATCCATGAACACAACGCAAACCAACAGCCAAGGTTGTGGCGGTGGTGGTAGCTGCGGCTGCGGCTCCAAGGCAGCAGCCACAAGCGAACCCATTGCCTCCATCAACGGCATCCACTTGCACGCCGCAGGCCAGCGACCAGACGAAGAGTCCCTGCGCGAGCTGGCCTATACCGAGCTCTTGCGCCAGCAAGCCGTAAAGGCCGGCTTGCTGGCCTCTAAGGCCGTGCTGGAAGCGCCGGAGCTGGGTGAAGCCGAGCGCACCGTGTTGGAGACCATGGTGGACGCAGCCGTGCAGGTGCCTGCTCCCACCCTTGAGGAATGCCAGCGCTACTTTGACGCCCGCAAAAACCAGTATGTGGTCGGCCAGGCCGTACACCTGCGCCACATCCTGTTTGCGGTGACGCCGGGCGTGAATGTGCAGGCCCTGAGCGTGCATGCCGACAAGGCCCTGATCAGCCTCTTGGGCAAGGACGTGCCGGTGGATTTGTTTGGCAGGCTCGCCGGTGAGTTGTCCAACTGCCCGACCAGCAGCCAGGGTGGGGATTTGGGCTGGGTCGGTCCGCAGGACTGCGCGCCGGAACTGGCCAATACCCTGTTCTTCCAGACCGAGGTGCCGGTAGGCCTGGGTGTGCAGCCGCGCCTGATCCACACCCGCTTTGGCTTTCACATCATCGATGTGCTGGAACGCCGCGACGGCAAGACGCTGGTTTTTGACGAAGTGCGTGAGCGGGTGGCGGCGCAACTGGCCATGCAATCGCGCGCAAAGGCCTTGCACCAGTACATGACGCTGCTGGCAGGACAGGCATTGGTCGAAGGCATTGCGCTCGATTGCGCCGATTCGCCCTTGGTTCAATAGTGCCCACTTCGCTGGCGGGCCAGTCCCTGCGGACCTGCCCGCCAGGGTCTGTACCGACCCCCATTTGTACCTGATGAGGACAGCGTATTCCTTGTGACCTAGCGCAAGGCCGGTGATCAACCCCCAACGAAGAATATCCGGCCTAACGTGGCACACTCGTAGTCCCCCGGAATTATGCCGACGGGCCATGAATACCTGAAAGACCTGAACATGAAACGTGATCGTTCCACAAAAAACTCTAAAAACAGTGAAGTGCAACCTATCAGCCACGATGTGCTGAAAGAGAAATACCTCAAAGCAGGCGAAACTGGCTTTGAAGATGTCTTCAAGCGCGTTGCCCGTGCCTTGGCCAGTGCCGAAAAAGAGGCCGACCGCGAACGCTATGAAGGCATTTTTCTGGAGAACCTGTATGCCGGCGCGATTGGCGCCGGGCGCATCATGAGTGCCGCCGGAACCGATATCCAGGCCACCCTGATCAACTGCTTTGTGCAACCCGTGGGCGACTGCATCCAGGGTATGGACGATGGGGGCTACCCCGGCATTTACGAAGCGCTGCGCGAGGCGGCCGAGACCATGCGCCGCGGCGGCGGTGTGGGCTATGACTTTTCGCGCATCCGCCCCAAGGGAGCGGATGTCAAGGGCACGCATTCCCAGGCCTCTGGCCCTTGCAGCTACATCAATGTGTTTGACCAGTCCTGCTCCACCGTGGAGAGTGCCGGCGCCCGCCGTGGCGCCCAGATGGGTGTGCTGCGCATCGACCATCCGGATGTGCTGGAATTCATCACCGCCAAGCGCACGCCGGGTCGCTGGAACAACTTCAATGTGTCGGTTGGCATGCCCGACGCCTTTATGCGTGCGCTCGATGACAACGCGCCCTGGGAGCTGGTGCACCGCTCCAAGCCCGGCGCCGACCTGATGGCCAACGGTGCCTACCAGCGCGCCGACGGCCTGTGGGTCTACCAGACCCTGCAGGCGCGCGAACTGTGGGATACGGTCATGAAGTCCACCTACGATTTTGCCGAACCCGGCATCCTGTTCCTGGACCAGATCAACCAGGACAACAACCTCAGCTACTGCGAAGACATCGCCGCTACCAACCCCTGTGGCGAACAGCCACTGCCGCCCTATGGTTGCTGCGACTTAGGTCCCATCATCCTGACCCGCTTTGTGCGCCACGCATTTGGCTTCAACGGCATCGCCGCCTTTGACTTTGACGCCTTTGCCAAGTCGGTCGCCATCCAGGTGCGTGCCCTGGACAATGTGCTGGACGTGACCTTCTGGCCACTGCCCCAGCAACGCGAAGAGTCTGCCGCCAAACGCCGCATCGGCGTGGGCTTTACCGGCATGGGCAACGCTCTGACCATGCTGTGCCTGCGCTACGACCGCTCGGAAGGTCGCGACATGGCCAAGAAGATTGCCACTTGCATGCGCGACGCGGCCTACCGCGCCTCCGTCGAGCTGGCCCAAGAAAAGGGCAAGTTCCCCAAATTCGAGACCGAAGGCTATTTGGCCGCTGGCACCTTTGCCAGCCGGCTGCCCGCCGATATCCAGAAGTCCATCCGCAAGCATGGCATTCGCAACAGCCATTTGCTGTCGATTGCGCCCACCGGCACGGTCAGCCTGGCCTTTGCCGACAACGCCTCCAACGGCATCGAGCCGGCCTTCTCCTGGATGTACCGCCGCAAGAAGCGCGAGTCCGACGGCACGACCAGCGAATACGCGGTCGAGGACCATTCCTGGCGCCTGTACCGCGAACTCGGCGGCGACGTCAGCAAGCTGCCCGAGTACTTTGTCTCGGCGCTGGACATGGCGGCCTCTGACCACATCGCCATGATGGAAGCGGTGCAACCGCTGGTGGACACCGCCATCTCCAAGACCGTCAACGTGCCGGGGGACTATCCCTATGACGACTTCAAGGGCCTGTACCAGCAAGCCTGGCGCGCCCGCCTCAAGGGCCTGGCCACCTACCGCCCGAATGCCATCCTGGGCTCGGTGCTCGACACCGGTGCGGTGACCAAACCGGCAGCGCCGGTGGAAGTGCCGGTAGACCCCATGCGCACCGTGATCGACAAGCGCCCCAAGGGCGGTCTGTCGGCCGTGGCCGAGAAGGTGGAGTACTGGACCCAAGAAGGCCACAAGACCCTGTACCTGGTGGTGTCCTTCCTGCCCGTTCCCAAGGCCGATGGCAGCGGCAACCTGCAGCGCGCCATCGAATTCTTCATGCCCTTAGGCCAAAGCGGCGAGTCGCAGCAATGGATCACCTCCAGCATGCGCCTGATGTCCCTGGCCGCGCGCGGTGGCTTCCTGGAGCGTGCCCTGGGTGACATGCGCAAGGTGGCCTGGGACCGCGGACCGGTGCGCTTGGGCACCTACCAGAAGGCCGATGGTTCGCTCGTTCCCCTTTGGCACGACTCCGAAGTGGCGGCCATTGCCTATGCCCTGCAGCAAATCATTGCCCACCGCAACGAAAGCCCTGCCGCGCATGCTGAGGCTGCCGCTGCCGCCGACAAGGCCCTCGGTATGGCCGCTTCTCCTCCGGCCATGGTTGGCAAGAAGTGCGGCGAATGCGGCGCCTATGCCGTGATCCGCAAGGACGGCTGTGACTACTGCACCCAGTGCGGCCACATCGGGACCTGCGGCTAAGCATGGCCCCACGCTCTGCCGATAGCAGCATGGCCGACCTGTCGGCAACGCAGGCTTCGGCAGGCGTGGTGCGGGGCGTTTTTGCCCACTCGCCCGCCGCAGTTGTCGCCGCGGCTGCCACGGAGCTGGCGGACCTGGCTGCCACGCTGATGCAGTCGCGCCAAACCATATTGCCCAAGCGCCTGGCCGAGCCGGGGCCGGATGCGGCGCAACTGCAGCAGATTTTGGGCGCTGCCGCCTGCGCCCCCGACCATGGGCAGTTGCTGCCCTGGCGCTTTGTGCTGCTGCCACTCGATGCGCGGGCCCTGCTGGCGGAACAATTTGCCGCTGCCCTGTTGGAGCGTGATGCGGCGGCCCTGCCCGAGCAGCTGGAGCAGGCGCGCGAAAAAGCCTTTCGATCCCCCTGCCTGATGTTGGTGGTGGTGGACGGCGCCTGCGGCGACCCGGAGATTGACCTGGCCGAGCGCCTGCTGTCGGCCGGTTGTGCCGTGCAAAATCTGCTGCTCATGGCCACGGCCCTGGGCTTTGGTTCGGCGCTGACCAGCGGCAAGGCGCTCAAGGCGAACGGCCTGCGCCGCCTGTTTGGCCTTGGCGATGGTGACCAGGCCCTGTGCTTTGTCAGCATCGGCACGGCCCACTCCCGCAAGCCCGCAAGGCTGCGTCCCCAAGCGGCAGACTATGTCAGCCACCTCACGCCAAAGCAGGGCGTGCAGCCCGGTTTTGGCCCACCCTGAGTCCCCATGATCGAACACTTCAATGACCTGCTGAGCGTCGCGCGCGCCCAGCCCCTGCCGCAGCGCCTGCTGTTTGTTTTTGCCGGAGTCGAGCTGCCAGACCAGGCCAGCCCCGAGCAGCGTTCTGCCTTTGACGCCGGCCACGGTGGCGCCCTGGTGCCCCTGATGTGCGTGGACAAAAGCCCGGACGAGTTGGCCTCTTTTGAGGCCCTGGTGGGCGAGGCCACGCAGTTTGGCCACCCCTGGGCCTTGGTGTTTTCTGCCGCCCTGTCTGGCACCAGGCAACAGCCGCCTAGCAGCACCGACGCCGACCTGCCCCTGCAGGCCATGGTGGAAGCCATCAAGCGTGGCGACATCGCCGCCTACCTGCCCTTTGATCGCCAGGGCCTGCCGGTGCAACTGAATCACTAGGCCCCAGGGTCGCATCTAGGCCCTCGTCTCTAATCTGCTGCACTGCAGCAAAAAAACCTTGCATGCGGCGCAGATGGACGTAAGATACGTTCCATGCTGCACTGCAACATCAATCAACCCAAGCGGGTTTGTAGAGCAGAATTTTCTTAACCCTCTTTGGAGAATTTCATGACCGCTACATTCAACGTTGAACAAATCCTGGCCGCCAACAAGACCGCCGCTGCCGATGCGCATGCCCTGGCCGCTACCGCTTTCGCTGGCTTCGAAAAGCTGGTTGCCCTGAACCTGGCTGCCGTCAAGGATGCCCTGTTGGAGACCAGCAACGACTTCAGTTCCGCCTTCAGCGCCCAGAACCCCACCGACGCGTTGGCCGCCCAGGCTTCCCTGGTCAAGCCCCTGGCTGAAAAGGCCATTGCCTATGGCCGTGAGGTGTACGCCATCGCCGCCGGCACCAGCGCCGAGTTGAGCGTTGCCGCTGAAGGCAAGATGGCCGAAGCCCAAAAGACCCTGTCGGATTCGCTGGAAGAAATGGTCAAGAGCGCACCAGCCGGCACCGAGTCCTTGGTGGCTGTGGTGAAGTCGGCTGTTGCCGCTGGCCAAAATGCCATCGACTCTGCCAAGGCCTCGGCCAAGAAGGCTGTGGAATCGGCTGAGAAGCAAGTCAACGCAGCGGCCGACAACGCCCTGAGCACGGTCAAGACCAACAGCCGCAAGAAGTAATTTGCCGGGCCCTGCGCCCAGCGTTGCCACAAAACAGCCGCTAGAGAAATCTGGGCGGCTGTTTTTTTTGCGTCAAATTTACAGCGACTGGCTGCTCAGCACATCGCGTCCAAACTGGGCCATTGCCGCATCGGTCAGTGCGTCACCGGACCAGGCCACCAGGCTGGCCGGTGGCAGGGTGACGGCAGCAGCGCCACAGGCCATCAGCCGGGCCAGCACATCGGGCGACTTGATGCTGGCGGCCAGCAGGGCTGGGCCCTTGGCCTGCACCGCCACGCAGGCTTGCATCAGGGGCCAGACATCGCGCCCGTCAGCCACCAGGCGACCGATATAGGGGGCGACATACTGCGCCTGTTGCGCCTGCGCCCACAGCAGCTGCACCGGGTTGGACAGGCCCGTGAGCAAAATGGCCTGTTGCTGGCTGCGCATGGCCGCCATGCAGCCCAGCCAGTCCGGGTGGCAGGGCAGCTTGATGGTGAGCGCAACGCCCAAGTCCGCAGCGCTGCGCTGCAGGCTTTCCTGCCACAGCAGCGCCTCGGTGGCATCGGCTCGGGGAAGTTGCAGCATCAGTTCGGCCAGACCAGCGTCGGCCACTGCCTGCAACAGGCCGGTGTAAGTGGAAAGCGTCACCGACAGACCGGCTTGCAGCACCAGTGTCGGATTGGTGGTGACACCTTGAGCCGGCGGGCAACCGGCGGGCAGGGCCCAGGAAGATGCGATGGCGGAGTCGAGAAATACTTTCAAACCAGTCCCTTTGCTTGGTGAGCGACCGCTTAATGTAGTGGCAAAATCGTCTGCTCGCAGCACGGAGGCGGCCTAGTCCGGCCTCCTGCTGGCGTCTCTTTTAACCCTCAAAGCCCCAGGCAAACGCGCACCATGACTCCCATTTACGTACTCGGCGAAGCCCTGATGGACTGCGTCGCCACGCCCGACGGACTGCTGCGTCCCCATGTGGGCGGAAGCCCCTTCAATCTGGCCCGCGCCGCATCGCTGCGCGGTGGCAGTGTGCGTTTTTTGAACCGTTTTTCGCAAGACCCGTTTGGCGACCAAATGCAGGCCCAACTGGCCAAAGACCAGGTGCAAATGGTGCTGGGCCGCAGCCCCCTGCCGACCTCGCTGGCCGTGGTGCAGGTCAAGGACGGACAGCCCAGCTACGGCTTTTACCGCGAGGGCATTGCCGACCGCGATTACAGCGTGGAGGAGGTGCTGCAGGCCCTGGCACAGCAGCCACCCGGCGTGCTGCACACCGGCTCGCTGATGCTGGTGCCGCCCGAACACCAGAAGGTGCTGGCAGTGCTGCAGGGCGCCAAGGCCCAGGGCTGGACGATTAGCGTGGACGTCAATCTGCGCCCCAAACTGGCGGCCGATCTGGGCGCCTATGTGGCCGCGGTGCAGCAGGTGGCAGCCATGGCCGACTGGATCAAGGCCAGCGACGAAGACCTCGAACTGCTGGGCTTTGGCAAGGCCAGCAAGGACAATGCCGCTTCCATTGCGCAGAGCCTTGCCGCCCAGGGCGCCAGCCGCATTGCGCTGACCTTTGGCGCAGACGGTGCCTGGCTGAGCGTGGACGGGCAAAGTGCGCAAGGCGCAGCACCCAAGGTGTCTGTGGTCGATACCGTGGGTGCTGGCGACACCTTCTGGGGCAACTGCCTGGCCGACTGGACCCTACAGGCCCAGGGCGCAGCCGCCCGTGTGGGCGACACGTTGAAAAATGCCATGCGCGCCGCCGCCATCAACTGCACCCGCGCCGGTTGCCAGCCGCCCACGCGGGCCGAGCTGTTCGCACCGCAACCATAGCGCCAAGCGCAACCGCAACGCCGGTCACAACCAAGGGGCTTCGCATGCAACTCACAGTCAATGGAAAAACACTGGAGGTGGATGCCGAGCCCGACATGCCGCTGCTGTGGCTGTTGCGCGATGTGCTGCACCTCACCGGCACCAAGTTTGGCTGCGGCATCGCCCTGTGCGGCGCCTGCACCGTGCAGCTCGATGGACAGGCGGTGCGCTCCTGCGTGCTGCCCGCATCCGCCGCAGTGGGCAAGCAGATACGCACGATTGAGGCGCTGGCCAGCAACGGTGTGCCGCACCCCCTGCAAGCGGCCTGGATTGCCGAGCAGGTGCCGCAATGCGGTTATTGCCAGAGCGGCATGTTGATGGCCGCAGCCAGCCTGTTGGCCAGCAAGCCCCATCCCACCGATGCCGAGATCGACGCGGCAATGACCCATATTTGTCGCTGTGGCAGTTACCAGCGCGTGCGCGCCGCCATCCACCGCGCCGCCGGGAGCGCAGCATGAAGCGCCGCGCCTGGATTCTGGGCGCCCTGGGCGCAGGTGGTGCGCTGGTGGTCGGTTGGGGCATTTTGCCGGCCCGTTCGCGCCTGGGCACGCCCGCCACCCTGCTGCCCACAGAGGGCGATGTGGCGCTCAACGGCTGGATCAAGATCGGTAGCGACGGCAGCGTCATCCTGGCCATGGCGCGCAGTGAAATGGGGCAGGGCGTGCACACTGGCCTGGCCATGCTGGTGGCCGAGGAGCTGGACCTGCCACTAAGCCGGGTGCGCCTGGAGCAGGCCGGTACCGACACCATTTATGGCAACGTCAGCATGCTGCTGGCCTCGCTGCCGTTTCACCCGTTGGAGTCCGAGGGTGACGACAAGCCGCTCAAGGTGCGCCTGGGCGAGTGGATGGTGGGCAAGATTGCGCGCGAACTGGGCATCAATGCCACCGGTGGTTCTTCGAGCCTGACGGATGCCTGGGACACCCTGCCCCTGGCCGCAGCGGCCGCCCGCGCCGCCCTGCTGGGTTCGGCCGCAAGGCAGTGGCAGCTGCCAGTGGAAGAGTTGACGCTGCAGGACGGCAGGGTGCTGCACCGCTCGGGGAAAAGCGCGCATTTTGGCGAGCTGGCAGCCACTGCCACGCAAAGCCCGGCGCCGGTGGTCCTCAAGGACCGCAAAGACTGGAAGCTGATTGGTCAAAGTGCGCCGCGCCTGGACCTGCCGACCAAGGTGGACGGCTCGGCTGTTTTTGGTATCGACGTGCGCCTGCCCGGCATGCTGTTTGCCGCCGTCACCCTGTGCCCCATGCTGGGCGGCAGCGTGGCCAGCCTGGACGCCAGTGCGGCGCTGGCCATGCCCGGCGTGAAGAAGTTGGTGGCGCTAGACGCCCTGGCCGGAGCCACCGCCGGCTTTGCCATCGTCGCCCAAACCAGCTGGCATGCGCGCAGGGCGGCGCAGGCGGTGCGGGTGCAGTGGCTGCAACGCGAGGAGGGCGCGCTGGACTCCGCGCGCATCCAGCAAGGTTTGCTGGAGACGCTCAAGACCGAGCCCGGCCATGTCTTTTATGCCAAGGGCGATGCCGCAGCGGCAGAGGCCTCAGCGGCAAGGATATTGGAGGCCACCTACAGCGCGCCCTATCTGGCGCACGCCACCATGGAGCCCATGAACTGCACGGCGCAGGTCCAAGGCGGCAGGGTCGAGGTCTGGGCGCCGACCCAGGTGCCCGGCTTTGCCCGCGCTGTGGCCGCGCGCGTGGCCGGCGTGGACGCGGACCAGGTCACCCTGCATGTGACCTATATGGGCGGGGGCTTTGGCCGACGTCTGGAAGTTGACTATGTGGCGCTGGCGGTGCGCGTGGCCATGGCCTGTGAGGGCTTGGCGGTGCAACTGCTGTGGTCGCGCGAGGAGGACACCACGCACGACTTTTACCGCCCGCTGCAGGTGGCGCAGCTGCGCGCCGCCATGGCCACGGACGGCACGCCCAGCAGCCTGCGCATCCACTCGGCGGGCGATGCCATCACGCCGCGCTGGCTGGCGCGTGGTCTGCCGACGCTGGCCGGGCCTTTCGATACGCCGGACAAGACCACGGCCGAGGGCCTGTTTGATCTGCCCTATGGCTTTGCCCACCAGCAGATGGCCCATGTGGCCACCCGCTCGGGGGTACCGGTGGGCTTTTGGCGCTCGGTCGGGCATTCGCACAACGCGTTTTTCTCCGAGAGTTTTATCGATGAGCTGGCCCATGCGGCCAAGCAGGACCCGCTGGCGTTTCGCCAGGCCCTGCTCAAAGACGCACCGCGCTATCTGGCCGTGCTCAATTTGGCCGCAGAAAAGGCCGCCTGGGGCGCGCCGCTACCGGCTGGCCATGCGCAGGGCCTTGCACTGCATGGCTCCTTTGGCTCCATCGTCGCGCAGGTGGTGGAGCTGTCGCTGGAAGACGGAAAGCCGCGCCTGCACCGCGTGGTCTGCGCCATCGACTGTGGCACGGCCATCAACCCGGGTCTGATCGCGCAGCAAATGGAAAGTGCGGTGGTGTTTGGACTGACGGCAGCGCTGCACAGCCGCATCGATATCGTGGAGGGCGTGGTGCAGCAGGGCAACTTTCTCAACTACCCCATGGTCACCTTGGCGCAGACGCCCCGGGTGGAAACCTGGATCGTGGCCAGCACGCGCCCACCGGCCGGTGTGGGCGAACCCGGCGTGCCGCCGCTGGCCCCGGCAATGGCCAACGCAATGTTCGCCCTCACCGGGAAACGCCAGCGCGCGCTGCCGCTGCAGGTCTAGTGCAGTGCCACCGCGTACTGCACAGCCGGACTAGCGCCCGTAGGTGGCGGTGAAGCTGGCCTTGCCCAGCAGGGCCGGACCCACGCCCTTGTTGATCACAAAGGAGTAGAGGGCGGCGCTGGCGGTTTTGGGCACGCCACCGGCTTTTTGCACATCCTCCACGCCCAGTGCATACAGCGTGAAGTGGTAGCGGTGGGGCTTGTCGCCCACAGGTGGGCAGGGGCCGCCATAGTTGCCGTTGGCACCGGTGGCGCCGGTGTCCATGAAGTCGGTGTTGCCGCCAAAGGCCGGGGCTGGCAGGGGGGCATTGCCAGCGCCCTGGGCCAGGCCGGTGCTGCTAGCTGGCAGGTTCAGCACCGTCCAGTGCCAGAAGCCGCTGCCGGTTGGGGCATCGGGGTCATGCACCAAGAGCGACAGGGACTTGGTGCCCTCGGGCAGATTGCTCCATTGCAGCGCAGGAGATACGTTATCGCCCTTGCAGCCAAAGCCGTTGAGCACAAATTGGTTGTCAAAGCTGCCGCTGCGCAGGTCCGGGCTGCTCAGGGTAAAGGCACCGGTTTGTGCCTGCGCTCCAGCGCTGCAGAGCAGGCCCAGCAGCGCGGCAGATACCAGGCGCGACGCGAACCGAGTGGAGTTTTTTTGCATGCTTGTTTTTTTCCTTGGTGGGTGGTGGTGGGCGCTAAGGGGAGGTAAACGAAGGGGAGGTAAACACCTCTGCAGCCATTATTTGTGCAATTCGAAAAGCCTGCTCAAGCCCAGCAGATCACGTTTTCGCTGGCATACCAATGTTCCATGCGTGGGTGGACCGCAGTCTCTATGCGGTTGCGCCGGATCTTCAGGGTGGGGGTGAGGTAGCCGTTCTCTATGGACCAGGGGTCTTGCACCACCACCAGCATGCGCAGCTGTTGGTAGTCGGACAGCACGCTGTTGACTTTTTGGAGCAACTGCGTGAGCGCCTGCTGCACCTCGTCGCGCACAGCGGGATCGGACAGGCGCGGGCGCAGGTCTTCGGCCAGCACCACCATGGCATAGGCCGAGGGCTGGCCCACACCGGAGACCATGCTGAGCTCGACCATGGGGTGGGCATTGAGCAGGTTCTCTATCGGGGCTGGCGCGATGTATTTGCCCTTGGAGGTCTTGAACAGTTCCTTGACCCGTCCGGTCAGCCGCAGCAGGCCCTCCGGGCTGCGCTCGCCCTTGTCGCCGGTTCGGAAAAAACCGTCCGGCGTAAACACCTCGGCGTCGAGTTCGGGCTGCTTGTAATAGCCCACCATCTGCCCCGGTGACTTGAGCAGCACCTCGCCTTCCTCGCTCAGGCGCACCTCCACGCCATGCATGGGAATGCCCACGCAGCCCGGTGCCGCAAAGTGTGCGGTCGAGGCATGCGAATAGGCAAAGTCCTCGGTCATGGCATAGCCCTCCATCAGGTTCAGGCCCAGGCGGCGGTACCAAGCGATCAGCTCGGGGGGAATGGGGGCCGAGCCGCTGGCGGCCAGCACCACCTGGTCCAGCCCCAGGCCCTTGAGCACCTTGCGCCCGACCAGGCGCCCCAGCAGGGGAATGCGCAGCAAGAAGTCCAGCTTTTTGGCCGGTACCTTGCGAAACACGCCCTGCTGAAACTTCAGCCACAGGCGCGGCACCGACATGAACACATTGGGCCTTGCGCGGTTCAGGTCCTGCAAAAAGGTGTCCATGGTTTCGGCAAAAAAGACATGGGTGTTGCCGTCCACCAGCGCCGTGCATTCGATCCAGGAGCGCTCAAAAATATGCGCCAAGGGCAGGTAGGACAGCACCCGCACTTCCGTCTCGGCGCCCACGTCCTGGCGGATGAAGCTGCGCATGCCCACGCTGGCAGCCGTGGCGCCGGCGAAGCTGTGCATCACCCCCTTGGGCTGGCCGGTGGAGCCCGAGGTGTACATCAGGATGGCGATGTCTGTCGGGGCGCGCATCACCTTGCCGGTCAGCGGCGGGGTGCGGGTGGTGATGGTCTCCCAGCTTTCAAACGGGGTGGCCGGCGCCAGTGGCATGGCAATGCAGCGCAGGCCAGGGGGCACGGCCAAGGCCTGCTGCTCCCAAAGGTCGAGTTTGCCCACAAACAGCAGGCTGGCGCCGCTGTGCTGCAGCACAAAGCGCACCGTCTCGGCGGTCTCGGTCGGAAAGATGGCCACCGTGGTGCCGCCAGCCAGCCAGATGGCCAACTCGGCAATAAAAAAGTGCGCGCAGTTCTTGGACAGAATGGCAATGCGCGAGCCTGGCGCCAGGCCCAGGGACTTGATGTGCGTGGCCATGCGGCGCGCTTGGTCCATGGTCTGGGCCCAGCTGTAGTCCCTGACCACGCCGCCGCCCAAGGGCTGCGACAGAAAAATCTGGTTGGCACGGGCGATTTCATGCGTGTACACATAGTCCAGCATCAGCTTGTTTGCCTCCATGGGCTTCTCCTTTTTTTGTCTGACGAAATAAACTGCATTGTCTGGCGAAATGGGCCAAACGGTTCGGGGCTTACCCTAAGCGTGGCCTTCCACACTTGTGTGTGGGCTGCGCGTGTTCCAATTGCTGCATGAATCCTGATGCACAGAAGCTCTGGGCCGCGCCGCAGTGGGCCTTTGCCATTTTGCTGGCCCTGCTCGGCATGCTGGGGCCTTTTTCCATAGACACCTATTTGCCGGCCTTTGCCGGCATTGCACGTTCGCTTGATGCCACACCGGTGCAGATGCAGCAGACGCTGTCGGCCTATCTGTTTGGCTTTGCCTTTATGAGCCTGTTCCATGGCTCGATTTCGGACAGCGTGGGGCGCAGGCCCGTTGTGCTGTGGGGGCTGGCGGTGTTTGTGCTGGCGTCCATGGGTTGCGCGCTGTCGCAAAGCATTGGGCAACTGGTATTTTTTCGCGCTGCCCAGGGCCTGTGTACCGGCGCCGGTATTGTGGTGTCGCGTGCCATCGTGCGCGACATGTACCCGCCCTCGCAGGCGCAAAAGGTGATGAGCCAAGTGACCATCTTTTTTGGTGCAGCGCCGGCGATTGCGCCCATGCTGGGCGGTTGGCTGCTGATCCACAGCGGCTGGCATGCCATCTTCTGGTTTCTCTGCGGCGTCGGCGTGGTGCTGTGGATCGCTAACTACCGCCTGCTGCCCGAGACCCTGCATAAAGACCAGCGCCAGCCCTTTCACCCCAAAAACCTGCTGGCCGGCTACTGGAAGCTGGGATCGGACCCGCGTTTCTTTTTGTTGGCGCTGGCCAGTGGCATCCCGTTTAACGGCATGTTTCTTTACGTGCTGAGCGCGCCTGTGTTTCTGGGTGAACACCTGGGCCTGCCGCCGGAACATTTTTTCTGGTTCTTCATGCTGTCCATCCTGGGCATCATGGCGGGTGCATGGGTCAGCGGCAGGGCGGCCGGCAAGCTGGCACCCAAGCGCCAGATCCGCAATGGCTTTGTCGTCATGTTGTGCATAGGGTTGCTCAATTTGTTGGCCAATCTGCTGTTCAAGGCCGATGTGGTCTGGGCCCTGATTCCCATCTGCATCTTCGCCTTTGGTTGGGCCATGATGGTGCCGGTGGTGACCTTGCTGGTGCTGGACCTGCACCCGGAGCGCCGGGGCATGGCGTCGAGCCTGCAGATGTTCATAGGCTCCAGCGCCAACGGCTTGGTAGCCGGTGTGCTTTCCCCCTTGGTGATGCATTCCACCGTGGCCCTGGCGGCCACCTCGCTGCTGCTGATGGGCATAGGCCTGTGCTCTTGGCTGTTCATCCGGCGCCGCTGGCCGGACATTGGCCAACAGGTGGCGCAGGGCTAAGGCCGGCGCGGATTTAGGCGGCCCTGGCTGAAAAATAAGGCCCTGGGTGACCGCAGCAGGCCCATCTGGATGGCCATTTCGGGGTACTGTGTTTATACTGTATAAATCAACAGTATTTGGACCATCCACCCTGCCATGTCTTCCCTGGCGCACCGATCTCCACTGGTTTTGCAAGACATCCATGCCGATGTCTGGCGTGCCCATACGCTGTCGCAGGCGGTCTTGGCGGTGCTGGCCACGGGCGATGCGGCGTTGGATGCACAGCTGCCTGGCGGTGGCTGGCCGGTAGGGGCCTTGACCGAAATTTTGCAAGCTCCGGGGGTGCACAGCGAGTGGCGTTTGCTGCTGCCGGCGCTGGCGCGCAGCGGCCCGGGTCCGGTGGTGCTGGTGGCGCCGCCCCATGTACCCTTTGCTCCTTCCCTGGCGGCCCAAGGCCTGGCTGCGCAACGCCTGCTGTGCGTGAATGCAGCAGCGCCAGTCCAGCGACTGTGGGCCTGCGAGCAGGCGCTGCGCTGTGCCGAGGTCAGTGCCGTGCTGGCCTGGTTGCCGCAGGCCCGCAGCGACCCGTTGCGCCGTCTGCAAATGGCCGCGGCCGAGCATCGCAAGCTTCTGTTTGTGATGCGGCCTGCCGCCTGCCGCGACGAGGCCTCACCGGCCGCCCTGCGCCTGTACCTGCAAGCTGCAGGGCTTGGTGCCAACCCGGGCGCAGCCGACGCCCTGCAGGTCCATCTGCTCAAACGCCGGGGCCCGCCGCTGGATCAGCCCTTGCATCTGCAGGCCCGCCCGGCCCGATTGACCCTGTTGCTGGCCGCCGCCCATGCACTGGATTGCACTCCAAGCGGCGCCTGAGCCAGCGCCCGGTGTGGCCACGGCGGGGCTGGCGGATGTGGACACTGCGCTGGCCTGGTGGGCGCTGGGATTTACGCCGCTGGTGGCAAGGGTGCAGGGCGCGCTGGTGCTGGAGGTCTCAGGCAGCGAGCGCCTGTTTGGTGGCCGCGCGGCCCTGCTGCAGCGCCTGTTTGGCGCCGACGCACCGGTGCTGAAGCTCGAGCATGCCCAGGGTGCCACCGCCCTGCTGGCGCTGGCGCGGCTGTGGACCCAGGCGCCAGATGCGGCGATCGATTCTTTGCCGCTGCACAGCCTGGCCGCTGCCCGCGCGCACCTGCCCACCCTGCTGCGCCTGGGTTGCAGCAACTGGGGTCAGCTGCGTGTCCTGCCGCGCGGTGGCTTGGTGCGCCGCTTTGGCGCGGGTCTGGTGGATGCGCTGGACCTGGCCTATGGCAGCCGCCCCGAGCTCTACCCTTGGCTGAGCCTGCCCGATGTCTTCGATGCGCCGCTGGAGTTGTCGGCAGCCGTGGAAACGGCCCCGGCGCTGTTGTTTGGTGCACGCCGGTTGCTCTCGCAGTTGCTGGTCTGGCTGCGTGCGCGCCAGCGCGGTGTGCTGGCGCTGGAGCTGCTGTGGGAGCTCGATGCGCGGCGCTCCAACGCGCTGCATGTGGACACCCATCACCAGGGCAAGGGCCAGGGGCGCTTGGAGCTGCGCACGGCACAGGCCACGCAAGACATGACGCATCTGCAGCGCCTCTTGGGCGAGCGCTTAGTGCAGGTCACGCTGCCCGCACCGGTGCTGACCCTGCGCCTGCGCACGCTGCAAACCCAGGCCATGGGCGGGGAGTCGCACAGCCTCCTGCTAGAGGACCAGCGCAGGGGCGACAGCCTGCACCAGATGATGGAGCGACTGGGTGCCCGTCTGGGGCCTGAGCAGTTGCTGTGCGTGCAGCTGCAGGCCGCTCACCAGCCGGAATGCATGCAGGCCTGGCTGCCCTGGCAGGCGCAGCCGGTTTCAAAAGCGCAGTTACCAGCGCTGCCTGCACTGGCCGCGTGCATGCCCAGCTGGCTGCTGACGGTGCCGCAGCCCTTGGTCGTTCAACAGGACTGCCCGCAGTACCAGGGCCCGCTGACGCTGCTGGCCGGCCCGCAGCGTATGGAGACCGGTTGGCTCGAAGGCCAGGCCGTGCTGCGCGATTATTTTGTCGCCCGCAGCGCACAGGCCGGCCTGCTGTGGATATACCGCGAACGCCTGGGTGTGCAAGGGCCAAAAAAAACCAGCACAGATTTGCATCTGCGCTGGTTTTTGCAGGGTCTGTTTGCCTGAGACAAACAGACGCTTGCGGACTGCTTAGAAGCGCCAGCCGATGCCGACACCGACCAACAGGGGATCCACCTTGAAGGTGCCGATGCTGTTGCCGCCCGCGTTGATGTTGGTCTTGATAAAGACCTTCTTCACATCGAAGTTGAAGTACATATTTCCGGACAGGGGCACATCCACGCCGACCTGCAGGGCACCGCCCCAGCTGGAGCCGTCAGGTGTCACAGTACCGCCACCGATGTCAGAGGTCGTGAACTTGGTGTAGTTGATACCGGCGCCCACATAGGGCTTGAAGCCATTCATGGGGAAATGGTACTGGGCCAGCAGGGTGGGGGGCAGTTGGGACAGCGTGCCGATCTTGGTGCCATTGGCCATCACATTGTGCTCTTGGGGCACGGTCAAAATCAGTTCCACAGCCAGGTTGGGGCTGAAGAAATAGCTGACATCTACTTCGGGCAGAACGATGTCGTTGACGGTCAGGCCTGCAGTGCCGCTGTCAGTGGTGTTGGCGCTGGCCAGGTTGACGGCGCGCACGCGAACCATCCAGGGGCCTTCCTTGGCTTGTGCGAAGGCTTGGGTGCTGATCAGGCTTGCGGCAGCGATGGCCATTGCGGTCAGGATGTATTTTTTCATATTGAATACCTTTATTGGATAGCCTAGGGAAGTTCCTATAGCTATTTCACTTGTATTCAATAGGTATCCGATTGCGCAAGGTCATGCGATAGACCAATGCGATAGGCCCATGCCGCAAAAACAACAGGATATTTGTAATGCGCGCGAAGTAAACCAAATAGGGCGTGGTGCGTTGTGGGTACAGGTTTCTCGCAATGTTGCGGGTTGCCAATAATCCGTTGGAAAGAATCTCAATGAAAACTCAAGTTCGTGCCCTGGTTGTTGCTGTGGGTCTGTTGTGCGCTGCTGCATCCGGTTTTGCGCAGACTACTGCCGCCACTGATGCCGTGAATTCTGCGACCACCGCAGCCACGACTGCGGCTGGCAATGCGGTCAACAATGCCAAGGCCAGTGCGGCCGCTGCCGTGGCCGCGCCTGTTGCCAAGGCCATGGCCCCTGTGCCCGTTGCTGCACCTGTTGTAGCACCTGCAGCACCCGTTGCCATGCCGGCTGTTGCCAATGGTGCCGCCAAGGTATGGGTCAACACCAAATCCAAGGCCTACCATTGCGAAGGCAGCAAGTCCTATGGCAAGACCAAGGTGGGTGAGTACATGAGCGAGGCCGATGCCAAGGCCAAGGGCTACCATGGGCTCAAGGGAAAGTCCTGCACCAAGTAAGCCGGTTCAGGCGATAAAAAAAGGGGCGCCATGCGCCCCTTTTTTTGTGGCCGATGGATGCTACAGGCTGTGCGTGACGAGCTTGAAGTCCGGATCTTCCGCATAGCTCTTGACCTGGTAGCCCAGGCCGCGCATGAGTTTGAGCATGCCGGAGTTGTTGGCCAGCACCAGGCCCTCGATTTCGGCCAGGCCTTTTTCGCGCGCCACGTCCATGATGCTTTCCATCAGGCGCGAGCCCAGACCCTTGCCATTGAAGTCGTCTGCCACCACCAGCGCAAATTCGCAGCTCGACTGATCCGGGTTGGTGACATAGCGCGAGACCCCCACAATGCGTTCGGTCTCGGTGATGTCGCCCTCGGATGTGGCGGTGCGCTCCTTGACCACGGCCACCATGGCCATTTCGCGGTCGTAGTCGATCAGGGTAAAGCGCGCCAGCATCGAGGGCGGCAGCTCGGCCATGCTCGATACAAAGCGGAAGTAGCGGCTTTGTGGCGACAACTCGCTGACCAGTTTGTTGAGCATGTGCGCATCGTCCGGATGGATGGGGCGTATGGTGTATTCGCCGCCGCCGCGCAGGGGTAGGGTTTTCTCATAGCGGGCCGGGTAGGGCAGTATCGACAGGTGGTTGTAATCGCTGGTGCGTCCGCTGGACGCCTGGGGTGCGCTGTCAATGACAATGCGCGCATCCACGGCCACGGCGCCTGAAGCGTCCACGATGATGGGGTTGATGTCCATCTCGCGCAGGTGCGGCAGTTCGCACACCA
Organism: uncultured beta proteobacterium; assembly: GCA_903886275.1. GTDB lineage: Bacteria > Pseudomonadota > Gammaproteobacteria > Burkholderiales > Burkholderiaceae_C > Allorhodoferax. Next base: position 54,550 of record CAISLN010000117.1, on the reverse strand, counting down.
TCTCAGACACGCGCAGCAGAACCTGCTCCAGCGCATCCATGTCCACCGCGCTGGCGCCGCGCCACTCGCCCAGGGTTTCGGACACGCGCGAGCGATCAATCAGGCGGCGCGCCAAAAACTGGTTCAGCGGTGGCAGTTCCATGGCGCGGTCGTTGAGCAACTCGATCATGGTGCCGCCTGCGCCAAACACAATCACCGGGCCGAACGGATCGTCGGTGACCAGGCCGACATAGATTTCGCGCCCGCGCCTGGCATGCGCCATCTTTTGCACCGTGACGCCGTTGATGTGGGCCTGCGGCAGGATGCGCTTGACGCGCTCGACCATGTCGTTGTAGTTGTCGCGCGCGCTGGCCGCATTCATGATGTTGAGCGCCACGCCCTGTACATCGGACTTGTGGCTGATATCGGGCGAGTCGATCTTGAGTGCCACCGGAAAGCCCAGCTGCGCCGAAATCATCATGGCCTCGGTGGCATTGCGCGCCAAAATGGTCTGCGTCACCGGAATGTGGAAGCAAGACAGCAGGGTCTTGGACTCCATCTCGGTGAGCACCTTGCGCCGTTCTGCCAGCACACTTTCAATGATCAGGCGTGCGCCTTCGATGTCGGGCTTGCCCAGGGTGGACAGGGGTGGCGGCGTCTGCTGCAGCAGGCGTTGGTTTTGGTAGAAGGTGGCGATATTGCCAAACGCCCCCACGGCCGCCTCGGGTGTGCGAAAGGTGGGGATGGCGGCATCGTTGAGCAGCACGCGCGCCGGCACCACCGAGGCGTCTCCCATCCAGCAAGACAGCAGCGGTTTGCCCATGGAGCGTTTGATCTCGGCCAGGACTTTGGCCACGCCGGTGGCATCCACGCCCGACTTGGGCGAAAAAATCACCAGCACACCGTCAATGCCGGCGTCATGGTTGGCCGCATCGATGGCGGCGCGGTAATGCTCGGGCGTTGCATCTTCCGACAGATCGATCAGGTCGGTCAGCGAAGCCAGCTCCGGCAACAGGGGCTTCAGGTCGGCCGCCGACTGTGGCGAGAGCTTGCCCAGGTGCAGATGGATTTCGTTGACCCAGTCGGCCGCCAGCACGCCGGGGCCACCGCCATTGGTCACGATGGACAGGCGCTTGCCCACCGGGCGGTAGCGCGAGGCCAGGCATTTGGCCGCCGAGAACAGTTCCACAAACGAGGTCACGCGCACGGCGCCGGCGCGGCGCAGGGCGGCATCAAACACATCGTCGCTGCCGACAATGGCGCCGCTATGGGTTTGGGCGGCCTCGTTGCCGGCCGGCTTGCGCCCGGCCTTGAGCACGATCACCGGCTTGGCGTTCGCTGCCGAGCGCAAGGCGCTCATGAAGCGCCTTGCGTTGGAGATGCCTTCCAGGTAAACGATGATGCTTTGGGTGCGGGCGTCGTTGGCCAGGTAGTCCAGCACCTGCGCAATGTCCACGGAGGTATTGGGGCCCAGCGACACCACGCTTGAGAACCCCACTGCATTCTGGCTGGCCCAGTCCAGCATGGAGGCGGTGAGCGCACCAGACTGCGACACCAGGGCGAGTGAGCCGGCCTTTGCCAGGGGACCTGCCACGCTGGCGTTGAGCTGCAGCAGCGGGTTCTGGAAGCCCAGGCAGTTGGGCCCCAGCAGTTGCACGTCTTCGCGCTTGGCCACTTTCTTCAGGGCGGCTGCCAGGTCGGCGTTGATGCCGCTGGAGATGATCAGGGCCGAGCGGCAGGTCATGCGCCCGGCCACCTCCAGCGCTGCCAGCACATCGGTCGCCGGTAGGGCAATGATGGCCAGGTCGGCGCGGGTTTGCGCCAGATCGGCCAGCGTGCCGCTGCTGTTGATATCCAGAAAATGCAGCTCACCCTTGTAGTTCTGCGCCTTCAGGTTCTCGGTCAGCTGCCTGGCCTGGGGCGTGTGGCCCTCCTCGGTGTCGGTGGGTCCGGCAAAGACCATGATCGACTGGGGTGCGAAAAGAGGGGAGAGGTAATGTTTGTCCATACGTTCAATCTGCGCCTATCAGCACCTTGACGTGCGCCGTGGCGCTGCGTGCAAGAGGGCTTAAGACATAACCGCCTTCAAGGCAAGAAATAATGCGCCCCTGGCAGTGGCGTCTGGCCACCTCCATGAGCCTCTTGGTGACCCATTCGTAATCGGCCTCCACCAAACCGAGGTTACCCATATCGTCTTCGCGGTGGCCATCAAAGCCGGCCGAGACATAGATCAGCTGCGGTGCAAAGGCGTCCAGGGCCGGTATCCAGTGGCTAGTGATGGCCTCGCGGAACTTGTTCGAGCCCGAGCGTGAGGGCAGACCCACATTGACCATGTTGGTGGCCTTGCTGTTTTCGCCCGAAAAGGGATACAGGCCGGTCTCGAAGATGGAGCACATGAGCACACGCGGGTCGTTTTGCAGAATGTCCTCGCTGCCGTTGCCGTGGTGCACATCAAAGTCGATCAGGGCCACGCGCTGCAGGCCATGGTGCTCCAGTGCATGCATGACGCCCACGGCCACATTGTTGAAGAAGCAAAAACCCATGGCGTTGTTGCGCTCTGCATGGTGGCCGGGTGGGCGCACCGAGCAAAAGGCGGCAGGTACGCCACCGGCAATCACCAGATCGGTGGCCTGCACCAAGGCGCCAGCGGCGCGCAGGGCGGCCATCGCGGTATAGGGGTTCATGCTGGTGTCGGGATCGACCCGGAAGTAGCCTTCATCGGGCGAGGAATTCAGGATGCTGTGGATGTAGTCCGTTCCGTGCGCACGTGCCAACTGGGCATCGGTGGCCAGGGGTGCGTCGTAATGGTTCATGTAGTCCAGCAGGCCCTTGGTCAACAGCATGTCATTGATGGCGCCTAGGCGTTCGGGGCATTCGGGATGGTCGGCGCCCATTTCGTGGCGGCTGCAGTCGGCGTGCGTGATGTAGGCGGGTAGCAAGGGATGACTCCTGGTGACTTGCTGGCGCTGGCTGTGGTGGGCCACAGTCTAGGCCGGTCTTGGTTTGGTTAAATTGATGCGCATCAGTAAAAAACGTCCCGCGAGAGTCTTCCTTTTCCATGACATCGCCCTGACAGGGCATGACAGGCTTGAAAATACTGTGTATAAATACAGTATTTCCCACATCCTAATTCTGAGCCTCTTTCAATGAGGCTGCGCCATGGCCTGTTCTCCCGCACCACCCGCCTACGCCGAACTGCATTGCCTCTCCAGCTTCAGTTTTCAGCGCGGTGCCTCGCAGCCGGAAGAACTGGTGCAGCGGGCGCATGCACTGGGCTATAGCGCGCTGGCCCTTACCGACGAATGCTCTGTGGCCGGCGTGGTGCGCGCGCATGGCGAGGCCGATCGATTGGGTTTGAAGCTGCTGCTGGGCGCCGAGTTTGCCGTGGACATGGATGGTGCACGGTTCACCTTGGTAGCATTGGCGCACAACCTGAATGGCTGGGGCAATCTGTGCGAGTTCATCACCCTTGCGCGGCGGGCTGCGCCCAAGGGGGAATACCGCTTGTGTTGGGCCGATGTGCAGCAGCAGACGCTGGCCGACTGCGAGCTGCTGCTCGGTGGCTTGGATGCGCTGCCAATGGAGAGCGCCTGGGCGCTGGCCACGCGCCTGCAGGCTCTGCGCCCCGGCCATGTCTGGTTGGAGGTCACGCGGGGCCTGGCCGCTGACGATGCCATGCGCTGGCAGCGCCTGCGGCAACTCGCCCGCCTGAGTGGCCTGCCGCTGGTGGCCACCGGGCAGGTCCACCTGCATCTGCGCTCACGCAAGCCCCTGCACGACGCGCTGACCGCTGTGCGCTTAGGTGTGCCGGTCTCGCAATGCGGCTTTGCCCTGCAGGCCAATGCCGAACTGCATTTGCGCAGCCTGGCCCACCTGGGCGCCCTCTATCCACCGGAGTTGCTGGCGGCCACGCTGGTGATTGCAGCGCGTTGCAGCTTCAGCCTCAAGGAGTTGCGCTACCAGTACCCGATGGAGGCGGTGTTGCCCGGCCAAACCCCGGCCCAGACCCTGCGCCAGTACGCGCAAGAGGGGGCCAGGGAGCGCTATCCGAATGGCATTTCGCAAGCGGTGCAAAAGCAACTGGAGCATGAGCTGGCGCTGATTGCTGAGCTGCGCTACGAGATGTATTTTTTGACCGTGCACGACCTGGTGCGCTTTGCGCGGGGCCGCGGCATTCTGTGCCAGGGGCGCGGCTCGGCGGCCAATTCGGTGGTCTGCTACTGCCTGGGTGTGACCGAGGTGAACCCGGCACTCTCCAACCTGCTGTTCGAGCGCTTTATCAGCCGCGAGCGCGACGAGCCGCCCGACATCGACGTGGACTTTGAGCACCAGCGCCGCGAGGAGGTCATCCAGTACATCTATGCCAAGTACGGCCGCGAGCGCGCCGCCATCACCGCTGTGGTGGCCAGCTACCGCCCGCGCAGCGCCCTGCGCGATATGGGCCGTGCGCTGGAAATCCCGGAGGCACTGATTGCCGCCATGGCCAAGGAGCATCCCGGCATGTACAGCCGGGAGTTGCTGGTGGATCGGCTGGAGGCGGCGATTGCAAGGGTGCAGGGGGAGCCCTTCAAGCTGCCGCCTGCGCGCCGCCTGCATCTTTGGCTGGACCTGGCCTGCCAGCTACAGGGTTTTCCGCGCCACCTGAGCCAGCATGTGGGTGGCTTTGTGCTGACACAAGGTCCGTTGATGCGTCTGGTGCCGGTGGAAAACGCCTCCATGAAAGACCGCAGCGTGATCCAGTGGGACAAGGACGATCTGGATGCGGTGGGCCTCTTGAAGGTCGATGTGCTGGCGCTGGGCATGCTCAGCGCGATCCGCCGCTGTCTGCTGCTCATAGGCCAGAGGCGCGGCAAGGAGATGCGCATGCAGGACATTCCCAGCGAAGACCCGGAGACCTACGCCATGATCTGCCGCGCCGATACCGTGGGCGTGTTCCAGATCGAGAGCCGCGCCCAAATGAGCATGCTGCCGCGCCTGCAACCGCGCTGCTTTTACGACCTGGTAGTGGAGGTGGCGATCGTGCGCCCGGGGCCGATTCAGGGCGGCATGGTGCACCCCTATTTGCAGGCGCGCGCCAACCCGCAGGCTGTTGCTTACGCCAGCCCGGCGCTCAAAGAGGTACTTAAACGCACCCACGGTGTGCCGATCTTTCAGGAGCAGGTGATGCAGGTGGCCATGGCCGCTGCCGACTTTTCTGCCGGCGAGGCCGACCAGCTGCGCCGCTCCATGGCGGCCTGGAAGCGCAAGGGCGGAGTCCACAAGTTTTACGACCGGCTGGTGGGCGGCATGCTGGCAAACGGCTACACGCAGGAATACGCCGACCAACTCTTTCAACAGATCGAGGGCTTTGGTGAATACGGTTTCCCCGAGAGCCATGCCGCCAGTTTTGCCCTCTTGGTCTATGCCAGCTGCTGGCTCAAGTGGCATGAACCGGCCTGCTTTTTGGCCGCCATGCTCAACAGCCAGCCCTTGGGTTTTTACGGCCCGGCCCAGCTGGTGCAGGATGCCCAACGCCATGGCGTGCTGGTGCGCCCAGTGGATGTGGCGCACAGCGACTGGGATTGCACGCTGGAGGCGTCGGAAAATCAGAGCCCCCACGCACTGCCCAGACAGGAGCGTCAGCGCCCGGCGCCGCAACCTGGCACCACCCATCCCGCCGTGCGTCTGGGCTTGCGCATGGTGGCGGGTCTGTCCGGTGCGGTGGCAGCACGCATAGCGCAGCAGCGCGCGCTGGGCCCCTTTGCCAGCACCCAGGACCTGGCCCTGCGCTGCCAACTGGACCTGGCGGATCTGCGCGCCCTGGCCAGCGCCGATGCTCTGCAGTCGCTCAGTGGCCACCGGCGCCAGCAGGTGTGGGATGCCTCGGCCCTGCGCTTGGCCCCGGCCCTGTTGGCCGGCGTACCGATTGAAGAAGAGGCCCTGCAGCTGGAAGCGGCCGAGGAGGGCGAGGAGGTGGTGTTTGACTACGCGTCCCTGGGGTTGAGCCTGCGCAGCCACCCGCTGGCCCTGCTGCGCGCGCAATTGGCGCCTAAGCGCCTGCTCACCGCCGTGCAAATGCGCGATTACCCGAGTGGGCGCCTGGTGCGGGCCTGCGGCATTGTCACCATGCGCCAGCGGCCGCAGACCGCCAAGGGCGTGGTGTTTGTGACGCTGGAAGATGAGACCGGCAGCGTCAATGTGATTGTCTGGAAGTCGGTCAAGGAGCAGTTCCGCGAGGTGTTGTACCGCGCCCGTCTGATGGCGGTGTATGGCATTTGGCAACGTGATGAAACGGGTCTGGTGTGCCATGTGGTGGCCAAGCGCCTGGTGGACCTGAGCGGCCTATTGGGCGAGCTCAGCACCGTGAGCCGGGATTTTCACTGAGACTGCGTCGTGCCAGATGTTGAACCGCTTTAACCGCGAATCTCGCCACGGGGACTACGGCACGGGCGGACTTCCACAGCCTTTTGCTTCCCTGTGGTCCGCCCGCCTACCGTTCTTTGAAATGTAAAGCGTGTGGGCAACCCTGCCATTCCTTGCGGATGGCAATTGACCCTTGCTACGACATCTGCTGTATTCCAGACAGCAGCCAGCCGCCTTCACCTTGGCGTGACTTGACCAAATGCCAGATCTCGTCGAAGGACTCATCGGGCTCGCCGCTGCCAGCGCGCAGCACGCCGGTGAAACGCACGCTCACCACATAGCGGTCTGCTTCTTCATCCACTTCAAGCACTTCGGCCTGGACGGTCACAACCTCGGTTTTCTGGAGCGCGTTGCCGCGTTCGGCCATTTCCAGTTGGAGCTCGGCAAACATCGCGGGCGTGGTGAACTGGCGGATATCGTCCAGGTTGCGGGCATCGTTGGCGGCTTGCAGGCGAATGAATTGGACACGGGCGTTGCGCTCGAAAGCAGCGCTGTCAAAGTCCGCAGGAATCCGGCTTACGCTGGTGCCAGCTTCGTCAATACCTGAGCCGATGTTCGAGCCTATGTCAGAGCCGATGGCAGCGCGACCGCCTGCGGGCATGGACACTTTGTAGGCAGGCGCATGGTGCGCAGCGTTGTCGTCGGCATCAGGTGCACTGCCACCGTTCACCCTTGCGTACTGCATGCCCTGTGGCGCCGTTGTCGACTGCCGTGCGGCGGCACGCCTGCGCATGAAGAAGCCAATGGCCAGCATGACCGCAGCGGCCAGCAAGCCCATCATCACCATAGATGCAAGTTCATCGCCAAAGCCCAGGTGGGATGCCAAAGCGGCCAGGCCCAAGCCGGCTGCCAGACCGGCAACCGGACCCATCCACGAGCGCCCAGGGCTGGCTGCGGCAGCAGCGGGTGTGGCAGCAGCAGGCGTGGCCGTAGAGCTGGTCTTGTCCGGCGTGGCCTGGCGTTGCGTGCCCAGGGATTTGCCGGAGCCCATGCGTTGGGCGGCATCGGCCTCCATGGCCACCGTGGAAAGGCCGAAGGCAAAAACCATGGCCAAGAGTGAAAGCAGGCGCTTCATGTGAATCCCCTTAAAAGATGAAAGAACAAGGGCCGAGCTTAGGCAAGGAAATGCTCATAAAAAAGCAGCATTAAGCAGATACAAGTTCAGAAAAAATAGGACTATGGACCGGTGCATGGTGGTCACGCAGCGGCGCGGCGCGTGCGGCGTTTGAGCCAGATGCCCAGGCGCCAGATCAGCTTGACGGAACCATAGCCCAGGGCCGCGCCGCCGGTGGCGAACAGTCCCATGCCCAGCACCGTGGGCCAGCCGTACTGCGCAAGCCATGACGGCGCGCTGTCAGCACCTGATATGGTTTGGCCCAGGGGTTCACCCAGGATCCGCGCACCGAGCTGGTAGGCCAGCCAAAGCCAGAACCCTATCGTCAGTGGATTGGTGAGCATCGTCATCGCAGTTGCGGCCGGTATGTTGGCGCGCCAGCGCGTGCAATGCGCTGGCGCCACCACGATCTGGGCGAAGGGAATGACGAAGGCCCAGAACGTGCCCACGGCAACACCGCGCGCCACTGCTTCATGTTGAAAACGCCACAGCTGCGGGTCGAGCAGCCGACTGGCAACGGGTTGCAGCCAGGGGTGGGCAGACAGGGTGTGTCGGGTGGGCAGAGCGGCGATCAGCCGCGCCCACCAATGCTTGGGTTGGACTGTCATGGCAGTCAGCCTTTCGGTTGTGAATGGACGGCATGGTGCATTCCCTGGCGCGCTGCAACCAGCAAGGAAATGCGCGAAAACATTCCTGTTTTTACGAATTATTCAATCATTTAATTCCTTTTAAACATGGTGTTACTCCGTTAGACTTGCGCCAGATGTGCACGGGCGTTGTCGCCCACCGCACCGGCACAGCGCCCCCTAAGGGGTGGCTGATCCTCAACTTGCTTGGCGTAAGGCTTTTTATGCAAACAATCGCTCCCCTCTGGCTGTGGGCCACCTTCGGCGGCATCGTGCTGGTGTCGCTATTGGTTGACTTCGTGGTGCTCAGAAAACAGGGCGCGCAGGATATTGGCGTCAAGGAGGCGCTGAACTGGTCGCTGGTCTGGATTGGCTTGAGCTTTTTGTTCAACGGGCTGTTCTGGTGGGCCGTCAAAGACGCGACCGGCTCCACCGAGATTGCCAACAGCAAATCGCTGGAGTTCCTGACCGGCTACCTGATCGAGAAATCGCTGGCGGTGGACAACATCTTCGTGTTCCTGCTGATCTTTACTTACTTCGCCGTGCCCACGCACTTTCAGAAGCGGGTACTGATGATCGGCATCATCGGCGCGATCGTGCTGCGCACCATCATGATCTTGGTGGGCGGCTGGCTGCTGGCCGAATTCCACTGGATTTTGTATGTGTTCGGCGCCTTCCTGATCCTGACCGGCGTGAAGATGTGGTGGGCCGCTGGCAAGGAGCCCGACCTGAACGACAACCCGGCGCTGAAGCTGCTGCGCAAACTGCTGCCGGTCAGCAAGGACTACGACGACGAGAATTTCTGGACTGTGGAAAACGGCAAGCGCATTGCCACGCCCCTCATGATGGTGATCTGCCTGATTGCGCTCACCGATGTGATTTTTGCCGTGGACTCCATCCCCGCCATCTTCGCCATCACCAGCGACCCCTTCATCGTGCTGACCAGCAATGTGTTTGCCATTTTGGGCCTGCGCGCCATGTACTTTCTGCTGGCCGCAGTGGCCAACAAGTTCCACCTGCTCAACTACGGCCTGGCGGTGATTCTGGTGTTCATCGGCGCCAAGATGTGCCTGATCGATGTCTACAAAATCCCGGTCCTGTTCTCGCTGGGCGTGGTGGTGGGCATCTTGGCCCTGACCATGCTGCTGAGCGTGCGCAGCGCACCGGGGCGCAGTTAAGGCTGAGCCGCTTACATCGCGGGTTGCAGCAAGCGCTGCACCAGCGGGTGTTGCACTTTCTTCTCGGTACCGATGGCAAAAAAGTGCTCCGTGACACCCTCGCAGGGGCCCAGGCGCTGCACGGCGTAGTGCGCCAGCAAATCGTCATGCGCCCATTCCGCTGCCGGAAATACGCCCATGCCGCTGGCACCAAAGGTCTTCAGCAAGGCACTGTCGGCGAATTCACCCACGATGCGCGGGCGCACGGCGCGTTGTTCAAACCACAGGTCCAGGCGGTCGCGCACCGGGCTGTGGGCCATGGGCAGCAACAGCGGCACATCGGCCAGGCAGCGTGGAAAGTCTTCGCCCGCTGCTGCCACCATGGCCGCCGTGCCGTACCACGCCATGGTGGATGAACCCAGGGCATGGCTGTAGAGCTTGATGTTGGGGTTGGCGGGTGCGGGCCGGTCGGCCAGCACCACATCCAACCGGTGCAGGGCCAAGTCGCCGAGCAGATCGTCCAAGCCCCCTTCGTGGCACAGCAGGCGCAAATGGGGTTCGGCAATGACGGGCAGTAACAGGCGGTGCACCACCAGTTTGGGCAGGCTGTCACAGATGCCCACAGACAAGCGCACGGTGGGCGCGCTCACCGCATCGCGCACCTTGGTGGGCAGGTCCTCGCCTAGCTGAAAAATCAGGTCGGCCTGCTGCAGGGCGGCTTGCCCCGCCTCGGTCAGCACCAGCCCACGTCCGGCGGGTTTGAGCAGCGCGTAGCCCAAGGAGCGCTCCAGCTCGCGCACCTGCGCGCTGACGGTCTGCACCGCCATGTCCAGCTTTTCAGCCGCCCGCGAGATGCCGCCCTCTTTGGCCACCACCCAGAAGTAGTACAGATGCTTGTAGTTGAACGAGGCACTCATGGTCTGCTTTTTTAGGAATATCGATAAGAAATTATCTGCTTTTTAGCAGTTGGTTGTCCCTCTATCGTTGGACCTTCTTTCACCCACTGGAGAAAATTCCATGCAGATCATTTTTGAATCCCGGGATGCCGATGGCGCGCAGATGCGCGATGTGTCTGTTGAGCGCGTGCGTTTTGCCTTGCGGCGCCTGAGCACCTTTGTGCCGCACGCCAAGGTGCAGTTCACAGACATCAACGGCCCGCGCGGCGGCGTGGACAAACGCTGCCAAGTGGAGCTCACCACAGAAAAGGCCGGCACCGTGGTCATTGCCTCGCTGGCACGCGACTGGCGCACCGCACTGGACCGCTCCCTGGGCCGCGCCACCCGGGTCCTGACGCGCAGCCTGCAGCGCGTGCAAAAGCCCGTGCGTGACCGCACTGCAAAGCTTGCGCTCGTCAGTTAAACCACTTGGCAAGCTAAGCAATAGAGAGCATGAACAACGTACATGCCACCCTGGCGTCGGTTAACCCGTCGCACGATCCGGCTCTGGAGAGTACGGCTGGTGTGACACCCCGACCCAGTCGTTCTGGCGCTCTCTAGTTATGTGCTGCTTACAGAAATCAAATTTTTTCATTGCTTGGAGGTGTTCCTATGTTCTCTAGACGAAACGCTATTCAATCGCTGGCAATCGCATCTGCCGCCAGTTTCAGCCTCGCCACACGCGCCGAGCAAAGTTGCGCGGTATTCAACCCGACAGCCCAGGATGCCACCAGTCCAGACGCTGCATGGAAACTTTTGCAGGACGGCAACGACCGCTTCGTAGAGGGAAGGACGCTGAACTGTGACCTGATGAAGCAGGTGAAAGACACGACAGCAAAACAATCGCCCTTTGCCGTGGTTGTTGGGTGTATCGACAGCCGCGTACCGCCTGAGTTGGTTTTTGATCAACGCATCGGCGATATCTTTGCCGCGCGGATTGCGGGCAACTTCGTTAACACCGATATCCTGGGCAGTCTGGAATTCGCCACCCAACTCGCGGGTGCAAAACTGGTCGTGGTGCTAGGTCACACCGACTGCGGCGCAATCAAAGGTGCGGCTGACAATGCCCAATTGGGCAACCTCACTTCCTTGCTTGCGAACATTCGCCCATCCTTGGAAAAGTTGAACTACAAGGGGGTGGCCAGTTCAAAGGATAAGGCACTGGTGCAGAAACTCGCGGATCAGAACGCCAAGGATGCGGTCTCGAAAATCTTGTCCAAGAGCGAAGTGATCAGAAACCTTGCAGACAGTGGCAAGGTCAAGGTAGTTGCGGCAATGCATGACCTTGGAACCGGCAAGATCAGTTGGTTTTCTTAGCCTTTTGGTTGCGCCCTGACTCCATGGTCCAGTAACCGTTCTAGCTAGCCGCTGAGGTTGCACTCCTGGCGCAGCAGGGCCAGGGCGTCGTAGAGCCTGTCGTCGTGGTCGCTCAGCAGCCGGCCTTGGGCCTCATCCATAAACGCTTCCCACATTTCCAGGTAGCCGCTTTGGTGCTGCTCGGGCGCATTGCCCAGAATGTAGGGGGCCACCAGCTCTGGTTGCCAGCCGCTTTTGCGGATCTTGCGCACCAGGGTGGCCGCGGTCTTGGGGGTGAGCAGGGTCTTGTGGGCGTTGCCAGCGGCAATGTGCAGGAACAGGGTCAGCAGCGAGCTGTCGTCGCTGTGGCCGCCGGTGGCCTTGTTCCATGCGTTGGATGCTGCGCGGTCAAAGTCATCGACCTCGCTGAGTGCGTCCTCGACCCAGAAGTAGCGGCCCATGAAGGCGGGGGTCTGGTCAAACAGCTTGCGCGCGGGCAGGCTGCTGTCCAAAATTTTGGGCAGATCGGCCAGTATGCTTTTACGCACACCGTCCACCACCGTGCGGAATTCGCCCGGCAGCTCTTTGGGCATGGGGATGGCGATGCTGGCGCTCTTGCTTGCTGCCGCCTTCTTGCGCAGGGCCGCAATGACCTTCTGGAAGGCCACCCAGTCGGGCAGCTGCGTCTGCTTGAGTGCGAGCAGCAGCAGTGCGGTGCGTATCACGGCCTCGGCGTCGCGGCCAGCATCCTCCAGATCGTCAGCGTCCATGCCCAAGTAGTCGGCCAGCCAGAGGGCCGCGTCGATAACCTGTGCCACCTGGCGGCGCTTTCCCAGTTCGGCTTGGTAGTCGGCCAGGCTGCGCAGCGACCATTTGGCCAATTGCGGAATATGGTCGTCCCTGAAGCCGCCCTGCTCGTTCATGCCGAAGTGGCTGCTTTGGGGCATGGCGATCAGGGCTTTGAGCATGTCGGAGGCCGCCTTGGAGCGCGACATGAAGCTGTGGTCGCGCAAGGCTTCTGCGGCCTTGCGCAGGTCGCCGCCGCTGCTGTGTTCCAGGTTCAGACTGACCAGGTTGACGATGCGGTCCTTCGCCTTTTCCAGTTCGGGGCGCAGGAACTCGCTGCCGAAATAGCGCGCAATCTGCACCATACCCTTGGGCGCGTCGGTCTGTATGGCGTCGAGCTTGGCCTGGCCGATGACGCCGTGCTGCAGGCCATAGACCAGCGCCTTTTCAAAAAAGGGCCGGGCGTCAAACAGCGCAACGGTCTGCGGCGCGGCGGAGGGCGTAGACGAATCGGACATGGGCAGCTTCAAATGGCCGACTCTTCGTCCGCATCCAGCGCGTCCAGCACGGCGGGCGTGGCCTTGCCGCGGTCGGTGTCGCTGGTTTCTACCCGGTCGTCATCCTCTTCGGTCTCGAACTCCTCGCCCAGGCCCAGGTCATGGGCGCGGGCCTTGGCGCGCAGCACCAGCAGCATCTCGATAAACAGGTCTTGGCATTCGTGGCGCAAGAGCCAGGCCAGCTGCATCCAGTCCTGGTCGGCGATCTCGTCTTCTTCTACGCGGGGCTTGGTGTAGGCCGAGGCCAGCAGGGCCGTCTCGGACAGGATCTCGCCGTCGTCCTCCACCGAATCAAAGGTGCCGCTGCGGGCAAAGGCTTCGATGCGGCTCCACTTTTCGGTGAAGTAGTCGGCCAGCGCCTCGGAGCCGCCTTCCAGCTCGCCAATCGCGGTGAGGAACTCCACCGGGTCGGCGCCTTCGCGGAAGATGACCGAGTTGACCATGCCGCGCAGGTGGGTGCGGCTCAGGTCCTTGTACTGTTTCTCAATGACCACGGCGCGGGCAAACAGCGCGGGCGTGACCAACAGGTTGATGACCGATTCTTTCGAGTTGTCGTACTCGCGAATCACCGCCAGGATGTCCTTGGGCGGCAGCTGCTCCAGCACCACCAGCAGGGCGTGGTCGCCCTCTTCGTCGGCCAGTTCGACCAGCGCCGCCTCGGCTGCCACGATGTCGCCGGAGGCAATCAGGCTTTGGGTCTTGGCAATCAATGCAAGTGCGTTCATGGGATGTCCTTATTCTTTGCGGTCAAAGCCCTGCTCGACCATCCAGTCGTTGCCGGCGTCTTCGCGGGCGCGGGCATCGGCCTCGTCTTCTTCATGGTCTTCGGTGTGGTTGTCGTCGTGGCGCTCGTTGCGCACCTCGTCCTGGTCTTCCTCTTCTTCTTCCGCAGGGCCAGACAGTTGCGCGCGCTCTTGTGCCGTCAGTGGCTTGTGGTGCATGTATTCCAGCGCGGCTGCAATCGTCATGAACCAGGCTCCCATGGGCTGGTGCAGCATCATCTCCACCATGTCGCGGCCCCAGGGGGCAATGTCGATCGTGTCGCAGATGCTGTCCCATTCGGGCAGGTTATCGGCGTCCTGCGCCAGCAGATGGTCCATCACGGCCGGGCTTTTGAAGCGAAAGGCCTGGTGCAGCACCACCGCCACCATCTCCGGGCTGATCTCCATCATCTGCAGCAAAAAGCCCAGTTCCTTGCGTTTCTCGGTCAGGCGCTTGCGCAGCACATCCTTGCCTTCGGAGTCCGAAGTCAGGTCATCGAGTTCGGCCTGGTAGGCCGAGCGCAGGTCTAGAAAAAAAGTGGAGGTGCTCATGTCGGTTCAGGTTTTATGTTGGGAAAGCAGGGGCGAAAAATAGGCTTGCCAGATATCGCGCGCCGTCTGGGCCGGGTCATCCAGCAAGTTGCGTCGGCGGTTGTCGTCATAGGCCTGGCGTTTGGTCTCGTCGGACAGCACCTCGTAGGCCTCTTGCACCGCACGAAAGCGCGCGGCCGCGTCGGCTGCGTCGTTTCGGTCCGGGTGGTAGATCGAGGCCTTTTGGCGAAAGGCCTTCTTGATGTCGGCAAGCGAGGCATCGCTGCCCAGCCCGAGGGCGGTGTAATGGTCGTTCATGGGGCCGACCATTCTAGTTCCTGCGCCCGGCCTGTGCCGCCCATGGAACTTATTAGTGCCCAAAAGGCGCGGCCAGCGGTTCCCCCACAAACAGACCCTGGGCCGGCCAGGCCACGCTGCGCCAGTAGGCTTCTATGGCCGTGCTGCCCTGGAGGTAGTTCAAGAGCAGCACCTGCGGATGCGGAAACTTTTGCACATGGTTGCAGGGCTCGCTTACCGTGCCGTAGCTGGCGGTGGCGCCGGCCTCCAGCCAGTCTAGCGCCGTCATTTGGCCATGCGCCTCAAACAACTGGCCACCAAACGAGGTCAGATGGTCCGCCAGTGCGCCGCTTACCCAGGGAATGCGGTTCGCCGCGTCTACGCGCACCGCTCCGGTCTGGTACAGCACCACGCGCTGCAGGGCGGGAAGCGGCTGCGTCACTTGGCGCACCTGAACGCCCAGCGCCTTGAGCGCTGCGCTGGGTGGAAACAGCGCCGCACGCACATTGCGCGCGCTGTCCGGGGTGCTGACAAACAGGGCCTGCACCTCGGGCACGCCGCGCTTGCCCAGTTGCTGGTCGGCGCTGAGGCCGCGCTCTATCAGGGCCTTGGCCGCCTCCACCGAGCTGGCGGCCAGCAGCATGGAGGGGCGCAAGCCCAGATCGGTAAAGGGCTGGGTGGTGGCGTTGTTGAACAGGGGCGATGGGGCGCTAGCAGCGCAGGTCCGCTGGCACAGTTCCGGCTGAAAACCCAGCGTCAGCGCGGCGGTGAGGGAGTTGCACTCCACCGCATAGGGCCGACTCCAGGCCAGCGCCAGCGCCTGCACATGGGCGGGCAGGCTGCTGCGTATTTGGGCCGCCAGCGCTTCGAGCTCAGCCGCCTTGAGCGTGTCGCGCAGCGGCAGGCTGACCCGCACAATTTGCTGCGCTGGAATGCCGCGCCGCTGGGCGTAGTAGGCACCCACGGCCACCGAATAGGGATCGTCGCTGTTGATCACCAGCCCCAAGTCAGCGCTATGGAGTCGCCCTGCAATGCGGGGTACGGGAATACTGTGGCGGCTGGCCTCGGCCTGCGGCGCGGGCTCGGCATGGGCCTGATTGGGCGCGAACAGGCCTGTCGCAAGCCCTGCCAGCAGGAGGCCGGCGGCGCGCAGCAGTGCCGGTGTGCGGGCGTTCACAGAAAGCGGAAATGGTTACAAGGCATGGCCCGATTAGAACCGGGTCGCTCAGTAATAATGCGCCATGAAATTGACACGCATGCTGAAGATCACCTGGTTGCGTCGCCTGCTCTGGGCGGCGGGCGCTTTGATGGCTGTATGGGCAATGGCCTGGCTGGCCCTGCCACCCCTGCTCAAAAGCCAGCTCGAACAGCAGGGCTCCAAGGTACTGGGGCGCCCACTGACCCTGGGCGCGGTGGCCTTCAATCCGCTGACGCTGGAGCTCACCCTGTCGGAGCTCAAAATCGCCAGCGCCGATGGCAAAACCACCCAGCTGGCCATTGCGCGCCTGTATGCGGATGCCGAAATCCAGTCGCTGTTTCGCCTGGCACCGGTCATAGATGCCCTCACCATTGAGCAGCCGCTGCTGGCGCTGACCCACCTGGGCAATGGGCATTACGACATCGACGATGTGCTGCAGCGCCTGCAGTCCGCGCCTGCCGAGCCGGCTACAGCACCGCTGCGCTTTGCGCTCTACAACCTGGTGCTCAACAACGGAGCGGTCGATTTTGTCGATCACCTAGGTGCCAGCGAGCGCCACCACAGCCTGCGCAAGTTGCAGATATCCATCCCCTTTTTGAGCAGCTTTGCTTCGCAGCGCGATG
This sequence comes from uncultured beta proteobacterium, assembly GCA_903886275.1. GTDB lineage: Bacteria > Pseudomonadota > Gammaproteobacteria > Burkholderiales > Burkholderiaceae_C > Allorhodoferax. The sequence goes on along the minus strand of CAISLN010000117.1, from coordinate 38,288 downwards.
TGACGGTGCAGCCGCAGCTGGCGTTTGAACTCAATGGCAGCCGCTTTGATTCATCGGCCCAGGCCACGCCCTTTGCGCAGACGCGCAAGGGTGAGCTCACGCTGCAGGTGGCCCATCTGGACATCGCCCCCTATCTGCCCTATTTGCCGGCCAGTTTGCCGGTGCGCATCCGGTCGGCGGTGCTCGACACCTCACTCAAGGTGTCGTTTGTGCAGACCGAGGTCCAGCAGTTGCAGATCTCGGGTGCGCTAAAGGTGTCTGACATACGCATTGACGACAAGGACGGAGCCGCCCTGCTGCAGGCCAAGTCCCTGCAAGCGGTGATCCAGGAGCTGCGCCCGCTGGAGCAGCGCCTGGAGCTGGAGTCGCTGACCGTGACCGCTCCCAGCGTGACCCTGGGCCGCAAGCCCGGCCAAGACTGGCTGCAGTCGCTCAATCTCGCCCCTGGCAAGAACCAGGCGCCTGCGGCACAGGCATCGGCCACTGCACCGGCGGCTGGGGCCTCCTGGCAACTGTCTGCGCAACAACTCGCCCTGAAAGACGGCACGCTGCGCCTGAACGACGCCAGCGTATCGCCACCGGCCAAGCTGCGGCTGTCGGACACCCAACTCACGCTCAGCCATGTGCATTGGCCCTTGGACCAGCCGGCGCAGCTGGAGCTCACGGCCAAGTTGCAGGATGGCGGTAGCGCCAAGGCCGCCAGCCTGGCGCTCAGCGGGCAGGGCAGCGAGGCAGTGGGCAAGGTCCAGCTGCGCCTGTCGGACCTGGGCCTGGCGCTGGCCGCGCCTTATGTGTCGGCCTATTTGCTGCCCCAGGCCAGCGGTGTGCTGGAGGGGGAGCTTTTCGCCAGCTGGCAGGACAAGGCGCTGCAACTGGGTGCCAAGCGCCTGGCCCTGCACGACTTTGCCCTGTCGCCACCGACGGGCAAGACGGACATCGTGGCCAAGGAGCTGCCTTCTTTCAAGCTGCTGGAAGTCAGCGATGCTGTGGTCGATCTGCAAAAGCAGGCGCTTAGCCTGGGCAAGTTGCGCTTGAGCGGGCCCAAGGCACGCCTGGCACGTGGCAACGACGGGCAGTGGATGTTTGCGCGCTGGCTCGCCGCAGCGCCCACAGCTGCGCCTGCTGCCAAGCCCGCCGCCAGCAGCTCCTGGACGGCCAGCCTGGACGATCTGGCACTGGACGATGGCAGCTTCACCCTGGTGGACCGCCAGCCGGCCAAGCCGGTGTTTCTGGAGCTCTCGGCCCTGCAGGGGCGTATGCAGAAGATGACGCTGGACGGCAAAAAGCCCATGGCGCTGACGCTTGCGGCCAAGGTGCGCACCGCGCGCTCCGACCCTGGCAGCCTGCGCTTTGACGGCAGCCTGATGTGGGACCCGTTGCTGGCCCAGGGCGCGCTGGAGGCCAAACAGTTTCCGGCCCAGGCGCTGGCGCCCTACTTTTTGCAGCAGCTGCGCCTGGACCTGCTGCGCGCCGATACCAGCTTCAAGGGACAGTTGCGCTACGCCAGCCTGGCCGCTGGCCCCGATGTGCAGCTCAGCGGTGACGCGGCACTGGAGGATCTCAAGCTCAACAGCGCTCTGAAATCTGCCAGCGGCGATGAGCAGTCCGAGGAGCTGCTGAGCTGGAAGGCACTGTCCGTGCCCGGCATCGAATTCAGCATGGCCCCGGCCAAGCCGCTGCGCCTGAAGCTGCGCGAGGTCTCGCTGTCGGACTTTTTTGCCCGCCTGATTGTGAGCGCCGACGGGCGACTGGTGCTGCAGGACTTGGTGGGCAAGCCGGATGTAGCTGCTGCGGCGCCCCTTGCTGCTGCGCCGACCAGCGCCGCTGCGTCTGCGGCAACACCGGCTGCCAACAATCTGGTGATCGATGTGGGCGCCATCCGCTTGGTCAACGGCCATGTGGCGTATTCAGACCGCTTCATCAAACCCAACTATTCGGCCGACCTGACCGGGCTCAGCGGCAGCCTGGGCCACTTCAGTTCCGTGGCCACCCAGGGCGAGGTGCAGATGGCCGACCTGGAGCTGCGCGGGCGCGCCGAGGGCACGGCCAGCCTGGAAATCACCGGCAAGCTCAACCCCCTGGTCAAGCCGCTGGCACTCAATATCCAGGCCAAGGTGCGCGATCTGGAGCTCTCTCCCCTGTCGTCCTACGCCATCAAATACGCTGGTTACGGCATAGAGCGCGGCAGGCTCAGTGTGGACCTGGGCTACGTCGTTAGCCCGGATGGGCAGCTCCAAGCCAGCAACAAAATTGTGCTCAACCAATTGGTGTTTGGCGATGCCGTGGCGGGTTCCTCCAACTCCTTGCCGGTCAAACTGGCGGTGGCCCTGCTGGCCGATAGCAACGGGGTGATTGACCTGAACGTGCCCCTGAGCGGCTCGCTCAACGACCCGCAGTTTCGCGTCTGGCCGGTGGTCTGGAAGGTGGTGGGCAACATCCTTGCCAAGGCGCTGACCTCGCCCTTCAGTCTGATGGGCGGTCTGGTCGGCGGCAGCGAGAGCGCCGATGACCTGAGCAACGTGACCTTTGACGCCGGCAGTACCCGTATGACCGCCGCTGGCTTGCAGGGGCTGGAGCAGGTGGCGCAGGCGCTGCGCGCCAAGCCCGCGTTGCGCCTGACCATAGAGGGCACGGCCAACCTGGAGCGCGAGGCCATTGCCCTCAAGCAAGCCGAGCTGCAAGACCTGCTGCTGGCCGAGAAGCGCCGTGTCGCTGCCAGTGCGGCCAAGGATGTCACGGCCGTGGCGGCGCTCACGCCCGAGGAGACGCCGGCCCTGCTCAAGGAGGTGTACCGCCGCTCCAGCCTCAAGAAGCCGCGCAATGTGCTGGGTTTTTCCAAGGACCTGAGCGCAGCCGAGATGCAGACCTTGCTGCTGGCCAGCATCAACGTGGACGATGACAGCATGCGCGAGCTGGCGCTGAACCGCAGCCTGGCGGTGCGCGAATACCTCACCGCCCACCAGGTGCCCTCTGAGCGCCTGTTTATGGGGGCCGTCAAGACCGCATCCGCAGATGCCAACTGGCAACCCCGCGTCGAACTCAACATAGAGCACCACTGACCATGTACCAACCCGCCCATTTTGAAGAGACCCGCCTCGAAGTCATGCAGGCCCTGGTGGCCAGTCAGCCCCTGTGCACCCTGGTGACCCTGAGCGACGAAGGCTTGGTTGCCGACCAGATTCCCATGTTGCTGCGCGCTGATGCGGGGCCGCTGGGCACCCTGGTGGGCCATGTGGCGCGCGCCAATCCGCTGTGGCGCCAGACCCGGCTGGACATCCCGGTGCTGTTGCTGTTTCAGGGGGCGCAGCATTACGTCAGCCCCTCCTGGTATCCGAGCAAACAAGAGCATGGCAAGGTGGTGCCGACTTGGAACTACGTGGTGGTGCAGGCCAGTGGCAGCCTGCAGGTGCATGACGATGCGGCCTGGGTGCGCCAGCAGGTGACGCACATGACCCGCCAGCAAGAAAGCGGCTTGGCCCAACCCTGGAGCGTGGACGACGCGCCGCGCGACTACACCGACAGCATGCTGCGCGCGGTGGTGGGCATCTCGATGGAGGTGACGCGCTGGAGCGGCAAGTGGAAGGTCAGCCAGAACCAGCCCGCCTCCAACCGGGCTGGCGTGGTGCAGGCCCTGTCCGTTTCGACGGATGATCAGGCGCAGGCCATGGCGGCGCTGGTCACGGCCCATGCGCCGGATCTATCGCCAAAGAACACATGATTTTTCGCCTCTCCAGTCCGCTAGCAAGAGGCGTCGCCGCCTTGCTGATGCTGGGTGCAGCGCTGGGCCTGGACCTGTGGCAGCGCCCCGCACGACCCGCTGCGGCGCTCGCCGTCTTCCCATCCGATGGCGTGGTGGCCAGCGCGCTGCAGCCCCAGGCGGCCGGAAAAATTCCCATGCCCGAAGGTGCGGCCGCCGCCCATGCCAGCAACCTGCTGGCCATGCCGGTGGGCCATGTGGCTGCACTCACCGCCTTCTGGTTTGCCGGTGACCGGGAGAGCGCACCGAATGTGCAGATTGCCGCCTCGCAATTTGACCGTGCCAGCCAGCAGTGGCTACCGGCGCGCTATGTGGTGGATCGCCATGTGATGGGCGAGCAACTCGGCTTTGGCCTGCGCCGCTTGGGCAACCCGGTGGCCTGGCTGGATGCGTCTGGGCGCGTGCATTTGTTTGTGGTGGCCACCGGTTGGGGGGGGTGGGCTGCGGCGCGCATTTTGCATCTGGTGCAGGACAGCGCTGGCAACCAACTGGCCGAACTGCGCTTTCGGCCGCTGCAGGTACTGCCCCTGTCCTGGCTGTGGAACACCAGCTATTTGGTGCGCAACAGTGCGCTGCCCCTGGCCGATGGCGGCATGTTGCTGCCCGCGCATTTTGAAATCGGCATCAAGTTTCCCGTGGCCCTGCGTTTTGACGGCAAGGGCGAGTTCCTGGGCGTGGTGCGCCTGTCGCAGCGCAAGTACATGCTGCAGCCCACGCTGCTGGCGCAAAGTGCCACGCAATGGATGGCGCTGATGCGCGACATCCGGCCCAATGGCCATGTCACCGCCGTGCAGACGCAGGACGGTGGCCTGCACTGGAGCGATCTGCCCGACCTGGCGCTGCGGAACCCGGACGCTGCCGTGGCCGGCATGGCGCTGGCGCCGGGGCAGCTGCTGCTGGCATACAACAGCTCGCCGCATTCGCGCGCCCAGTTGGACCTGGGCCTTTCCAAAGACGCCTTGCAATGGACGCCCCTGCAGCCGCTGGCCCATGGCGGCGAGGGCGATGAATATTCCTATCCCGCCATGGCCTGGTCCGACGGCGCCCTGTGGGTCAGCTATACCGACCACAGGCGCAGCATTGCCTGGCAGCGCTTTGCCTTAGCCGCCACAAAGGAGCAGCCATGAGCGGCATGTCTAGCTGGCTGGGCCTGCTGTTGTCCACCGATGCACCGGCCCTGCCACAGGCCTGGGTGATGCGCCTGGGCCTGACGCTCGGCTGGGCCCTGGTGTTGGCCAGTTTGGGAGCGGGCCTGGCCCGCAAGCGCTCGCTGCGTACCCGGCGCAGCCTGGCAGCGGTGCTGGTGTTGTGGAACCTGTTGCCGGGGCCGTTGACACCAGACTATTGGCTGGGCCTGGCCTTCCACGCGCCCAGCCTGTCGGCCATGCTGCTGTGCGCTTGGTGCTTGCAGCGGTGGCTGTGGGCGCCCACGCTGAGCGCAACCGCATCCGCATTTGCAACCGCATCGAAGCCTGCGCCAGCAGCGCGGGCTGGCGTCTGGCTGTTGGTGCTGCTGGGTTATGTCTTGCTGCTCGACACCTTTGCGGTGCTGCCGCTGCAAATCTACGCCTGGGGTTTTAGTCCGCTGCTGTTGCTGGTGCTGCTGGCCCTGAGCCTGCTGCCCTGGCTGTGGCGTGGCAGCGCGAACGGAGTCCAGGCGCGCTGGCTGGTGCCTTTGGCCCTGCTGCTGTTTGCGCTCACGCGCCTGCCCACCGGCAACCTGTGGGATGCGCTGCTGGACCCCTGGCTGTGGTTGCTGCTGCAGGGACTGCTGATCCGCAGTCTGGTCCGACGCGCCTGAGTCTGCGCGCTAAGGCGCTTTTTTCACCAGCAGCCACTCGCGGCTAAACAGCCATTGCTGCGGGTACCACAGCTTGTCCAGGGTAACCTCGCCCGACTTGTGGCGGCTCTTGATATGCCAGCGCTGCGCCACCAGTGCACATTTCGGCACGCATGTCGGTTGCTCCTGGTCTTCGTCGTCTTGCAGCCAGACCACGGCGTCAAATTCGCTCAGCAGGCGCTGCAGGCGCTCGGGCGGCGCCATGTCCGGATAGCGCTCGCCGGTGTTGCGGCTCTCTGCATCAAATGGGAAGATCTTCGCGCCGGGCAGCACAAAGTGGTAGTTCTCGTACTGGCCGGTAAAACCGTTGGGCACGGCCACCTTTTTGCCGCGCAACTGGGCCTGCACGTCTTTTGAATAATCAGCATCCGGATGCGACAGCGGCGCCACCATCAGGCCAAAGCAGGCATACACCGTCGCGCAGGCCACCAGGCTAGCGTTGCGCGTCCAGCGCGCGTTGAACAGGCCCAGCAGCACGGCCAGCAGACCCAGTCCCGCCACCAGCAGCGTGAGGCCGCTGAACAGGGGCGAGCCCACATCCATCTCGCCAATCACCCAGGCAATGCGCGCCAGCAGCACCAGGGCCGGGGCAATCAGCAGCAGCGTGGCGAGCGACCAGATGCGCCCTATGCGCTGCCACAGCAGGGCCATGGCGATGGCCAGCGCGGGCATGGCCGGAATCACATAGCGCTCGGAGCGCTGGCTGGGAATGGTGAACACGATCAGCCACACCAGCAGCCAGGCCACCAGTACGCGCTGGGCCGGGTTGAGCTGCAGCCAGGTGACAGGGCGCAGGCCGCGTCGGATCACCAGCCAGCAAAAACCCAGGCCGGTCAGCGCCAGCAGTCCGGCATTCGCCGGGTAGGCCAGCAGCTGCGTCCACATCGGGTAGGGGCCGTTCCAGGCGGCCTGCCAGTAGCCCATGGTGTTGGACATCTTGCCGGCGTTCTCTGCCACCACAAACTCCTGCCAGACCGCAGCCGGGTCCGGGTCCAGCACAAACCAGAGGGCAAAAAGCCCCAAGCCCAGCAGGGCGCTCCAGGTCACGCCTGCGGTGGCGCGGGCCACCGTTTTCCAGTCCAGGCGTGGCTCACTCCAGAGCATTGCACACCACAGCGCCGCACTGGCCGGGGCCAGCAGGGCAAAGGATTTGTAGGCCGCGCCCAGACCCAGGGCGATGCCAATGAGGCTGTACGCCAGCCAACCCATACGTGCGGGTATCGGCATGTCCAGAGAGCTACGCGAAGCGAGCGAACGTGGGGGCACCACATCTTTCAGGCGCAGCCACAGCAGCCACCACATGGGCAGGGCCAGCCAGAAGGTCTCGGGCGCCGAGGTCAGATAGACCCGGCCATAGCGGAAGGTGGAGAAGTACAGCAGGTAGAGCAGGGCGGCCAGGCAGGCGGTGCTGCGCTTGCCGCTTAAGCGCCAGGCAAAAAACGCCAGCAGGGCGGTGGTGGCAAAGCTGTAGGCGATGCTGGGCAGGCGCAGGGCCAGCAGGTTCCAGTGGGAGCCCCAGCCGCTCGCGACGATGGCCTGCCAGATCAGGAGCGGCGGCTTGGTGTTGCGCGTGCCCACCAGCTCGCTTTGCAGCGGCAGCCAGTGGCCGGACTCGGCCGTCATGCGGGCGATGTGGATGTAGACCATCTCGTCGCCATTGGTGGGGGCGAAGGGCCCGCCCAGTCCAAAGAGATACAGCAGTGCCACGGCCAGCAAGAGCAGTGGCCACGCCGGGCGCAGCAGCGAGCGTCGGAGCAAAGTCAGTGGGGCCATGGCGCTCTCGCTTTAGATGGGGGTTTTCAGAGGGGCTTCAGCGGCGCTTGAAGGTCCATTTGTCGTTGGCCAGGAAGTTGCTCACGCTGGCGATGACGATGGCAATCACATTGGCCAGTCGGTAGTCCAGGCTGCCCGAGAGCAGCAGGGTCAGCCCATATTGCAGGGCGCTGCCAAAGCCGGAGGCGGCTGCGTACTTGGCGAGTTCGCGGCCGAGTTGGCCGGCTCCGGGATGCAGCGGGTCGGTGTGCAGCACCAGGGCCTCGGCCTTGACCCGGTCGGACCAGGTCCAGAGCCGGTTCCAAGTGAAATTGTTGAGGGTGGCAATGGTGATGGCCAGGGCCAGGGACGCATAGGGTTTGCTGCCCACCGGTTCGATGGCGGTGAACAGGTACTCATGGCCCAGGTACAGCACCACCAGGTTCACCACGGTGCCGCTGGCACCCACGATGCCGAACTTGAGGTAGCGGTAGCTTTCCAGCCAGCGCAGCAGCGTCAACAGGCTGCGCTGCATCAGGGATTTGTCACGCATGGGACGAGGGCGCGGCCCGTAAAAAGTGCAGCGCCTGGTCGAGCACCGGATCGGGCGCAATGCGCTTGAGGCATTGGTTGTCGCCGTCGCAAAAGGTCAGCCGGTGGTTGTAGGCCGACAGGCAGGGTGAACAGGCAATGCCGCTTTCCAGCACGCTGTTGCGCTGGCCCAGCGGGCCGTAGAGCTTGCCGGTCTCTGGCCCGAAGAAAACCATGGTCTGGATGGGGGTGAGGGTGGCAAAGTGGCCGGGGCCGCCGTCGTTGGTGATCAGCAGCTTTGACGCATGGAACAGCATCAGCAACTCGCGGATGCTGCGGGTGTAGCCGGTGAGGTCCAGGCAGGCATCGCTTTGAATTTGCGCCAGCAGGTCTTTGGCCAGTTGGGCATCGTCCTTCAGGCCAATCAGGCCGACGGCAAAACCTGCCGCGCACAGGCCCTGGGCCACGCGCGCATAGTGGGCTGCGGGCCAGGCGCGTATCGGCAGGATGCCGCCGCCCGCATACATCAGCACCAGCTTGCGCGTGGCCGCGACCGGATGGTCGGCCTGCAGCTTGGCTTGGTAGGCCTGCAACTCTGGGGCGGAAAAATCTACGCGCAGTTCGGTGTCCGTGGGCAGTTCGCGAATCGGTGCGGCCTTGTTGCGCGGCTGGCTGCCAGCCGACTGCAGCGCATCCACCAGCGAGAGAAACTGTTTGCTGATGTGCTGGTAGGGGTTGTAGGGTATGGCGTGGTTGATGAAGCTGCCGCGGTACAGGCCTTCCTGGGTGTGCGGCGTAAAGCCCACGCGCACCGGTGCACCGGTGGTAAAGGACAGCAGGGCGCTGACGCGGGAGAACAGCTCGCAGTCGATGACGGCGTCCAGACCCAGGGCGCGCATCTCCTTGCTGACGTGCAGGATGTCTTTGAGCAGCGAGCCGCCGGAACTGTCGTCCAAGCTGTGCATGCACTCAGGGCTGGTCAGTTGCAGCAGCCTGGAGACTTCCTGGTTCTTTTTCAGTTGCAGGATGTGGATGTTGACGCCGGGGTAGTTGCGGCGCAGTTGCGCAAACATCGGGCCGGCCAACACGATGCTGCCCATCTCGGACAACAGGATCACCAGGATGTTGCGCGGGTTTTCTACCGGTCGGGGCGCAGCGGCGGTCAGGCGGACCCAGCCAGACACCACGCCGCACAGGAGTTGGCCAAGCCAGCGGTCGATAAAGCGTTGTGTCTGGAGTTTCATGGGCTTATTTCAGGCCTGCTGCCGCCCTGAGGGCTGCAGCTTTATCGGTCTTTTCCCAAGTGAACTCGGGTTCTTCACGGCCGAAGTGGCCGTAGGCGGCGGTCTTTTCGTAGATCGGGCGCAGCAGGTCCAGCATCTGGATGATGCCCTTGGGGCGCAGGTCGAAATGCTCTGCCACCAGTGCCGACAGTTTGTCATCGGAGATGACGCCGGTGCCTTCGGTGTAGACGGTCACATTCATGGGGTGGGCCACACCAATCGCATAGGCCACCTGGATCTGGCACTGGCGCGCCAGGCCGGCGGCGACGATGTTCTTGGCCACATAGCGTGCGGCGTAGGCGGCGGAGCGGTCCACCTTGGAGGGGTCCTTGCCGGAGAAGGCGCCGCCGCCATGGGGGCAGGCACCGCCGTAGGTGTCCACAATGATCTTGCGTCCGGTCAGTCCGCAGTCACCTTGAGGCCCGCCGATGACGAAACGCCCGGTGGGGTTGATCAGGTACTTGGTGTTCTGCAGCCATTCTTTGGGCAGCACCGGCTTGATGATTTCCTCGATGATGGCCTCGATAAAGCTGGCCTTCATCTTGGTAGAAGTCTCGGACTGGTCCGGGCTGTGCTGGGTGGACAGCACCACCGTGTCAATGCTGTGGGGCTTGCCGTCCACATAGCGCATGGTGACCTGGCTCTTGGCATCCGGGCGCAAAAAGGGCAGGCGACCGTCCTTGCGCAACTGGGCCTGGCGCTCCATCAGGCGGTGGGCGTAGTAAATGGGCGCGGGCATCAGCTCGGGCGTCTCGTTGCAGGCGTAGCCGAACATCAGGCCCTGGTCGCCGGCGCCGGTGTTGAGGTGGTCGTCGGAAGCATGGTCCACGCCCTGGGCGATGTCGTTGGATTGCTTGTCATAGGCCACCAACACGGCACAGCCCTTGTAGTCGATGCCGTATTCGGTGTTGTCGTAGCCGATGCGCTTGATGGTGTCGCGCGCCACCTGGATGTAGTCCACATGGGCGTTGGTGGTGATCTCGCCGGCCAACACGACCAAGCCGGTGTTGGTCAGGGTCTCGGCCGCGACGCGGGACTTGGGGTCCTGCTTGAAGATCGCGTCCAGGATGGCGTCGGAAATCTGGTCGGCTACCTTGTCGGGGTGGCCTTCGGAAACAGATTCGGATGTAAAAAGAAAGTCGTTCGCCATATAAGTTTCTCCAAAAGTTTATCAAGGCGCGTTGCTTGGGCTTTTGGGCTTACAGCGAACGCTTTAGCAGCTTTGCCAATATGGGCAAGGCACAATGGCGTTCCTTATCGAAATGCCCTCGTGCGTGTCGCCCTGCAAGTAGTTCCATAACTCAGCGACACGGCGAATTTTATCCCAGCAATGACCCACCTCTTTCGATTGCTATCGCATTTGCCCCTTTGGATGCTGCACGGCCTCGGCTGGCTGCTGGGCTGGCTGGCGTTTCTCGCCTCGCCAGCTTACCGTTTACGCTTCCTGGAAAACGTGGCTCTGGCCGGCGTGGCGCGTGGCCAATGGATGGCCGCCGTGGGGCAGTCTGGCTGCCTGCTTGGTGAGTTGCCCCGGCTGTGGCTGGGCCGCCCGGCGTCCTACCGCTGGGAGGGCGCAGAACATGTGCAGGCGGCGCTGGATAGTCGGCGTGGCATCGTTTTTCTGACCCCGCATCTGGGCTGTTTCGAAATTGCGGCGCAGGCCTATGCGGCGCGTTTTGGTGTCCAGGGCCAGCCCATAACGGTGCTGTTTAGGCCTCCGCGCAAGGCTTGGTTGCGTGCGGTGGTAGCCGCCTCGCGCCAACGCCCCGGCTTGGCCACCGCACCGACCACGCTGGCAGGAGTGAAACAACTGATCAAGGCGCTCAAGGCCGGGCAGTGCGTGGGCCTGTTGCCCGACCAGGTGCCGCCCGAGGGGCTGGGCGTATGGGCGCCCTTTTTTGGCAAGCCGGCCTACACCATGACGCTGTCGGCAAGGCTGGCCCTGCAAACCGGCGCCACGGTGCTGCTGGCCTGGGGCGAGCGCCTGTCCTGGGGAAGCGGATATGTGGTGCATGTGGCGCCGCTGCCTGTGACGCTTTCCAGTGACATGACGCAGGCGGCGGCGCAAATCAACCGCGCCATGGAGGGTCTGATTTTGCAAAAGCCCCAGCAGTATCTGTGGGGCTATGCGCGCTACAAGACGTCCAAGGCGCCATGATGCGGTTCACGCTGTGGCTGATGCGCTGTACCGCCTTGCTGCCCCTGTCCTGGGTGCGTGGCCTGGGCGTCTTGTTGGGCTGGGTGCTGTACCTGTTGGTGGGTGCCCGGCGGCGCGTGGTGCTGACCAATTTGCGCCTGTGCTTTCCCACTTGGAGCGAAGCGCAGTTGCGCCACCACACGCGCGAGACCTTTGTGTTTTTTGCCAAGGCCTGGCTGGACCGGGGCTGGCTTTGGCATGGCAGTGAAGCGGTGCTCAGACGGCGGCTGCGCCTGAGCGGCGCGGTGCAGGAGCTGCAGGGCCATGCACCGACGGTGATTTTTGCGCCGCACTTTGTTGGCCTGGATGCCGGTTGGACCGCCATCACTCAGCAGTTACCTCGGAGTTTCACGACGATTTACACCAACCAGGCCAACAGACAAGCGGATGCCTGGATCTTGCAGGGGCGCAAACGCTTTGGCAGCGCGCGTTTGTTTGGGCGCAGTGAAGGGGTCAAGCCCATCATCGCCGCACTCAAGGCGGGCGATCCCCTGTACCTGTTGCCGGACATGAACTTCGGGCCGGAAGATTCGGTGTTTGTGCCCTTCTATGGCGTGTTGGCCTGCACCGTGCCCTCGCTGTCACGCTTTGCCCGACTGGGCCGGGCCAAGGTGGTGCCCTTGCTGAGTCGCATGACACCAGAGGGTTATGACATTGAGGTGCTGCCTGCCTGGCAGGACTTTCCAACGTCTGATGTTGTCGCCGACACGGCCCTGATGAATCTGCGCCTGCAGTCCTATATCGACAGCATGCCAACCCAGTATTACTGGGTGCACAAGCGCTTCAAGGACCGGCCCCATGGCGAGGCGCCGCCGTATTAGGGCTTGGCTCAGTCTTCTTGCGGAAACTCCGGCGGAACTTCTTCCTCGATTTCGGCGATAGCAATAGCATTCGCTGGAAGTGCCTTTTTGCCTTCTGGGTGCGCCCATTTGTAGAGCAACTGCGCCACTTCTTCAATGCCCTTGTGCTTGGGCGCCGAGAACAGCATTACATCGCCACCACCGGCCTGCAGCTTGGTGATGGACAGCACCTTGGCGGCTTCGGTTTTGGTTAGCTTGTCGGACTTGGTCAGCACGATGAGGAACTTCAGGCCTTCTTCGACGCGCGGGCGAATCACCTCCAGCAGGATTTCGTCGAGCTCGGTCATGCCGTGGCGCGGGTCGCACATCAGCACAATGCCTATCAGGTTCTCGCGCGACACAAGGTAGTTGGCCATGACCTGTTGCCAGCGGATCTTGTCTTGCTTGGGTACGGCCGCATAGCCGTAACCTGGCAGATCGGTCAGCACGGCGTCCATGATGCCCTGCTTGCCCAACGAGAACAGGTTGATGTGCTGGGTGCGCCCCGGCCTCTTGGAGGCAAAGGCCAATTGCTTTTGCTGCGTCAGGGTGTTGATGCAGGTGGACTTGCCGGCATTCGATCTTCCGACGAAGGCAATTTCTGGCACATCGAGCGCCGGCAAAAAATGCAATTGCGGCGCGGTGGTGAGAAATTTGGCAGTGTGCAGCCAGCCCATCGCCACTACGGCGGCAGATTTTTCAGGGGCTGTTTTTACAGGGAAAATAGGTGCAGATTTGCTTGGGTTTGGTGGTGTTGGCATGGATGGATACGGTAAACCCAAAGCGCCATTGTAGAATGGCGCAGTTTTGCTCCTAAGAAACCACACCATATGAAGTTGATTGCCCCCCTGCTCATCGCTGGCTTCTTAGCCGCTTTCTCTTTCTCGGCTGTGGCCAATGAGGCCGCTCCCGCCAAATACAAACCCGACCTTGCAAAGGGTGAGGCCAGTTATGGAGCGGTGTGCGCGGCCTGCCATGGCCCGGACGGCAACTCCATTGCCCCCATCTACCCCAAGCTGGCACAGCAGCACCCTGAATACCTGGTCAAGCAATTGACGGAATTCAAGGGCGGCAAACGCGCCAACCCCATCATGCTGGGCTTTGCTTCGACCCTGTCCGAAGAGGACATGAAGAACATTTCCTACTGGGTTGGCAATAAGACCGCCAAGCCTGGCTTTGCCAAGGAAAAAGACCTGGTTACCCTGGGTGAGCGCATTTACCGCGGTGGCATTGCCGACCGCCAAATTCCCGCTTGCGCCGGTTGCCACAGTCCCAACGGTGCCGGCATCCCTGCACAGTACCCGCGTCTGGCCGGACAAAACGCGGAGTATGCGGTGCTGCAGTTGACTGCCTTTCGCGATGGCGTGCGCAACAACAGCCTGCCCATGACGCAGGTAGCGGCCAAGCTCAACGACCGCGAGATCAAGGCCGTGAGCGACTACATCGCCGGTTTGCAATAAGCACAGCAGCCCGGCAACGCCCGGGTTTGGCCAGGCCGCAAGAAGGGTGGGTCCACTGCAAAGTGGCACCACCCTTTTGTTTTGTCCTTATGTTTCTGTATGTGGACGGCCTCGTGGTATTTTCCTGGGGAATTGATCGTTGTTTTTTGCGCTGACTGTAAGAACCGCAGCCCCCAACGGACCAACAGCGACATACGGAGGTATCCATGCGCATCAAGTCCCCACAAGACGGTTTCAACCACGCTGTTGCCAGCGAAATCACGCCTCAGGCGGTGTATGCCCAGCGGCGCACGCTGCTCAAGGGTGTAGCCGCAGCAGGCGTCGGTCTGGCTGCATGGGCCGCACGCGACGCCTTTGCGCAGTCCGCCTGGGGCGCACGCCCGGGTAAGTTGGCCGCCTTGAACAGCCAAGCCTCCAAGGTCGAGGGTGCCCTCACCATGGACCGGGTCACGCCCTACAAGGACGCCAGCAGCTACAACAACTTCTACGAGTTCGGTACCGACAAGTCCGACCCGGCGGCCAATGCCCACACGCTCAAGACCTCGCCCTGGACGGTGGAGGTGGAGGGCATGGTGAAGAAGCCGGGCAAGTTTGCGCTGGAAGATCTGCTCAAGCTCAGTCCCCTGGAAGAACGCATTTACCGCCTGCGTTGCGTTGAGGGCTGGTCCATGGTGATCCCCTGGGTGGGCTATTCCCTGGCAGAGTTGATCCGCAAGGTGGAGCCGCTGGGCAGCGCCAAGTATGTGGAATTTGTGAGCCTTGCCGATCCCAAGACCATGCCCTTTGTCGGCTCGCGCGTGCTCGATTGGCCCTATGTCGAAGGCTTGCGCTTGGATGAGGCGATGCACCCGCTGACCCTGCTGGGCTTTGGCATGTATGGCGAGGTGCTACCCAACCAGAGCGGTGCTCCGGTGCGCTTGGTGGTGCCGTGGAAGTACGGCTTCAAGAGCGGCAAGAGCCTCGTCAAGATCCGCTTTACGGACAAGCAACCGGGCACGGCCTGGAACAAGGCAGCGGCCAACGAGTACGGCTTTTATTCCAACGTCAATCCGAATGTGGATCATCCGCGCTGGAGTCAGGCCAGCGAGCGCCGCATTGGCGAAGGCGGCTTGTTTGCCAAGAAGACCAAGACCCTGATCTTCAACGGCTATGAAGCCCAGGTCGGCCAGCTTTACGCGGGCATGGACCTGAAAAAGTTTTTCTGAGCTTTGCTATGCGTGCTTTTGCAAACCGCTGGCTCGCCAGCGTCTGGGCCAAGCCGGTGTGGTTCCTGCTCTCCTGTCTGCCGGCGCTCTGGCTGGTAGCGGCTGCACTGACTGAGCAATTGGGCGCCAACCCGGCCGAGGCGCTGGTGCGCTCCACGGGCGATTGGACGCTGCGCGCCCTGTGTCTGGTGCTTGCCATTACACCGCTGCGCACGGTTCTGGGTGTCACTTCGCTGGCGCGCCTGCGCCGCATGGCAGGACTGTTTGTCTATTTTTACCTGCTGCTGCATCTGCTGGCCTACAGCTGGTTTGACATGGGCTTTGAGCTGGGCGACATCGCCAGGGACATCGCCAAGCGTCCTTTTATTTTGGTTGGCTTTAGCGCCTTTGTCCTGCTCACTCCGCTGGCACTGACCTCGTTCAACCGCGCCATCAAGGCAATAGGCGGCAAACGCTGGCAGGCGTTGCACCGCTTGGTCTATGCGGTGGCCGGCCTGGCGCTGCTGCATTTCTTCTGGATGCGGGCTGGCAAAAATAATTTTGCCGAGGTGGCGGTGTATGGCTTGGTTTTGGGCCTGCTGCTGGGCTGGCGCGTGCAGCGGCGCTGGAAGGGGCGGCGCGGTTATTTGGCCACGGCTGGCGGCGGCGCGGGCAAATAAAGCGCCCCGGTTTGCCCGCAGGCCGTGAGCTGGAGCAAGCCGCAGACGAGGATCGCGGCGCTGACTAAAATTCGAATTGCATTCAACATGGTGAAATTGTAATGACCGACATGGAATATCTGGACCAAGCCGAAACCCTGCTCAAAGCCGTGGAGGCGAACTGTGACCGGATGAACGACGAAAGCGACGCCGACATCGATAACCAGCGCGTGGGGTCCATGGTCACTCTGAGCTTTGCCAACCGCAGCCAGATCATCATCAACCTGCAAAAGCCCTTGCAAGAGGTCTGGCTCGCGGCCAAGTCCGGGGGCTATCACTACAAGTTGGTGGAGGGACGTTGGATGGATACCAAGGGGCAGGGCGAGTTCTTTGCCCAGTTGTCGCAGCAGGCCACGGCCCAGTCGGGCATGGCGCTGCAGTTTGCCGCCTGATCAGTTCTTGAAAAGGTCAACGATTTTCTTTTTCTCGTCGGCCGGCGCCGGCGTCTGAGCGGGGTCGGCATTGTCTTCTGGCTTCAGGGCGGAGACACCCGCTCCCTTGGAGAATTCCTCAAAGTACCATTCGCCGCCAATGTGGGCAAGACCCTCCGGCACGATCGGCTCGGCCACCGGCACGCCCTTAAGAGCCGTCTCCATAAAGCTGATCCAGACCGGCAGGCTTAAGCCTCCGCCGGTTTCCTTGTCGCCCAGTTTGCGCGGCGTGTCATAGCCGATCCAAGTGACTGCCGTGAGGGTGGGCTGGTAGCCGGCGAACCAGGCGTCCATGGAGTCGTTGGTGGTGCCGGTCTTACCATACACGTCGGGACGCTTCAGGGTTGCCTGTGCCTTGGCGGCGGTGCCGGTGCGGGTTACTTCTCCCAGCAGACTGGTCATCAAAAAGGCATTGCGCGGTTCGATCGTGCGCTGTGAACCGTCTAGCACTACCGCTGGCGTGCTCACCAGCAACTTGCCGCGCTGCTCACTGATGCTGGCCACCAGCCAGGGATTGACCCTGTAGCCGCCGTTGGCAAACACCGAGTAGGCGCCCGCCATCTGCATGGGAGTGACGGAGCCGGCACCCAGCGCCATGGTCAGATAAGGGGGGTGCTTGTCGGCCTCAAAACCAAAATGGGTGACCCATTCTTGCGCGTACTGGGTGCCAATGGACTGCAGGATCTGGATGGACACCATGTTTTTGGACTTGGCCAGGGCACGGCGCAGTGTCATGGGGCCTTCAAAAGTGCCGTCGTAGTTTTTGGGCTCCCAGGGCTGACCACCGGTGACGCCAGCGTCAAAGAACAGTGGCTGGTCGTTGATCACGGTAGCGGGGGTGAAGCCTTTTTCCAGTGCCGCCGAATAAATAAAGGGTTTGAAGCTGGAGCCCGGTTGGCGCCAAGCCTGTGTGACATGGTTGAATTTGTTTTTGGCAAAGTCAAAGCCGCCGACCAACGCGCGTATCGATCCATCACGCGGGTCTATTGCCACAAAGGCACCTTCGACTTCGGGTAGCTGCGTAATTTCCCAGCCGCCCTTGGCGGTCTTGGCGACCCGTATCACCGCACCGCGGCGCAGCTTGATGTTCGGGGGTGCCTTGTCGGACAGGCCTGACAGGGCTGGCTTGAGTCCGTCACCGCTGATTTCTACGGTCTCGCCGGCGGCGCGCATGGCTAGGATGTGCTTGGCATCGGCCTCCAGCACCACGGCGGCCATCACGTCGCCATTGTCCGGATGCTCATCGAGTGCGTCATCGACCGTGTCTTCCACTTCTTGGCGCGCCGTGGGCAGTGTCAAAAACTTCTCCGGGCCACGGTAAATCTGGCGCCGCTCATAGTCCATGATGCCCCTGCGCAAAGACTTATACGCAGCGTCCTGTTCTGCGGAGTGAATCGTGGTCTGCACATTGAGGCCGCGGGTATAGGTCTCCTCACCGTACTGGTTGAACATCAATTGGCGCGCCATCTCGGCCACATACTCGGCGTGAATCCGGTTGCTGTCGGGCCCGCTCTTGATGGTGAGCGTCTCGGCTTTGGCGTCCTCGGCCTGCTCCTGTGTGATGAAGCCGTTCTCCTGCATGCGTTCAATGATGTAGAGCTGCCTGGATCGCGCCCGTCTGGGGTTGCTGATGGGGTTGTAAGCCGATGGTGCCTTGGGCAGGCCGGCCAGCATCGCGGCCTCGGCAATCGTGATGTCCTTGAGCGGCTTGCCGAAATAGGTTTCTGAGGCGGCTGCAAAGCCATAGGCGCGGTTGCCCAGGAAGATCTGGTTCATGTAGATCTCCAGAATCTGGTCTTTGCGCAGCATGTGCTCGAGCTTGAAGGTCAGCAGTATTTCGTAAATCTTGCGGGTAAAAGTCTTCTCGGAACTCAGGTACACATTGCGCGCCACCTGCATGGTGATGGTGGAGGCGCCCTGGCTCTTGGAGCGGCCCACATTGGCTAGCCCAGCCCGGATCACACCCATGTAGTCCACGCCGCCATGCTGGTAAAAGCGCGAATCTTCGATGGCCAGCACCGCGTTGGACATGACCTTGGGGATTTCGCCAATGGGAGTCATGTTGCGCCGCTCCTCACCAAACTCACCCAGCAGATCGCCCTCCACGGAATACACCCGCAGCGGCAGCTTGGGCCGGTAGTCCGACAGATCGGAGATATCGGGCAGATTGGGAAACGCAACGGCGAGTGCAATGGCCAGGACGATGAGTCCGCTCAAGAACGCAGCCACTCCCAAGCCAAGGGCCCATAGGAGCAGCCGCGCAGCCCAGTGCAGGGAGGCCGTGGAAGGTTTGGATAGGGAGTCCGTTGACGATAACTTGGAGGGCATAAAAAATGGTTTTGGGTCGCTGGCGCGTTATAAAAATTCAGTGAATGTGCTGTGGCGCTATAGGTTCGCTATTGTTACGGGCTGTAGCCCCGTGCGGGCAGAATGTAGATGACGGAGATTGCCATTCATTGAATCCGTAGACTTTTGACAACGATAGCAGGGGCTGAAATTCAAATAATTCTTTGCTGGACAACTATCTTGCTGATAGCATTCAAGTGATTTCTTAAGTTTGGCTGACACGGAGTCGGTCTGTTTCAGGGGGACAGTCTTGATCGCATTGGGGTCGCTCTTTAGCCGTCAGCCGGCACCTTTGCTGGGGCTTGACGTCAGTACGTCTGGTGTCAAATTGGTAGAGCTGGGGCGTGACAAGGCGGGCAACTTGGTGTTGGAGCGTTGCGCCATTGAACCGCTCGAACGCGGTTGGGTCATCGACGGTAACATCGAAAAATTTGAAGAAGTTGCCGAAGCCATCAAGCGGCTGATCAAGAAAAGCGGTACCAAAACCCGCAATGTTGCCATGGCCTTGCCGCCGTCGGCTGTGATTACCAAGAAGATCATCTTGCCCGGTGGCATGTCGGACGACGAACTCGAGCAGCAGGTCGAAACCGAGGCCAACCAGTACATTCCTTTTCCCTTGGACGAAGTCAGCCTCGACTTTTGTGTCATTGGACCCAGCGCCACCTCGGTTGGCGATGTCGAGGTATTGATCGCCGCTTCGCGGCGCGAAAAAGTTCAGGATGTGCAGGGTCTGGCCGAAGCCTCCGGTTTGACGCCGGTGGTGGTGGACGTGGAGTCCTATGCGTCGCGCCTGGCCACCAGCAGGCTGATTGAAAACCTGCACAACCAAGGCAAGGGAATGATTGTGGTCCTGTTCGAGGTGGGTTCGCTGACCACCAGCATGCAGGTGATGCGTGACGAAGAGGTTCTGTATGACCGCGATCAGGCTTTTGGTGGCGCACAACTGACCCAGCAAATTGTGCGTCAATATGGGTTCTCTGCTGAAGAGGCCGAAGCGAAGAAACGCAGCGCTGAGTTGCCAGAGGACTATGAGTCGGTGGTGTTGAGGCCCTTTATGGATTCGATGGTGCAGGAGTTGGGTCGGGCGCTGCAGTTCTTCTTCACCAGCACACCGCACAACAAGGTGGACTACATCCTGCTGGCCGGCGGTTCTGCGGCCCTGCCCGGGCTGACGGGCGCGGTGACGCAGCACACTTCTTTCCCCTGCAGCCTGCTTAATCCGTTTGACGGCATGGAGATCGGGGATGGCGTGCGCTTGAAGAAAATGACGCGTGAGGCGCCTTCCTATCTGACGGCCTGCGGTTTGGCCTTGCGGAGGTTTGCCCAGTGATACGGATCAACCTGCTACCCCACCGGGAGGCGGCGCGCAAACGGCGTCGTGATGTTTTCAATGTTTCCTTGGGTGTGGCGGCTTTGCTGGGTGGTCTGGTTGCCGGTGCTATTTTTCTTTGGTACCAGTCCGAAATTTCTGTACAACAAGGCTCCAACAGTCTCCTGGCTGTGGAAATCACCAAACTAGAAGGACAGATCAAGGACATTGCTGGACTGGAGACCGAAATTGCCGCACTCAAGGCCAGGCAGCAGGCGGTGGAAGACTTGCAGTCGGACCGCAATTTGCCGGTGCACCTGCTGACCGAGTTGGTTCATCAACTACCGGACGGCGTTTTTATTGCCAAGATGGTGCAGGCCGACCAGTCGGTGACGCTCAACGGCACGGCGCAGTCCAACGAACGGGTGTCCGAGTTGCTGCGCAACCTGGGCAACAACACGCCCTGGTTTGCCAAGCCGGAGCTGGTGGAAATTGTGGCCGGCAGCATCACCCTGCCAAACAAGGAACAAAAGCGGGTGTCCAATTTTGTGATCAAGGTACGGTTGGTGCGCGCTACCGAGGCCGAAAAGGCCGCAGCCCCAGCACTTGGCGCGTCATCGCCAACAGCATCTTCACCAGCGAAGCAATAGCGAACCGGCCATGGCTAGCAAATCATCCACTTCTTTCGACTTTCAGGCCTTCCAAGAGCGGCTCAAAAGCCAGTTCATGGACCTGGATCCACGCGACCCCTCGGCATGGCCCTCTGTGCCGCGCTACGGCCTTTTTGTGTTTGCAACCTTGCTTGTGATCACGGTGCTGTGGTTCTCATGGCTGAGCGGTTCGCAGGATGCCTTACAGTTTGAGCAGGACAAAGAGGTGCAACTGCGCGCAGATTACAAGATCAAGTTGGCCAAGGCGGTCAACCTGGATGTCCTTAAAAAACAGCGCGAGCAGGTTCAACAGTACGTGACGCAACTCGAGAAGCAGTTGCCCAGCAAGGCCGAGATGGACGCCTTGCTGTCGGATATCAACCAGGCTGGTTTGGGGCGCAGCCTGCAGTTCGACCTGTTCCGCCCCGGTCAGGTTGCGGTCAAGGAATATTACGCGGAGCTGCCGATCGCACTGAGGGTGAATGGGCACTACCACGACATCGGTGCATTTGCATCGGACATTGCGAACCTTTCGCGCATCGTCACCCTGAACAACTTGTCCATTACGCCCAGGGCCGATGGATCTTTGTCGCTGGAATCCACCGCCAAGACTTTCCGTTACCTGGATGCGGATGAGGTGATGGCACAAAGAGCCGCTTCGGCGCCCAAGAAAAAATGAAGTGCAGCTACTTACTCCCATGCGTTCTGCTAGCGGCTGCGTTGACCGCTTGCGTCTCTTCCAAGGAAGACGATATTCGCGCCTGGATGGTGCAGGAACGCAACCAGACCAAGCCGCATGTGGCGCCCATCAACGCGCCCAAACAGTTCATTCCAGAGCCCTATGCCAATGCATCGGCCATAGAGCCCTTTAGCAACCTGAAGCTGACACAGGCCCTGAAGCGTGACTCGGCGCAGGCCACCTCCAATGGCGCGCTGGTAGCGCCGGAGCTGGCGAGGCGCAAGGAACCGATGGAAGCGTTTCCTCTGGACACCATGGTCTTGGTGGGCAGCATCATCAAGGCCGGGCAACCCGTTGCGCTGGTGCGGGTGGACAGTCTGCTGTACCAGGTGAAGCCTGGCAACCACCTGGGTCAAAATTTCGGCCGTGTGACAAAAATAAGTGAAACAGAGCTCACTTTGCGGGAGATCGTGCAGGATGCGGTTGGCGAATGGATTGAACGCGTTGCAACGCTGCAGTTGCAGGAGAGTTCCAAATGAACATATATCGTTTTCGGTTAGGGTCTGACATGTGGCGTCGTTTCTTCTTTGCCTTATTCCTGGTCGCGCTGGCTCCTGTGGCCTTGGCACAGAACGCTATCGAGGCGGTCACCGGCTCCATGCAAGGTGGGGTGGAATATGTACGCATCGATTTGTCAAAAGCCTTGGATGCCGTGCCAACCGGTTTTGCCATCCAAGCACCCGCGCGCATCGCGCTGGACTTTCCGGGCGTTGTCAACACCATGGGACGCTCCACGGTGGAAGTCAACGAAGGCAATTTGAAATCCGTCAGTGTGGTGCAGGCCGGTGACCGGACCAGGGTGGTGTTGAACCTGAAGCTTCCCACCACGTACAAGGCGGAGATTCAGGGCAAATCATTGTTGGTGATGTTGGAGCCTTCTGCTTCAGCCGCAAACACGCCCGCCTCGCCTGTCGCATTCGCTGAAAATCGCGCCCGCGACACGCAAGCCTTGAAAGACATTGATTTTCGGCGCTCTACCGAGGGGGCCGGCCGCGTAGTTGTGACCCTGCCAAGCAGCAATGTGGGCGTCGATATTCGCCAGCAGGGCAAGTCCCTGGTGCTGGAGTTCATGAAGAGCACCCTGTCCGAAGGTCTGCGCCGTCGCATGGATGTTGCTGATTTTGGCACGCCGATTAAGACCGTCACTACCACCCAGACCGGCGACAAGGTGCGCATGGTGATAGAGCCCGAAGGGCAGTGGGAACACTCCGCCTATCAAAATGACGAGCAGTTTGTCGTTGAAGTTAAGGAGATCAAGGCAGACCCCAAGAAGCTGACCCAGGGCGCTGGTTACAACGGCCAGAAGCTGTCGCTGAACTTTCAGAGCATTGAAGTGCGCTCCCTGCTGCAGGTGATTGCTGACTTTACGAACTTCAATATCGTTACCTCGGATGGCGTGACGGGCACGGTGACCCTGCGTCTGCAGGAAGTGCCATGGGACCAGGCGTTGGATATTATTTTGCAGGCCAAAAGCCTGGGCATGCGCAAGAGCGGCAATGTGATCTGGGTGGCACCCAAGGATGAAATCGCGGTCAAGGAAAAGCTCGATCTCGAGGCCATGAACACGGTGCAAAATTTGGAGCCGGTCAAGACCCAGTCGTTCCGAATCAATTTTGCCAAGGCAGCGGAAATCGCGGCACAAATTACCGGGAGCGGTGGAACTGCAACTGCCTCTGGCGGGGCCTCCGCGCGTATCTTGAGTGCACGTGGCAGCGTGATTGCAGAGACGCGCACCAACCAGCTTTTCGTCACCGATATCCCGAGTCGCCTGGAGCAGGTGCAGGACTTCATTGGCAAACTGGATGTAGCGGTCAGGCAGGTCGTGATCGAGGCCCGTATCGTCGAAGCATCGGACACCTTTAGCAAGGCGCTGGGTGTGCGCTTGGGTGGCTCGGCAAACGGAAACAGCCAAGGTACGATCAACACCGCGTCGGGTTCGGTCAACCTGCCTGCGGTTGCGGCGGCTGGAACATTTGCGCTGTCCATTTTTGGTTCGGCGGCTGACCAATTTTTGAATCTGGAAATCTCGGCCCTTGAGTCGGACGGAAAAGGCAAGGTCATCTCCAGCCCCCGTGTGGTCACCGCAGACCAGATGAAAGCGCTGATTGAGCAGGGCACCGAGTTGCCCTATGTCACGCCGGGTTCCAACAGCGGCCCACCCACCATCTCGTTCAAGAAGGTGAACCTGAAGCTCGAAGTCACCCCTCAAATCACACCCGAAGGCAGCATTATTTTGGTGTTGGACGTGACCAAGGACACCAAGGGCGAGCTCACCACCAGCGGCTATGCGATTGACACCAAACACATTCAAACCCAGGCGCTGATTGAGAACGGCGGGACCATCGTCATCGGTGGCATCTTTACCGAAGAGCAACAGGACCAAATCGACAAGGTGCCGTTCTTTGGTGATTTGCCGGCAGTGGGATGGCTGTTCAAGCGAAATGCCAAGAGTTCGGCCAAGAAGGAAATGCTGGTTTTCATCACTCCCCGGATTTTGGCTGAGGGCGGTTTGTCCAAGTAATTCCAAGGGCAGGGCTGGGTGGTTAAGATGCAGGCCTGCAAGCCCAAGCTTGTCGATCACCAATGCTCCCTGACCTTTGTAGACCTTTGGCAGGCGGGCCCTCAAATAGAACGAACTGGCGGAGAGTGAAATTACCGTTGCGTTGATTGGCCTTCCAGGCTCAGGTAAGACCACCGTCGGACGACAACTGGCCCGGCGGCTTCAGTTGCCGTTTGTGGATTCGGACCACGAAATCGAAATTCAAATCGGATGTTCCATTCGCGATTTTTTCGAACGTGAGGGTGAGTCGCGCTTCCGTGACGTAGAAGAAGAGGTCTTGGACCGACTCTCCCAGGTTCCGGCCAAGGTGCTGTCTACTGGCGGCGGGTCCGTGCTGCGCGAAGCCAATCGCCAGCGTTTGCACCAGCGCTGCCGTGTGGTCTATCTCAAGTCTAGCCCCGAAGAACTGTTTCGGCGCTTGCGCCACGACACCAATCGCCCGCTGCTGCAGGTAGCCGACCCGCTGCTCAAGCTCAAGACCCTGTACGGCGAACGCGACCCGCTGTACCGCGAAGTAGCGCACTTTGTGCTGGAAACCGGGCGGCCCTCGGTGTCCACCCTGGTCAATATGATCGTTATGCAGCTCGAACTCGCGGGCGACTCGAAAGCGCCTTGAGCGGGCGCGCCAGGCGCTTGCTGCAAAAGCTCATAAACTGGGGGCCATGAGCAAGTCCCCATCCCAAAGCGTTTCCATTGATTTGGCCGAGCGCAGCTACGACATCCACATCGGTTCCGGCCTGCTGCAACAGGAGTCCTTTTTTGAGGGCCTACCGCGCGCCACTTCGGTACTGATCGTCAGCAACGAAACCGTAGCACCCCTGTATTGCGCGCAGTTGCAGGCCTTGCTGGGCAAAAAGTTTGCCAAGGTGCTGACGTTGGCGCTGCCCGATGGCGAGGCGCACAAGAACTGGCAAACCCTGAATCTGATTTTTGACGCCCTGCTGCAGCACGGTTGCGACCGCAAGACACTGCTGGTGGCGCTGGGGGGCGGCGTGGTTGGCGACATGACGGGCTTTGCTGCAGCGAGCTTTATGCGTGGCGTGCCCTTTGTGCAGATCCCCACCACGCTGCTGTCGCAGGTGGACTCTTCAGTAGGCGGCAAGACCGGCATCAACCATCCCCTGGGCAAGAACATGATCGGCGCCTTTCACCAGCCGCTGCGGGTGATTTGCGATCTCGACACGCTCAAGACCCTGCCACAGAGGGAGCTGAGCGCCGGTCTGGCCGAAGTCATCAAGTACGGGCCGATTGCCGATCTGCAGTTCATGGACTGGCTGGAACAGAACATGGACCATCTGCTGGCGCGTGATGTGGAGGCTCTGGCCCACGCGGTGCGGCGCAGTTGCGAGATCAAGGCCTGGGTGGTGGCGCAGGACGAGCGTGAGGGTGGCCTGCGCGCCATCCTGAACTTTGGCCACACCTTTGGCCACGCGATTGAGGCCGGCATGGGTTATGGCAACTGGCTGCATGGTGAAGCGGTGGGCTGCGGCATGGTGATGGCGGCCCAACTGTCGCAGCGCCTGGGTCTGGTCGATGCCGCCTTTGTGGCACGCCTACAGGCACTGACCTTGCGGGCGGGCTTGCCGGTTGTGGGTCCCATCTTGAACGGCACCGACAATGCCGGTCGCTACCTGGAACTGATGCGCTTGGACAAAAAGTCCGATGCCGGAGAAATTAAGTTTGTGCTGATCGACGGCCCCTCTAAAGCCCGGGTGCAAGGCGCGCCCGACGCGCTGGTGCGCGAAGTGATTGACGCATGCTGCCAGGCCTGAGCGCAGTGGTGCAGACAGGACTGGCACCCTACGCCTGCGACCCGCTGCAAACGCGCGGCCGGCGTCTGCAGGAACCCCTGGCGACCACGCGTACCGACTTCCAGCGTGACCGCGACCGCATCGTGCACTCCACTGCCTTCAGGCGTCTGGTCTACAAGACCCAGGTTTTCCTTAACCATGAAGGCGACCTGTTTCGCACCCGGCTCACGCATTCGCTGGAGGTGGCGCAACTCGGGCGCAGCATTGCCCGCTCACTGCGCCTGAGCGAGGACCTGGTCGAGGCGATCGCCCTGGCCCACGACCTGGGCCACACGCCCTTTGGACACGCCGGACAGGATGCGCTCAACGAATGCATGGCCGACTACGGCGGCTTTGAACACAATCTGCAAAGTCTGCGCGTGGTGGACCGGTTGGAAGAACGCTACCCGCAGTTTGATGGCTTGAACCTCACCTTTGAAACCCGCGAAGGCATTCTCAAGCATTGCTCGGCGCACAACGCCCGCCTGCTCGAAGCGGCGGAACATGGGTATGCGGACGGGCAGGGCGGCGTGGGGCAGCGCTTTTTGCAACACCGCAGACCCAGCCTGGAGGCGCAACTGTGCAACCTGGCCGATGAGATCGCCTACAACGCCCACGATATCGACGACGGCATACGCTCGGGCCTGATCACGCTGGAGCAACTGCAAGTGGTGCCCCTTTTTAACCAGTATTGCGAACAGGCGCTGGCAGCGCACGCCCATTTGCGCCAGCCCGCGCAGGCCCGCCGGCTGATGTACGAAAGCATACGGTTGATGCTCAGCGAGCAGGTGTTTGATGTGATTGCAGCCACCCGCTGCGCGATTGAATACGCCCAAGTGCAGTCCATTGCCGAGGTGCGCCAATGCGCGCCGCTGGTGCTGTTTAGCGCCGAGATGCGCCAGCGCTCAGCGCAGCTCAAGCAGTTTTTGTTTGCCCAGCTGTACCGTCATCCCAATGTGGTGCAAACCATGGCGCAGGCCAAGCAGGTGGTGCGCGAACTGTTTGTGCTGTACTGCGACGCGCCGCAGGAAATGCAGGCCGGTTTTGCCCTGCGTTCCCAGCAGGCACAGGCATCCACCTGGGATGCAGGCCCGGCCCTGCAGCGCAGCGTGGCGGACTATATTGCGGGCATGACGGACCGCTTTGCCTCGCGTGAACACCATCGCCTGACCGGACAGCGCCTGCTGCCGGTGGCATTTTGAAGCGGGAAGCCCTATGAACGAAGCTTTGCGCGAAGCGCAGGTGATTGAAGACACAAGACGCTGGGTGCAGCGCGCCGTTATCGGTCTGAATTTATGCCCCTTTGCCAAGTCGGTTGAAGTCAAAAAACAGGTGCGCTATGTGGTGAGCCCAGCCTCTGGCGCCAAGCCCCTGTTGGCCGATTTGAAGCGTGAACTGCTGGCACTTGTTGCGGCCAACCCGGCCGAACTTGACACCATTTTGTTGGTTGCGCCTGATGGCTTTGCCGAGTTCCTGGACTTCAATGCGCTGCTGGAGCGTGCCGACAGGCTGCTGGTCGATCTGGACCTGGACGGCGTGCTGCAGATTGCCAGCCTGCATCCGCACTACCAGTTCGCCGACACCGATCCGCAAGACATCACCAACTACACCAACCGCGCGCCCTATCCGACCCTGCACTTGCTGCGCGAAGCCAGTGTGGACCGCGCGGTGGCCGCATTCCCCCATCCGGAATCCATTTTTGAGACCAATATGCAAACCATGCAAGGCTTAGGGCCAGAGGGCTGGGCCGCGCTGGCGGTCGGCGCTACACCGGAAGAACCGGCATGACGCGCGCCCGACCGACCGCAGGCCGTGAGGCCAGGGCCGCTGGTAGCTCGGCAGTACCTGCTCCCAACCCGCTAGCCGGTGAGCTGCGCCCGGGGCAGTCCATAGAGTTGCTTAAGGAGCTGCACATCCTGACCCGCGAGGGCAAGCTCAACCAGGACTCCAGGCGCAAGCTCAAGCAGGTCTACCACCTGTACCAGTTCATCGAAAAGCTGCTGGACGAACTACCCGTCAAGCCGGGCGCGCAGATCACCCTGGCCGATCATGGTGCGGGCAAGTCTTACCTGGGCTTTATCCTGTACGACCTGTATTTCAAGGACCGTACACAGGGGCATATTTACGGCATCGAGACGCGCTCCGAGCTGGTGGAAAAGTCTGCGGCGCTGGCCGCCAAGCTGGACTTTGCGCGCATGTCTTTTATCAACCTGACGGTGGCCGAATCTGCCAGCAGCTCCCGCTTGCCCGAGCAGGTGGATGTGGTGACGGCCCTGCACGCCTGTGACAGTGCGACCGATGATGCGATTGCCTTTGGCTTGGAAAAAAAGGCCAGGGCCTTTGTGCTGGTGCCTTGCTGCCAGGCGGAGGTGGCGCGCCACCTCAACCAGGGCAAGGTGCTGTCGCTGAACCGCACGCCCCTGGCCGAGCTCTGGCGCCATCCCCTGCACACGCGCGAAATGGGCAGCCAGATCACCAATGTGCTGCGCTGCCTGTACCTGGAGGCCTGCGGCTACCAGGTCACGGTGACCGAGCTGGTGGGTTGGGAGCACAGCATGAAGAACGAGCTCATACTGGCGCGCTTTACTGGGCAGCGCAAACGCAGTTCCGGGCAACGGTTGTTGGCAATTCTGCAAGAATTCGGTATTTCCGCCCTGCTTGATACGCGCTTTACATACATCAAAGACAATTTGTCAGACAACGGAATTCCGTCTTCAGACGTTATGGTTTAGGTTCGTGTTTTTATTGGAGCTCAAAATGAGAAAAATGATTCGTTTGGTCTTGGTGGTTTCCATTGCTGCCGTGCTGGGCGCTTGCGCTACCAGCAGCCCCGATATGGTCGAGCGGGGCGATGCCCAGCGCATGGCCAAGGTGGAAGACGCGGTGGTCCTGTCGGTGCGCGCCGTCACGGTGGATGGCAGCCAGTCGGGTATTGGCGCCACAGTGGGTGGTGTCGTGGGTGCCATAGGCGGCTACGCCGGCAGCGGTGTGCAGCGCGAGGGCCAGATTCTGGGCGTGCTCGCCGGTGTGGCCGGTGCAGCAGCGGGTAACGCCATCGAGCGTTTCACCACCCGTGACGAAGCCGTTGAAATCCTGGTGCAACTCAAGGGCGGTGAGCGCCGCGCCATCGTCCAAGCCAAGGGCGCCGAAAAGCTGGAGCCTGGCGACCCCGTCATCATCGTGACCACCGGCAGCAAGGTGCGCGTCACCAAAGCGCCCAAGTAAGGGGGAGTGCCGGACGTGGCACGCCTTACCCGTCTGAGCTTCTCTGGCCTGCCGCACCACGTGATTCAACGTGGACACAACGGACAGGCCATTTTTTTGCGGCCGGCAGACTACCAATTCATGGCGGATCTGCTGCTGGAGTATTCCCGCAAGTTTGAGGTAGCGGTGCATGGCTATGTGTTGTTGCCCGACCACTTTCACCTCTTGCTGACACCCAAGGCGGCTAGCGGTTTGCCGCAGATGCTGCAGGCCTTGGGCCGGCGCTATGTGCGCTATTTCAACGATGCCCAGGGCAGAACGGGGACCCTTTGGGATGGCCGCTACCGCTGCACGGTGTTGCAACCCGAGCGCTATTTGCTGCCCTGCATGGCCTATATGGACCTGAACCCGGTGCGCGCCGGCTTGGTCGCAGCCACTGGTGACTACGCCTGGTCCAGTCACGGGCATTACACTGGACGCCTGGTGGACCCCCTGGTAACGCCCCACGCACAGTATTGGGGCCTGGGAAACACCCCATTTGCGCGCGAAGCCGCCTATGCCGAGTGGGTGCAGGCGGATATGGGCAGTGCGCAGCACCAAGCCCTGACCGATGCAACCCTCAAGGGTTGGGCAATGGGCGACCCCCTGTTCGTGCAGGAATTGCAAAAATCCACCCCGCGGCGCCTCACCAAGGGGCAACCCGGCAGACCTTCGCACTCTGCACTGCCTTCCTAAGCCCCGTTATGCTTCCATCGGCCCGTATTCATGCCTATTTGATATGTCCCTATTTAATTTAAAAGCTGAAATTTAGTTTTTTTATTGGGTTCCGACCCCATTTATTCTCCTTGGCATCTTTGTTGCATTGCATTAAGCTTCACGTCCACTGTCATTTTCAGGAGCGCGCCATGACTACGGCTGCAGAAATCAAGCACTTATCCGACCACGGTCTGTATTCCACTGAACAAGAACACGATGCCTGTGGCGTCGGTTTTGTGGCCCATATTCGCGGTGAGAAAAGCCACTCCATCGTCAAGAACGCGCTCAAAATTCTGGAGAACCTCGACCACCGCGGTGCCGTGGGTGCCGACAAGCTGATGGGCGACGGCGCCGGTATTCTGATCCAGTTGCCCGACGCGCTGTATCGCCAAGAAATGGCGGGACAGGGCGTGACCCTGCCCGCGCCCGGCGAATACGGTGTGGGCATGATCTTTTTGCCCAAGGAACATGCTTCGCGCATGGCCTGCGAGCAGGAGATGGAACGTGCCATCAAGGCCGAGGGGCAGGTGCTGTTGGGCTGGCGCGATGTGCCGGTGAACCGCGACATGCCCATGTCGCCGACGGTGCGCGAGAAAGAACCCATACTGCGCCAAGTCTTCATTGGCCGCGGCACCGATGTGATCGTGCAAGACGCGCTGGAGCGCAAGCTGTATGTGATCCGCAAGACCGCCAGCGCCCATATCCAGGCCTTGAAGCTCAAGCACAGCAAAGAGTATTACGTGCCCAGCATGTCCAGCCGTACCGTGGTCTACAAGGGCCTGTTGCTGGCCGACCAGGTGGGCGTGTACTTCAAGGACCTGAATGACGAGCGTTGTGTGTCGGCCTTAGGGCTGGTGCACCAGCGCTTCTCCACCAACACCTTCCCCGAGTGGCCCCTGGCCCACCCCTACCGCTATGTGGCGCACAACGGCGAAATCAACACTGTCAAGGGCAATTACAACTGGATGAAGGCGCGCGAAGGCGTGATGTCTTCCCCGGTGCTGGGCCCGGATCTGCAAAAGCTCTACCCCATCAGCTTTGCCGGACAAAGCGATACCGCCACCTTCGACAATTGCCTTGAGTTGCTGACCATGGCGGGCTACCCCATCAGCCAGGCCGTGATGATGATGATCCCCGAGCCCTGGGAACAGCATGCCCATATGGACCCGCGTCGGCGCGCCTTTTACGAATACCACGCAGCCATGCTGGAGCCCTGGGATGGCCCGGCCTCCATCGTGTTTACCGACGGCCGCCAGATCGGTGCCACGCTGGACCGCAATGGCCTGCGGCCTTCGCGCTACTGCATCACCGACGACGACCTGGTGATCATGGGCTCCGAGTCCGGCGTGCTGCCGGTGCCCGAAAACAAGATCGTGCGCAAATGGCGGCTGCAGCCCGGCAAGATGTTCCTGATCGATCTGGAACAGGGCCGCATGGTCGATGACGAAGAAATCAAGTCCAACCTGGCCAACAGCAAGCCCTACAAGCAGTGGATTGAAAACCTGCGCATCAAGCTCGACGATGTGGCCGTCGCGGACGGTGCCGTGCAAGCCCAGCCCGTGACCGAGCAGGTCTCGCTGCTGGACCGCCAGCAGGCCTTTGGCTTCACCCAGGAAGACCTGAAGTTCCTGATCGCCCCCATGGCCACCGCTGGCGAAGAGGCGATTGGCTCCATGGGCAATGACAGCCCGCTGGCCGTGCTGTCCGACAAGAACAAGCCGCTGTACAACTACTTCAAGCAGTTGTTTGCGCAGGTGACCAATCCGCCCATCGACCCGATCCGCGAAGCCATTGTGATGTCGCTGGTGTCCTTTGTCGGCCCCAAGCCCAATCTGCTGGACATCAACCAGGTCAATCCGCCCATGCGTCTCGAAGTGTCCCAGCCGGTGCTGGACTTTGCAGACATGGCCAAGCTGCGCGACATCGAAACCCATACCCATGGCAAGTTTCGCAGCTACACGCTGGACATCACCTACCCGCTGGCTTGGGGCCATGAGGGCGTGGAGGCCAAGCTGGCCTCGCTGTGTGCCGAGGCCGTTGACGCCATCAAGGGTGGCAAGAACATCCTGATCATCAGCGACCGCCACATCACTGCCACCCAGGTAGCCATCCCGGCCCTGCTGGCCCTGTCTGCCATTCACCAGCATTTGGTGATTGCAGGCCTGCGCACGACCGCCGGTCTGGTGGTCGAGACCGGCACCGCGCGCGAGGTGCACCATTTCGCCGTGCTCGCCGGTTACGGTGCCGAGGCCGTCCATCCCTACCTGGCGATGGAAACCCTGGCCCATATCGCCAAGGATCTGCCGGGCGACCTGAGTGCCGAGAAGGCCATCTACAACTACGTCAAGGCGGTGGGCAAGGGCCTGTCCAAGATCATGTCCAAGATGGGTGTCAGCACCTATATGAGCTACTGCGGCGCGCAGCTGTTCGAGGCCATCGGCCTGTCCACCGTGACGGTGGCCAAGTACTTCACCGGCACCCCCAGCCGCGTCGAGGGCATTGGCGTGTTCGAGATTGCCCAAGAGGCCATCCGCATGCACAACGCCGCCTTTGGCGACAACCCGGTGCTGGCCAATGCGCTGGACGCCGGTGGCGAATACGCCTGGCGTGTGCGTGGTGAAGAGCACATGTGGACGCCCGACGCGATCGCCAAGCTGCAGCACAGCACACGCTCCAACAACTGGAATACCTACAAGGAATATGCCCAGATCGTCAACGACCAGAGCAAGCGCCATCTGACGCTGCGCGGTCTGTTCGAGTTCAAGCTCGACCCGGCGAAGGCCATCCCTGTGGACCAGGTCGAGTCGGCCAAGGAGATCGTCAAGCGATTTGCCACCGGCGCCATGTCGCTGGGTTCTATTTCCACCGAGGCCCATGCCACGCTGGCCGTGGCCATGAACCGCATAGGCGGCAAGAGCAACACCGGCGAGGGCGGGGAAGACCCGGCGCGCTACCGCAACGAACTCAAGGGCATCCCGATCAAGCAGGGCGACACGCTCAAGAGCGTGATCGGCCATGACGTGGTCGAAGTCGATCTGCCGCTGCAAGCCGGTGACAGCTTGCGTTCACGCATCAAGCAGGTGGCCTCGGGACGCTTTGGTGTCACGGCAGAGTACCTGTCCAGCGCCGACCAGATCCAGATCAAGATGGCACAAGGCGCCA
This sequence comes from uncultured beta proteobacterium, assembly GCA_903886275.1. GTDB lineage: Bacteria > Pseudomonadota > Gammaproteobacteria > Burkholderiales > Burkholderiaceae_C > Allorhodoferax. The sequence continues at coordinate 5,779 of CAISLN010000117.1, read as the reverse complement.
AGCCGGGCGAGGGCGGACAACTGCCAGGTGGCAAGGTGTCTGAGTACATTGGCCGTCTGCGCCACTCGGTTCCCGGTGTGGGCCTGATTTCGCCCCCGCCGCACCACGACATTTACTCGATCGAAGATTTGGCCCAGCTGATCCACGACCTGAAGAATGTGGCGCCGCACTCCGGTATCAGCGTCAAGCTGGTGTCCGAAATTGGTGTCGGCACCATCGCTGCCGGTGTGGCCAAGTGCAAGGCCGACCATGTGGTGATTGCCGGACATGACGGCGGCACCGGTGCCTCGCCCTGGTCTTCCATCAAGCATTGCGGCAGCCCTTGGGAAATCGGTCTGGCCGAAACCCAGCAGACCCTGGTGCTCAACCGTCTGCGCAGCCGTATCCGCGTGCAGGCCGACGGCCAGATGAAGACCGGCCGCGACGTCGTCATCGGTGCCCTTTTGGGTGCCGACGAGTTCGGCTTTGCCACCGCTCCGCTGGTGGTGGAAGGCTGCATCATGATGCGCAAATGCCACCTCAACACCTGCCCCGTGGGTGTGGCCACGCAAGACCCTGCGCTGCGCAAGAAGTTCTCCGGCAAGCCCGAGCATGTGGTGAACTACTTCTTCTTCATTGCCGAAGAAGTGCGCCAGATCATGGCCCAACTGGGCCTGCGCACTTTTGACGAATTGATTGGCCGCTCCGACCTGCTCGACACCCGCAAGGGCATTGCGCATTGGAAGGCCAGCGGCCTGGACTTCAGCCGCCTGTTTGCCCAACCCCAAGTGCCAGCGGATGTGCCGCGTTTTCAGACCATGTTCCAGGACCACGGTTTGGAAAAGGCGCTGGACAATGTGCTGATCGCCAAGAGCCGTGCAGCCATCGACAAGGGCGAGCGTGTGCAGTTCATGGAAGTGGCGCGCAATGTGAACCGCTCGGTCGGCGCCATGCTGTCCGGCGCGGTGACCAAGCTGCACCCCGAAGGTCTGCCCGATGACACCATCCGCATCCAGCTTGAAGGCACCGGTGGCCAGTCCTTTGGTGCCTTCCTGTGCAAGGGCATCACGCTGTACCTGATTGGCGACGCCAACGACTACACCGGCAAGGGCCTGTCGGGTGGGCGCATCGTGGTGCGACCCAGCATCGACTTCCGCGGTGAAGCCATCAAGAACACCATCGTGGGAAACACCGTGATGTACGGCGCCACCACCGGTGAAGCCTTCTTTAGCGGTGTGGCAGGTGAGCGTTTTGCGGTGCGCCTCTCGGGTGCCACGGCGGTGGTCGAAGGCACCGGTGACCATGGTTGCGAATACATGACCGGCGGCACCGTGGCCGTGTTGGGGCAGACTGGGCGCAATTTTGCGGCCGGCATGAGCGGCGGTATTGCCTATGTGTTTGACGAAGACGGCAAGTTCGCCACCCGTTGCAACACCACCATGGTCAGCATGGAAAAGGTGCTGACTGCGACTGAGCAGGCTGCCTCAATAGACAAGGCAGTCTGGCACCAGGGCGAAAGCGATGAAGCCCAGTTGCGCAAGCTGCTCGAAGACCACAACCGCTGGACCGGCAGCAAGCGCGCCCGCGAGTTGCTGGACAACTGGGAGACCTCACGTCTGAAGTTCGTCAAGGTATTCCCCAACGAGTACAAGCGTGCCCTGGGTGAAATCCATGCGCGCAAGCAGGCCGCCGCAGCGCCTGCCAAGCAAGAAGCCGTCGCCGCCAAGTAAGGTCACAGCAGTTCAACAAGCTATAGGTCCGGTGCTGGTGTGCCGGACCGCCAAGGAGTGGATATGGGAAAGATCACGGGATTCATGGAGTTTGAGCGCATCGAAGAGGGCTATAAGCCGGTCGCCGAGCGCCTCAAAAATTACAAGGAATTTGTCATCGGCTTGGACGATGCACAGGCCAACAAGCAGGCCGCGCGTTGCATGGACTGTGGCACACCGTTTTGCAACAACGGCTGCCCGGTCAACAACATCATTCCGGACTTCAACGATCTGGTGTTTCGCAAGGACTGGAAGGCCGCCATCGACGTGCTGCACAGCACCAACAACTTTCCGGAGTTCACCGGTCGCATCTGCCCCGCACCCTGCGAGGCCGCCTGCACCCTGAACGTCAATGAGGAAGCGGTGGGCATCAAGTCCATCGAGCACGCCATCATCGACCGCGCCTGGCATGAGGGTTGGGTGGTGCCTCAACTGCCTAAAACCAAGACCGGCAAAAAGGTCGCCGTGGTCGGCTCTGGCCCGGCCGGCATGGCTGCTTCCCAGCAGCTCGCGCGCGCCGGTCACGACGTGACCCTGTTTGAGAAGAACGACCGCATCGGCGGCCTGCTGCGCTACGGCATTCCCGATTTCAAGATGGAAAAGAGCCATATCGACCGCCGTGCCGAACAGCTTAAAGCTGAGGGCGTGACGATTCGCACCGGCGTGCTGATCGGCGAAATGCCCAAAGGCACCAAGGTCACCAACTGGGCCAAGGAAACCATCTCTGCTGAAGCACTGAAAAGCGAATTTGACGCGGTGATTTTGACCGGTGGCTCCGAGCAGTCGCGCGATCTGCCGGTTCCCGGCCGTGAGCTCGAAGGCATCCATTTCGCGATGGAATTCCTGCCCCAACAAAACAAGGTCAATGCAGGCGACAAACTCAAGGGCCAACTGCGCGCCGAGGGCAAACATGTCATCGTCATCGGTGGCGGCGACACCGGAAGCGACTGCGTGGGCACCAGCAACCGCCATGGCGCGGCAAGCGTCACCCAATTTGAGGTCATGCCCCAGCCACCGGCAGAAGAAAACCGCCCCATGACCTGGCCCTACTGGCCACTGAAATTGCGCACCAGTTCCAGCCATGATGAAGGCTGCGAGCGCGTGTTTGCCATTTCCACCAAGGAATTCATCGGCGAAAAAGGCAAGGTCACCGGTCTGAAGACGGTGCAGGTGGAATGGAAAGACGGCAAGCTGATCGAAGTGGCTGGCTCCGAAAAAATCCTCAAGGCCGATTTGGTCTTGCTGGCCATGGGTTTTGTCAATCCGGTGGCCACCGTGCTCGAAGCCTTTGGCGTGGACAAGGATGCCCGTGGCAATGCCAAGGCCACGACAGACGCGGCTGGCTGCTATGCCACCAATGTGCCCAAGGTGTTTGCCGCTGGCGACATGCGCCGTGGTCAATCGCTGGTGGTGTGGGCCATTCGCGAAGGCCGTCAGGCCGCACGCGCGGTAGACGAGTTCCTGATGGGCAGCAGCGTGCTGCCCCGATAGACAGCGTTACGGCGGGTTCATTCTTGGAGGGGGCCCGCTGACTGCTGCGCCACGCAGGCGGTGAGCACCTGCACCAGTCGGTCGGTTGCATCGTCCCAGGTGTAGCTATGGGCCCGGTCGTAGGCCAGTTGCGACATGGTCTGCCACTGGGCCGGGGACTGCCGGAAAAACGCGACCATGGCTTGGGCCATGTCGCTGGGCGATTCTGGAGCGACCAACACGCCCACGCCATCGGTCAGCAACTCGGTGGCTGCGCCCACTGGTACACCAATCACCGGTGTCCTGCAGGCCATCGATTCGAGAATCGGCAAGCCAAAGCTGTCTATGCGTGAGCCGAAAAGCCATACATCGCAGCTGGCGTAAATGGACGCGATTTGGTTTTGCGCAGGGCGATGGACGTAGCTTGTATCGGCAGGCAGCGGTAGCTCGGGGCTGGGCAGGTCGCCGCCAAACGAGATGACCTGGAGTGTGGGCAGGTCGCGCAGCGCCAGTTGGCAGGCCTGGTAATAAATATCGGCCGCCTTGCGTTGCGAATTGGAATACATGAAACCCACGGTGGGCAGTGGGTTGCGCCCACGTTGGGGCGCATCGAATTGCTGTAGATCGACCGCATTGGGGATCACGACCACATCCAAATCGCCAAGCTTCTCGTTCAATGTGCGTTTGAGTTCGTTGGAAATGGCAATCTTGCAGTTGTTCCCACGCAGGGCCGCATGCACACGCTCGCTCACATCTTCTTCGGTCCACCAGACTTCATAGTCTTGAATCAGGTGCACCTTGGCGCCCTTGCTAGGCGGCATGGACTGCATCCAGACAGAGGTCTCCCACCAAGTGGCAATCAGGATATCGGCGTCGGGCAGGTCTTCTGGTCGCATCGGCCCAGGCTGCTCCAAAATACATTGCTTCACGCCCGAATGGGCGACATGGCCCATGGGGGTCGTAGCCGGTTTTTTGAAAAGCGCCCAGCGACCATGGCGCAATGCACGCACACAGTCCCAAAGAGTGGGGCGCGGGGGTGCCTTGTTGATGACCAGTACATCGTGACCGCGAGCGTGCAATGCCTTCGCATAGGTGGCAACCACTCGGTTCCCGCCAGACAGATCATCTGCCGGCATGATGAAAGTAATTTTCAAGGGATAGTTCCTGCGGGGCTTGTGAGATCAAGTGCGCGCTGCGGCGGTCTGTGGGTGCGATGCTACGTGGATTCGGGTCACGGTTTGGCTCGCCCGTGACTATAAGGCAGTCCCCCATCTGCTTCTTTGCACCTGAAGACTTGTTGCGGATACGCCCAAACACGCAACGTGTTTTACCCACGGAAAAATCCGCTGCGCTTCTGGGGTCAATTTTGCAGTAAGCGTTATCCCTTATGATCGAAAAGCCAGATTCATGCTGGCTTTTGTTTTTTTATGGCACCTCCATCCTCCCCTTCTCTCGTTGAATTCCAGCATGTGCGCTTCGCTTACGGTGAGCGCGTCATTCTGGATGATGTCTGCTTCACCATTCCGCGCGGAAAGGTGACGGCGCTGATGGGCGCCTCGGGTGGCGGCAAGACCACCGTCATGCGCCTGATTGGCGGCCAGTTCAAGGCGCAGCAGGGCAAGGTCATGTTGCATGGCTTGAAGGCTTCGGGTGAGGTGCTGGATGTGGGTGGTATGGACCGCGACGCGTTGTACTTGGCGCGCAGGCGCATGGGTATGCTGTTCCAGTTTGGCGCCCTGTTTACCGATTTGACGGTGTTTGACAACGTAGCCTTCCCGCTGCGTGAGCACACCGATCTGACCGAAGACATGGTGCGCGATGTGGTGCTGATGAAGCTCAACGCCGTGGGCCTGCGCGGTGCGCGTGACCTGATGCCCTCCGAGGTTTCGGGCGGTATGGCCAGGCGCGTAGCCCTGGCCCGCGCCATTGCGCTGGACCCCGAACTGGTGATGTATGACGAGCCCTTTGCCGGTCTGGACCCGATTTCGCTGGGCACTGCGGCAAGGCTGATCCGCCAGTTGAACGATGCGATGGGGCTGACCAGCCTGGTGGTGTCCCACGATCTGGAGGAAACCTTTCACATCGCCGACAAGGTCATCATCATTGCCAACGGCAAGATCGCGGCCCAGGGAACGCCCGATGAGGTGCGCCACAGCGACAACCCGTTGGTGCACCAGTTTGTCAATGCGTTGCCCGAGGGCCCGGTGCGATTCCACTATCCCGCTGCCAGCGTGGATGCCGATTTTTCTGTCGGAGCAAACCAATGACCACCACAGTGCGCAGCACGGAGGTTTCACAGTGACTTGGTACAAGCCGTCCGATGTGGGTTTTGCCGTGCGCAGCAAGCTCGCCGATATGGGCTTTGGCGCACGCCTGTTTTTGCGTTTGCTGGCCTCCATCGGTGCCACGCTCAGGCGTCCGACGCTGCTGCGCGACCAGATCCACTTCATGGGCAATTACTCGCTGGCCATCATTGCCGTGTCGGGTGTGTTCGTGGGCTTTGTGATGGGCCTGCAATATTTTTACGGTCTGCAGCGCTTTGGTGCGGCCGAATCGGTGGG
>CAISLN010000116.1 GCA_903886275.1 uncultured beta proteobacterium | reverse complement strand
GGGCTCCGCCACTGCCCTTTCTGCAGGCGGAATGGGCAATGCTGTTGGGGCTTTGTCGGATGTGCAGCGATTCAGCGGGCAATGGCGCGTTGAGGTGAGCTTTATGGTGCAACCCACTTCCGAGGCGCTGCGCCCGGTCGCCACACAGCGCAAGCCCAAGACCGGCGGGCCTGAGACTGCATTGGTCGTAGGCCCCGGCGCCGACACGGCCGAGAGCAATATTTACACAGACGCCTTGGGCCGCATCAAGCTGCAGTTTCCCTGGGACCGCTACGGCCAAAACAACCAGAACAGCTCTTGCTGGGTGCGCGTCTCTAGCGCCTGGGCCGGTAACCAGCTCGGCGCCATGCACCTGCCGCGCATTGGCGAAGAGGTGTTGGTGGACTTTTTGGGCGGCGACCCGGACCTGCCCTTTGTGAAGGGCCGCATGTTCAACGCACTGAACCAGCCGCCCTGGAGCCTGCCCGATCAACAGGCCTTGTCGGGCTTCAGAAGCCGTGAACTGGTGCCCGGTGGCGGCAACAGCGCAGCCGGGCGCAGCAACCATTTGGTGCTGGACGACACCGAGCAAAAGATCCAGGCCCAGCTCAAGAGCGACCACCAACACAGCCAACTCTCGCTGGGCCACATCACAAGAATCGAAGACAACGCTGGTCGCAAGGATGCGCGTGGCGAAGGCTTCGAGCTGCGCACCGACGGCCACGGCGTGCTGCGTGCCAAGGACGGTTTGTTGATCAGCACCGAGGGCAGACCCAACGCCCAGGCCCACGCCAAAGACATGGGCGAAACCACGGCCCGCTTGAGTCAAGCGCAGGACCAGCATGCAAGTCTGGGCGATGTGGCCACACAGCATCTGGCGCAGGACGCCACCGACCAGGGCGATGTGGCCAAGGACCTCCAAAAACAGAACGACGCCGTCAAGGGCCCAGCCGCTGAGGCTGGCAAGTTCCCCGAACTCGCAGAGCCGCACATCGTCATGGCCAGCCCGGCCGGCATTGCCTCCACCACTTCTGGCAGCACCCACCAGCACAGCGGGCGCCACCACGCCATCACCAGCGGCGGGCACACCAGCATCAGCAGCGCCAAAAGTTTTCTGGTCAGCGCCAAGGAGGCTGTGCGCATCTTTGCGTACCAAACCGGTATCAAGCTGATGTCCTGGGGTGGACGTATCGAAGTCAACGCTCTGGACAAAGGCATCCACATCCTGTCCAAGATCAGCATCACCGAGACCGCCGAGAACATCACCCTGAGCGCCGAAGAAGAACTCAGCATCAACGGTGGGGGCAGCTTCAGCATCCTGAACGCCAACCTCACGCATGGCACCGCAGGCGTATGGGACATGAACGCCGCCTCCATCGCGATGGATGGGCCCAAGAGCAGGCCGGTGGCCCCCATACCCGTGATTACTGGCGAGTTGGGACCTGGAACCATGCTGCTGAACCTGCGCACCCACGCGCTGTCGAGCAAAGCCGTTGCCAACCAAAGCTATGAACTCTACAAGGGAGGCCTCTTGATCGAGAAGGGCATTACCAACGATGCGGGCCAAGTGCTGATAACAAAGCATGTGGAGGGCACGCCCGAATACACGGTCAAGCTCTACAACGGCAACACCTTGCGCTTCAAAGCCAGTCAGGACGTCCGCGCCAGTTCGGAGCACAAACTGGGTCACCAAGGCTACCGCGCGGCCCAGGATGCGCAAAGCCGGGGTGACGACTATGGACTGAGCAGTTGAGGCAAGAACTTTCTCAACCTGCATTTTTTAACTCAACGCATATGCCGGAGCACAAACATGGGTGACCCAAAGACCAACCGCGACGAATTCTTCTTTTTTGATGAGATTGGGCGCCAGTCCACGGCCACCCTTCAGATGCTGGCCGAGAAGGACGACAAGACCCATCCCATCACAGGCAACAACGCGCTCGAAGTGTTGATGGGCGGCGACGAGGCTTTTAAGCGCATTGCCGCTGACATTGGCGCGGCAAAGAACAGCATTGACATCATCGCCTGGGGTTTTGATCCGGGCATGGAACTGGTGCGCAGCGGCACCGTTTGGCCCCGTGGCAAAGACAGCACCTACGGCGCGCTACTGGATGGCGCCGCAAAGCGGGGCGTGCAGGTGCGCCTGCTGATCTGGAAGGGCGACGCCATAGCCGGCTACAAGCAAAACAATATGCCTGGCTACACCGGTGACCAAAGAGGCGGAACCGTTACGGAGTTACGCTGGAATAGCAACCACAAAACACCCGAAGACCTGCGCCAAGATTACTGCGCTCAATGGTGGCATAACGCCTTGATCCCCAACAACACCTTGCTGCCTGCACGCAAAAACTACCCGCTTGAAGTTTGCTTTCGCGCGGGCAGCACCGCCGAGCAAGTGCGCGCCAGCCTCAACCGCGCCGACAGCACCGAAGATCCCTTGAGCACCACAGACGGCGACTACATCAACCAGGCCAGCGAAAAAACCCTAATAGAAGACCACGCCACCCACCACCAAAAAACCATACTCATCGACTATGGGTATGAGGGCGGCGCCAAGGCTATTGGCTACGTGATGGGACTCAACAGCCTGACCGATTATTGGGACACCAACGAGCACCTGTTTCACGATCCGCTGCGCGAAGTGGACTGGGGCTGCAAGTCCTTCACTGCCAGCTTGCTGGGCAAAGGCACAGCCATCAGCCGAGACCCCTTACACGACTATGTGTGCCGCCTGCGCGGGCCTGCCTTGCGCAGCGTGCAGCAGAACTTCAAGACCGCCTGGAAGCGCGCTGGCGGCAGAGCCACTGACAAGACCATCGACGGCGACACTCTACCCGCACGCCTTAAGGAGGTGGCCCAGCCCGGCAGCCAAGTGCAAGTGGTGCGCACCCAGCCCCAAGAGAACGACAAGACCATCAAAAACATCTACTGGCAGGCTGTGGAATTTGCCAGCGACTACCTCTATATCGAAAACCAATACTTCTTCTATGAAAGCTGGGTGCGCCACCTCAAAGCCAAGCGCCAAGCGCAAGTGGCGCACTACCAAACCTGTGGCGGTGATGTCAGCAACTGCAACACCCTGCACATGTTTTGCGTGCTGCCCTGGCCCGAGGACGACGGCATGGTGCCGCGCACCTTTGATATGGTGAAAAGTCTGGGCGTAGCCGACAGCATGACGCAAGGGGAACTGGTCAAAGCCAAACTACAGCAGCAGGCAAAAGAGCAGCAAGACTGGGACAAACTGCCCAAGGCCCTCAAGGCGAACGCAGCCATCCCCATGCCTCCGAGTGCCGCCATCCTCAGCAGTGCGGCAGTGCAAGCGCCGGTGCGTGACCCCAAGACCGGCGAGCTCAAAGACCTGCGCTTGAAAGTGCTGATGGCGCGCCTGATCAGCCAGAACAAGGGGCCGGAGAAAATCAAGGTCAAACCAAACCCCAAGGACGATGTGCAGCAGGTGGACGTGAACTTCCGCCAGATCTATATCCACAGCAAGCTGATGATTGTGGACGACGATTTCTTCACGCTGGGCAGTGCCAACCTCAACGTGCGCAGCATGGCGGCCGACAGCGAAATCAACGTCGCTGTGGCGGACCACGGCGAGGCGAAGAAGCTGCGGGAGATGGTTTGGCAACAGCACACGCGGAGCAAGGACTGCGTGGGGGGAAAGGCTACGCAGGTTGAGCTGCGCGAGACGTTTGAGAACTGGATGAAGTTGATGAAGGACAACAGCAAACTAGTGAGTTCAGGCGAGGGACTCATCACCGGCTTTGTAATCCCCTTTAGCGACAAGCGCCAAGTAACTTTCCGTCACGGTTAGCCCCATGCGCCGCGTACTCATCCTTTTAGTCGTCGCCCTCTTCACCCTTCAAGCCTGTAGCAAACCCATGGAACCCTTCACAGCCCAATCCCCGTTGACCCGGTTGGACCCCAAGCAAAACGGTGGTGTGCTGCCTCGCAATATCAACGTCAAAGCCTTTGAGCCGCACCGCACCAGCTTCACCTGCGTGCAAGAGGCCGCCAAAGTGCCACCCATCACACCCGAGGCCGAGCTCCTGTTCCAAGAGGGTATGGCCGCCAGCAGCGAAGACCTGCGCCCCGAGGAACGCAAGCACCTCAAGGCGGTAGAGCTATGGACCAAGGCCGCACGGCTCAACCACTGGAAGGCCTTGCTGAACCTGGCCGGTGTGTATGCCTTTGGCAAAGGCGAAGGCCCCTATGCCGTGGCAGCAAACCCTGGGCAGGCCATTGCCATCGTGGAGCACGCCATGCAGCTCGGCATTCCAGCAGCCTTTGACATGCTGGGCAGCTTTTACCACGAGCGCATCTTGAGCGATGGCAGCAAGGACAACAGCCGTGCCTATGCGCTATGGGAATTGGCTGCAGACATGGGTAGCGCTAGCGCACAAGCGTTTTTGGGTGAGGCATTGGATGCGAATCGCGATGGCGCTGATCATTGGAATAATCGAAAAATTGGCTTGCAGATGCTGGAGTGCTCATATGGGCAGGGCAATGGCAAGGGTGCATTCGAACTAGGGGTAACGTTGAATGTCATTGACAAGCAGTATGCAAAAGCGTTGCGCATACTGCATGATGGCGTGAAATTTGGTAGCCAAGATTGCGCTGGCTATCTCGCTTCCAGTTTTCGAAGTGGTGATGGCATAGCTTCACAAGGCGTCGATAGAATCCGCGCCGAACGCTACTCTGTCTTAGGCGAAGCCCTCTGGCAAAACCCCGACCTGCGTTTTCCCAACCTGGACAAAGTGGTCCCCCTGCCGCCGGCCAAACTTCCGGTATGGGACGGCAACAAACGCCACCTCATCGACGCCGCCAAGGCCATAGTGCCCACACCCGGCCCGCCACCCCCGCATCCCAATACCTCCTTGCAAGGCCCCGAGCATGTGCCCGCAGGCACCACGCTGCGCAGCACCGCTTTGTACAGCCTGGGCCATTGGCAACAGCGCGCCGACCAAGATGGCTATTGGAAACCCCGGGTGCCGGTGAGCAACAGCAACACCGACACGGGCATACGCAAGGGTCGGCAAATCAACGCCAAGCCAGCACGCCTGTACGAGCGTGGGGAAGCGTTTGAAAGCTTTGCCGCCCTGCATACCAACGGCCCTGAGCGCGACCTATGGGCGCCACTCGACAGAGCCCAGATTGATGGCACGCAGTGGGACTATCTGGGAGCGGCCATACCGATACCCAGCGCAGCCGTACACCCGGTGGTGCGCAGAGGTGTGGCGCTCCAGGTGGTGGCACTGGCCCAGGCAGACGACAGTCGGTACTCTGGCGCCAGCGCCTGCCCCGTCACCGGCATATGGGCCTACTTCATCGAAGCCCGCCACCCGCAAAGCGCTGCGTGCCAGCCCCCGTGGTTCAACCAGGCCTATGTGGAACAGGGCCAGCCATATCCCACCACGCCAGAGCAACGCATGCTGGGGCTCAAGTCAGAGCAGATCAGCTGGCGCTATTTGGGCTTTGCCAATACGCCCATGCGCGGGGATGTGTGGATTGAGGTACCTGAAGCCTAGACGGCGTAGAGAGGAAAATATATTTTATGAATATGCAAGACATGGTTTCTATTGAGCGCAGCCCCAAGGATTTGCAATTGATGTTTGTCGCTTTCACCTTGGCAGGGTTCATCAACCTGCTGACGCAGCAACCCGAAGCCATTGATGAACGCACGATGCGTGGTTTGATGCGTGGCATGCATGAAGCTGTGCATGGCGCGGATTACAGCCATTGCACGCATCCCGAAGAAGAGGTTTACATGAAGGCGGCAATGGTAGATTGCGAAGAGCTTTTGGAACACGCGCTAAGCATTCAACCCGAAGGGTTTAGCTCCGGACGACAACTCAATCAATTCATGCCAGAAAGGTACTACGTTGGCACCATTGCGGATACCGACTTGGTTATTGAGCATAGTCTTGTGATTCAAAGCCTGTTCATGTTTCTCGCCCAAGTGACACAAGGCACGCGCGTAAAAGGGCAGCTCTGCGATGACGATATTGCGGGGGTGAAAGAGTGGTCGCTGCGATCACTGCAAGAAATGGCCTCCAGTCACTTTGACTATGCGCAGAGGGAAAACATCTTGGACAACGCGCTTGTGACCTTGTGCGGGATTTACGGCGAAAACAGTGATTTCGAGCAGAGTCGGTGGCAGAGGTAACGCACTTCGTGAATGAAAAATTTCCACCTACTGCCACCTCTCAACGCGGCCGAAACGCGTGGGGTGCCTCTATGCCTGACCGCTTTTTTCGCGCGGGCAGCACCGCCGACCATGCCGTGATGGCGCTCCACCTGGGGCCTGGGAAAAAAGAGTGGCTGGTGTACGACGCGGACCAACAGGCGCGATACGAGCGCCTCAAGCCCAAGGCCAGCAAGCTCATCGCCACGCTGGCCTCACGCAACAGCAGGGGTGGAAGCACCGACCCCATGACCGATTGGGACCCGCCCTGGATATTTTGGGCCTACCAGCAATTGGACGCCCATTACCACAAGCGCCCAGAGTGCGTGGTGGGCATTGGGGACTTTGATCTCTTGCACCGCTATGTAAACGACTCGCTGGCGGGCTTTTACTTTTTGGGATTTTCCAGCGACGCGGAGAAGGCCGAAAAAATAGAGGACGTGGTAGCCAAGCACCAGGCCGGCAAGAAGCTCAATGCGCTGGAGACCCGGATTGAACGGGGCTACTGGGACCGCGTGGAGGTGGCGGGGGATACAAAATATCGCGACATCATCAATAAACGGCTTGAAGCCCGATCCCGAAATATGCCCAGCGAGGTTTATGCAAGGGAACAGGCGTATACCCCTGCTGAGGCCAAATACCTCAGCAGCAGCAAGCTCAATAGAACCGTGATCCCGACCTTGACCGATGCGGATGTACCCATGCTGCTGCAAGACCGGGGTGCTTTAGAGCAAGTAGTCATTCCCGGCATGACCACCTCGCGCAGAGAAGGTGGCGGCTACCTCGCGCAGCGCGGTGTTTTTATAAATGGCAAGCACCAATCACTCTTGGGGTGATGGAGATGAAGAAATACATCTTTCGTATCCCATTCATTACCGTTGCTGCAATTGGATCGGCGTTGTTTCTGTGTGCCGCGTGCACACCAAAAGAGCCTATTGATCCGCCAAGCAAGGAAGAGCTGGAGTCGCGTGCACGAGCAAAGATTGCTGTTGATGAAGCGATATCCCGTCGCGTCCCCACCACCACCGTCGATATGGACTGCTACGAACACGACAGAATGGCGACCAACTCGATTGGAAGCTATGCGGTCGAAGAAGTCTGGTATGGGCAGATCACCAAGAAGTTTGTGGGCGCGGCGGGCCTAGGTTGCGGCGGCGTGCTCTACCTAGGCTACCAACTACCAACCAAGTGGCAACCGCATATGAAAGTGCTGGTGCGTTGGACACCAGGTTGGTCTGATGGCATCTATACCGTAGAGCGTTACACCACCATCCCCTATTACGACCAGCCCAGCACGCTGCATGTCCACTTCTTCACAAAGGACCGCGTGCGTGTCATCGTGTCGTCCGTGGGAACCGATGCGCCAGGGTATCCCATCCCTCCCAACGCCACCGAACCCCCGCCAGAAGTGGATGGCGAGCTGGAGCAGCCGCCCAATCCACCCAACCCGCCCCCGCCTCCCAAGCGGATTGAATAGCCAGTGAGAACAACCAATGTGGATCGATTCCGACATGCCCATGACGTTTGACCGGAGCCTGCAACCCGCCCGCAGTGTCATTCCCGGCATGACCACCTCGCGCAGAGAAGGTGGCGGCTACCTCGCGCAGCGCGGTGTTTTTATAAATGGCAAGCACCAATCACTCTTGGGGTGATGGAGATGAATAAATACATCTTTCTTATACAATTAATTACTGTTGCTGAACTTTTATCTGCATTCAAGATC
>CAISLN010000115.1 GCA_903886275.1 uncultured beta proteobacterium | reverse complement strand
GGCATTGACCGAACGGGATCCACGGTTGAGCAGCTTGACCAGCGCTTGTTCGATAAATTCTTCTGAAAATTCTGATTTCATTTTTGGTTGAGTCTCTAAGAGTGAATTCATTAGAGGCGACAACTAGTCTGACACAGGGGGTTTGTGTCCACGGGTTTCCTTCCGAATGAGTTGGTGGTACTCAATGAAGGCATGTTTTCGTCCCAAAGCCAAGTGGAAAAATATACAGATGGTGGTTCATGTTTGGCATTCGGGTTTGAACTGGTGTCACAGGTTTTGCGATGTTATGTCCGGATGCAGTTGTCTGTAGTAGTCCAATGAACTACACTTGCGCCATGAAGTTCGAGTGGGATGAAGCCAAGAGCGATGCGTGTTTTAAGGATTGAGGTTTCGACTTCGCTTATTCTGCGCGCGCTTTTTTCGATCAGGATCGTCTTGTACAGGAAGACACGCGATATAGCTACGGCGAAGAACGCTATCAGCTTACTGGCCGCATTGATGGTCGGATATATGTCATTGTCTACACGCTGCGGACTGATTCGATGCGCATCATTTCAGCACGCAAGGCTAATCAACGTGAGGTGAAACAATATGAAAACCGTTCACATGACAATTGACCCAAATAATCCGGCTTTCATGGCGATCGGCCGTATCGATGTTGATCGGGTCGATTCAACCAACGAGGCGGACGTCGCTCGGCAAAAGATGTCCGACGAAGCCGAGGCAGTGCTGGATTCGGCTAAGTTTGCGCGCCGTGTCCGCAGGCGGCTTGGCTTTAGTCAAACAGAATTTGCCAATCGCATTGATGTCTCATTGGACACTATCCGTAACTGGGAGCAGGGGAAACGCTGCCCTACGGGTGCGGCAAAGGCGCTTTTGAAGGTTCTGGACAAAGCCCCGGAAGCTGCGCTGGCGGCTTTGCATTGAGGACACAATGGCTGCAAAGGTCGCTCTGATTATCTTTGGCCTTTTTATAGGGGTGATTCTTGGCGCGGTTTGGTGTGGATCAGGTACCAAGAAGGAGTGCTGAGTGCTGAGGACTGTGTGCTGAGGGGTGGGGTACTTTGAATTTTTCCTGGCACCGCCGGACTACACTCCAACCTATGAAAACGACCGCAGCCAAACCACGCTCGCAAGCGCTGAACAAAGCCGCAAAAGCTGGCGGCTTGTCGCCTGCCCGGGTCAAGGCGCAGGCGATGCGCGTGTCAGCTTCTTCACGCAATTCACCCGTCATTGATGTGCGTAAATCGTTTGGGTTTATGCCTGCTGATATTCAGGGTGTCGTGATCCATTGGCCATCACTGTAGGCATCAAACGCCTGAGCCAGATCGTCAAAGACGCTGGCATCCAGGCCTTTACCAGAGACGACTTTTATCTGGTCTGCCATGGGGTTGCACAAGACCCAGCCAGATTGGTTTACCGGATTGGGTAACGCCGCAATCAACAAAATGGCGGTGCTGCTTGAACTACCCAACCAGCATGGAAAGTTGCTCTCGTTGCGGGTATTACATCCACTGCATTGCT
Source organism: uncultured beta proteobacterium (assembly GCA_903886275.1). GTDB lineage: Bacteria > Pseudomonadota > Gammaproteobacteria > Burkholderiales > Burkholderiaceae_C > Allorhodoferax. The sequence goes on along the minus strand of CAISLN010000115.1, from coordinate 19,292 downwards.
TGCAAAGCTTGAAAGCATTGGCTCGTCCACCCGTATCGAGGGCAGCAAGCTGACCTACCGGGAAGTGGATAAACATGGTTGCCTGGACTTGTTCGGGGCAGGTTGGACTTGTGGTGCTTGCTGCTGCGCTAAAGCGCTCTGCCAAGGCGGACAGTCGGCTATCAAGCGTCCACAACTCAACTCCCGGCGTCATCAATGCGCAAGCAAGCAGCATCAAGTCAACCAATCCACAGCACAAGCCGAATGGCAAAATTTTCCAGTCAGTTATTTCGAAGGCTTCGGCTTTACGCAAGTCGAAATCGAAAAGATTGCACCGGCATTCCGGCACTTGGACGACGTCTCGACGATGGCGCTGCGCAGACGTCTCCACTACCCATTTCTAGGTAGCGTTCGCCACTTAAACCGTTGTAAAAAGGCCCAGTTCGGTCAAACGTCACAAGTTCCTGCTATCCTAATGTCTCAATTTCACCAACCAGGGTTCCCCATGTCTATCAAATTCATCTCTATGTCTATCCTCGCCGCTGCAGCCCTGTTGGCTCAACCGGCTTTCGCCCAAACTGAAACTGGCGCTGCTGCTGCCGGTACAGGCACTGCTGCTGGTGCTGGTGCCGCTGCCGGCGCTGCTGTGGGTGGTATGTCCGTCGGCCTGATCGGCTTCGCCGCTGTGGCCGTTGGCGTGACTGCTGCTTCGAGCAAGTCGACCACCGGTACCACCGGTACCACCGGTACAAAGTAATCTTTGTGCTTTGAGAACGGCGCCCTTGGGGCGCCGTTCTTTTTTGTGCGGTTGTTTTTTCAGGCGGGCTGATTCTTGCGTTTACTTTCTCTTCTCGTGGCCCTGCTGGCTGCGCTGGCCGGCTGCGCCAGCAAAGGGTCTGCCGTGGTGGACTCCATTCAGGTGGTGTTTGCCACCGGTGGCACCGGGGTCAGCAAGACCGCCATTGCGGAGCGGCCCGACCCGCGCTTTCGCTACCTGCGTGTGGAGGTAGAAGGGTTTGCGTCGGGCCTGATGGTGTTGGGCTATGTGGATGCACACCCGCAGGGCCCGATTGAGGTCTGGTATTCGGGCACGCGGGAGACCCTGCGTTTGCAAAACGGCAGGGTGCTGGGTGCCACCGGATCTTTGCATGACTGGAAGGCCGTCACCTGGGCGCCCGCGCCACCGGCCTGGGGCCATGTGACCGCGCAGGGCAGTGGCTTTGTGCGCCAGCGCGACGCCATGCCGGGTTACCACTTTGGCATCCGCGAGCAGATGCAACTCGTTGCCTGGCAGGGGCTGCCGCCCATTGCCTTACCCGACGCCCTGCCAAGCGCCAAGGCCACGACCTACCAGTGGTACCGCGAGTCTGCGGCAGCTGGCACGGGCGACGCGGCTTTGCCAGATGCCTGGTTTGCCTGGGGCAAGCACCTGGGGGAGCACATGGTGGTGTATTCCCAGCAATGCCTGGCCCCCGATTTTTGTTTGAAGTTGCAGCGTTGGCCGCTGTTGGAAGAGGCCCCATGAAGCGCTCCTGTTTGCCGATGCTGAGAAGCGTGGCCCTGTTGGTGTCGGGCACTGCCCTTGGGGCGCTGGCCCAGGCACCGTTACCGCTGGCACAAGCCCCCGTCATACCCGGCGAGCGCCTGAGCGACTGGCTGCTGCGTAACAGCAATGCCGGCTCCGACTTCAGCGCCTTGCATTGGCGCGTGAATGCCGAGCGTGGCCCGCAGGAGCAACTGCGCTCTGCCGTGCTGCAGAACCTGGCTCCTTGGCCGGCCATGACGCAATGGGTGGCGGGCTTGCCTGTCACCGGACGGCTGGCGCTGGCCCACGCGGATGCGCGCTGGTTGCAAGCCTCGCCGCAGGATGACCCGGTGCTGGGCAACGGCCAGTCCCTTGTCTTGCTGGCGCGCCCGACCCAGGTGGCGGTGCTCGATGAGCGGGGAAAAATGTGCCTGCTGCCGCACCGCGCTGGCTTTTTTGCCAGGGACTACCTGCGGGCCTGCGCGGGTGAGGCCCAGACTTTGGCCCATGGCGATGCGGCCGATTGGGTCTGGATGGCACAGCCCGATGGGCGCGTGGCCAGCTATGGTGTGGCGCCCTGGAACGCGCAAGCGCAAGACGAGCCGGCACCCGGCGCCTGGCTCTGGGCACCCTCGCGCTCCAGCGGAGTGACCCACGCCAGCTCCGGCAACCTGGCGCGCTTTTTGGCGACCCAGTTGCCGCCCGAGTTGCTGCTGCAACAGCAGGCGCAGGGCTTGACCCTGCAGGACCTAAGCCCTGCTGCGGACATGCCCCAGAGCGGACCCATGCGCGACCGGGAGCTGAGCGCCAGCGACTGGGGCGAAATCGGGCTGCTGCAAACACCCACGGCGCGCATGGAGCGCCCCGGCGCCATCCGCACCAACATCACCGCGGTGTCTCCCTACACCCGCTTGAACGTGATGCTGCAGCCAGTGGACTGGCTGGAGCTGGGCTTTCGCTATACCGATATTGCCAACCAGCTCTATGGCCCCGAAATTGCCGGTGGGCAAAGCTACAAGGACAAGTCCATAGACCTGAAGCTGCGGCTGTTGCAAGAAGATGCCCTCACGCCCGAGCTTGCGCTGGGCCTGCGCGACATTGGCGGCACCGGCCTGTTCTCCAGCGAGTACCTAGTGGCCAACAAGCGCTGGGGCAACTGGGATGCCAGTGCCGGCCTGGGCTGGGGCTATATGGCGGGGCGTGGCAACGTCAGCGCGCCCCTGGCCTTTTTGGGCGAGAGTTACAGGACGCGGCCCGCGGCAGATTTTGGCCAGGGCGGCACCATCAGCGGCAATGGCATGTTTCGCGGCAATGCCGCGGTCTTTGGCGGCGTGCAGTGGCACTCGCCCTACAAGAACCTGATTTTGAAGGCCGAGCTCGATGGCAACGACTATGGCCACGAGCCCTTTGGCGCCATCTTGCCGGCCAGCAGTCCCTTTAACTTTGGCGCGGTGTACCGCTACTCGCCCTATGTGGACCTGAGTGCCTCCTGGGAGCGGGGCAACCGCCTGGCCTTTGGCCTGACCCTGCATGCGGCCCTGGACAAGCTCGATGCGCCCAAGCTGCTGGACCCGGCCCTGCCGCGCGTGCAGGCAACGCCCCTGGCCCCTATTGCGGCAGCCGAACCGCAGGCCTGGGCCACGATGGCGCAGACGCTGGAAAAGCACACCGACTGGAAGGTGCTGGAGATCGACCAGCAGTTCAGCACCCTGAGCCTGCGCGTTGAGACCGATGCCGCGGTCTTTATGCAAGAGCGCGTGCAGCGCGCACTGGCGGTTTTGCACAACCAAGCGCCGCTGACTGTTAAGCACTTTGTGTTGCAGCTGCAGCAGCACGGAGTGGCGCTGTCTGCGCTGGACATCAACCGCTCCGAATGGGTGGCCCAGCAAACGCAGGCACAGCCGCCTGCGCTCAAGCTCAACGCGCAGCAGTTGTACAAGGGCACGGCCGCCATCAACGCCACGCGCGAAGCCCCGGTCTACCAAAAGCCGTTAGACCATGGCATCCAGGCCGAGTGGGGCCCGAGCTACAGCCAGAGCCTGGGCGGACCCGATGGCTTTGTGCTCTACGAGCTGGGCCTGCAGGCCAATTTGGAACAGCATTACACGCCCAACACCTGGCTCAGGGCCAACTTCAACGCCCGCTTGCTGGACAACTACGACGCCTTCAAATACGACGCCCCCAGCGATTTGCCAAGGGTGCGCACCTACACGCGTGAGTTCGTCACCACCTCGCGCGTGACCATGCCCATCTTGCAGCTGACCCATGTGCAAGATCTGGGCGGCGGCCACTACGCCAGCCTGTATGGCGGCATGCTCGAAGACATGTATGCCGGCGTGGGTGGCGAGTGGCTTTACCGCCCCTGGCAAAGCAAACTGGCCTTTGGTGTGGATGTCAACCGGGTGCGCCAGCGCGACTTTGCGCAGAACTTTGCGATGCGCGACTACACGGTCAACACCGGACACGCCACCGTGTACTGGGATACCGGTTGGAACGATGTGCAGGTCAAGGCCAGTGCCGGCCAATACCTGGCCGGCGACACCGGTACCACCATCGATGTGAAGCGGGTGTTTCGCAACGGTACGGCCATAGGCGCCTGGGCCACCAAGACCAATGTGTCGGCCGAGCAGTTTGGCGAGGGCAGCTTTGACAAGGGCATTTACCTGAGCATCCCGTTTGATGTGATGCTGCCCAAGTCGGCGCCTGGTACCGCTGCGGTGGTGTGGCAACCGCTGCTGCGCGACGGTGGCGCCCGCCTGTTTCGCGGCGTGAGCCTGTTTGACCTGACCGACCAACGCGGCGCCCGCAACTGGAGCATCTCCTCCAAGCAGAGCGGCGGCAATCACTTGGTGACCGGCGAGGACCGCTCCTATGTGGAGCAGGAGCCCTCCGCCAACCTGTGGCAATACGCCACCCACAGTTCGTCCGCTCTGGGCAAAGGCATTGCCGGCATACCGGGCTCCACCTGGGCCTGGGGCGGTGCGGCCATTCTGGGTGCCAGCCTGCTCGACAGCCAGGTGGACCAATGGGCCCAGAACCACCAGGGCGGCAGTTGGGACCGTGCGGGCGCCATCGCCAATGGCCTGCCCACGGCCTTGGCGCTGGGCACCGGTCTGTTGTTTACCGGCATGGCCGGCGACGACGCGGCCATTGCGGCGCAAAGCGCATTGACGGCGGCGGCCTATACCGTGGGCGCGAATTTGCTCACCAAGTACTCGGTGGGGCGCGCGCGTCCGGCCGACGAGTTGGGCAACGGCAGCTTCAATGGTTTGACCAGTACGGCTGCGCAGTCCAGCTTTGCATCCAACCATGTGGCCACGGCCTTTGCCCTGGTCACTCCCTTTGCGCAACAGTACGACAAACCTTGGCTCTACGCGCTGGCGGCAAGCAGTGGGTTGGGGCGCATCCAGAGCAGGGAGCATTGGCTCTCGGATGTGGTGGCGGGCGGCTTGCTGGGCTACACCATTGGCAGCCTGACCTACGAGCAACAACGTGGCCTCAAAGGAAGCGTGCGGTTGAGCGCAACGCCATCCTCGGTATCAGCGAACTGGACGTTTTAGGCCTTATGCTCCTTGGATGCCGATTGAACTAACTCCCGATTCCCCCAGTGAGAGCGGGCCATCCCAGGCGCCTGAGGCCCTGCCCAAGGGGCGCAAGCGCCCCAAGCCGGGCGAGCGGCGCATCCAGATTCTGCAAACCCTGGCCTCCATGCTGGAGCAGCCAGCCGGGGACCGCATCACCACCGCGGCCCTGGCCGCGCGCCTGGAGGTGAGCGAGGCGGCCCTGTACCGCCACTTCGCCAGCAAGGCGCAGATGTTCGAGGGCCTGATTGAATTCATAGAGCAATCGGTGTTCACCCTGGCCAACCAGATCGTCGAGCGCGAGCAGGCCGAGGGGCCTGGCGTGGGCGAGCGCCAAAGCGCCATCATCGTCTCCATGCTGGTGCAGTTTGCCGAGAAGAACCCCGGCATGGCCCGCGTCATGGTGGGCGATGCCCTGGTGTTTGAGAACGAGCGCCTGCAGCAGCGCATGAACCAGTTTTTCGACAAGATCGAGGCCACGCTCAAGCAATGCCTGCGCGCTGCCGCCGCGCCCGATGCGCAGACGCCCACCATAGATGCGCAGGTGCGCGCCTCGGTGCTGACCGCCTTTGTGGTGGGGCGCTTGCAGCGCTTTGTGCGATCGGGTTTCAAGCGCCTGCCCTCTGAACATCTGGAAGTCAGCCTGTCGGCCATGCTCGGGTAAACCCCCTGCCCAAATAGAAGACCCGGCCTAGAAGCCGCGCGCTGAATGGGCGTTGGTTTGAAATACTGCAAAATAGCACGATCGTTCTATTCCACTGGTGCCTCCACCAGCGCAGCCCCCCAGACCATGGCCTTACCCTTTGTTCATTTACCCACGCCGCGCGCCATGCAAAAGGGCCAGCAGACCAAGGCCGCCATCATCGAGGCCGCCTTGGGCCTGGCCACCCAGATCGGCCTGGAGGGTCTGAGCATTGGTGCCCTGGCCGAGATCACGAAGATGAGCAAGTCGGGCGTGTTCGCCCATTTCGGCTCGCGCGAGGAGCTGCAAATTTCTGTCATCCGCGAGTACTACAGCCGTTTTGAGCAGGAGATTTTTTACCCCGCGTTGCAGGAGCCGCACGGCCTGCCAAGGTTGCAGGCGCTGTTTGACAACTGGATGCGCCGGGTGGCCGTCGAAATCCAATCCGGCTGCATCTTTATCAGCGGCGCGGTGGAGTTTGACGACCGGCCCGGCCCGGTGCGCGACGCCCTGGCCAGCTCGGTGCAGACCTGGCTGCAGGCGCTGTTTCGCGCCATCGTGCAGGCCCAAGTCTGCGGCCATTTGGGTGCCGATGCCGACCCGCACCAAGTGGCCTTTGAAATCCACGGCCTGATTTTGGCGCTGCACTACGAGGCACGCTTTCTCAAGAACCCAGGATCGCTGGAGCGCGCCAACACCGCCTTCGCCCACATGCTGCAGCGCTACGGCGCCCAAGCCCTCCAACCTGCCTAAGATTTTTTCCAGGAGCCCCCTATGCCCATTTACACACCGCCCCTGCGCGACATGCAGTTTGTGATGCACGAGCTGCTCCATGTCATGGACGATTTGCAGCGCATTCCCAAACATGCCGAGCTCGACGCGGACACCGTCAACGCCGTGCTGGAGGAGGGCGGCAAGTTCGCCGCCGAGGTGATCTTTCCCCTCAACCAGAGCGGTGACGCAGAGGGCTGCACGCTCGATGTGGCAAGCCACGCGGTCACCGCGCCCAAGGGTTTCAAGGCCGCTTACCAGCAGTACGTGGCGGGCGGCTGGGCCGCATTGGCCTGCGACCCCGACTTTGGCGGACAGGGTCTGCCCCTGGTGCTCAACCAGCTCTTCTACGAAATGATGAACAGCGCCAACCAGGCCTGGGCCATGTACCCCGGCCTGACCCATGGCGCCTACGCTGCCCTGCGCGAGCATGGCACCGAGGCGCAAAAGCAGACCTACCTGCACAAGATGACCAGCGGCGAATGGACCGGCAGCATGTGCCTGACCGAGCCCCATTGCGGCACCGATTTAGGCCTGATGCGCACCAAGGCAGAGGCGCTGCCCGACGGCACCTACCAAATCACCGGCAGCAAAATTTTCATCAGTGCCGGTGAGCACGACATGGCCGACAACATCATCCACCTGGTGCTGGCGCGGCTCAGCGACGCGCCTCCCGGCATCAAGGGCGTGAGCCTCTTTATCGTTCCCAAGTTCCACGTCAACGCAGACGGGTCGCTGGGCGCGCGCAACGGTATTTTTTGCGCCGGCCTGGAGCACAAGATGGGCATCAACGCCAGCGCCACCTGCCAGATGGTGCTCGACAGCGCCATAGGCACCCTGGTGGGTCAGCCCAACAAGGGCATGCAGGCCATGTTTGTGATGATGAACGCGGCCCGCTTGGGCGTGGGCAACCAGTCGCTGGGCCTGACCGAGGTGGCCTACCAAAATGCCCTGGCCTATGCCAAGGACCGCATACAGATGCGTGCACTCTCAGGCCCCAAGGCCCGGGACCTGCCTGCCGATCCCATCATCGTGCACCCCGATGTGCGCAAGATGCTGCTGACGGCCAAGGCCTATGCCGAGGGTGGCCGCGCGCTGATGACCTATTGCTCCATGCTTCTGGAAAAAGAACACTTTCACCCGGATGAAGCCACGCGCAAGGACAGCGGCGAAATGCTGGCCCTGCTGACCCCCATCGCCAAGGCCTTCCTCACCGACAACGGCTGGACCGCCACCTCGGGCTGCCTGCAGGTGTTTGGTGGCCACGGCTACATCCAGCAAACCGGCATGGAGCAGTTTGTGCGCGATGCCCGCATCAACATGATTTACGAGGGCACCAACACCATACAGTCGCTGGACCTGCTGGGCCGCAAGGTGCTGTCCAACAACGGCGCCACGCTCAAAAAGTTTGGCAAGTTGATTGCAGAGCTGGTGGCCGAAGAAGGCGTCAACGAGAAGATGGCCGAGTTCATCACCCCGATTGCCATCCTGGGCGAGCAGATGGGCAAGTTCACCACCGAGCTGGGCTTCAAGGCCTTTCAAAATCCGGACGAGGTGGGCGCCGCTGCGGTGGACTATCTGCGCGTGGCCGGTCACCTGGTGTTTGGCTACTTCTGGGCCCGCATGGCGCAGGTGGCGCTGCGCGAAATTGCGGCGGGAAACCAAGACAGCTTTTACCTGGCCAAGCTGCAGACCGCGCGCTTTTACTTTGCCAAGCTGTTCCCCGAGACCGCCACCGCCATGCGCAGCGCACGTACCGGTGCGAAGGTGCTGATGGACACCGATGCCGTGTTTGCCTAAAGTGGCGCACGGCGTTTTTCTAATAACAACGAGGAGAGTCCCATGAAGCGTTTCGCAACGGTTTTTTTGTCCATGGCCTGCGCCTGTGCCCTGGCGCAGATGACACCGACCGGCCTTTGGAAAACCATTGACGACGACGGCAAGACCGAAAAATCGCTGGTGCGCATCAGCGAAACCGGCGGCGTCTATTCGGGCGCCATCGAGAAAATTTTCGATACCGCCAAGCAGGATAGCAAGTGTGAAAAGTGCAGCGATGAGCGCAAAGACAAGCCGGTGCAGGGCCTGACCATCATCCGCAATGTCCGACAAGATACCGACGACAAGGGCCAGTGGGGTGGCGGCGACATCCTGGACCCCAAGGAAGGCAAGGTTTACCAGACGCGGCTCAAACCCGTGGAGGGTGGCAAAAAATTGGAAGTTCGCGGCTATGTTGGAGCGCCCTTGTTTGGTCGCACCCAGGTCTGGCAACGCGTCGAATAATTTCGCCAGAGGCGCCGCAGAAGCAGTATCCATAACGGCGCTGCGGCGCCGCCTTAAAAAAATCGTCAAGGAGTCATGTGTGAGTCGCTTTCAAGTTCGCAAAGTCGCCGTATTGGGCGCCGGTGTCATGGGCGCGCAAATTGCTGCGCACCTGGTCAACGTCAAGGTACCCGTGGTCTTATTCGATCTCCCCTCGAAAGAGGGCCCCAAGAACGGCATCGTCATGCGCGCGGTGGAGGCGCTGAAAAAACAAAAGCCCGCACCGCTGGGTGTGAACGAAGACGCGGTGCTGATACAGCAGGCCAATTACGAGGAGCACCTGGAGCTGCTCTTGGGCTGCGACCTGATCATCGAGGCGATTGCCGAGCGCATGGACTGGAAGCGTGACCTCTACAAAAAAATCGCGCCCTTTATCGCGCCCCATGCCATCGTCGCGTCCAACACCTCCGGCCTGTCCATCACCCAGTTGAGCGAGGCGCTGCCAGAAGCCATCAAGCCGCGCTTTTGCGGCATCCACTTCTTCAACCCGCCGCGCTACATGGCGCTGGTGGAGCTGATCAACACGCCCACCACCGAGCCGCGCTATTTGGACGACCTGGAAACCTTTGTCACCCGCAACCTGGGCAAGGGCGTGGTGCGCGCCAAGGACTCGCCCAACTTCATCGCCAACCGCGTGGGCATTGCCGGCATGCTGTCCACCATGAAGGAGGTGCAGAACTTTGGCCTCAGCTATGACGTGGTGGACGACCTCACCGGCAAGAAGCTGGGCCGCGCCAGCTCCGGCACCTTCCGCACCGCCGACGTGGTGGGCCTAGACACCATGGCCCATGTGATCAAGACACTGCAAGACACGCTGAGCATTGACGCTAGCGCAGGGGCCGGCAAGTTCGACCCTTTCTACGCAAGCTTCGCCACCCCCGAGGTTTTGAAGACCCTGCTGGAGCTGGGCAACTTGGGCCAGAAAGCTAAGGCCGGATTTTTCAAAAGGCAAGGTCGCGACATCCTGCGCTTTGATCCGGCATCCAAGGACTATGTGAGTGGCGGTGAAAAGGCCGACGAGGTCTATGCCCGCATGCTGAAAAAACCGGCGGCCGAGCGCCTCAAACTCCTGCGCAATGCCGAGGGCGCGCAGGGCCAATTTTTGTGGGCGATTCTGCGCAACAGCTTCCACTACGCCGCCATCCATCTGGCCAGTATTGCCGACAACGCCCGCGATGTGGACCTGTGCATGCGCTGGGGCTTTGGCATGACGCAAGGCCCGTTCGAGCTGTGGCAAGAAGCCGGCTGGCTGGAAGTGGCCCACATGGTCAGGGCCGACATTGAAGCGGGCAAGGCCCTGTGCAGTGCGCCGTTGCCGGACTGGGTCTTCAGCGGTCCTGTGGCCGAGGCCGGTGGCGTGCATACGCCGCAGGGGTCCTGGAACCCGAGCACGCAGCAGTTTGTGCCGGTGCGCCACTTGCCCGTCTATGCGCGCCAGCATTTTCCCGAGAGCGTGCTCGGTGCCCATGCGCCCAGCGCCAAGACGGCAGGCAGCACCGTGCATGAGGACGAACACATACGCCTGTGGACGCTTGGCGCTGCCGGCAGTCTGGATGCCGATGTGCTGATTGCCAGCATCAAAACCAAGATGCATGCGATTGGCCCGGGCGTGGTCGAAGGCCTGTTGCGGGCCCAGGAACTGGCCGAACAACATTACCAGGGCCTGGTGATCTGGTCGCCCGACGAGATGTTCTCTGCCGGCGCCGATCTGCAGGCCATGCTGCCCGCCTTCATGCTCGGTGGCGTCAAAGCCATCGAAGGGGCAGAGGCAGAAATGCAGCAGGCCATGCTCAAGCTGCGCTATTCCAATGTGCCGGTGGTGTCGGCCATTCGCGGTCTGGCCTTGGGCGGCGGTTGCGAGTTGGCGGTCTATTCCAGCAAACGCGTGGCCGCCATGGAAAGCTATATCGGTTTGGTCGAAGTAGGTGTGGGTCTGGTGCCAGGTGCCGGAGGACTCACCTATATCGCGCGCCGTGCGGCAGAGAACGCCAGCCTGTCTACCGGCAAAGATTTGCTGCCCTTCCTCACCGAGGGCTTTACCGCCGCTGCCATGGCCAAAGTGGGCACCAGCGCGCTGGAGTCGCGCAAGCTGGGCTATCTGTTGGAGAGCGACATCATCGTTGCGCACAAGGACGAACTGCTGTTTGTCGCAATCAACGAAGCGCGTGCCATGAGCGCATCGGGTTACCGCGCGCCGCACAGGCGCCAATTTCAGGTGGCGGGGCGCAGCGGCATTGCCACCATCAAGGGCTCGCTGGTGAACATGCGCGACGGCGGCTTTATCAGCGCCCACGACTTCCACATTGCCAGTCTGATTGCCGAGGTGGTCTGCGGCGGCGATGTCGATGCCGGCACCCTGGTGACTGAAGAGTATGTGATGACGCTGGAGCGCAAAGCCTTTGGCTCCCTGCTCAACAACCCCAAGACCCAGGAACGGATTATGGGAATGATGTCCACCGGCAAGCCCGTAAGAAATTGAAGCACCACCATGAAACAAGTACAAGACGCCTACATCGTTGCCGCCACGCGCACGCCCATTGGCCGCTCGCACCGCGGCTTTTTTCGCAACCACCGACCCGACGATTTGCTGGTCAAGGTGCTGCAGGCTCTGCTGGCCCAAGTGCCCTCGCTGGACCCGCACAGCATTGAGGATCTGATCTGCGGCTGCGCCATGCCCGAGGGGCAGCAGGGCCTGAACATTGCGCGCACTGCAGCAGTGCTGGCCGGTCTGCCCACCAGCGTGGGTGGCATCACCGTCAACCGCTTTTGCGCCTCCGGCCTGTCGGCCATCCAGATGGCGGCTGACCGCATCCGCGTGGGCGAGGCCGATGTGATGATTGCCGCCGGTGTGGAGAGCATGAGCATGGTGCCCATGACGGGTAACGCGCCCTCGTTCTCGCCGTTGATGTTTGGCAACGACGACAACATCGGCATCGCCTATGGCATGGGCCTGACCGCCGAGAAGGTGGCCAACCAATGGAAGGTCACGCGCGACATGCAAGACGCCTTTGCCATGGCCTCGCATGCCAAGGCCCTGGCCGCGCAGGCGCGTGGTGACTTCACGGCCGAGATCACGCCCGTCGAGGTGGTGGACCGCACAGCCAATCTGGAGACCGGCGAGGTGATAGCGACGCGTCGCATCGTGCGTCTGGACGAGGGGCCGCGCGCCGACACATCGATGGAGGGTCTAGCCAAACTCAAGACCGTTTTTGCCGCGCGCGGCTCGGTCACGGCGGGCAACAGCTCGCAGACTTCCGATGGCGCCGGGGCCCTGATGCTGGCCAGCGAGAAGGCGATTCAGCAATATGGCCTGACGCCGCTGGCCCGCTTTGTGAGCTTTGCTGCCAAGGGCGTGCCGCCCCACATCATGGGCATTGGGCCGATCGAAGCGATTCCGGCAGCCCTGCGCTACGCCGGTTTGAAGCAAGACGACATCGACTGGTTCGAGTTGAACGAGGCCTTTGCGGCACAGTCCCTGGCCGTCATCCACACCCTGGGCCTGAACACCGACAAGGTCAATCCGATGGGCGGCGCGATTGCCCTGGGCCATCCGCTGGGTGCCACCGGTGCCATGCGCGCGGCCACCGCCATCCACGCCCTGCACCGCAACAAGTTGCGCTACAGCATGGTCACCATGTGCGTGGGCATGGGCCAAGGCGCAGCCGGTATATTCGAACGGGTCTGACCCGATTGCGGGTCTTCAAAGGGAACACAGACATGCAAGAAATTTTGCTCGACAGCAGCGCCGGCGTGATGACCATCACCATCAACCGGGTGGCCAAGAAGAACGCCTTTACCAACGCCATGTACAGCGCCTGCGCCGATGCGCTGGAGCAGGCACAGGCCGACGCGGCAGTGCGCGTGGTGGTGATACAGGGCGACATCACGGTGTTCAGCGCCGGCAATGACATTGCCGATTTTTTGAGCAGCCCCAACCCCGGCCTGAGTGCCCCGGTGCTGCGCTTTTTGCGCGGCCTGGCCACCTTCCCCAAGCCGCTGCTGGCGGCGGTGTGCGGCCCCGCAGTGGGCATTGGCACCACCATGCTCTTGCATTGCGACCTGGTCTATGCCGGCGACAACGCCGCCTTTGCCATGCCCTTTGTGAACCTGGGCGTCTGCCCCGAGGCGGCGTCTAGCCTGCTGGTGGCGCAGCTCATGGGCTACCACCGCGCCGCCGAGGCCCTGCTCTTGGGCGAGCCCTTTATGGCCGAGGCCGCGTTGGAGGTCGGCCTGGTCAACCGCATCGTGGCGCCCACCGAGGCCAACGGCCTGGCCCAGACCCAGGCGCGCAAGCTCGCTGCCAAGCCCTTGAGTTCCTTGATCGAGACCAAGCGCCTGATGAAAAAAGGCCAGCTGCAGCAGGTGCTCGATGTGATTGATGAAGAGGCGCAAAGCTTTGGCCGCATGATGGGTGAGCCCGCTGCCCGCGAGGCCTTTGGCGCCTTTATGGAAAAGCGCAAGCCCGACTTCTCCAAGCTCTGAGGTCGGCCCGCCGCTTGGCGGCAGAGGCAAAAAACGGGCGCTAACCCCAGTCTGAGAAAGCCCTTGTGAACCACAGCCTTTGCTTGAAGACCGTCGCCTCTTGGGCCTGCCTCGCGGCCTTCGCGCTGCTGGGGGGTGCCTGCAGCAAGCCGCCCAATCCTGGTTGGCAGGGTTATGCCGAGGGCGACTATGTCTATGTTGCCTCGCCACTGGGTGGGCGCGTACAGACCCTGTTCGTGGCCACCGGCGAGTCGGTGGAGCAGGGCGCGCCTTTGTTTGCGCTGGAGTCCGAAATGGAGGCGGCCGCACGCGACGAGGCCGCCGCCCGGCTGCGCAGCGCCCAGTCCCAGTTGGCCGACCTGGCCAAGGGCAAACGCGCCGAAGAAATCGCCGTGGCCAAAGCGCAGCTCAAGCAGGCACAGGCCCAGGCATTGCTGGCGCGCCATGCGCTGGAGCGCCAGCAACAATTGGTGGCGCAGGGCTTTGTGTCCAAGGCGCAAGCCGATGATGCGGCCACCGCGCTGCAACAGGCCGATGCCCGCGTGGCGGAACTCTCAGACGCGCTCCGGGTGGCTGCCTTGCCCGCGCGCAGTGACCAGCGCGATGCCAGCAGGGCAAGCGCAGTGGCGGCACAGCAGCAGCTGCGCCAGAGCGAATGGCGCAACAGCCAGAAGCAACAGAGCGCGCCCTCTGCAGCGCTGGTGGCCGATGTGCTGTTTCAGGTGGGCGAATATGTGCAGCCGGGTCAACCGGTGGTGTCGCTGCTGCCGCCGCAAAACACCAAGGCGCGCTTCTTTGTACCCGAGGTCGATCTGGCCGCGCTGCGTCTGGGGCAGGTGGTGCAGATCCGCTGCGACGGTTGTGGTGCGCCCATACCGGCCCGCATTTCGCGCATCGCCACCCAGCCCGAATTCACCCCGCCCATCCTCTACTCCAACAGCCAGCGCAGCAAGCTGGTGTTCATGGTCGAGGCCAAGCCCGACGCGATCAATGCCCTGCTGCTCAAGCCCGGGCAACCGCTGGATGTGCTGCGGGCCGCGCCATGAGCGCATGGGCGATTGACGTGCAGGGCTTGAGCAAGCATTACTCTGGGCGCGCCGTGGTGGACCAGATCGATCTGCAGGTGCGGGCCGGTCGCATCTGCGGCTTTCTGGGGCCCAACGGCAGCGGCAAGACCACCACCATACGCATGCTCTGCGGCCTGCTCACGCCGGACGGCGGCAGCGGCAGTTGCCTGGGGCTGGACATCTTCAAAGACGCCCCCGCCATCAAGCGCCAGGTGGGCTACATGACGCAGAAGTTCGGCCTCTATGACGACCTCTCCATCCGCCAGAACCTGGACTTTGTGGCGCGCCTGTTTGAGTTGCCCAAGCGCCGCGCTGCCGTGGATCTTTCACTGGAGCGCCTGGGTCTCACGGAGCGCCAGAGCCAGTTGGCCGGATCGCTCTCGGGTGGCTGGAAACAGCGCCTGGCGCTCGCCGCCTGCCTGATTCACGAGCCGCGCCTGTTGCTGCTCGATGAGCCCACGGCCGGCGTGGACCCCAAGGCGCGGCGCGACTTCTGGGACCAGATCCATGCGCTTGCGGCGCAAGGCATTACGGTGCTGGTCTCCACCCATTACATGGACGAGGCCGAGCGCTGCCATGAGCTGGTCTACATTGCCTACGGCAAGCTGCTGGCGCGTGGCACCGAGCGCGAGATCATCGACGCCTCGGGTTTGAAGGTGTGGGCCATACGCGGCGAAGACCTGAACGGCCTGTTGGCCACGCTCAAGTCCTCGCCCGGTGTGCTGTCGGTGGCGGCCTTTGGCAACGCGGTGCATGTGGCAGGGCAGGATGCGGCCCTGGTGGAGGCGGCACTGCTACCCTTGCGCCAGCGCGCCGGCCTGCAGATAGAGGCCGCGCCTGCCAATCTGGAGGATGTATTCATCAGCCTGATTGCCACCGCGCCCGACAACTTCGCTGCGCCATGAAGCGCTTTTCTATCAACCGCATGCTGGCGGTGTTCATCAAGGAATTCCAGCAGATGATGCGCGACCGCCTGACCTTTGCCATGGCGGTGGGCATTCCCATCATCCAATTGGTGCTGTTTGGCTACGCCATCAACACCGACCCCAAGGGCCTGCCCACGGTGGTGGTGAGTACCGACGCCGGCCCCCTGTCGCGCGGCATTCTGGCGGCCATGCAGAACACCGGCTACTACCGCATAGACAAGGTGCTCAGCAGCGAGAAGGAGGCCGAGGCGCTGATAGAGACCGGCCAGGCGCAGTTCATGGTGGTGATCCCTTCGGACTTCAGCCACCGCCTGTTGCGCGGCGAAAGGCCGGCGCTGCTGGTGTCGGCCGACGCCACCGACCCGAGCGCGGGTGGCAATGCGATCGCCGCGCTCGCCTCCTTGGTGCCTGGGGCTATAGCGCATGACCTGCCGGCCTCCCTGCACGGTTTGGCCCGCACCGCGCCGGCCTTTGAGCTGCTGGTGCACAGGCGCTACAACCCGGAGGGGCTGTCGCGCTACAACATCGTGCCCGGTCTGGTGGGCACCATTCTCACCATGACCATGGTGATGCTCACCTCCTTGGCCATGACGCGCGAGCGCGAGCGCGGCACCATGGAAAACCTGTTGGCCACGCCGGTGCGCCCCGCGGAGGTGATGGTGGGCAAGATCCTGCCCTATGTGCTGATGGGCTATGTGCAGCTCGGCGTGATTTTGCTTGCCGCCTTCGCCCTGTTTGAGGTGCCCATGGTGGGCAGCATAGGCTTGTTGCTGGCGCTGATAGGCGTCTTTATTGTGGCCAATTTGGGCGTGGGCTTTACCTTCTCCACCGTGGCCAAAAACCAGCTGCAGGCCATGCAAATGACTTTCTTTTTCTTCCTGCCTTCCATGCTGCTGTCGGGCTTTATGTTCCCGTTTCGCGCCATGCCGGTGTGGGCGCAATACCTAGGCGAAATTCTGCCGCTGACGCATTTTTTGCGCATCGTGCGCGGCATCCTGCTCAAGGGCAATACGGTCGATCAGCAATGGCCCGAGCTGTGGCCCATGCTGGCGTTTTTGCTGGTGGCCGGTGTCATCGCGCTCAAGCGCTATCGCCAGACGCTGGATTAGCCTTGCTCCGGCCAAGGTGCTAACTGGCGTCCCTACAATCGACGCTATGGAAGCTCTACTTTTTTCTACTGGCGTAGTCGCCCTGGCCGAGATTGGTGACAAAACCCAATTGCTCGCATTTATCCTTGCAGCGCGTTTCAAGAAACCCCTGCCCATCATTGCCGGCATCTTTTGCGCCACGGTGATCAACCACGGACTGGCCGGTGCCCTGGGCGCGTGGATTACCTCCATGGTCACGCCCGACGCCATGCGCTGGGTGCTGGGCCTGTCCTTTATCGGCATGGCCATCTGGACACTCATCCCCGACAAAATCGAAGAGGAAGAAACGCAGATCGCCAAGCAGTTCGGTGTGTTCGGCGCCACCCTGGTGACTTTCTTTTTGGCCGAGATGGGCGACAAGACGCAGATCGCCACCATCGCACTGGCGGCCAAGTTCAGCGACCCGATCTGGGTAGTGGTGGGCACCACGCTGGGCATGTTGATTGCCGACATTCCTGCGGTGTTTGTGGGTGACCGCTTTGCCGCCAAGATTCCCTTGAAGCTGGTGCATGGTATTGCGGCAGCGATGTTCGCGGTGATGGGTGTGTTGGCCTTGCTCAACGTGGGCAATTTGCTCTGAGTTGCTAGCCAGCGTGGTGGCTCGGCAGCGGGGCTGGGGCCAATGCCCTCATAGCGGGGTACCGCAAATCGGGCCTTGGCCCCAGCCCCGCTGCCGCGTTGTCGCTTGGTTGGTGGGGCTATGGCTTCGCTGCCGCGTTGTCGTTTGGCTTGTAGGGGAGTGGCTTCGCTGCCGCTTGGTTGGTGGGGCTGTGGTTTCGCTGGCGCGTTGCGGATGGGTTGGCGCTCAGTCGTGCATGCCGGGCTTGCCGCGGTTGGCTTTGATGCCCGAGCGCTGACTTTTTCCTTCCAGTCTTCTGACCTTGGACGCCCTTGTCGGCTTGGTGGCGCGGCGCACGCGTGGGGGCTTGGCCACGCTGTTGACCAGCTCGTGCAGGCGCGCGAAGGCGTCCAACTTGTTCATCTCTTGGGTGCGGTGCTGCTGGGCCTTGAGGATGAGCACGCCGTCTTGCGTGATGCGGCTGTCGTGCAGGCAAAGCAGGCGCTCCTTCACACCATCGGGCAGGCTGGAGGCATGGATGTCAAAGCGCAAATGGATGGCGCTGGAGACCTTGTTGACGTTTTGCCCGCCCGCACCCTGTGCGCGGATGGCAGTTACTGTCACTTCCGACTCGTGAATGGTGATGGGCGCTGTCATACTGGGGGGTATTAGACTGCAGATGCTTTTTTTGCACTGCAGTGCAAACTATTTTTCAACCACCACGAGGGCAATCGCCATGGCAAAAGGTCAACAAAAAACCAACAAGGAATCCAAGAAGCCTAAGAAGGACAACTCGCCTCCCAAGCCTGCATCTTCTAGCGCCAATGAACCTGTGCGTCCCACGGTCACCACCTTTGTCGCACCGCGCGGCAAGATGAAGGACAAGTAAGCCCCTTCATGCCCAAAACAGTTCCTGTTGCGTTCGAGCCAGAGTTTGTACTGGCCATCACCAAAATCTTTGAAGAAGACATTGTTTTCAACAGGACCTTGGGCCTAAAGATCACTTCGGTCACACCCCTGGGCGTGACCGGCGCCATCGCCATGCGCCCTGCGTTGGTGGGGCACCCCAGCTACAACCGCATCCATGGCGGCGTTATCAGCGCCGCTCTGGATGCCATGGGTGGCTTGGCCGTGTTGACGGCGATTGGCGCGCGCCATATGGATGAGTCGGTCGAGGCGCGGCTGCACCGCTTTGCCAAGCTGGGCACCATAGACCTGCGCATCGACTATTTGCGCCCCGGCATTGGCGATCACTTTGTGCTGCGCGCCGAGGTGCTGCGTCTGGGCTCACGCGTGGCCTCTACCCGCATGGAATTTTTGGGCGCCGACGGCAAACTCTTGTCTACCGGCGCCGGGGCTTACATCATCTCTTGACACAAGGGCCTGATAATCGGGCCATGAGCAAATTTGATACCGGCAACATCGCGCGTTTTGTACTGCGCGTGGAATTCATTCCCTATGTGGTCTTTACCGTCATCGGTGGGGCCGTTCTCTATGTGTTGGGCAGCATAGGCATGAACGCGCTGCACAACGGCAGCCTTATTCCGCCTCCCACCAAGCTCGAGCGTTACGACTGCAGCGCACCGAGCGGCAACTTCGCCATCTACTACCTGCATGGCACCGACCGCGTGCAGATCAAGTCGGCCAATGGCCTGCTCGATGGCAATGTGCAGCAGAACCGCTTTGACTGGCAGGGCTTTGCCAATGACCGCAGCCTGCTGGGCTTTGCGCCTCCCTCCGAGATCGTGTTTGAGGACAGCAAGACCCTGCGCGTGTCTGGCCCCGACCTGAATAACGTGGTCTGTGCCAACACCGCCGAGGCCACTACCCAGCGCCGCGCCATCGGCCAGTGATGAATAGGCCTGAGACGATCCTGCTGAAAATGGCACTGGGCCTGTTGCTGTGTCTGTCCTTGGGCGCTTGCTTCGAGCCGATCAAGGACACCCACCCGGACCAGTTGCTGACCAAACGCCGCGCACTGTTCAAGCAATACACCCGTGCCATGGAGCCCATAGGTCTGGTGGCCAGTGGGCGCAAGGAATACAAGCCCGATGAATTCCTGGCCCTGGTGCAGGACCTGGACAAGCTCTCCACCAAGCCCTGGGCCTATTTTCCTGCCGATGGCAATTACCCTCCCACCCATGCCAAGCCTGCGGTGTGGAGCCAGCCTGCGGCCTTTAAAGACGCGCAGGAAAAATACCAGGCCAGCGTGCATGCGCTGCTGCTGGCGGCGCAGGCCGGCAAGCTCGAAGC
>CAISLN010000114.1 GCA_903886275.1 uncultured beta proteobacterium | reverse complement strand
TGTAGCGCGCATGGCGCCGACCAGCCACAGGTTTGCGAATTTCCGGATTTAAAGTATTCACGTGTCCACCTTTGTTGAAGTAGACACGATGGTCCTAAAAATTTCGTTCGAGCGAAAGATGACTTCGCCACGCGCTTACGAACGCCGAGCGAATTACCCCATTTCGACAGCTTACTTGGCATGGTGTTGTCCTCACTGCATTGATACACATTGACGATCACAAAATTGCCGCCCGGGGACTTCTGTAGCCCCACATTCATGGTCAAGGACTGTCCTGTAAAGGCCGCACGCCAGATGGCAAACAACCCTTGAAAGGACTTTCACCATGAATGCAATCCAACTGCAACGTAACCTCAAACGCGCCACGATCTTTGTCTCCAAGATCCGCTACAACCCCAACGACACGATCTTTGACCTGAACTGCGGGGCACAGGTAACGGTCTACAACTCCACCGGGGTTGTAGTGGTTCGCGGCAAGATCAAGAGCTATTACCAATGGGACGCCGTCGCCGCACTTGAGCAAGTCTTGCCTTTCAACACTCGCTGGAATCACACCTACGAGTAAAAGTAACGAGGTACGGTCAAAGTACCGCACCTTGGCTATCAGCTGGGTGCCCATCCGGACACCCACTCCCAAGGCAACTCGTTCAGTCGAGATGCCGATTGAACACCGCGTATTGAACTGCATTGAAAGCAGGATCAAGCTCCAAAGCTCTAGCCCGCACCTCCCGGTGGTCTGCTTGGGCTCTGCCTCGACCCCATGTTTGGTCGTTTCCTTGAATTCCCTCTATCAGGTCGATGCAGTCGTCAAGCGCATACGTCTTCAGAGAGGGAGAAATCACTTCTGTGAACCGGCGATCCGCTGAGTTGTACCCTGCACTTGAAACGTAATACCTGTTTGCAAGTCGAAGCACCATCTTGGCCCACTCTGGTGAATCAGATACTTCTGCAATAGCAGTCCATGTCAGACTGTCGATCTGTGGATATTCTTTGCCAGAAATCCACTCACCAAGCTTGACCGCATGTTCCTGCAAATTCGACGCTATGAACCAAGCCAGACAACGAGCAGAGGTGTCGATCTCAGCGACATGCTGAATCGCAGCCTTGGCATGATCGGCAAGCAGCGTGTACAGCCGCGCCTCGCGTGACAAGAAATGGATTAAGCACACGACTGGACTTCCACCAGTTGCAATCGTGCTGAAATAATCTTTGTCCGCCTCGATTTGAGTTGTGAACTGTGCGGGGTTCCGCCCGAAAAGCAAACGCAATGCGCTATAGTTGATCGCACGGTTCTTCTCGCACTTCTCGTCGGCCAGCCGGAACGAAAATTTCCAGAACGCCTTAAAGACTGCCTTTTCAACTTCAGGGTTGAAGCGATTGAAGTACTTACTCTCCAAGTACGCCTTCAACCTCTTGTCGTCGATCAAAATTCCTGAGGCCTGTTCGAGATCCGCGACCAGTTCGCCGACGATTTGCTTGGATAAGATCGGGGCTTTGGTAAGGACGCCGTCAAGGGTGTTACGGATCAGTGCACGTGCAGTTTCACGATTGGGACGATGCAACTGGAAATTCGCGTTGACCACTGGGTGTGCGGCAAGGTGTCGCTGCCGCTGCAAATGAAGCAGATTTTCTCGTTCGGCGATATCCAAGAGCTGGGTCTGATCGGCTACCGACTCAACGAGTTTGGTTTCCCATATCGGTGATCGCTCATTGTCCTGTTGCAGCTTACCGATCTCAGCTAGGATAGCTTTGGCTTTCGCGTCTCCATAAAGATCAACGAGGTTCTGCAACTTGAAGAGCAAATCACAGACCGCGACGGACCAAAGCATCACTACCGACGACCGATAGTTACCTGAGGCATAGCAACTCAAAACTTCGGCGAAGTACTCCTTGGTCCGAGAGTCGAAGATTTGTGTCGCCCGCTGCTCAATTGAGTATTCGTCCAGCATCATGTTCCTTGACCAACAATCTCGACATAGCCGATCAGCTCCGCCGAGTAGCTGCCATCCCCGTTTGCAGCCCCTTTGTGCTTGAGTTCCCGCTGCAATGTGGGCTCGACAGCGCGGGCAAACATATCCAAACGCTGCTCCGCCGAAAACTTTGGCAAGGCTACCGGCGCCTGCAGGTAGCGTTCGCATTGGCGCTCCACGGCAGGCACGCGCGTGCCGTCCTCTTTGACCGCGATAGGCTGCACAACCACTCGCCGGTCACCGTTCTTGCCGGATGTCTCAACCATCCAGATCGACAACAGCACGGGTTCATCAACATCACCTTGCACTACCAGTCCGACATCCTCTGGCGGCACGCTACGCCAACGGCCAAGCTCCTCTTGCACCAAAGGATGATCCAGCCCCATCAACTCAAGGGTCTCACTGCTGGTCGCCTTATCTCGGTTCAACGTGAATCGTGCACGGGAAGCTCCATCGACAGTAACCAGGTCATAGGTCTCTTCGTCCACCTTGACAAGGCGTTGCTGGCGGTCCGTCACTGCGGCTGACATGAATCGCACTAGTCGATCCAAGCTAGAGGAAACATCCGAGAAGGGTTTGTAGTCGTCGAGGCTGAAACCTTCAAGGTCTTGAAACAGGTCGAACACCACCTGCCGAGCCTCACGCGAATTAGATAGCGCCGCCTCAAGCTCCACCTGGGTACGCTTCAGCTCGGGGTCCGACAAGGCCTCCTGGTACAGGCGGTCGTAGTTCAGCCGCTCAGACAGTTGGCCCAGAATCTGCGCACGCATGTCTTCAGCCACGTTGCCTTGGTCATCTACCTTCCCGACCGTACGGGCAATTTCGGTCAGCTTCTCATCAAGCAGCATGAAGATGCGGCCCTCAATGGTGTCGGACAGCACAAGGTTGTAGACCTGCGCGGTGTGGTTCTGGCCGTAGCGATGGATACGGCCGATGCGCTGCTCCACGTCCATCGGGTTCCATGGCAAGTCAAAGTTGAACAGGATGTGCGCAAACTGAAGATTGATACCCTCGCGCCCTGCTGCCGTGCAGACCATGACGCGCGGACCATCCTTCTGTCGAAAGCGCCGCTCAGCCGCGACCTTGGCTCCATGGTCACCGCCACGCAGCACCACCACGCCCTGACCGGGGAAGGTCTGGTCAATCTCGCGGGCAATCAAGTCCACCGTGCCGAGGTACGTGGCGAACACCACGATTTTTTCGCTTGGGTCTTGCCGCCACAAGGTGCCCAACCCATCGAGCAGCTTCTGTGCCTTCGTCTCGCGCTGTTGCGGAAATATCTTGAGAAGGTCGCCAATGCGCAACCGTTCTTCGGGCAAATGCAGCTCGACGACTGCAGACGCAGCCTCCTCAGCATGTGCCGCCGAATACTCGCTGGCATACGGGTCCGAGGCCATTTCAAGAGCCTCTTCGTCCAGCTTCTTCACCAGCCGGTACTTGAGGTCAGCAATGACCCGCTCTACTTCACTGCGACCGATGCTGTCGCGTGCCAACCCAAATTCGTCATGGATCAGTTCTCTGGCTTCGTCGGTCAAACGTTCCCTGCCTTCGATGTCGAGGTCTTTATCGCGCAGCAAGGCCTCGTGCAGCGTCAGCATCAACAACCTGCGCTTCAACGTACGCCTGACAGCCGCAAAGCTGGATGCCGCGATTTTCTGGAAGATCGCCATCAGGAAGCCAAGCGCCTGCCCTTTACTGCCTTGCCGTCGAGCGAGGTTGAAGCCATCTTCAAGGTACTCGCGCAGCTTTTCGTAGAAAAGCCGCTCCTCCGCACACATCAAGAAAGACTCGGTGTGAACCCAGCGCCGCGCAAACAGCGGAGAACCATCGGGTTGACAGGCATCGGCCTTGGTGCGGCGGAACATCACCGTGTTAAGGCGATGGCGGTTTTCCAGCATTTCTTCTGGGCTGCCAAACAGCGTCGGATTGAGTAGCTGTGCCAGCATCCAGAACTGAAAATGGTTGCCCTGGTGCGGTGTAGCGGACAACAGCATCAGGTCACGTGAGTGGTCCTTCAAGGCCTCGGCCAGCTTGTAGTTTTCTGTCTTCCTAACCTTGCCACCATTGCGGTATGCCGTCAGGTGATGTGCTTCATCAAAAACCACTAAGTCCCAACGCGGAGCACCCAGCAGGCGCTTGATACGCGCTGGGCGCTTCAATGTGTCGATGCTGGCGATCACGCGGTCATGTTTGGCGAATGCGTTGGTCTTGCGGTCGGTGATGTCACCCTCAGAGCCGAACACCTCGAAGTCAAGGTTGAACACCTCATTCAACTCGCGGTGCCAGTTGTGCACCAAACCGGCAGGCACCACCATCAATGCCCGCTTCAGTTCACCCCGGCTGGCCAGCTCGCGCAAGATCAGCGCGGTTTCAATCGTCTTGCCCAGTCCCACCTCGTCAGCGATGAGGAACCGCCGAGGCGACGCGGTGGCAATCCGGTGCGTCAACACCACCTGATGTGGCAGCAGATCAATCTTGGCTGATGTCAGCGCAGAAGCGCTTTCCATCACTGGTAGCGCGTGAGCTTCAAACGACAACCATGCCTTGCGAGCGCGGTCCTCGCCCCCTACAACAGCACGAAGAATGCGCTCGGTGCGAGACAGTTGCCGACGAACCGCACCAACGGGCACGCGACGCTCGCCAATGCCGAAAAACGCTCGCAGGTATCCATCACGGACAGGGTCCAGTACAACACCAGAGCCAAACTCGTTGTGGCTGATCCGTTCGCCGGGTTGAAACAAAGGCTCTATTTCCACGCGCCGACCTCAAGTAATCCGCAGATGGAAAAGACCGGCAGGCTTGCTGCCCTCTCGCAGCAAGATTTCCTGCGGATACTCATTGGCCTCACCCCAAAGGATGCGACCGAATGCTAACAAGCTCTCGCTGCTAGGCGCTGCACAGCGCCACTCGATGGAATCGGTGGCCGGGTGAAACTTGATTCGGCCCTGACCGGCTGGAAGCCAGAAGATCAACGCAGCCTCACCACCGTAAAAATCTTGGAATGACAAGATTGCTTCTTTGATGGCATCGCCAAGCCAGGCCTCCGCGTCATCTGGCGTCAACAGGTCAAGGCTGGCTTCAAGACCGGCTACCACCAGGGTGTTGTTGTCGTTGCTCGGCAGGTCCTCGGGCCAGTTGCCGACCGATTGCAAGAACAGCCGCAGGCTCCAGACTTGGCCGGCCTCGCAGACCTGATTGCGCGCTTCTTCATCCCACACCCAACTGGTGCCGCGCCGTTGCCAAACGGTGTCGAGCGTTTGCTTCATACCTCGTACTCCTCAAACAACGAAGTCTGCTGTGGCATCGCCGTCTGTGTCGCAGCCCAGCCGTTGTAGATTGACACAGCGCGCGATGCAGCGTTGCGGCTTGGCTGGTCTGGGCCGTTCTTGTGCAGCCATTCCAACAACGGCTTGAGCGCAACGTGCGGTTTGAAGTTCTCGTTTTTCAGAGTGTCAGCAGCATTGATGCCGCTGCCATCAAAACAGGCTCCAATGAGCACCAAGGCCTGATCCAAGTCGGAGGTCAACTTACGTTTGTGCTTGCCTGACCATTCTCGGGCAAATTCCAACGGATTTACGCGCGTGAAGACCTTGCTCTTTTCGGAGCACCAACCCCGATTTTGAAATTCATCAGGTGTAGTGATTGACCCCTTTAAAAATTTCTGCAGTTGGTCTCGCTTCATTTCCGTGGCGCTACCGAAAGTCCGTAGGAATTGACGTGACATCGGCTCAGCGTTTACCGGTGGTGGCTCTTTCCCTTTGTCAGCGTCTTCGTCAATCAATTGATTGATACCGACCAGAGCATCTCTGACTGAGATGGTTCGGCCTTCGTCCACGTAGACCTTGCCGTAGTGACGTGAGAAATACTCCAACGCCTTGCCGCGCCGAATCACTTGGATATCCGCCGCAGGCAGACCTTCCTTCGCATGGTTCTCAAGCATCGCCTGTAACTGGCGCACATCAGCCATGACCTCGCGGCGCATCCGGCCCCAGCTCACTGGTTTTGGTTCTTCGGTCCGCTTGCGGCACACGTGGATGATGTCGTACTCGATAGTCTGAGACCCAAATGTTCCCGGCTTGGCACCATCGCCCTTGGTCTCGTCTGATCGGATTGGATAGGTCGCCTCAAGGTAGTACCCCGAATCAAACAGAGACTCCAGAACCGCAACCCAAGGCTCATCCTCACTATGGTGGAAGGTAAACGCGAGGATGCCGCTCGGTTTCAAGAGGCGATGAGCCTCCCTCCAACACTGGGTAAGCAGCCGCTGATAGAAGCCATCAGCGTCTTCTGGTTCACGTGCACGATTGGCTACTGCTTCAAGAGTTTTCGGTGTGTATTCAGCACTGAAAGATTCTGGATACTTATCCTTTAGCACCAATCTTAACCAGACGTAAAAAAAATCCGATAGCTCCGAGTAGTGCAATAGCCCGCCGAAGGGCGGATCTGTAATCACCAGATCCAGGCTCCCATCCGTGATTTGGGCAAGATCCGTCGATGAGCCTTGATACAAGGTGACAGCCTGCACAGCATCGCCCGGGAAGACCTTTTCACTCTTACCTGTAACTTGGTCAGCAATGTGCGGTGCATGTCGTTTAAGACTCTCGTTGCTAACTGCCTCCCAAGGCTGCTCGGCCCACTCCCGCCCTTCCAAAATGCCCTCTATGCAGGACGCCCAATTGCCGCGCCCCAAGTTCGGGAACACAGAGTTTTCAACGACATTTGTCTTTGGATGGTAATTATTATTGCTCATGTGCGGGACGAGCTTGTCGTACCCGACATCCCAGAAACAGAACGAATTTTGATTGCGCAAGTATTGCTGGAAGGCTCCAAGCACGAACTCCCGGACATCATAGGCATAGTCGCCTGCAGTCAGGAGACTCTTCAACAACTGGGCGTTAATGAGAAGTTGTCGGGGATTAAACATAGTCCACCAATGGGTGAAGCCATGATTCGGAATCCCCCCATTATTCATGTGCGTCATGAATCCATACGGCACTTCACTGACTGGCCAAAAACCGGCAAGATCACCATTTTTTCGCATCTCCCACTCTGCGGCAGCGGCATCAAACTGATTTGCTTGTTCAATTCCGAAGGCCGAAAAGAATCGGCCACTGTACGGTTTATTTGCGGCATCGCGCAGAGGTGCGTAACCTTGCACAGCGTAGCCCGCCATTGGCCCAGTCTTCTTGGTCGCTTTCACGGTACTCAAGACATCTTGCACGGTGCCACAGGCTCCACAGGTGTAATTCGATCTTTTCGGAACCGTTCCAACACCTGTACTGAATGTGACGCCAGTGTCAGGACAGGTTATCTCGTCAGGAATTGCCCCTCGAACTTCCAGCAGGCGAATCTTTGATGCGCGCTCTAGATGCCACCGGGAAGAACTAGACGCATCATCTTGTGCAGCCCCCCCAAATGGTCGACCGTCAGCATCTTGCTTTGCACTTCCCGCGAGCCAGTGAGGATGCACAAGAAGACTGAGTTCGATTTTCTTATTCGGCTTCTTGGACTTCCCCAGATTTTTCATTTCTGCATGGTTACATTTAGGACAGACGATGCCTCTTCTTTGATCTAACACGGAGAATGGCTTCTCGCCTGATGCCACATACAGTGAAGCATCAGGAGCCATCCTGGCAGCATCCTCCTCAACATCAAAATCAAGACCGCATTTACTACAGCTATGCTCCCAATATTTGACACTCAGAGTCTTCAGCGCCATTATTGGACTAGTCATGATCGGAGTACGATGCCCACAACCGGTCACCTGACAAGGCCCATGCTTAGCCCAGAAGGTGTAAATAATTTCTGGGCCTTCGTAGCTATACTCCCCGCGTTGTTCTTGGGTGAGGCTTAAAGGATTGAAATCGTCAGGCATCACCCGCTTGGTTGGCCGGTGAGTCCACTTCCCCTTTTCACCATTTGGCCCATCGCAGTACTGGTAGGGCATGATCTGAGGCTTAACCTCAGATTCAATATCCGCCAGTAGACGCCTCACCTCATCCAAATCGACGCTAGCCATTTCCTGCTTGACTACGAACCACGCCACTGGATTCAGGTCATTGCCGATCATCTGCATCCCAAGACGTGACCCCTCAACGAGGGTGGTGCCGCCACCCATGAAGATATCGGCTACTTTTAGGTTCTTGAAAGTGCCCTTCCTCTGGTGATTGGCGTAGTAGTTATCCCACACCAACTTAGCAGCATGCGATTTATCCTCGGGTGCCTTGGTGGCAGCTGCAATCAACATCGAACGAAAAACGCTGGAGCGTCGCCGCGCCCACCATTTCGACATTTGGTAGATGGGCTTGCTCGCATTGCCTTCGATAACGGCCACTTGGTTGACTGGCAAGATCGGAAAATCAACTTCCAAGCAAGTCTTCGGGCGGTTAGGGTCGTTGAAATCTACAGTTTCTAGAGCGGCTGTCTTCCCTGCCCCGACAGCCTTAGCGACTTCCTGCGCCAATTGTTCTTTTTTTGTCGCCATTAACGTGTTCCCTGTACTGCACTAACTGCCACTTGTGGCTGGAGCCTAGTGCGAAGCTGTTCATAAATCGGAATCTGGACGCCTTCGGCGACCTCTAAGGTGACGGCAAGCCCGTAAGGAATGGCGTCGTCAAGGCGCGCAGTTGCATCCTTTTTGCAAGAAACATGCAGCAAGATACTTTCACCGTCTTGATATGCAGCGACTTGTTTGGAGCCCTCAACAACCTCATGCTGCACAGTACCGCGTAACACCTGATTGTGGTCAGCATCTTGGCGAGCAAGTTTGAGAGGCAAATCGCCCCAACCACCGACCGGGGAAAGTTCCAGTTTCGCTTCGCGGAAATTCCGGTGGTCTGGATTAACAGGGCTGAACCACGCCAATGTCACCACCATTCGACGCCATACGTGGCTGCTGGAAAGGCCCGGAGGAAGCGGCAACCGGAATTCGTGAATTTCATTCTCACGAATTTCACCACAACCCAGCACCGTGCCGCGTTGTTCGGTACATGCCAACACCCGTTCGACCTCAACCGCGCCATAGCCGAGGTAGCGAGCCATTACCTCTTTGAACTGACGTGAGTTTTCAGGTGTCTTCAGCGCGGCGGTGATTGTTTTGCAAGCGTCATCATCTTGTTTTGCGCCATGGACCAGCAACGCCTTGATGAGTACAGAGATCAGCCCTTGCGGAATGTCCTCTGCGCGCTCCCCACGCAGCGCGTCGAGCACTTCATAAATGCGCGCTGCGCTACGCGTGGCAAGGGCTGTGGCATTGCTGGTGCCCCGTGTATGAACGGTCTGAGACAAATCTCCAGCCTCATTGCTGTCCCATGCGACTTTGTGGCCGGGTGCGATAAGTCCGCGGTCTATTTGATAAACGGTTTGGCTACCCAAAACCGGCGTTCGATAAAGCTGCCTTCCACCAGGAAACAGTATCTCCGGCTTGACTGAACGGCGAAACCCATGCCCAAGCCGAGCAGCGGGGCTAAATAGAGATGCGTTGGGCAACAAATCAGTACGCTGCCCTTGATAGTAAGTATCAACCCCGTCGGAATGCGTTGCACCGACGGAGATGGCGTTGATGGACTCAGCTGGCGACAAGATTCGCCGCCCGGACAACTGCGCCTGAATGCATTTCAGCACGTGCTCGACCTTCTTCTGATCGGTTAGCGCCAGATATTCCGAGTGCGGCAAGCCAATGTCGATAGCGTCCGCATGGTTTCCGGCGCTAACACAAAAAAGCACCCGGTATTTCCACGACAGCCAATCAAGCAACCTTGCCCAAGGGCTAGGTGTGTGAATGAAAGGACGTTCCGGATCGCCGATGGATAGGTTGATGACACAAACATTCGGCGCTTGTGCGGACACGGCACCTTCGCCCTCAAACATCCGCCTGACCGCACGAGCGATTCGATCCTCGAAGAAAACATCGTCGGGAACGTGCTCACTACGATTCATGGAGTGGGGGTCTGGCTGCATGATCGGCAGCACGTAAACAAGACGCTGCAATGGAGCGGATTGACCGTCCACCATCTCACCATGCACAACCAAAGACGCCATCGCCGTGCCGTGCTTTCTCTCACCAGGCAAGTACTGCGCAGAAAGATTGTCTGGATCGTCAAACAGCAAACGTCCTTTCAGCGCGTGATGTTGAATATTTGGAGCACCATCCAGAATGGCTGCAATGGGGGGCAGGTCAACGTCACCCTCAGGAATTTCGGTCTCAACACCAATGCCATCTTCCGTTACAGCAAGGCTTTGCCCGGTGGGGCGGAAGTACATGACACCGTGAAACTTGAAGAGTTGGATGCCAGTATCGTGAGCATCAGAATCCAAATCGCTCAAAAGCTGTCGGATGCGCTCGGCCGGCAATTCAGCCTTTACCGCATGGAACGCGATTTCCGGCATATCAACAAAGCCGCCCAAAGCCCGACCTCCGGCGGCCTCCAGAAGTGCAAAAACGTTGCGC
Source organism: uncultured beta proteobacterium (assembly GCA_903886275.1). GTDB lineage: Bacteria > Pseudomonadota > Gammaproteobacteria > Burkholderiales > Burkholderiaceae_C > Allorhodoferax. Next base: position 8,307 of record CAISLN010000114.1, on the reverse strand, counting down.
TCACTCTGCGCTCGCTTGTCTTCTGACTTGCGATAGAACAGCTCGATCTGACAACGGATCGGTTCCCCAGGGTTGACGGGATTTATCAGATCTCTCCAGCGATCCAGCATACCGGTCTCGCGCAGTGCCTCTTCGATACCCCAACGACGGATTTGTACTGTTTGGTTAAAGACATCGCGCCACTTGGTTTTTCCAGTCGGCAACGTTTGGCTATTTGCCCACTGACTCCACAGCGACAAAAGCTCTCGCATCCCTGCTTCGTTTCCGAGCGACAAAAACATCCGGCCCTTAACGGCCTTGCCGGTTCGCTCTCCTTTGGTATTGCGCTCGAAGAAGTCGTCATCAGGAGGAATGTCACCCACATCCCATTCGCCTAACCACTCCAGCCCAATTGCTTCGATGGCCTGCCGAAATTCATCAACGCTACCCGCGATCTCAATAACTAAAACAGTTTCGGGCTCGAACCCAGCAACAGAACTGCTGACACTTGCTTTGTAGCGATCAAATTCCTGCTGTAAAGCAGTCAGTTGTGTACCCAGACGAACCACCTGCTTTCCATGCCCTGGAACATGAGGTTGGCTAGAGGGGAAGCCGTTACCTTTGGGCGGAGCAATGGTTCTTGCTTGAGGGAATACCAGGAGAGGAAGAGACGTTGCCATCAGCGACTCGTTCCTTCTTGAGCGGATTCCGTGGTCGTTTCAATGCCTTTACGTGAGGTCGGCCTCAGGCGGCTTCTCCACTGCTCTAGCTTCAGCTTAGTTATTTGCTGGGCATTTTCAGCCTTCATGTCGAGCACCGCACGGCGAACCACGCCAAGGCAGAACTCTTCTGTTTCTGCAAAATTCAATCCCAGAAGATGCTTCGCCAGAGTTTCTGATTCATATCCAAAATTCACGCCACATCGCTGACCAATTGAGGCAATGTATTGCGTTAGCTGCCCACGGGTCGGAGTTGGCAATTCAATGCGCAATTGGAAACGTCGCCAGACGGCTTTATCTAGAAGCTCAGGATGGTTACTGGCAGCAACCACCACCACGTAGTCAGGCATTTCATCCAGTTGCAACAGCAAGCTACTGACGACGCGCTTTATCTCTCCCGTTTCATGGGTGTCGCCGCGCTCTTTACCCAACGTTTCGAATTCATCGAAAAACAAAACGCAACGCTGCGTCCTTGCATAGTCAAGTACGCTCTTCAATCGGCTGGATGTCTCGCCGAGATAGCTTCCCACCAAGGTTTCGTAGCGAATGACGATAAGTGGGTACATCAGCTCAAACGCTAATGCTTCCGCCAGCGTTGTTTTGCCGTTCCCGGGCGGACCTGCTAGCAGGACTCGGTTCCGAGCGCGCAGGTTATGGGCATGAAGCAGCTCAGCTCGATGCTGCTCTTCGACAAGCTCTTGCACCTGCACCCTGATTTTCTCAGGTAGCACTAGGCTACCAAGTTTACGTTCCGGCGTGATTTCGTAAAACAGATCTTTATGTGGACTGCTGCTATTCACTTTTGTAGCTGGGGGGCGTAATGCCTGAGCAGCATTGGGCTGCAATGCTTTGGTTAGTCGCTCCGCGAGAAGTCTATGCCCCTTCTGCTTTTCTTCCTGAATCAGCCCTTCGGCGGCTTTACGGAAGGCAAGCTGATCGCCACTGGTTGCGTTTTTGACCAGATCCACCAATAAATCAGCTTGTGCCATTAGCTGTTGCTCCAAAAAATATGCGAACTCCCATTCATTTGCTTATCTCAAGCCAAGGTGACAAAACCTCAAGCAGCGAAAGACCGCCATGGGTCAAAGTTGGGTAGCCGCCTTGGCTCTTCCACTTCCTGCGACCAAGCGCCAGCAAATGCGCGCCATGTGGGCTATTTAATTGCATCGCCACGGGAGGCACAAAAGGACCAGCTTCGCCTGCACCCGAGGTGCTACGCCCACTGGAGAATGTCTTTTTGAGGTACTGACCAACCTCCCCTTCTGCGTCGGGGAAATAGCCTGTGGCGGCATAGCCATGGTCAGAAGTGATGACGAGACGGCGACCAGTCGCAAGGCGTTCCACGAAGGCCCAGAAGTCATCGCTATTGAGCTGGTCGGCCGCGTCTTTGGTCAGCGTGTCGAGACCCTGGCCCGCACCGGCGACATCGTGAATCTTGCTGTCTGGCCAGTGGTGCCAGAAAACCCAGTTAGGCGCACCGTTGACCAAGCCTTCACAGTCCTTCCATGGCATGTCAACACTTTCAGTCTGCGCAGGCTGTAGACGATGAGCGAGGCCACCGCCATTGTTCTGAAGCTGGCTGCGACTGCCGAAACCAAGTGCCCGAGCAAACTCATTTGTCTCGCCGGGCAACTCAGAGGCATTGGCCGAGACCTCGTGCAGCTTGAAGCCGCGCTCCTTGGCACCTTGCAGCAGCCAGGGCAACTCACGCAGCGAAAGACCGTCCAGAACCAGCACCGCCTTGGCGCTGTAGGGCTCCGCCCACCAACGAGCCAGACGATCTGAGGTGCGCTCGACCGCAGCACCAAAGCTTTGCCACAAATCCCACCCGCTGGCGGACAGGAAGTTATCAAGAGCACCGATTTCACGGTCGCGCTTGATGACCTCGCTTGGGGCGTTGCCCGTTGCCAGTGGCTTAGACGCAATCTCAACGGCGCTCTTGACGATGACGCCCCATGCGTCGGCTGCGGAGCCTTTGGTCAGCCTGTTCAAGACTTCAGGTTGGAGGGCCATCACTTGTCCTCCTTCTCAAGATTCAGCTCGAAGGTCATGCCATCGGGCAGCTTCTTCAGCAGTTCCTTGAGTTGCGCGCCCGTTGCAGCTGATATCTTGATGGAGACATCAGCAACCTGTGTGGCAGGGCCGATGCCCCAGCCTTCTAGCTTGCCGATGAGATTCAAGGGGGAAGTGGGCGGGTTGTGCAAAGGGATACGCGAATTGCCGCCCGTGGCAGCACCCCCACCAAAAATTCCGCCACCGGCACCCATTGGAGTGACGGGTTGCCCGCCCGGCGTTGGTTCGCTCACGCCTGGGGGCGTTGGTGACTTTGCAGCCCAACCAAACAAACCGCCGCCCTCATTAGCCGACCCGGCTGTGCCCGTAGGCGGCGTCGGTGTGGTTCCGCCCGTTGCAGGCACGGCAGACGGCTCCAGCAAAAATACTTCGTCAAGCTGGCGGCCGGTGTACGAGAGCTTCGGCCGCAGACGCCGCCAAGCCGTGTCCTCGTCTTCGCCAGGATTGGTCTGAAGCCATTCCATCTGACGCAGGTTGATGACGATCTTTCCCCGAGCGCACAGGCGAAGGATGCGTTCCTTCATGGAAGTTTCGCCAAGCCAAGGGATGCAGTCTTGGCCAGCAGGTCGAGGCTCCTGCAACTCGCGCAGCAACTTGCCCACCGCAGAATTTTCTGAGGCGGCTTCAAGCACCAGCTCTTCAAAGTCCTCCGGCACGAACAGATCGTTGGTCAGAGCCTCCTCAATGCCTTCTGGAATCTGTGCGCCTTGCTTTTTCAGGCTTTCCACGCTGAACCGGCATTGCGCAGGGTCAGCGAAATTCCAGCGTTGCAGCACTGCGAAGCGGTCAAACCGTTTCTTCAGAATGTCACGTAACGCACCCTGAAACTCGGTGTGGAGCTTCTTGTACTCGGGGCCTTGGCTGCTCCATTCCTGAGCTTTCATTTCGGCCCGCGCAAGAATCAGCAAGTCGCGGTCTTGAAAAGCATTGGTGGAGCCAGACCGTGGCAACAGGAAGCGAATGGTGTTGCGCCGCTTTTGCAGGTTGTCTTTCAGCCAGCGGCCAAGTCGGGAGTCAATGTTGTCAGGCTCATCCGGCAACACCAAGATCGGCAGGCGGTCATCCCAGCGTTCAGGCTGCTCCGCTTCGTCCAAGGTGGACCAAGGGTCTGTCTGCCAAGACTTGGGCAATGCGATGACACGGAAGGTTTTCGCCACCTCGTCTGTTCCACCGATGACATATCGAACCTGCTTGGCCAACTGCTCCTGGTCTGATCCATCGGCGAAGAGTTTGTCATTTCGTGCGCAGGCCATTAGCTTGGCACGCGGATTCTCTTCTTCACGAAAAACCAGCCTGTTGCCTTCCTTATGGATGTTGAAGCTGTTTTCAACAATCGTCGCCAGCTCAACCTGAAAGGCGTTGTCGTCCACGCCCTTGCTGCGCGTGATGTCAACTTGCAAGGTCGAAGGCTCTGCACCCGCGAGGTTGCCAACTGCAATGGAGCGCAACCACAAAGAGCCAACAATCTCTTGCAAGTGGGGGGCCAATGTTTCGTGGTCAGTCACCGCCTCCGTCACCGAGATGATGTTTTGCTGCGCCTTGGACCGCAAGGTGCGGTGATGTTCGTTGGACACAGAATCCAGCAGCGCACCGATGCCCGATGCATCGTCATCCAAACGGAAGTCAGCGGCTGTGAGCACCGGCGCTGCCGCGCCCCGGCTCTTGTAGAGGTTGGCAAGGATGCGGATCATGTCGCGCGTTTCCTGCGCGTCGGTGGCGATCAGAACCTGTTCTTCCAGCAGGCGCAACAAGTGCGGTGCATAGGGCCACGACTCGTTGAACTCCTGCCGCTTGCGGTCCTGCTCAGAAGACGGCACATCCTGCAGCCGGAAGAATTCACCAACGTGCTTCGCAACCAATGTCTCGATGTTGGCCGGAGCGATCTGCAGTCGGTTGTCAAACAGGCGGTGCAGGAGCATACGGCGTCGGTCTTGCTGAATGCGCTCTGCATTGCCGCCAGCCTTGAAGTCGATGGCCACCGGGTTGACGCGGTGAACCTGCTGGTAGGCGTCGCTACCACCGTTGCGCACCGAGATCACCAAGACCAGCAAGTCTGGTCGCTCCTTTGCGATTTCCGACAGAATTTGTATGAAGTTGAAGGCCCAGTTTTTCCATGGGTACTGCTTCGTGTTGGTCAAACCGTCGAACCACGTCTGGAACTCGTCCAGTAGCAGCATGGTGGGAGTGTGCTCAAGCAGTTCGAGGATCAGCTTGTCGGAAGGAATATCGGTTTTGGCCGCGCCCATGCCTTCCCACTTGCCCTTGATGTAGGTGCCGTGCGGGTGGCGCTCAAGCAACAAGTCCCAAAGGAACTTGTACCGCTGGCGGTGCAGGCTCTCGCCGATGACTTGCATGCCGCTGCGCAGACCAATCTTGCCGATCTGTGGGTCACCCAAGGTGGTGGCCCAAGAGTTCAACCAAGCACCAGTCGAGGCGGTATCGTTGACCGCGTGATACAGCGCAGCCATCAAGTGGGACTTACCAAGCCCGCGCTCGCCGATCACCACGACTGGACGGCCTTGGTCTGGGCCAACCGCCTCGATGCCTTTCAACAGGTCATGGGTGGGGTAGGTGATCTCCAAGAACGCCTTGGCTGCGATCTGCGTCGCACCCGTATTTGTGTCGTTGGACAACTCGATGGCCGTACCTTTGAGGCGCTTGCCCCGGAATTCTTCGCGTAGCGTCAATCCAAGCATTACTTCTTCTCCCTGTCCTGATTTTGTTCCTTGGCTTCACCGCCCGAATCTCGCCCCATATCCAGCCCATCCATAGACTGCTGCTTGATCCAGCTATCTATGTCGGCCAGCGAGAATCGCCAAGTGCCCCCCACCTTGAAGGCAGGTATCTTTTTGGCGGCAGCCAGCCGGTAGATCGTCCTTTCGGTGACCTTCAGGTACTCGGCGACCTGGTTGATGGTGAGGATTTCGCCCTCACGGGGACTTGTAGACATGGCAGCGACCAAAATGAGGCAAACAACGACAGGATAAGGTAAAACTTTCAAGTTTCATGCTGCATTTTGCTCCTTTCTGATTGTCCTAACGGACAGGCTCATAGGGTGAGCCTGCCGGGAAGGGGAAGTCATGCCCGAAGGCCTGCTTCGATCTGCGCGCACATTGCTCGAACACTGTCTAGGACGCCGGGAGGGACGCCCTTTACCTCCACCGGCAACGTCAAGGCCAGCAGCCTCCCGCGATAGCGCGGGTGCTGAGCAAATCTGGCGGTCAACGCGCGCCGCAGGGTACTGGCATAAAACGCGTCAGGGTCTGCGTGACTTTGCGCCGCCTTACGCAAGGTGAGCGGCCAATCGCGTGGATGAGCTGACCGCCAGCACCAGCCATCTAAGACGAACGGGTGTGCACTGGCCGGGTGCAGCCAGCCGAATTCGTCGTCAGGTGTGTTGACGACGATCCGATCCAACTTGAGGCCGGTTCCGGGTGGTGCCAATTCGATGGCACCGTCAAGGTCACGCCGATAGCCCACGCTGAACCACCCAAGGCCGAGCAGCAAGAAATGCAGTTGCCAAAGGTCGCCAAGCTGGCGGAAGTCGGCCAGCATCAAGTGCAGCGGTGCCGCCTGACGTAATTGCCGAGCAGCCAGCCACTCCGCGCCAGGCAACGAGGTCCGGCGTTCGCATGCACTGAACAGGCAGTCCAGGTCTGCGGCAGGGACCACATTCATCCGGTAGCCCAACGAGGCCAGATCATCGGTGTCAGCAACTCCGACAAAGGTGCCAGACTGGCAACTTGAAGTCCGCAGCGGCGAGGTGAACACCACGGCCAGCTCGCCGAAGTGCAGCACCAAACCTCCGGCAAGCAAGCTGTCGCCCGCAATGCCGGAGGGTTTGCCTGCTGCCCTCCATGGCTGGATCAAGTCGATGCGCCGCAATGGCTGAATCAGTACCTGCTCCAACACCATATCGTCACCCTTGACCGTCGGTGTCGGCGGCGGTGCCGACCCCAGACGAATCAGTCAAAGTGCCCTGACTTGAGCCATCCGCCGCCAACGGGATATCTGCGGCATGCTCGCCAGCCTCTTGCGCATCGGCGGTCTTTGCCGACTTGGCTTTGCCGGTTGACTTAGCCTTGGGCTCGGTAGCTTTCACCGCGATAGGTTTGGTGGTCTTCGTCTTCTTCGCGACGGCAGCCACCTCTTCCGGCTGCACAACATCGACGGGTGTTTTTGCGCCCTTTTGGGCAGGCTTTTTGGCCGTTTCCGGTTTTCCGTCAAGGTACACCGGAACAAACGTGTCCAACTTGATGCGATTCCAGTCGCGGCGCTCCTGCTGTTTCAACCAAAAGCCGGGGTCAAGCACTCGCTCATCACCGTCGGGCAGTCGCTCGAACACGACCAGATGCGAATTGCCGGTGCTGGGCATTTTGCGCGTCTCCATGATCGCGAGCGCAGGCATCGCGGCCAGGCTCTTGAATGGGGCCTTCTTGCCGTGGCCGATTCCGAAATGGGCCAGCAGCTTGTACAGGTTGTCGTGTGTGGTCGTGTACGGCCCATCCTTCGGATAGCCCAACTCCTTCACTGCGATCTTGCGCACGGCCTCCAGCGATTTGCCGGACACCATGGCAACACAGGCCAGACCGCAGTCGGTCAGCGTCTCTTGGGTTACGAGCTTCACGGCGGTCATTTCGTCGCTCCGTTTTGGTTGCTCAGACAGTTCATCTTGATTTCCTTTCAGGGTTGACGCATCGAAGCCAGCCATTGCGGCCATGCGGCAGCGAGCCAGGTCACTCTGGCTACGAGGCTTGTTTGCATGCGGTGGGGTGGTGATTGCGGCAGTGCCGCAGCGGTGCGCGAGATGCCAACAGCTCAACGCTGTTTTGACTCACGCTTTTTCATACTAACCGCCCTGATTCAGGTAGCGCAAGCTGCTGCTGACTTCGCCGGACACATGTTCTGGAGACGCGGCATGTTCGGGTCACGCCGTTTTGCCCGGGAGGTTGCAACCTTTAAACGTGCGATTTACCGATCACCAAAACACGCGTTTTGGATTACTGGAAATCTACAGTTGACCCATCGAATTAACGGAGCCATGGATGAAACAAGCAGAAACGATGAACGCGCTATTGAGCGAGGCCGAGGCCGCAGTCATTTTGGGACTGAAGAACGCCAAGACGCTGGCGGTTTGGCGGTGTACCAAGCGGTATGACCTGCCTTACGTGAAGTACGGGCGCGTAGTGCGCTATCGACGTAAAGACCTGGAGGCCTTCATCGAGGCCAACACGGTTTACCAGACCGCCAAAAAAGGAGGTCGCGCATGAAGCAGTAAGACCACGCCATTTCGCACAACGCTCTGGCGCGAGTGCACCGTGTAATACATGAATAGCTGTTCATATTGACTATGTAGATATGCCATGTATGACTACTCAGATATACCAGCTTATAGCCGAATGGCACTTACTTAAGCTTCCGCTCATGTCCATGTAGTTGGACATGTCGTCTAGCCTTAGCGCGAGAAACCTTCAACAATGGGTAGGCTTTGGATCGTCTTTTTCGCATTCTTGGCTCGATTCGCCCTGGACGTTTT
>CAISLN010000113.1 GCA_903886275.1 uncultured beta proteobacterium | reverse complement strand
CTGGGCGGCGGCCATTCAGGTGTCGGTCAGCACGCCGAACTTCCTGATTCTGGAAACCATTTACGACGGCTCGGGCTTCTATGCGGACCTGCTGAAAAAGCCGATCCAATGGGAGGGCGGCTACATCATCCCGCCCACCGAACCGGGCCTGGGCGTAGAACTGAACGAAGCGGTTGCGCTGGCCCATCCCTATGTAGGCAAAGCGCTGCACCTGGACATGACGCACAAGCCACATCAGGTCTGAGTTCTCGCTTGAAGTGACAGCGGCTGGCTGGCGCAATACGATGCACCAGCAGCCGCTGCAAACGTCCGATGGCGGCTGCGTCAAGGCGGGAGGGGAATTCACAATGCGCGAAACAGAAACCAACAGAGCCTGCGGCCACACGCTGGCAAGGCGCCAACTGCTGCTGGGTGCGGCGCTGGGCCTGGGTGCCTCGGTGCTGCCGGCAGCGGCAGCGCAGACCCCCCGAAAAGGCGGCACGCTGCGCATGGGCCTAGAAGGGGGCTCGCCCTCGGACAGTCTGGACCCGCGCGCCATCTCCGACGCCGTGCCGCTGGTGATGAGCCTGATGCTGTGGAACAACCTGATCGAGATTGACGACAACGGAAACGCCGTGGGCGAGCTGTTCGAAAGCTGGGAGGTCAGACCCGGTGCGGCGGACTGGACCTTCAACATCCGCAAGGGCATTGTGTTTACCTCCGGCAAGAGCCTGGATGCCGACGATGTGATTTATTCGCTCAACCTGCACCGCGGCGACACCAAGTCGCCGGCCAAGTCCCTGCTGGCCGACATCACCGAGATCCGCAGGCTCAGCGCCCACCAGGTGCAAATCATTCTGGCCAACGGCAATGTGGACCTGCCCTTTAACCTGAGTGACTTCCATGTCGTGGTCTTGCCCAAGGGCTGGACCGATTTCAGCAGGCCCGATGGCACCGGCGCGTATGCCCTGGAAGAGTTCCAGCCCGGCGTGCGTGCCATCTTCAAGAAGAAGCCGGGCAGCTATTGGAAGCCCGACCGCGGCAACTTCGAGCGGGTGGAAATCCGCTACATCAGCGACACCGTGGCACGCACCCAGGCCCTGGTCACGGGCCTGGTGGACGTGATCAACCGGGTGGAGCCCAAAACTGCCGCCATGCTGGCCCGCAACAAGGGCCTGCGCATTTCGCGCACCCCCGGCATGGGCAACCGCTACGCCTTTGTGGCCCAGACCGACAAAGGCGCCTATGCCAACCGCGATCTGATGCTGGCCCTGAAATACGGCGTGGACCGCCAGAAAATTGTCGCCAATGTGTTTGCCGGTTTTGCGACCCCTGGCAATGACCACACCGTGGGCGCCAAGATGAAGTTCTATGATAGCCGGCAAAGCCTGATGTCCTACGACCCGGAGCGCGCGCGCTTCCATTACAAAAAATCGGGCTTCACCGAGCCGCTGGAGTTGCATGTGTCCGAGGGCGCCTTCTCGGGCGCCACCGATGCCGGACAGGTCTATCAGGAGTCTCTCTCCAAGGCCGGCATCCGCCTGAAGCTCACGCGCGCATCGGGCGATGGTTACTGGGACAACGTCTGGCTGAAGGTGCCCTTTTGCGCCGTGTATTGGGCCAACCGCCCCACCGTGGACAACCAGCTCACCACCACCTTCCAGGCCGGCTCGTCGTGGAACGACACCCACTTCAACAACGCGGAGTTTGAAGCGCTGCTGGTGGCCGCAAGGGTGGAGCTCGACGAGGCCAGGCGCGCAGCCCTGTACGCACGTTGCCAGGCGCTGATCAGCCAAAATGCCGGCATGGTGTGCTTTGCGATTCAGGACTACCTGGACGCCTGCTCCACCCGGCTCAGCGGCCTGACGCTATCGGGCCGCTTTGATCTGGCCGATTGCCGCATCCCTGAAAAAGGCTGGTTCAACGCCTGAGACTTTGGCCAGGAATGCTCGCGCAGGCGGGCACCCAGGGTATGGAATGGGGCATTGGTTTGCCGCCTTCGCGGAAATGACGAGAGGAGGCGCAGGAATGACGCAAGGGGGCGGCGGGCAACAATGACGCCAACAGGCAGCCGCTTAAAACGTCCCACACGCCATGCTGACGAGCGCATCGGCAATGGCCTGGAAGCTCTGTGCCGCGCGCCGTGACATGTGGCGGGCGCGCAAAAAGCCATGGACCAATTCGAGCTCATTGCGGTACTGCACGCGAACGCCCGCGTCTTGCAAGCGCTGCGCAAAAAGGGCCCCTTCATCGCGCAGCGGGTCAATGTCGGCCGTCACCACCAGGGTGGGCGCCATGCTTGAGAGGTCGGGCGCCAACAGGGGGCGCAACTCCGGTTGCCTGGACTGCAGCGGACTCAGGCCCATTGCGCGCTGGGCCAGGTAATACGCGCAGTCCTCGGCGCTCAGCATGGGGGCGTGCGCCCGGCTCAGATAGGTGCCTTGCTCGGTATCGCCGCCCAATATGGGGTAGATCAGCACCTGCCCCAGGGCGGGCGCGCGGCCACTGGCTTGCAGGCGCACGCCCAGCCCGGCCACCAGGTTGGCGCCTGCGCTGTCGCCGCACAAAATCACCTGCTTGCCGCTCTCCAGCAGGGCCTGATAGGCCCGCTCCACATCGTCGAGTTGGGCCGGATGCACATGCTCGGGCGCCAGCCGGTAGGTACAGGCCACCAGCTCCAGCCCAGAGAGTTGACACAGGCCGGCGCAGACATCGGCGTGGCTGTGCAGTCCGCCCAATACAAAGCCGCCGCCATGCACATAGAGCACGTTCACGCCCGCGTTGGGCGAGGCCAGCCGGGAACCATAGCGCCTGGCCGCCCTTTGCTGGTCGGGTCCGCTTGCGCCCAGCATGCAGTCCTGCGTGCGGATGTCGCAGGGCAAGGGCTGGGCCATGGCTGCGGCATAACGCTCGTAGGTCGTGCGCGAATTTTGCAGCGTTGACTCGAAGGCACCCGCAGGGTAGAAAGACATGCTCAAGGCGATGTAGGCAAGCACCTCGGGGTCTTGCGGCAAAGGAAAACCGGCTGCTTGCGTCATGGCATTGAAGGTAAAGAATGAACGACTCCACAAGACTACTACCGATGTCCTCTCATCCACAAGGTTTCACACCGCCGGGTGCTGCACGCATTCCTGCGCCGGGTCCCGCTGCCTTGGCAGCGGTGGATGATGCACAGTGGCACACGCAAGACAATACCGAACTGCTCAACCAGGCCCTGGAACTCTCGCACGCGGGCATCTGGAAAATGGACCTCACCCAGACCCAAGCCGAGGTCTGGCTGCATCCAAGAACCCGGCAGATTCTGGGCTTGTTGGAGCAACCAGGCGACTGCATACCAGCGACCCTGTGGCTGGACCCGGTCGCCGCAGCTAAAGGTCCGCTGGAGCTGCAGGAAGCGAATCACCACTTTGCGCTGGCCATGCGGGGGGAGTCGCCCGGCTATGACTGCACCTACCCTTTCAAGCGACCGGTGGACGGGCGCACCATCTGGTTGCGCGCGGTGGCCTTGCTGGCGCGTGATGCACAGAGCCGGCCCCGGCTGCTGCGCGGCATTGTCAGCGACATCACCGAAGCAAGGCAAAAGGAGCAGTCGCTGCTGGAAGCCACCCAGCGCGCGGAATTGGCGCTCAAGGTGGTGAAGACCGGTAGCTGGACGGTCGATCTGGTCAACCACCCCGGCACCACCTATTACTCGGCCGAAGCCGCGCTGCTGCTGGGCACCAATAGCGGCCAACCGTATTGGGAGGACGACGCGGTTTACTACGAACGCATGCAACGGATTGCACCCGATTCCCTGGCCACCTTCAGGGCGCGCTATGCGCTGCTCGAAGCCGGCAAGATCGATGGCTACGACTATATTTTTCCCTATGTCCGAATGGACGATGATTCGCGGCTATGGGTACGCATCGTGACCACTGCAGCGCGCAACAGCCAGGGAAAATTGACCCGCATTACGGGCGTGATCCGCGACATCACCGACGAGCGTGCACGCGAGCAAGAGCTCGAAAAGGCCAAGGAAGATGCGATCCAGGCGGCCCAGGCCAAGAGCGACTTTCTGGCCAATATGAGCCACGAGATTCGCACCCCCATGAACGCTATCTTGGGCCTGTCGCATCTGCTGTTCAATACCGCGCTATCACCCCTGCAGCGCAGCTACCTGGAAAAGATCCAAAGTTCGGGCACGCATTTGCTGGGCGTGGTCAACGACATCCTGGACTTCTCCAAGGTGGAGTCCGGCAACCTGCAATTGGAACTCGACGACTTTGTGCTCGATCAGATGCTGGAAAACCTGGCCCCCTTGATTTCAGAAAAGGCCCAAAAAAAGAATCTGGAGTTGCTGTTTGATGTGGCAAGCGACGTGCCGCAAAACCTGCGCGGCGACACCTTGCGGCTTGGACAGATCCTGATCAACTTCGCCAACAATGCCATCAAATTTACCGAGCGCGGCGAGGTCTGCATACGTGTGGCGCTGCAAGAGCCGGGAGCCTCTGAAGTGACGCTGCTGTTTGAGGTGATCGACAGCGGCATTGGCTTGAGCCAGGAGCAAATCGGGCGCCTGTTCCAGAGTTTTTCGCAGGCCGACACCTCCACCACACGCAAATACGGTGGCACCGGCCTGGGCCTGGCGATCTCCAAGCAATTGGCCCTGCGCATGGGCGGCGAGGTCGGTGTGCGGTCTCAGCCGGGACAGGGCTCGACCTTCTGGTTTACGGCGCGCCTGCAGCGCGGCCTTGATGCAGCACCCGCTCTGCTTCCCGAAGACCTGCGCGCACGCCACGTTCTGGTAGTCGATGACCATGCGCAGGCCGCTCGCATCCTGTGCGCCATGGTGGGTGACTTGCAACTGCAGGCCAGCAGCGTATCAAGCGGCGCAGAGGCGCTCGCCCTGGTGCGGCAATGGGCCGACACGCCGCAGGCCGTGGATCTGCTGCTGCTGGACTGGCAGATGCCACAGCAAAGCGGCAAAGAAACCACTGCGGCGATCCATGCGCTCAAATTAGCACGCATGCCGCAGATCGTTCCCATGCGCGTGCTGGGCGAAGAGGAGCCGGTGCAGTCCGCAGACGCTGGGCCCACAGCCGGCACGCTTGCCAAACCAGCAACCCCTTCGATGGTGCGCCAAGCCATACTGCGCGCCTTTGGTCGCGCCCCCTTACCCCAAAACGCCAGCACCGCGCCCGACCTTGGCGCGCTGGCGGGTGCCCGCATTTTGCTGGTCGAAGACAACGAGCTCAACCAGTTGGTGGCAAGCGAACTGCTGCGCGGCGTGGGCATGCTGGTGGATGTCGCAGACAACGGACAGATTGCCGTGGACCAGGTGTGCAGCCACGCCACGCCCCCCTGGGATCTGGTGCTGATGGATATGCAGATGCCGGTGATGGACGGCATCAGCGCCACCGTGGAAATTCGCAAGCGCTACCCGGCCACGCAGTTGCCGATTGTGGCGATGACTGCCAATGTCATGCAGCAGGACCGGGAACGCTGCCTGCAAGCCGGCATGCAGGACTTTGTCAGCAAGCCCATAGACCCGCCCGAGCTGTGGCGCGTGTTGGGCCAGTGGATTGCAGCACGCGCCGGGCTGGGCGCGATCGAAGGCGCCGGTTCCGGCGCGAGCAATCCGCCGGCCTTGTTGGAAGCGCTACCAGACATACAGGTCGCCGGTCTGGACACCCGCCTGGGCCTGTCACGCGTGCTCAATAACCAGGTTTTGTATTTGCAACTGTTGCGCAAGTTCGTCACCAGTCAGGGCCAGACATGGCAGGCGCTGCAAGACGCGCTGGCGCAGGGCGACACCACGCTGGCCGAACGCCTGGCACACACGCTCAAATCGGTGGCAGGGAGCATTGGCGCAGCAGGGGTGCAAGAACTGGCCGCCTCGGTGGAGCATCTGGTACATGGCAGCACAGGAGACGCCAGCCTCCTGCACGCGGCCATGCAGGCACTGCAGCAGCCCTTGGACCTGCTGATTGCCGAACTGACGGCGCAGATTCCAGCGGCCCACCAGACACAGCCCATGACGCAGCCCTTGGACGACGACCCTGCACTGCAGGCCGAGGCCATTGCGCAACTGCTGGCCTTGCTCCAACAAGACGACAGCGTGGCAATCGATTTTTTCTACCACCACAGCGCGCAACTACAGCGTACATTGGGGACTGATTTTGAGACCTTCCAACACCGGCTGGAAGACTTTGAATTTGATACCGCTCTGGCAATGCTCAAGACCCATGCCATGACCGGGGAGATGCAAGTACCCGCCCAGGTCCCTGTGACCGAGGCGCCGACCGTGACCCCATGAAAACCGTCCCAACATTTCCCCGCAAAGTTCAGGAAGTCCCCAATACCTTTATCACCCTGCCCGATGGCACACGCTTGGCAGCGCGCATCTGGTTGCCCTTGGATGCGGCCCAGCATCCGGTGCCCGCCATCCTCGAATACCTGCCCTACCGCAAGCGCGACGGCACGCATATCCGCGACGCGCTGACCCACCCCTACATCGCCGGCCATGGCTATGCCTGCGTGCGGGTGGACATGCGCGGCAGCGGCGACTCCGACGGCGTCATGCGCGATGAATACACGCAGGTAGAACTCGATGATGCCTGCTTGGTTATCGCTTGGCTGCGAGACCAGCCCTGGTGCAGCGGCAACATCGGCATGATGGGCATCTCCTGGGGCGGCTTCAACAGCCTTCAAGTGGCGGCCATGCGCCCCGAAGGGCTCAAGGCCATCATCACCCTGTGTTCGACCGACGACCGCTACACCGACGACATCCACTACAAGGGCGGCTGCCTGCTCAATGAAAACCTGGGTTGGTCGGCCACTATGTTTGCCTATTCCTCGCGCGCGCCGGACCCGGCTCTGGTGGGCGAGCGTTGGCGCGAGATGTGGCTGCAGCGCCTGGAGGCCGAACCGCTGCTGGCGATTGACTGGCTGCAGCACCCGCACCGCGATGCCTACTGGAAGCATGGCTCGGTCAATGAGGACTACAGCGCCATACAGGCCGCCGTGCTGGCCGTGGGTGGTTGGAACGATGCCTACACCAACGCCGTGCCACGCCTGGTGACGAACCTGAAATCACCAGCCAAGGGCATCATCGGCCCCTGGGCCCACAAGTACCCGCACTTTGCCCTGCCCGAGCCGCGCATCGGCTTTTTGCAAGAGGCCCTGCGCTGGTGGGACCATTGGCTCAAGGGCGTGGACACCGCCGTAGAAAAAGACCCGGCCTTTCGCAGCTACATCATGGCGCCTGGCAAGCCGGGCGCTACGGTCAGCCACATTGCCGGACGCTGGGTCAGCGACAGCCAATGGCCGTTTGACAAGGGTGAGCTGCAGCGCTGGCACCTCAACGCCGACGGCCTGTCACAGACCAGGGGCCGCGCCAGCAAACACAAGCACAGCAGCGCGCAGACCGTGGGCGGAGATGGCGGCGAGTACTGCATCATTTGGCTGGGGCCGGAGTTTGCCGGCGACCAGCGCCATGACGATTCGGACTCGCTCACCTTTGACAGCGAGGTGCTCACCCAAGACATGGACCTGGTGGGTGCGCCCACAGTCACATTGAAGTTCAGCAGCGACAAAGCGGTGGCCCACGTGGCGGTGCGCCTCAACGCCATCTGGCCCGACGGTGCCGTGTCGCGCATCAGCTATGCCGTCTTCAACCTGTGCCACCGCAACGGCCACGAAAAACCGGAGGCGCTGGAGCCGGGCAAGACCTATACGGTGCGCATTGCGCTGGACGATGTGGCAGCCACCCTTCACAAGGGCCACAAGATGAGGGTGTCGATCTCCACCAGCTACTGGCCGATGATCTGGCCCTCGCCTGAGGCCGTGACGCTCACCCTGCACCAGGCGGCCAGCTTTATTGACCTGCCGGTGCGTGCCAGGCGCCGCAATGAGACACCTCCGGTGTTTGCCCCGGCCCAGGCAGCACCTGCGGTAGAGCTGATCGCGCACAGCCAGCCCTTTAACAAACGCGAACTCACGCGCGACCAGGCCAGCGGCGAGACGCGCCTATGCATCGTGGACGACTTCGGGCGCAGCACCATTGCAGAGCATGGCATGACGATCTGGGCCTGCGGGCGCGAGAATTACCGCATCCTGCCAGGCGACCCCTTGAGTGCCAGGCAGGAATGCCACTGGAGCGAGGAGATGGCGCGCGGTGACTGGTTGGTGCGCACCGAAAGCTACTCGGCCATGGCGGCCAGCAAGACCCATTGGCACATTACCGGGCGTCTGGAGGCCTATGAAAACGATGCACTGATCTGGAGCCGTGACTGGGACAAAAAGATCCGGCGCAATTTGCTCTGATAGCGCAAAAAAGTACCACTTGAAGGCGCCTATCAGAACGCGTCGCTGCGCATTCATCAGATGCGACTTTATCCAACCCTGGCACGACAATTACCAAGCGATGCAATGCAAATAATTGCCCCTAGGCGCAGCGGAAAGACGGCTGCTTAGGGATAACGTGTACGAATATTGCTTATCGAATTGCAATACTATGGCGCTGGAGAGAAATGCATTGGCTCTCGGCTATTCCAGCGCATGTATCCAACCCCGGTGCACGCACCGGAAAACTTAACTTGATTTGATTGGAGATCTCATACATGGCAACGATCGAAAATAAAACGGATTCGGGCATCATCCTGGACCGCCGCCAATTGGTTCTGGGCGCTTCCGCAGTAGGCCTCGCGGCCGCCTTCGGCTCCATGCCGGCAATGGCCGCAGGCGCACCCAAAAAGGGCGGCACCCTGCGCATTGGTATGGAGGGCGGATCGCCCTCCGACAGCCTGGACCCCCGCACCTATGCCGACTCCATCCCGATCACCATGAGCCTGATGCTGTGGAACTGCCTGGTGGAAGTGGCCGACAACGGCGACGCCGTGGGCGAACTGTTCGAGAGCTGGGAAGTCAAGCCCGGTGCTGCCGATTGGACGTTCAACATCCGCAAGGGCATCACCTTCACCTCCGGCAAGACGCTGGACGCCGATGACGTGATCTACTCGCTCAATATGCACCGCGGCGAGACCAAGTCTCCCGCCAAGTCTCTGATGGCTGACATCGCCGACATCAAGAAGATCAATGCCAACCAGGTCCAGATCCTGATGAGCAACGGCAACCTCGACCTGCCCTTCAACCTGTCCGATTACCACATCATCGTAGTGCCCGCTGGCACCACCGATTTCTCCAAGCCCGATGGCACCGGCGCCTACACCCTGGACGAGTTCCAGCCCGGCGTGCGCGCCACCTTCAAGAAGAAGCCCGGCAACTACTGGAAACCCAACCGCGGCAACTTCGACCGCGTGGAACTGCGCTACATAGGCGACTCCGCCGCACGCTCGCAAGCCCTGATGACCGGCCAGGTGGACATCATCAACCGCGTGGACCCCAAGACCGCCGGTCTGCTGGCCAAAAACAAAAACCTGCGTCTGTCGCGCACCCCCGGCATGGGCAACCGCTTTGCCTTTGTGGCCCACACCGACAAGCAGCCCTTCGCCAACAAGGACCTGATGTTGTCCCTGAAGTACGGCATCGACCGCAAGCAGATCGTGGACAACGTGTTCTCGGGCTACGCATCCATTGGCAACGACCACACCGTCGGCACCAAGATGAAGTACTACGACACCAAGCAAAAGCAAATTGCCTACGATCCAGAAAAAGCCAAGTTCCACTTCAAGAAGTCGGGCGTGAGCGGACCCATCGAGCTGCAAGTCTCCGAAGGTGCCTTCTCAGGCGCCACCGACTCCGGCCAGATCTACCAAGAGTCTCTCTCCAAGGCCGGCATCAACCTGGACCTCAAGCGCGTCTCCGGCGACGGCTACTGGGACAATGTCTGGCTCAAGTCCCCCTTCTGCGCGGTGTACTGGGGCAACCGTCCCACCATCGACAACCAGCTCACCAGCACCTTCTTCGGTGGCACGAAGAACCCCTGGAACGACACCCACTTTGACAACGCCGAGTTCACCAAAACGCTGGTCGCGGCCCGCGTCGAGATGGACCAGAAGAAGCGCGGCAGCATGTATGCCCGTTGCCAGGAACTGATTGCACAGGAGTCCGGCATGGTGTGCTTTGCGGTGCAGGATTACCTGGATGCTTGCACCACCAAGCTGCAAGGCCTGACGATCTCAGGGCGCTACGACATGGCCGATGACCGCATTGCCGAAAAGGGCTGGTTCGCCTGATAGGCCCCTTGGGGCGGGCCGGCGGGGGAAACTGGCCCCGGTCTTGGCAGCCGACGCCTATTTGCACCAGGGCGACCAACAGGGTCGCTTGGGTCTGAAAATTGCGTAGGATGGGTCAAGGCCATTGGAATGCAAACAAAGCGGGGCGGGCCTTGGGTCCCTCCCGCTTTTTTATTGCCTGCCGCTTGCTGATTCGCGGACTTATCGAAGTACCCTGAAGTCCGTCGTACTACTCCACTTACAAGAACCTGCCATGGCCAAATTGATATTGAACCGGCTCCTGCTCGGGGTGTTGACCCTGTTTGCAGTCTCCCTGTTGATCTTTGTATGCACCCAGATCCTGCCAGGCGATGTCGCCTCTGCCGTGCTGGGACAGGGCGCGACTCCCGAAGCACTGGTCATCTTCCGCAAGGAACTGGGCCTGGATGTACCCGCCCATTTGCGCTACCTGCATTGGCTCAGCGGTGCCCTGCAGGGCGACCTGGGCGTGGCCCTGACCAACAAGCGCGTCATCGTCGATGAAATCATGCCGCGTCTGGGCAATACGCTGTTCCTGGCCGGCTATGCCGCGCTGATCGCGATTCCGGTGGCCGTGGGCTTAGGGATTTTTTCCGCCATCAACGAGGGTAAATGGTCCGACAAGCTGGCCAACATCGTCACGCTCACCGCCATCTCGCTGCCCGAGTTTTTTATTGCCTACCTGCTGATCATCTTCATGGCCGTGCAGGTGGACTGGTTCCCCTCGCTGTCCACTGTCTTCAAGGGCATGCCGTTTTCCGAGCGCGTCTACCAGACCACGCTGCCGGCCATCACGCTCACGCTCCTGGTGGCGGCTCACATGCTGCGCATGACACGCAGCTCGGTGCTCTCCGTCATGTCCACACCCTATATCGAGATGGCCTTCTTGAAGGGCGCCAAGCGCCATCGCGTCATCGTGCGCCACGCCCTGCCCAATGCCGCAGCGCCCATCATCACGGTGGTGGCCTTGAACCTGGCCTATTTGGTGGTGGGCGTGGTGGTGATCGAGGCGGTGTTTGTCTATCCGGGTCTGGGCCAGTTGATGGTGGACGCGGTGTCCAAGCGCGATGTGCCCGTCATTCAGGCCTGCGGTCTGGTCTTTGCCATGGTCTTTGTCATGCTCAATACCCTGGCCGACATCCTGGTGATTTTGGTCAACCCCCGTTTGCGCCACAAGCGCTAGCTTGCCAACCCATAAGAAGGACAGCCCCATGAAAATTTTTGGCAACAAACCCACCCTGTCGGCCTGGTTCGGCCTGACCGTGGTGTTTATCTTTGTTTTCGTTTCGATCTTCACGCCCTGGTTGGCACCCTATGGCCAGTCGGCCAATGTGGGCGGCACCTGGGACGAGCCCTCCGCGAAGATGCTGCTGGGGGGCGACCAGATCGGGCGCGACATGCTCACCCGCATCATGTATGGCGCGCGCATGACCATAGGCGTGGCACTGGCCATTACCCTCTTGTCGTTTCTGATCGGCATCGTGCTGGGCTTTGTCTCGGCCGTGCTGGGTGGCTGGGTGGACATGTTTTTCTCGCGCCTGGTGGATGTGATGCTGTCCATCCCCGGTCTGATCTTTGCGCTCATCATCCTGGGCGTGTTTGGCTCCAGCATTCCGGTGCTGATCCTGACCATTGCGGTGCTCGATTCGACCCGCGTGTTTCGCCTGGCGCGCGCCCTGGGCATGAACCTCACGGTGATGGAATATGTGGAAGCCGCCCGCCTGCGCGGCGAGGGCCTGTGGTGGATTATTCGCCGCGAGATTTTGCCCAATGCCTGGGCGCCGCTGATCAGCGAGTTCGGCCTGCGCTTTTGCTTTAACTTTCTGTTCATTGCCGGCCTGTCCTTTCTGGGACTTGGCATTCAGCCGCCCTACGCCGATTTGGGCGGCATGGTGCGCGAGAACGCCGCCGCCATCAACTTCGGCATGATGGCCCCCATCTATCCGGCCACGGCCATCGCCCTGCTCACCGTCTCGGTGAACCTGGTGGTGGACTGGATGCTGTCCATAGACGCCCGCCCCTCCGGCGCCCAGGCAGAACTCTAAGGAAGACACCACCATGAGCGATCAAGAACTGATTCTGGAAATCAAGGGCCTGCGGCTAGAGAGCATTGCCGGCAACGTCATCGTTGACAACGTGGACGTGAAGGTCCACCGCGGCGAGGTGCTGGGCCTGATAGGCGAGTCGGGCGCCGGCAAGTCCACCATTGGTCTGTCCGCCCTGTGCTATGCGCGCGCCGGCGTGCACATTGCCGGTGGCGACATTGTGATTGGCGGGGTCAACATACGCGCACTCGATACCGAGGGCCGGCGCGAGATGCGCGGCAAACGCATTGCCTATATTGCGCAGAGCGCCACCGCTGCCTTTAACCCGGCCCACACCCTGATGGACCAGGTCTGTGAAGCGCCGCTCATCCACAAGCTGATGAGCCGCAGCGAGGCCGAGGCCTGGGCACGCCAGTTGTTTACCGCGCTGGACCTGCCGGACCCCGAGCACTTTGGCGAGCGCTACCCACACCAGGCCTCGGGCGGCCAGTTGCAGCGCGCCATGGCGGCCATGGCCATGTCCTGCAGACCCGACATTCTGATCCTGGACGAACCCACCACGGCGCTGGATGTGACCACGCAGATCGAGGTGCTGATCCTGCTGAAATCGCTGATCCACCAGTACAACACCGCAGCTATCTACATCACCCACGACCTGGCCGTGGTGGCCCAGGTGGCCGACCGCATCAAGGTGCTGCGCCATGGCAAAGAGGTCGAAGAGGGCCTGACCAGCCAAATCCTGCACAACGCAAAACAAGACTACACGGCCCGCCTGGTGGCGGTGCGCGGTGCGGCCGCCAGCGAGCGCGCAGCGCCGGGCACCGTCAAGGACACCGTGGTGCTGTCCATCACCGACTGCCACGCCTATTACGGAGACTTCCATGTGGTCAAGGGCGTGAGCCTGGATGTCAAGCTCGGTGAGACGGTGGCCGTGGTGGGCGAGTCGGGCTCAGGCAAGAGCACGCTGGCGCGCATCGTCACCGGCCTCTTGCCACCCAAAAGCGGCGAGATCATCTTCCAGGGCAAGGCCTTGGCGCGCAGCCTGAAAGAACGCAGCAAGGAGACCAAGCGGCGCATCCAACTCGTCTACCAAATCCCGGATGTGGCGATCAACCCGCGCCAAAGCCTGATGGAAATCATTGGCCGCCCGGTGCAGTTTTATTTCGGTGTGGGCCGTAAGGAGATGGAAGAGCGCGCCCGCGAACTGATGAACCTGGTGGAGCTACCACTGGAGTACTTGACGCGCCGACCCGGCCAGCTCTCGGGCGGACAAAAGCAGCGCGTCTGCATTGCCCGCGCCCTGGCCGCCAAACCCGACATGATCATCCTGGACGAGCCCACCTCGGCGCTGGACCCGCTGGTGGCCGAAGAAATCCTCACGCTCTTGCGCAAGCTGCAGCGCGAACTCAAGCTGTCCTACATCCTGATCACCCACGATCTGGACGTGGTGCACCGCATTGCCCACCGCACTGCGGTGATGCTGCAGGGCAAGTTTGTGGCCTTCGATGCCACCGACAAAATCTTCGACAAGCCCGAGCACCCCTACACCCAAAAGCTGATCACAGCGGTGCCGGAGATGCGGGTGGACTGGCTCGACGAGGTGCTGGCCCAGCGCCGGGCAGCCTGAGCCCTGCGAGCGCATTCCACCCCCCAATGGACAGCCACTCTGGCGAGCCGTTTTGCGGCCCCTGTTTACCGCCGTGACCGCACGCACCAAGTTCTGTCAGGGCATTGCCCTGATCGCCCTGGCCGCGCTCGCCTGGAGCACGGCCGGGCTGTTTCCGCGCATCGTCAGCACCGACGTGTTCACCACCCTTTTTGGCGCTCGGCGCTGGGCGGGGCTTCGGTGCTGCTAGCCCAGGCGGTGTTCAACAAACGCGATGACCTTTCCAGCCTATGGCGTCTGACCCAGGCCGAACTGCTGATGTCTGTGGCGAGTTCGGGCGCCATGGTCTGTTTTATCGCCGCCTTCTTTTTCACGTCGGTGGCCGACGTGGTGTTCATCTATAGTGCGTTTCCCATCATGACGTTGCTGCTTTCGGCCTTGCTGCTCGGCACGGCCATTTACCGTATTGATGTTCTGTGCACGCTGACTGTGATCCTTGGCATGGGCCTGATCGTGTGGGGACAAACCTCGATGCACAACCTGCTGGGCGCAGGATTGAGCCTGGCCGCCACCCTGCTCTTTGCCCTGATCACCATTGGCATCAAGCGCTACCCGCAGGCCGAGATGGTGAAGGTGACCTATGTCGGCGCTTTTCTGGCCGCACTGGCCATGGCACCTTTTTCCAGCTTTGGCAGCACCAGTACGCATGACCTGCTATGGCTTTGGCTGTACGGATTTTTGAATGTGGCAGTGGGCTTTGGCCTGTATTTGCTGGGAGTTCGCCGCATCAAGGCAGTGCTGGCGTCGCTGGTCTGCATGATTGAAATTCCGCTCGCGCCCCTTTGGGTCTATGCCATGTTTGGCGAGCAGGTCTCGCGGCAAAGCCTGCTCGGCG
>CAISLN010000112.1 GCA_903886275.1 uncultured beta proteobacterium | reverse complement strand
CCAGCGGGGGTGGGGTTTGCGCCTGGCGTTGACGCTCCAATGCCAGGCGAACGGCATTGGGATGTGGCACACCGCGATTCAGGGCATCCGCAACGGCTGCGGTCATCTGCGTGCGCCCATGCACATCAAGCAGTTCCTGCAGTACATATCCAAATGCTCGCAAACAAAAAAGATGAAACGAACGAGTTTTGATTCTGAATGAGGGGTTGTTACTAGTCAAAAATAGTTTTTTGAAAAAATGGATCTAGGACTCGTTAGGCCCAATGTTTATTGAAACTTATGGATTTCGTCCGGTCTGGCGAAGGTCGGACTGGCCAAGCGAACTGATCATTCGCAGCAAGTCGATGCACATCCCGTGAGTGAGACTTGAGCGCATGGGATACGAAAACATTTGACAAGTGCCTAGTGCTGAGTGTAAATTTTCTTTCCCCCTGAAAAATATCGAAATACTTACTGGAGAACGATCATGAACACATCTACCCACGCTCATTCCCCGTCTGATTTAGTTACCTCCATAAAACCGGCGATGGATTCTGCCGTCGCGCTCAATCAGGTCTTAAAAAGCGTGATTAACGATACACAGAAACTTCAGTCCGATTACTATGCTGCCACTTTTGGGGATTCCATGCTTGCTTTGGCAAACGCTTTTTCTTCCGGAGGCGCGGTCGGCTTGGCTTGGCAGATCCCATCTTGGTGTCAGTCACAGGCCGAGTACATGACGCGCTCCATGTTGGACTCCTTTGGGGTCCTGGCGAAGTCTCAGCAGAAGATTCTTGAACTGATGGGTGCGTCCATTTCCCAGATTTCTCAGCAAACGGCCACAGCTATTGCTGAGATGAACGCAACATTTGCAAGCCGCAGGGTGTCTGCGCAAATCATTGACTTTGCTGACCGACGGGCACGGGAACAGGCTGAATCGGAGTCGGCAATCCACAGTGGCAATGGAAAGAAGGCTGTGCGCCAGTAGGCTCTGATGGCGGAAATCTCATGAAAGAAGCGACGTGCCGTAAGCGTGGACAGCGGGTCGGCTCAGTCGGCCACGGGGCACCATTGCAGCCCACATGAGCGAGGGCACGAGGACATTGTTCTGGACAAGGCACAGTGTCCTGAGTGCGGCCTGGCCTTCAAAGAGTTTGCCGGCACCGAAGACGCACAGATAGTAGAGATTGAGGTCAAGGCGTATAGCCGTGTTATTCACCGTTACCGCTATTCGCCAACATGCGAGTGCGGCTGTGTCAGTGGGATCGTCACCGCGCCCAGTCCGACAAGACTTATCGAACGAGGCAAGTTTGGTATCTCTGTGTGGGCCAGCGTGTTGCTCGATAAGTTCGCCTATGGCCGACCGAGCCAGCGTCTGCTACAGGACCTGGCCGATCACGGCTTGAATATGGCACCAGGCACTCTGGCCGGTGGGCTGCAGGCAATAGCGCCCTTGTTCAAGCGTTGGACGATGCACTGATCACCAAGCTTCGTAGCGAACCCTATTGGCATGCCGATGAAACCCGTTGGGCCATCTTTATCGATGTGCCGGGCAAGGTGGGAAACCGCTGGTATATGTGGGTGTTTCAGTCTTGCTCGGTGGTTCACTACGTGGTCGACCCGGGCGCGCGCCGCAAAAGTGATCATTACGGAATTTGCCGGGGTCCATCAGGGCATCATCAGTTGCGACCGATACTCCGGCTACAAACGATTCGCTCGCCTGAACCCTGGCGTGAAGCTGGCCTTTTGCTGGGCCCATCAGCGACGCGACTTCCTGAAACTGGCCAACTCGTATCCTGAGAGCGCAGAGTGGGCGTTACAGTGGGTCGACCGGATTGGGAACTTGTACCACCTCAACGCTGTTCGTCTGACGGCTCTCAAAGGCAGTCCCGAACGCGTGAACTCCCAATGGGTTTTGGAGCAGGCGGTGCAGCAGATGGGCGCCCATTGTGCTGTTGGTGTGGCGAGTCACGAAACCTTTCCTCCTGCGGCCAAAGTGCTGGAGAGCATGACCGCGCACTGGGCTGGCTTGACAGTCTTTGTCGCCCACCCATGGGTTGCTATGGACAACAATGCGGCCGAACGCAGCATGCGCTCACCAGTCGTGGGAAGAAAGAATTTCAGCGGCTCAGGCGCTCAAGGATCTGCAGAATTGGCCGCCACGACGTACAGCCTGTTTGCCACCATGAAACTGTGGGGCCTGAATCTGCGTAACTGGCTCACTGCCTATTTGCAGGCCTGCGCCGATAATGGCAATGCTAAAACAGAAGTGAATTTCAACGTTTCAAGTCCGACAGTCTGCTGGACATTGCGGCTGTGCGTGGTGGTGAGGTGCGAATGCCTGACTCCAAGACGAACGAACTCTCCCCGCGCGCAACTGGCCACCGTGTGCGCTACGCCTTGGACCGTTTGACACGGTGCAACGAAGCGCCTGAGCGGCGGCAACATCGCCGTTTTTTTAACTGCTAAGAGCATTCGAGCTTGACGCTTCGCAAGCGCATGCCACTCCTCTGCGCTTCCAATGGGCACGTGTTTTTCATGCCTGCGCATGTCAAACCCACCAGTCGCTAGTGCTTGCATCTTTCAGCCGCAAGTCAACCGGCCCCTTAACCGTCAGGAGTTCAAACGATGGACAAGTCAGATGAAAAACAGCTAGAAGGCGCCAACCCCGCCAAATTCAAAATCGGTCGCTCTTCAGCACAGCGGCTCTCATCCATGAGCGATGTGCCCGCCAAACAGCTACTGGGTCTTACCCTCGCCGAAGCGGCCGATAAGTTCCGCTTTGCCATGGACCCACAGCTTTTTCTGTTTCGCAAGGTCTGCGGCACGGTGGTCAAAACCGACCCTGCCACCGGCATTGACTACCCCGTCCCCTTCGCCCGGGTGCAGGTGGAGGACACCGACTGTTCCCTGCTCGGCTTCTTCCCCGCCAAGTCCAAATGGGCCTGGCACTTTCCGTTCCACTGCCAGCGCGAGGTGATCGCCACGGCGACCACGGACGCCTGCGGCAACTTCTGTGTCTGGATCCCGCGCTTT
>CAISLN010000111.1 GCA_903886275.1 uncultured beta proteobacterium | reverse complement strand
TGGCAGGCTGCCTGCCGGCCATGCAAGCGCTGGCCGATGCGTCCCCCGACCGCAACGAACACCGCAAGGACGAGCCCTACCGGCGCGCCCTGATCGGCGTTTATGCCCGGCTCGCCGCCGCCCTGCACGATCTCACCGGCGGCGAAGCCTCGCGCCACGCCGTGCCGCCGCAAAACGCCTACCCCAACGCACAGGCCTTCCTGGCTGACCTGCGCACGATCGAAGCCTCGTTACAGGGCGAACACGGCAACGCACTGGCGGCGCAGCGGCTGCATCCGCTGATCCGTGCCGTTGAGGTCTTCGGCTTCCACTTGGCCACGGTCGATCTGCGCCAGAGTTCGGATCAGCACGAAGCGGTAGTGGCCGAACTGCTGGCTGTTGCACGGTTGGAACCTGCCTATACCGGGCTCGATGAGATGGCCAAACGCAGCCTGCTGCTGCGCTTGCTCAACGATGCCCGACCCCTGCGTGTGCTGGGCACCGTGTATTCGGACAAGACGCGCAGTGAAATTGAAATTTTCGAAACCGCCAAAGTCATGCGCGAGCGCTTTGGCGCCGAAGCGATACGCCACTACATCATCAGCCACACCGAAAGCGTAAGCGACCTGCTCGAAGTGCTGCTGCTGCAAAAAGAGGTCGGCCTACTGCGCGGCACGCTCGACGACCCGTCCACCCTGTGCGACCTGATCGTGGTGCCGCTGTTTGAAACGATCGAAGACCTGCGCAATGCCGCGCCCATCATGCGCGAGTTCTACGCCCTGAGCGGTGTCAAGGCGCTGGTGCAGCGCAGCGGCGCCGAGCAGGACATCATGCTGGGCTATTCCGACAGCAACAAGGACGGCGGCATCTTCACCAGCAACTGGGAGCTCTACCGCGCCGAGATTGCGCTGGTCGAGCTGTTTGACGAGCTGGCCAAAAACCACAAGATCAAGCTGCGCATGTTCCATGGCCGTGGCGGCACGGTGGGGCGTGGCGGCGGCCCGAGCTACCAGGCCATTTTGGCCCAGCCCCCCGGCACCGTGCGCGGCCAGATCCGCCTGACCGAACAGGGCGAGGTGATTGGCTCCAAATACGCCAACCCCGAAATCGGCCGGCGCAACCTGGAGACCCTGGTCGCAGCCACGCTGGAGGCCACGCTCTTGCAGCCCACCAAGTCGGCCACCAAGGCCTTTCTGGACGCGGCTGCCGAACTCTCGCAGCTCAGCATGGCGGCCTACCGCGCCCTGGTCTACGAGACCCCCGGCTTTACCGAATACTTTTTCAGCTCGACGCCGCTGCGCGAAATTGCCGAACTCAACATCGGCTCGCGCCCGGCTTCGCGCAAGGCCACGCAGGCCATCGAAGACCTGCGCGCTATCCCCTGGGGCTTTAGCTGGGGCCAGTGCCGTTTGACGCTGCCGGGCTGGTTTGGTTTTGGCTCGGCCGTGAACGCCTTTATCGAAGGCGCCACACCGGCGCAGAGCAAGGAGCGCTTGGCCCTGCTGCAAAAAATGTACAAGCAGTGGCCCTTCTTCAAGACCCTGCTCTCCAACATGGACATGGTGATGGCCAAGAGCGATCTGGCCCTGGCCTCGCGCTATGCCGAACTGGTGAGCGACACCAAGCTGCGCAAAAAAATCTTCAGCGCCATCGAGACCGAATGGCATGCCACCAGCCAAGCCCTCAACCAGATCACCGGCGACAAGCAGCGCCTGGCCAACAACGCCTCGCTACAGCGCTCCATCAAGCACCGCTTCCCCTACATCGACCCTTTGCACCACCTGCAGGTCGAACTGGTGCGCCGCTACCGCGCAGGCATTGCCGACGAGCGCGTGCAGCGCGGCATCCACATCTCCATCAACGGGATTGCGGCGGGCTTGCGCAACACGGGCTAAGCCAAGGCTGTTGTTTGCACTCCCATTCGGGCAAATATAAGATGCGCCCGTAGCCTGACCGTGCATTGGCACCTTGGCTCGCACTGAGCGGAGGTGCCATTTGTGTTGAACCAGTCCCTGCGTCACTGCACCATCGCTCTGCTGGCGTCCCTTGGCCTTGCTGGCTTGAGCGTCGCCACCTGGGACCAGGTGGTTACAGCGCAACGCGTAGAGCGCATTCAACTCGAAACCCGGGCCATGGCGGGCCTGGTCGAGTCTGTCAGCAGCAAGGGCGTGGTGATGAGCGGCGCGGCCTTGATCGGGGTGTTCGATGTCCGCGCCAAGCGCGTGTTGTCCAACCCGAATGAGGCAATGGACCTGGAGTCGCTGGCTGATTTCGCCACGGTCATTGAGCTGCTGCACGCCAAGGCCGCGTCCATTCTGGACGACAAGGGCGTGGCAAGGGTGGCGCTGGATGCACAGGGAACCTTTGGCGGCGTCGGCGCCGAAATCGCGCAAAAATCCTATATCCGCTCTGCACTTGCGGGCAAGCCTGCGGTCCTTCTGGAGCTTGAGAGCGCACAGGCAGAGCGCCTGCTGCACTTTGCAGCGCCGGTTTTTGAAGAACGCACGACCAACTCCAAGGTGGTGGGCGTCTACCACCTCGAAATGGATGGCACCGACATCGACAGGGTGTTGGCCAACTACCTGCCCCGCACCGCGCTGCTGCTCTCGCCCGACGGCGTGGCGTTTGCCAGCAACCAAAGCGTGCCAGCGCTGCTGAACATCCTGGGACTGACCGCGCAATACAAGGCACTGTGGCAAATACCCTGGCCCATGCAAGGCAAGCCCGTCAATGGCGCGCTCGGGCGCATGGAGGTTCCCCATTACCGGGCCGCCAGCGCCAAGATCAATTGGCCCTCGGAACAAGGCGCCTGGCAGGTCCTGCTGCTGGAGCCCGAGCGCGAAGCCGCAGACAACTGGGCGCGCATGGCCTTGGGCTTGATGGTCTTTGGTCTGCTGTTTGGCGGCTACTACATGCTGGCACGCCACAACGCGGCGCAAAGCAAATGGAGGCATGTGCTGCAAGGCAAGCAGGCCGAGCAGCAAGCGTCCCTGCTCGCCTATGCCGATCAGGTGGATTTTCAGGAGCGCCTGATGGATGCCATCCCAACGCCCTTGTTCGTCAAGGACACGCAGGGCCGCACGGCGGGTATGAACCGCGCTTACGAAGAGGCCTATGGGCTGAGGCGTGAAGACTGCATTGGCAAGACGCTGTTGCAGGTGCCTATGGGAACGCTGGACGAGGCGCAGCGCAGGTCCTTTTTTGAAGAGCAGTTGCGCATCATCGAGTCGGGCGAGCGGGTGCACAAGGCGCGGGAGATGCGCTGGATTGACGGCGCCATTCACCACGAACTCTATTGGGGCCAGGGCATACGCAAGGCCGACGGAAAGCCGGCCGGCATGGTGGGCGTGATCCTGGATGTGTCGGACACCGTGCACGCCAACATCGCACTGCAAGCGGCCAAGGTGGCGGCGGAAGAAGCGGGTGCGGCCAAGTCCGCCTTCCTGGCCAATATGAGCCACGAAATCCGCACCCCCATGAACGCCATCATTGGCTTGTCCGGACTGGCCCTGAAGAACGAGATGCCTCCTCGCATTCAGGACTACCTCACCAAGATCAAGCAAAGTGGCGAACACCTGCTGGGCATCATCAACGATATCTTGGACTATTCCAAGATCGAATCGGGCAAGATGGAGGTCGAGTCGGTCCCTTTCGAGATCGACGCCATCATGGAAAATGTCATCACCCTGATTTCTGAGAAGGTCGAAGACAAGGGACTCGAATTGCTCTGTCGAATCCATTCGGACATACCCAAAACACTGCTTGGAGACCCGCTGCGCATCGGGCAAATTCTGATCAACCTAACGAACAACGCCGTCAAATTCACACAGCATGGCGAAATCAAACTCACGATTTCCATCCAGGAGCGTCTTGAGAAGCAGGTGCTTTTGCTGTTTCAGATCAGCGACACCGGCATAGGACTGTCGCAGGAACAAATCGGCAAGCTCTTCAAAAGCTTTGAGCAGGCAGACCGCTCCACCACGCGCAAATATGGCGGAACCGGATTGGGCCTGGCCATTAGCAAAAGCCTGGTGCAGGCCATGGGCGGCGAGATCGGCGTTGAAAGTACGGTCGGCGCGGGCGCCCAGTTCTGGTTCACGGCCCAACTGGGCATCGGGTCCTCTGAGCGATTCATACCCACGCCGGCTGTCGATCTGCATGGCCGCCTTGTGCTGGTGGTGGATGACAACGAAGCGGCGGCGCTGATGCTGGTCGATACGCTGAGCGAGCTTGGCTTTGCCGTAGACCATGTGGGCTCGGGCCAGGCCGCTCTGGAGCGCCTCAAGGCGGCGGACGCGCTAAACAAGCCGTATGACTTTGTGCTGATGGACTGGCAGATGCCGGAAATGGACGGACTCGAAACCGTCAAGGCCATCGCGGCCCAGCACATCCGAAACACCCCGTTCGTACTGATGGTCACGGCCCACCGGCGCGCCGAACTGGTCAAGGCCGCCGAAGCGCTGGGCATAGACCATGTGCTGGCCAAACCGGTCAGCGGGTCGCTGCTGGTCAACACCATGATGCACATCCTGGGCCATGACCAGGGGGACGCCAAGCTATTGCAGGTGAATCGCCAGGACGATAGGTATGAAGCGCGACTGGCACCGATCAGGGGTGCCCGCATCCTGCTGGTGGAAGACAACGAAATCAACCAGCAAGTGGCAGTTGAGCTGCTGGCTAGCGTGGGATTTGAGGTGGAGGTGGCTGGCGATGGGCAAATTGCCGTCAACCAGATTCAGGCAAGGTTTGCCGACAAGCGACCCTACGACATCGTGCTCATGGACATGCAAATGCCGGTGATGGATGGCTGCACCGCAGCCCGCCTGGTGCGAGAAACGCATAGCGCCCAAGACTTTCCCATTGTCGCCATGACCGCCAATGCCATGAAGGATGACCGAGACCGCTGTCTTTCTGCAGGCATGAATGCGGTGGTGACCAAACCCATTCATCCCGAGAGCCTCTGGAAGGCCTTGCTGACCTGGATACAAGTCAGGGAAGGCATGGGCGTAGCGCTGCCCACAGCAGCCGCACCGATCGACATCCAGGCCGATGCCCTGACCGAAAGACTGCGCAGCATCCCGGGCCTGGATGTGGACCTGGGTCTGATGCGCACCACCGACAACCCCGCCTTCTATGCATCCATGCTGCGCAAGTTTGTGCCTTCTCAGGAAGATGCCGTGGTGCAAATGCAGCAGGCCTTGGAGGCGCAAGACCTTGCCAGTGCCGAGCGCATTGCACACACGCTCAAAGGTGTTTCCGCCAGTCTGGGCGCCACCGACCTGCCGGAGCAAGCCGAACTTCTGGAGATGCTCTTGCGCACCGGCGTACAAGGAGAGGAACTCAAGCACGCCATTGCCCAGACGCTGCAGGCGCTTGAGCGCCTGATAGCAGGGCTCAAGGCAACGCCAGGCCTGCTCTTGACCCAAAGCGCCGCAGATGCCAGCACCCTGAGCGCAGCGCAGCGTAGCAGCGCAGAGCAACTGCTAACCAGCATCCAAACACTGCTGGCCGAGGATGACGCGGAAGCGGCCGCGCTGTGGGAGTCCCATGCCGCGCTGCTGCGTGCGGTGGTGCCGCAGGCGGCGCAGGTGGAGGCTGCCATTGCCGGCTTTGACTACGAGGCCGCGTTAAAAATACTCCTGGCACCTAGAGCAGTGCGCTGAAGGCACCAACGGGCCGTTCAGGCCCAAGCCGCTTCAAGCCATGGCTTTTTGAATCAGCACCGTCGCGTCGCCCAGTGCGGCCTTGGCTGTCTTGGCGCCGGTTACCACTTCGTTGATGGCGACACCGAAGTGGTCCAGAATTTGCTGGCTCTTGGGATGAAACCAGGTGGCCTTGAACAGGTCACCGTCGGCAGACTTCAGGTTGGCGAGTGCGGCCTGCGCCGCCTGTTTGCCAAAGCGCTGCTGAAAGGCCGCAGCGTTCCAGCTCGAAGCCCTGGGCGTCGCCAATCCGATGGCAGCAGCCAATTCGCAGGTGGGCTTGGAGGTCGCCCACTGCAGAAACAGCCAGGCGGCCTCCTTTTGCTGCGAGTTGGCATTGATGCCAGCCGTCCAATGCCACATATTCGGCTTGGCGGGCAACATGCCGGCCCTGGGCAAAGCGCCATACACCACGCTGCTGGCAATTTTGCTTTTCTTGGTGTCGGCGATGTCCGTGACAAAGTTGGATGAATCGCAACCGATGGCGGCCCGTCCGGCCATGAAATCACTCAGGCATTCCTGCCAGTGGTAATTGCCCACCCCCACTGGGCCGGCCTCGCGCAACAAACGGCCATATATCTCAACCGCCTCAACCGTCTCGGGGCTGTTGAGCTCGAGTTGCCCACCGGGTGTCATGATGGCGCCGCCGTAGGAAAAAACAAAGCCACCCGCAGACCAGGGACTGGCATCGCCACTGGCCTTGGCGCGCATCACCATGCCCGCGACAGTCGGCGTCTTTAGCGCCTTGGCCACGCGCAACAACTCCTCCATGGTGGTGGGCATGGCCAGGCCCTTTTGGCGCAGCAGGCGATGGTTAACGAACAGGGTTTGGGCTTCGGCCGTGATGGCCATCGCATACTGTCTTTTGTCGCTCCAGGTCTGGAAAGACCGGGCCGAGGGAAACACATCGCTGGCGTCCCACCAGGTGGGGTCGCTCAAATTCGGATTGGCAACAAAGGCATCCAGAGGCTCCAGCAGCTTGCCCGAAATCGCCTGACTCAAGGACCAAACCATGTAGACATCGGGGCTGGACGCCTTGGCATTGAGGTCGGCTATGTAGCTGGTCTCGGACTGGGTCAACGCCTTGATCTGGATATTGACCGCGATGCCGGTGAGCCGCGTGAAGTGCGGCAGCAGGGGCACGATGCTCGTCATCCAGGGATGCTGCAAGCCGCGCAACACAAGGGTCTTGCCGGACTGCTGCTTCCAGTCGAAATGGGCCGCCATCCAGCGGGGCTTGTACTGTTCGAACCTATCGGCAGACCATGCCAATGGGTGGCGACTCAACAGGCCCGAACCCAGCAAAGCGCCGCTGGTGCTGAGCAGCTGGCGCCGACTCAGCGCCAGCGTGGAAGCCACAATGGGGTTGAACGTTGACATGGAAAACCTCCTGCTGTGTGTGCATCCCGAAGGGAAGAAAATTTGTGCAAATAAAGCGACAACGCAGTCTAGGCCGATTGCTGTGCCCGAGCAAAGCCCCCCACTTTTCAAGCCGCAACCAGTCCACTTGCTTGGGTTTTCGTCCTGGGCCTGTCTCCGCCTGCGCGAAGGAACCTGCAGCTTTACCCACGCCAAATACCATGCCCTCTTGCCCCGGCGACTGACAGGAGGGGCCGAATTGACGGAATTGGGCAAGGCTGGTGAATGTCTTAGTGGTTTTTGCACAGGCTTGGCCGCAGCACTATTGCTGCCGGGCCTGGCGCACGCAAGGGAAGCACCACGCCAAGCCCTGCGCTTGACGACCGGGCTAGACCGGGATGCCTGTGCGGCGAATCCAGAGGAACTGCAGCTGTCGCGCGATGTAGCGCTCGGGCCTTCCATTCACCTTATTTGTTTGGCGGCAAGGCGCTGCGCTCTCAATTGACCTGCGGGACCTGCCAAGCGAAAGACGGCCCGTCTGGGGCGGCCCTTCGGCTGCGTCTGCACGCGCCGGTGCATGAGCTGTGCACGGCAGCCACCCGTATCGACGTCGCGGCCTTTGCCGCGCACTCCGGCGTTCGGCAACGCAAGCTGCATGGTCAGCAGTGCCGCGCTGGCAAAGCTGCAAGGTCTTGCCGACCGGTGGGAGGCTGCGTCGAAAATCGGCCACGGCCATGCACTGGCTAACCCTGCTGACGCTAGTGGGCAGTTTCGCGCAGGTCTGGTCGATCGCATGGTTGCCAATGGGTGGCTCTCGTGCACAGGCGGTGGGTTTGCATCGCAGCATCGGATTGCTGGTGCTCTTGGCCACGCTGCTGCGCGTGCTCTGGCGTTTGGCCAAGCGAGGCCCGCCGGGCTTGGCAAGCGCTGCGCGGCGCCTGGCCAGCAGGTCGCCAGAGACCCGAAGCGGTGACGCCGGTTGCTATTCGCATAGCTGGCGTGTCGTGAGGCTGTTCGGTCAATGGCCTTTGATGGTGTAGCTGCCGTCTTTCAGCCACTTGATCTCTGCGTCCAGAAACACCGTCTTGAGTTCGGGCTTGTACAGCTTGGCCATGTCATGGGCCTCACCGCTGCGGCCACCGGCGCCGCAGAAAAACACAATCGGCTTGTCGGTGGGCAGCTTGTCGATGCTCTTTTCCAGGCTGTTGATGGGCATGTTGACCGCGCCCTTGAAGGTGCCGGCTGCAAACTCCTGCGGCTCGCGCACGTCAATCAGGTGCACGCTGGCCGGAGCTTCTTGGTAGATGCGCTCAAACGAGGCCACGCTGATGGTGCCGGCCTCCTTGCCCGCCTCGATCACGGGCGCGCTCTTGGCCGGTGCTGCGGATGCCGTGGGCCCCGCACCATAGGCAGCAGCCCAGGCCGGGTAGCCCTCGGGCA
Organism: uncultured beta proteobacterium; assembly: GCA_903886275.1. Classification (GTDB taxonomy): domain Bacteria; phylum Pseudomonadota; class Gammaproteobacteria; order Burkholderiales; family Burkholderiaceae_C; genus Allorhodoferax. The sequence continues at coordinate 32,917 of CAISLN010000111.1, read as the reverse complement.
CCACCTTGACGTTGGTGTAACCCAGGGCAATGGCCTTCATGGCGGAGTCGTTGCTGAGCTTGCAGGCCAGGCCGTCGCAGTAGAAATACAGGGCGGCGGCCTTGTCGGCCGGCAGCTTGTCCTTGGCCAGTTTGTCAAACTGCGAGTCGGGCAGGTTGATGGCGCCGGGGATGTGGCCCAGGTCGTATTTGCGTGCGGCAGGGCGTGCGTCGATCAGGGTGATGGGTGCCTTCTCGTCCATCAGCTTTTTGATGTGCGCCACGCTCACGGCATGCAGGTTGCCGTTCTTGACCCAGTCCGGGAAACCGTCGGCATAGACCTTGATATTCGTGTAGCCCAGCTTCTCGGCCTTGAAGGCCGAGTTGTGGCTCAGCATGCATTCCGGGCCGTCGCAATAGAACACCAGCAGCATGGCCTTGTCGGCCGGCAGCAGGGTGGGGGCGAGTTTGTCAAACGCGGAATCGGGGATGTTGACGGCGGTTTGAATATGTCCGATATCGAACTTGCGCGCGGTGGGGCGCGAGTCGATCAGCATGGCGCCGTCCACCTTGGGCACCTGTGCGATTTTCTTCACAAAATCGGCGTTGACGAGCTGGCTGTACCAGCCGGCCTTGGCGACTTGTGTGGTCTCCTGGGCCGTGGCGGTGGTGCAGACTGCCGCACCGCTGGCGAGCAAGGCGGCCAGCAGGGAGGCCGAAACAATGGTTTTCACGGGATGGAACATGGTGGGTCCTTGGGTGGTGTGGTCGGGTGCCGGGTGGGCCTTAGCTGCAGGAGGCAGGGGAGTCGCCATCCTTGGCGCCCTTGATCAGAAAGGCCTTGATGTCTTCCATCAGTTCCTTGTCCGGTGTGTCGGCAAATTTCTCGGCAGCCTTGTTGCTGCCCTTGATGCTGGCGCGGTATTCCTTGCTGGCGTACTTGGTCACCGAGTCCTTGCCCTTGGCATGTTTGTCGTTGAGCAGATAGCCCGCCCATTCGGCCTTGGTCTTGGTGCTGGGGTTGATGGCACCCACCGGGTTGGCCGTGTGGCAGGAGGTGCAAACGCTGCGGTAATAGACGCGGCCGCGTTTCCAGTCGGCGTCGTAGGCAAAGGCTGTGAGCGAGGTGCCCAGCAGTACCAGGGCGGCCACGGTCTTCAAGGCATGGGCATGTTTCATTTCGCTTCTCCAAATAAAAGGTGGGTGGTTAATCGATTTCTTCCCAGCCGGTCACCATGGCCTTGACCTGGGAGGTCAGCTTGTGGCCGGTGGTAATCAGATACAGGTGGGAAATCAGAAAGGCCAGCATGAAGAACGCGCCCACGGTGTGGGCGGTGGCCACCCATTCCAGTTGCAGGGCGCTCAGGCCCCAGGCGTTCCAGTCGGCGTAAAACAGGTACAGCCAACCACTGATCCAGATCAGCGGGCTCAGCAGGGTCAGGATGGCCAGGTAGGTCAGGCGCTGCAGCGGGTTGTGCTTTTGCTGCGACGTGGGCCTGAAAGGGTGCGGCTCGTGCTTGAAGATGCCCGAGGAGTAATAGCCCATGATGGCCAGCATGCGATCGGTGGTGGGAATGTACTGGCGCCATTCGCCAGTGGCCACATGCCAGAAGATGGCAAACACCCACAGCCCCACCAGGGCCCAGGCCGCAATCGTGTGATAGGTCACGGCCTTCTCGAAACCGAACAGGGTGTAGCTGCCGTGGATTTCAAAACCGGTCAGCAGCATGGCGATGACCAGCGCGGCCTGCGACCAGTGCCAGAAGCGCTCAAAGCCCTTGAACAGATAGACGCGGGTGGTCATTTGGATTCTCCTTGCACCTTGTTGCGCAACACCAGGCGTATGGCGCCATGGGCCAGCACCCCCAGCAGGGTGAGCAGGGCCAGGCCCCAGCCCGCCATATCAATGAGGCGGTTGGCGCTGTGGCCCGGCATGTAGACGCCGCTGATGCCGGCCAGGCGGCTGTTCCTGGCGTGGCATTCCACGCAGGCCAGGGCCTGCTCCTTGGGCGCCACCATGTGGGTGATGGGCCAGTACATCTCGGTCTGTATGAAATCGAACTTGCCGGAGTAGGGCGTGCCCGAAGTCTTCATGCCCACCTCGATGGCCTTGTTCCACTCCAGGTTCTTCCAATAACCGGTGTCGTCATTGCCGGCGGTGTGCGGCGTGATCAGGGTCTTGTTTTCGGTATCAAAAGGCTGCTTGCCACCAAAGCGCTTGACCGGCCAGATCATGGACTTGCCGTCGCTGGCACTGCCGCCCAGGGAGTTGATGCGCACCACCGGCTGGCTGGTGTCGATCTTGTCGGTCAGCAGGGTGTAGGTCACATCGCCGTTGAACCAGAGGTATTCGGGCTTGACGTTTTCCTCCAACACGAAGTCCCCCTTGCGCGACTCATAGGTGATGCGTCCCTTGGCATCCTTGCGCACGATGTGCTGTCCATTGGCGTCGCGCTGTCCGGCGGTGGACCAGTCCCAGCGCATCTTGGTGGCGATGCCGCCGCGGGCAAAGGCGGGGATGTGGCAGGTCTGGCAGGCTATCTTGGTGGCGTGCTGGTTCAGACGCGCGTCCTTCTTGTGCGGATCATTGCCATGGCAGGAGGCGCAGGTGGCCGGGTTGCTGCTGTCGCTGTTGCCGCGCACATGGGCGCCGGCCGCGTCCTTGGCCGTGGGCGTGTAGCGGCTGCCGGCCACGTCGTGGCTGGAGGTCTTGTGGCAGGTGGCGCAGGTGAAGTCCAGGCCCGAGGCGTCCATGTGCACATCCACCGACTTCTCGGGGGCGGCCAGCGAGCTGTCCATGTCGCCGTGCTTCACGCCATCACCGCCGCCTCCGTTAAAGTGGCAGCCGCCGCAGGTGTCGCGGCTGCTCTTGCCCACCTTCTGGGCGATTTTGGAGAGGTCAATGGCCTTGAGGATCTTGCCCGAGCCGGGCGGGTATTCCGTGTCCTTGGTGATCACGTTGCCGGCAAAGCCCGCCGGCTTTTTGTAGTTACCGGTGGTGTCGTGGCAGACCACGCAGTCCACGTTTTCTTCCGACTTGAAATCGAAGCTTGCGTCCTTCCAGCCATAGCCCACGTGGCAGCTGTTGCAGGCGGCCTCGTTGGAGGCAATCGAGATGCAGAAGTTGTTCACCACGTTCTTCTTGCCCAGCAACTGCTGGGTGACCGGATTTTTGTATTCCCACTTCCAGTGCTTGGTGCGGTGGATCTGGCCGGCCGCTTCGGTGTGGCAGCTCAGGCAGACTTTGGTGAGGTCCGGGCCGCTGCTGAATTCACGCTGCAGTTCCTTGAACTTGCTGTGGTCTGCGGTGGTGCTGAGCTTGAGCGGCTTGGCGTCGTCTTCAGCAAAGGCCGCGCCCGCTGTAACCGCCGTGACCAGAGCCAGTGTCCCTGCCGACACCAGCATTCGAAGCCAATGGCGTGCGCGCGAATTTGGTTTCGGCATTGCGTTTTCCTCCATGCACTGACGGGGTGACAGCGTTGGATCATTCTGGATAGGCAAGCAAGATGCGTCGTTGATCCTTATCAAGTTATACCCCATGGGGTACCAAACTCAATACCCCAACATCGGAATTTTTCTATTCGATTTCCACATCAAGCGCGAGCGTGAAGACCCGCAGCAGACAGTGCCCAAGCAGGACAAGTCGAGCCGGAAAAGTCCGCCATGAAAAAAACGCAATGGTCTCTTTGAGAGATTGCTTCATGCGCCAGTCGTCCACCGCTGGCAACGGTTCCTGGTCGTCAACCGATTGTTAGTCGGCATTTTCAAACGGGGTTCGTGGTTTGAGCGGCGCAGCCTCGTGCCCCCTGTCGGCCCACGGTGTTCGCAGCAAAGATTGCTGAGACGCACCAATGGCCTGACGGTCCGCTTGGGTGCTGCGGTACAGCGCATCAAGCTTTGTCTGGTGCAAAGCGCTACACTACAAGTAATTATCCAATTACTTAGCAGCATGCCACCTACCCTTCCCGGCTCCCGACTCAGCACCGACCTGCGCCAGGCCGGCCTGGTCGAGGCGGCCCTGCAACTGGCCGCGCAGCGCAACCCGGCCGACATCACCACCGGCGATCTGGCCCGGGCGGTGGGCATCAGCCAGGGCGCCGTGTTCCGGCATTTCCCCAGCAAAGAGGCGGTCTGGTTGGCGGTGCTGGACTGGACCACCGTGCAGCTGATGCAGCGGCTGCGTGCGGCGGTACAAGTGCGCCAGGTCAGCCCGCAAGGCTTCCATCCCCTGGCCGCCCTGCAGGATGTCTTCATCGCCCATGTGGACTTTGTCATCGCCTATCCGGGTGTGCCCAGGGTGATTTTTCAGGAGCTGCAACATGCCGATGAAACGCCGCTCAAGGCAGCCGTGCGCGCCTTGATGCAGCAGTACCGCGCGCTGGTGATGGAGCTGCTGCTCAGCGCCCAATCCCAACAACTGCTCGCGCCCGCCACCGATCTGCCCTCGGCGGCCCTGCTGTTTTTGGGCTCGGTGCAGGGTCTGGTCATGCAGTCGATGGTCAGCGGCCAGGTGCAGGCCGTTGCGACACAGGCCCCTGGCGTTTTTACCCTCTACCTGCGCGGCATTGCCCGCAAGGAAACCCGATGAAAAATTCTTCTTTGCGCAAGCGTTTGGGCCTGCTGTTACTGGCCTTGGCGCTGCTGGGCCTGATTGGCTATGTGCTGCTCAAGGCCGGGCCGCTGGCTCCCGTGCAGGTCAGCGTCACCACCGTGCAGCAGGGCCGCCTGCAATCTTCCATCTTTGGCATCGGCACGGTCGAGGCCAGGCGCAGTTGGCTGGTGGGCCCGACCCAGGCCGGGCGGGTGCTCAGCGTGCGGGTGGATGTGGGCGATGTTGTGCGGGCCGGGCAACTGCTGGGCGAAATGGACGGGGTCGATCTGGAGCAGCGTCTGCAGGCGCTGGACGCCACGGTGGCGCGCGGCAGCAGCAGCCAGGCTGGCGCAAGGGCCCAACTGGCCGACGCCACGGCCAGGCGCGAAGTCGCCCATCTGTCTGCCAAGCGCAACCAGGAATTGGCAGCGCTTGGCTTTATCAGCGCCGGTGCGCTGGAGGCGCGGCTGCAAGAGAAGGCCTCGGCCGATGCGGCGCTGCAAAGCGCACAGGCCAACCTGGGCGCTGCGGGCCAGGACCTTCAGCGCGTCCAGGCCGAGCGCGCAGCACTCGCACAGCAACGCGGCAACCTGCGTTTGCTGGCTGCTGCCGATGGCGTGGTCATCAGCCGCGATGCCGAAGCCGGCAGCACCGTCGTGGCCGGTCAGCCGGTGCTGCGCCTGGTAGACCCTAGCAGCCTGTGGGTCAAGATGCGTATCGACCAGGGCCGCTCCGCCGGGCTGGCGGTCGGTTTGCCGGCCCGCATTGTGTTGCGTTCGCAGGCCTCTGCGGCGCTGGCCGGTGCGGTGGCCAGGGTGGAACTGGTGGCCGACAGCGTGACCGAAGAGCGCATCGCGCAAGTGACCTTTGACGCACCGGGCGCAGGCCAGTCCATAGGTGCCGCCCTGGGTGAGCTGGCCGAGGTGACGCTGCAATTGCCGCTCAGCGCACCCGCTTTGCTGATCCCCAACGCCAGCGTGCAGCGCGCCCAGGGGCAGACCGGTGTGTGGCGCATGCAGGCGGGCCGACCGGTGTTCACGCCGGTGCGACTGGGCGCCAGCAGCCTGGACGGCCAGGTGCAGGTGCTGACCGGATTGCAGGCCGGTGATAGCGTGGTGGTCTACAGCCAGAAGGCACTCAGCGCCGACAGCCGCGTGCAGGTGGTGGACGCGCTGGTCAAGCCCGCAGCACAGGGCAGCGCGCCATGATCAGCCTGGCCGGGCGCGACATCGCCCACAGCTGGGGCAAGTTTGCGCTCACCGGCCTGGGCCTTGGGCTGCTGATCGGCGTGACGCTGACCATGGCCGGGGTTTACCGGGGCATGGTGGACGACGCCCACGCCCTGCTCAACAACAGCCGCGCCGATTTGTGGGTGGTGCAAAAGGACACGCAGGGTCCCTATGCCGAGGCCTCCAGCCTGAAGGACGACGTGCTGCGCAGCGTGCGTGCCATGCCCGGTGTGGCGCAGGCCGCCAACGTGGCCTACCTCACGCTGCAGGTGCGCGCCGCCAGCGGTGTAGACACCCGTGTCATGCTGGTCGGCATGGAAAGCGGCCAGCCCGGCGAGCCGGCCTATTTGCTGGCCGGGCGGCACATTACGCGCAGCCATTACGAAGCGGTGGCCGATATCAAGACCGGCTTCGCCCTGGGCGAGCGCATCCGCATACGCCGCCACGAGTACACCGTGGTCGGCTTGACCCAGCGCATGGTGTCCTCGGGGGGCGACCCCATGCTGTTTGTCGCGCTCAAGGACGCGCAGGAGGTGCAGTTTTTGAAGGACAACGACGCCATCGTCAACGACCGCCTGCGCACCGCCGCCAACCCGGCCTTTAACCGCCCCGGCGTGCCCGGCCTCTTGGAGGCGGTGCAGGCCGCGCAGAGCAGCAGCCACAACGTCAACGCCATCCTGGTGCAACTGGCGCCGGGCTCGGACGCCATCGAGGTCGCGCAGCCGATTCGGCGCTGGAAGCATGTGCAGGTGTTCACCCGCAGTGGCATGGAAGAGATTTTGGTGGCCAAGCTGATTGCCACCTCGGCCAAACAGATCTTCATGTTCCTGGTGATTTTGGCCATCGTGAGCGCGGCGATTGTGGCCTTCATCATCTACACCATGACGCTGGGCAAAATACGTGAGATCGCCGTGCTCAAACTCATCGGCACGCGCAACCTCACCATCGCCAGCATGATCCTGCAGCAGGCCCTGGGCCTGGGCCTGATCGGCTTTTTGGTGGGCAAGGTGGCGGCCACCTTCTGGGCCCCGGTGTTTCCCAAATACGTGCTGCTGCTGACCCAGGACGCGTTGACGGGTTTGATCGCCACGCTGCTGATCTGCGCCCTGGCCAGCACGCTGGCCATTCGCGTGGCCTTGCAGGTGGACCCGGCGCAGGCCATCGGATGAGCCCTCTATCCAACACCGCATCGGCTACAGCATCGGGCGGCATCCTGATCGAGGGCTTGCGCAAGGTCTATGGCCAGGGCGACACCGCTGTCGAAGCCTTGAAGAACGTCAACATGCAGGTCAGCCCCGGCGAGGTGGTGGGCCTGGTAGGGCCCTCGGGCTCGGGCAAAAGCACATTACTCAAATGCCTGGGCGCCATCATCGAGCCCACCTCGGGACGCATGCAATTGGGCAGTGAGGTGATTTATGACGACGCCTGGAAGGTGCGCGACCTGCGCGCCCTGCGGCGCGACCGCATCGGCTTTGTGTTCCAGGCGCCTTACCTGATTGCGTTTTTGAACGTGCTCGACAACGTGGCCCTGTTGCCCATGCTGGCCGGTGTACCCAACGCGCAGGCAAGGGCCAGGGCGCTGGAACTCTTGCAGGCGCTGGACGTGGCGCACCGCGCACAGGCCCAACCCACGCAGCTTTCGGGTGGCGAGCAGCAGCGCGTGTCGATTGCGCGCGCCCTGGCCAACCGCCCGCCGGTAATCCTTGCCGACGAGCCCACCGCACCGCTGGACAGCGAGCGCGCCCTGGCTGTCATGCGCATTCTCAACCGCATGGCGCAGCAAGCGCAGACCGCCATCATCGTGGTGACGCATGACGAAAAAATCATCCCCACCTTCAAGCGGATTTACCACATCCGCGACGGGCAAACGCATGAGGAAGCAGGCCAAGGCATATGCCTGGATTGAGCTGCGGGCGCGGTGCGCCGCCCTGCGCGACAAGCCTGTGGCGCAGCCGGTCCGCCAGTTGCCCTGCAGATCCGTAGTCCCTACTGACGCGCCAGCATCTCGCGCACCGCTGCCATGTGGCGGCGCGACACCAACAGCTGCTCGCTGACGCCGTCCAGGCGCAGGGCCCAGCCCTCGCCCTCTTGCGGGTCTTGGTATTTTTGCAGGGCGCGCGCGGCTTGGCGTGAGACTAGGGCGTTACGGTGGATGCGCAAAAAATGTTCGCCGTATTTTTCTTCCAGCTCACCCAGCGAGCCGTCCAAAATGAAGCTGCGCGTGGCGGTGCGCACCGTGATGTATTTGAGCTCGGCCTTGAAGTACAGCACCTCAGCAAGCGGCAGTCGCTCGGTGCGGTTACTGTCACGGATCAGAATGGTCTCGGCCTGCGCCACATCAGCCCGCACCGTCGTGCGCGTCAGCAGCAGGCGCCAGGCCTTTTGCAGCGCCGCCTGCAAGCGCTCCAGGCGCACCGGCTTGGTCAAGTAGTCGGCCGCGTCCAACTCAAAGGCCTGCACCGCATGCTCGGCATGTGCTGTCACAAACACCACCGCCGGTGGCGCGGCCATACCGGCCAGCACCTGGGCCAAGGCCAGTCCGTCGCTACCGGGCATGTGGATGTCCAGCAGCACCACATCAAAGTGCCGGTGCTGCAGCAGCTCCATGGCTTGCACCGCCTGCGTAGCCTGGGCGCTGGCCTGCGCGAAAGGGTTGCGGCAGTCCCCCAGCAGGGTCACCAGACGCGAGCGCGCCAGCGCCTCGTCGTCCACCACCAACACCTGCAATGGGGATGGAATGCTCATAGCGGCACCTCCATGCGCACCTGGAACATGCCGTTCTTGCTGCCGCTGCGAAACTGGCACTGCAAATCGTGCAGCAGGGCCAAGCGTTCGCGCACATTGCGCAGGGCCTCGCCGTTGCCGGCAGGGCCAGGGCCGCTAGGTACCGTGTTGCTAACCTTGATGACGACCACGCCGCCACGCCTTTGCGTCGAAATGCGCAGCTGGGCGCCGCCGGCACTGGGCTCCACGCCATGGCGCACGGCGTTTTCCACCAGCGGTTGCAGCAGCAGCGGCGGCAGGCGCGCGCCGTCGGCCGCCGGGTCCAGGCTCCACTGCAGTTGCAGGCGTTCGCCAAAGCGCACCTGCTCAATCGCCAGGTAGCGCCTGGCCAGTGCAATCTCATCGGCCAAGGTGACCGATTCACCCGGGTCGATCAGCGCGTGGCGAAACAGGTCGCTGAGGTCCTCCAGCAGGGTCTCGGCCTTGGCCGGCTCGGCCCGCACCAAGGCGATGGCGCTGTTGAGGGTGTTAAACAAAAAGTGTGGCCGGATGCGCGCCTGCAGCTCGGCAAGCCTTGCCGCAGTTTGGGCCGGCGCCCTGCCCTTGGCACGCAAGACCAAGCCCGCCACCAGCACCGCAGACAGCAAGATGCCCGCAAAGGCGCTGGCCAGCCAGGGTGGGTTTTGCAACAAGCCGGTCATGGCCAGCAGGGCGCAGCCGTACAGCGCAGAGCCCGCACCCAGCAGCAGTGCCAACAGGTATTGCAACAGCGGCGTCCAACGCGCCAGCAGGCGCTTGGCCAGGCAGGCCAGCAGCAGCCAGACCAGCACGGCCGGCAAGGCCCCACCGGTGACCAGCGATAAGCGCTCCAGCCATTCCATCGGGCCCGCGCTGTCAAACATCACCACAACCGCAAGCGCCAGCTCCACAAACAGCACAGCGCGCAGCACCACACCAATCTGGCAGGCATCGAATACCAATAACGGCGTGGCGCGAGGGGCAGGCGCGTCTGGCGTCAACTCCTGCAGGGCCGATAATATTTGGGTGTCTTCCATGTTTCAACGGATTCTGCGGCCTTTCGCTGCGCCCTCCTACTCATTGCCTTTGCCCATGTCCTCCAAACCCAACACTGCCCCGTCCGACAACCAACTCGCCAACAAAAGCCAAGCCTGGTCGGCGCTGTTTTCCGAACCCATGAGCGACCTGGTCAAGCGCTACACCTCCAGCGTATTTTTCGACAAGCGCCTGTGGCTGGCCGACATCACCGGCAGCCTGGCCCACGCCGAGATGCTGTGCCACCAGGGCATCATCAAGGCAGAAGACCACGCATCCATCCAAAGCGGCATGGCCACCATTCGCGCAGAGATCGAGGCCGGTGACTTTGAATGGAAGCTGGACCTGGAAGACGTGCACCTGAACATCGAGGCGCGCCTGACCGCCTTGGTGGGCATTGCGGGCAAACGCCTGCACACCGGACGCAGCCGCAACGACCAGGTGGCCACCGATGTGCGCCTGTGGCTGCGCGGCGAAATCGACCTGATTGGTGAGCTGCTCACCGAGCTGCAAAAGTCGCTGCTGGCCTTGGCCGACAAAAACGTGGAGGTGATCCTGCCCGGCTTCACCCATTTGCAGGTGGCCCAGCCGGTGAGCTTTGGCCACCACATGCTGGCCTATGTGGAGATGTTCAGCCGCGATGCCGAGCGCATGATTGATGTGCGGCGTCGCGTCAACCGCCTGCCCCTGGGCGCCGCCGCCCTGGCGGGAACGAGCTACCCGCTGGACCGCGAGCGCGTGGCCGACAGGCTGGGTATGGTGGATGACAAAGGCCAGGCCTGCGTGTGCCAGAACAGCCTGGACGCGGTGAGCGACCGCGACTTTGCCATTGAATTCACCGCAGCGGCCACCCTGGCCATGGTGCACATCAGCCGCCTCTCAGAAGAGCTGATTCTGTGGATGAGCCAGAGCTTTGGCTTTATCGACATTGCCGACCGCTTTTGCACCGGCAGCTCCATCATGCCGCAGAAGAAAAACCCCGATGTGCCCGAACTGGCGCGGGGGAAAACCGGCCGCGTGGTGGGCCACCTGATGGGTCTGATCACCCTGATGAAGGGCCAACCCCTGGCCTACAACAAGGACAACCAGGAAGACAAGGAGCCGCTATTTGACACCGTGGACACGCTCAAAGACACGCTGCGCATCTTTGCCGAAATGGTCGGAGGCATCACCGTCAAACCCGAGGCCATGGAGCGCGCTGCCAAACGCGGCTATGCCACCGCCACCGACCTGGCCGACTACATGGTCAAGAAGGGCTTGGCCTTTCGCGACGCGCATGAGGTAGTGGCCCATGCGGTGAAGATGGCAATTGCCAAGGGCGTGGACCTGTCGGAGTTGTCGCTGGCAGAGCTGCAGGCCTTCAACCCCAAGATCGAGGCCGATGTGTTTGAGTGTTTGAGCCTGCGCGGCTCGCTCAACGCCCGCAATATTTTGGGTGGCACTGCGCCCGCCCAAGTGCGCGCGCAGATCGCGCGCCACCGCGCACGGATGGCCTGAACCCGAAAAGTCCGCCAGCGGACCCGGCGCAGTGCACGCCGGACTTAAATATCACTAATATGACTTTGGGCTGCGTTTTCGCAGCCTAACTTTTCATATAAGGATAATTTAATCATGAAAACTTTCATATACGCCGCTGTTTTGGGCTCCGTCTTGGTATCTGCCTGCATGACTGCACCGGGTCCTGGCATGAAGGAGGGAGCGGTGCCTCCCAAGCTCGTTATAAAAGACAACGCCAAGACCTGGGACAACACAGGTAGCTTCGGCCCGGTACCAGCGTCACTGACGGCCAAGGGGGAGCAATCCTGCGCCACACTCAACACCATGGATGCCAAATTCATGGCAATCGGTTACCACTCCCATGCCATGAACGCAGACGGCAAGGTCTTTGCGGAAGGTGGCTACTACTGCGCGCGCAAGTAATTCGACACCGGTACATCCACCTTCATTTGATAGGTATCAGCGCCGCAATAGCGCTGATGTACAGATAGGCGCCAGCGCACCCGGTGGGCATCCCGTCTTACCGGGTGTGCACCCCCGGACCGGCAAGCAAGCCCCAAGCTGCGGCCTCGCTGGCATCCGCCAGCTGCAGGTCCGGGCCGCCGTCCAGGGCGGTGGGCAGATGGAATACCGCAACCGAGGCCACCAGCGCATGGGCCTGGCTTGAGAGGCTGATGGCGGCGGCAGCCATTTGCTCCACCAGGGCCGCATTTTGCTGCGTGGCCTGGTCCATTTGGGTGAGCACTTCGCCAACCTGGCTCACGCCAATGGACTGCTCGCGGCTGGCCACCGTGATGTCGCCCACGATGCCAGACACGCGCTGGATCGCCTGCACCACCTCCTGCATGGTCGAGCCGGCCTGGTCTACCAAAGTGGCGCCGCGTGTCGCCCGCTCCACGCTTGCGGAGATCAAGGACTTGATCTCGCGGGCCGCGTCCGCACTGCGTCCGGCAAGGGCGCGCACCTCGCTGGCCACCACAGCAAAGCCCCTACCCTGCTCGCCCGCGCGTGCCGCCTCGACTGCGGCATTGAGTGCCAGGATATTGGTCTGAAAGGCGATGCCGTCAATCACGCCAATGATTTCAGCAATCTTTTGCGACTGCTGGTTAATGCCCTTCATGGTTTCCACCACTTCGTTGACCACGGCACCGCCCTGCACCGCCACTGCCGCGGCGTTGATCGCCAGCTGGTTGGCGGCGTGCGCATTGTCGGCGTTCTGCCGCACCTGGGCGCTGAGCTGCTCCATGGAGCTGGCCGTGGACTGCAGCGCGTTGGCCTGGTTTTCGGTACGCACGCTGAGATCGGTGTTGCCCTGGGAAATCTCGCTCGCGGCCAGATCCACGCTCTCGGAACCCACGCGCACATTGGCCACCAGCGACCCCAGCTTGGACTGCATGTCCACCAAGGCCCGCAGCAACTGGGCAAACTCGTGCCCGCCGCTGACCTGGATATGGGCCGTCAGATCGCCTGAGGCAAAGGTCTGCGCCACTTGCACCGCCTGGTTCATGGGCCTGACGATGCTGCCCACGATCAGCAGGGCCGCACCCAGACTCGCGGCCAGCGACACCAGCAATATCGCGCCCAACAGGGCAGTGGAGACCTGTATGCGGCTTTCGGCATCGGTCTGTTCCTCCTGCACCATGCGGTTGGCCAGGGCCACCACGCCGTCAATCGCAAGACGGTGGCTTGCATAGGCCGTCTCGGCATCTTGCAGGGCCTGGGCCACGGCCGCCAGGTCCTGCTTTTGCGCGGCTGGAATCAAGCGATCGAACACCACGCTGTAAAAGGCCTGCGCAGGGGCATCGGCCTGCTTGAGCAGCAGCTCCTCCAGCCCAGGCCCAATGCTGCTGGCCTGCCACTTGGCATGCGCGTCCTGGTAGTCTTTGTGTAGTCGCACCAGCGTTTTCGTCAGTTGCTCGCGGCTTGGGGTGTCTGGCGCATTGCTGATTTGCAGGACCGTCAGATAGGACTCGATGATGTAGGCCGGCGGCGGCAAAATGTCTGCGACCAGGTCCTTGTTTTTGACAATGCGCTGAAACAAAGGGCCGTTGACCTGCAGCTCGTTCAAGGTCCTGAACGCCCAGAATCCAAAGACTGCAAAACCCAGCACAAAAATTCCCAACAGAATGACGAAGCGCTTGCGAAGCGCAAGGCGTTCAAAAAAAGAAACCATAAATCCTCTTTGTGGCTAGCCGCGCTGTCCTGCTGCCGAATTAAAAATTAAACGTCGAAGCATACAGATTTTGTTCTGCACCACAATCCAGACACAGTCTGCTGCGCGGCCAGGCCGCTTGCGGCGGCGCCAGACCCGGTGGCCAGCATTTGCACTATCCTATGGTTCCACCCCCTCCCGAACCAGCTTCATCCGACCTGCCATGTATACAAAAAAAACACTTTTGGGCTGCCTGTTGGCGCTATGCGCGCTTTCCTCCCAGGCGTTTCAAATCAGCAGCCTGTCGCCCCAGGGCGAGGTGGCAACGGTGCGCCAGGTGGTGGCCAAGTTTGACGACAGCGCGATTGCCTTTGGCGACCCCAAGGCCGCAGCACCACTGAGCGTGAGCTGCAACGAGCCCCAAGCTGGCTCCGGGCGCTGGGTGAGTGACAGGGCCTGGGCTTATGAGTTTGAGCGCGACCTGCCGCCCGGCCTAAACTGCACGCTGCAGTTGCGCCCTGGTCTGCAATCCACCAAGGGCGTGGACTTCAGCGGACCTTCCCAATACCGCTTCAGCACCGGCGGCCCTTTTGTGCAAACGCTGCGACCCTACGAAGGCTCACCCATCGACGAGGAGCAGTTCTTTGCCCTGCGCCTGTCGGGCCCTGCCAGCCTGGCCAGCGTGCAGGCCCATGTCTGGTGCGCCATGGACGGTCTGGGCGAGAAGATCGCGGTGCGGCTGCTGCAGGGTGCCGAGCGAGTCGCCCTGCTCAAGGCCCAGGGCTGGGACAAGGACGCCGACAAAAACCCACTGACCTTTGTGACGCTGGCCTGCCAGCGCCGCCTCACCCCTTCAGCCAAGCTGCAGCTGGTGTTTGAAAAGGGCGTGGCCACACCCAGCGGCGTGGCCAACCGCGTGGAAAAGCGCTTTGCCTTTCAGGTGCGCGAACCCTTTGAGGCCAGCTTTTCCTGCGAGCGCGAAAACGCGCAAAGCGCCTGCCTGCCGCTGCGCCCCCTGCGCCTGGACTTCAATGCGCCGGTGAGCAAAAAGCTGCTGCAAGGCGTGCGCCTGCTCTCCGACAAGGACAGCTTCAAGCCTGTTTTCAGCGAAGCCGACAGCAGTGCGCAGGGCGACGAAAATCTGCTGGACAACCTGAGCTTCGGCCCCTTGTTGCCCGAGCAAATGGCCATGCGCATTGAGCTGCCCAAGGACTTCAAGGATGCCAGCGGACGCAGCCTGCGCAATGCAGCCAACTTCCCGCTCAAGGTGGCCACGGCCGCCATGCCGGCGCTGGCCAAATTTGCTGCCTCGCCCTTTGGCATTGTGGAGCGCTTTGCCGAACCCAATGGCGTGGCACTGCTGCCAGTGACGCTGCGCAATGTGGAGGTGGCACTCAACATCAAGGGACTTAAGGCCGCGCAGACTGTGGGAGGCAAGGTCAGTGACTTCAAGCCCGGCAGCGACGCCGACATCATGGCCTGGTACCGATTGGTGCAACGTTACGACAACAGCAGCATTGCGCGCAGCCAGGCCGCAGCCGACAGCAAGACGCCCCTGCCCAAGGTGATCGACGAGGCCGAGGCAGACCGGGTGCAGGCCCGCATGGTCTCGCTCTTGCAGGGCCACGCGAACGTCAAGACCCTGGACCTGCCCAAGCCTGCCAACAACGACCCGCGCCCATTTGAGGTGGTGGGTATTCCGCTAGACGCGGGCTTTCATGTGGTGGAGATTGCCTCGCAAAAACTGGGTGCGTCTTTGCTGGACGCACGCTATGGCGCGGGCCGCACCATGTATGTTCGCAGCTCGGCGCTGGTGACCAACTTGGGCGTGCACTTCAAGCTGGGCCGCGAAAACTCCCTGGCCTGGGTCACCACCCTGGACAAGGGTGCGCCGGTGGCCGGGGCTGTGGTGCGCGTGTCCGATTGCCGGGGCCGCGAAGTGGCCAAGGCCAAGACCGATGCCCAGGGCGTGGCAAAAATAGAAGGCCTCTCACCGCAGGCGCCTGAATGCCACGATGACGACAGCTTCAGCAACGCCTACTTTGTGTCAGCCCGCGCCCAGCAACCCGCCGGCGAGGGCAAGGCCCTGATCGAAGACCTGGCCTTTACCTGGAGCGACTGGAACAAGGGGATTGAGCCCTGGCGCTTTAACCTGCCCACCAACCAGCAGGCCGGGCCCGACGAGCGCGCCCACAGCATCCTGGACCGCAGCCTGCTGCGCGCCGGTGAGACCCTGTCCATGAAGCACATCCTGCGCAGCGAAACCAGCAAGGGCTTTGGCCTGCCTGGCGCGCAGCCGCAAACCCTGGTCATCACCCACCAGGGCAGCGGCCAGCAATACACGCAAGCGCTGGTCTGGCGCAAGACCGCCACCGGTGGCCAGAGTGCGCAGAGCAGCTTTGCCATTCCACCGGCGGCCAAGCTGGGCGCCTACAGCATTGAACTGCGCGGCAGCGAACGCACTATGTATACGGGCCAGTTCCGTGTGGAAGAGTTCCGCTTGCCGGTGCTCGAAGGCCGTGTGGCGCCCGCTGGCAAGGAGCAACTGGTCAACGTCAAAACGGTTCCGGTGGATGTGCAGGTCAACTATGTGTCGGGCGGCCCGGCGGCCAATCTGCCGGTGCGCGTGTCGGCACTGGTCAAGGCCAAATACCTGGGCTTTGCCGACTTTGAGTCCTTTAGCTTTTCGCCGCCACGCGCCAAAACAGACACAGTGAGCGCCGGTGACGAAGAGACCGAAAGCAGCAACACCGATACGCGCGTGATTGCCGACAAGCTGCCGCTCACCCTGGACAAGAATGGCGCAGGCAAGACCACGGTCACCGATGTGCCACCGAGCAAACAGCCGCAGGACCTGCTGTTGGAAGCCACCTACTCCGACCCGAACGGCGAGGTGCAGACCCTGCGCAGCACGCGCACGCTGTGGCCGGCCGCTGTGGTGGCGGGCATCAAGACCGAGGGCTGGGTATCCAGCGGCAAGACCATCCAATTCCAGGCGCTGGCGCTGGACCTGGCTGGCAAGAGCAAGGAGGGCGTGACGCTCGAAGTGAAGGCCACGGCGCGCATCGTCACCACCACGCGCAAGCGCATGGTGGGCGGCTTCTACACCTATGACAACAAGACCACGGTAAAAGATCTGGGCAGCGTCTGCTCGGGCAAGAGCGATTCGCGCGGCCTGCTGCTGTGCGACACCACGCTCTCCGAGCCGGGTGAGGTGGAACTGGTGGTCACGGCCAAAGACGGGAATGGCAACAGCATACAGGCCGCCAGCTCGGTGTTTGTGACCAAACAAGGCGAGCTCTGGTTTGGCGGCGAGAACAACGACCGCATCGACCTGCTGCCCGAAAAGAAAAGCTACCAGCCTGGTGAGATCGCCAAGTTCCAGGTGCGCATGCCGTTTCGCTTTGCCACCGCCTTGCTGACGGTGGAGCGCGAGGGCATTTTGGAAACCCAGGTGGTTCAACTCAACGGCCAGGACCCTACGGTGCAACTCAAGATCCAGGAAGGCTGGGGTCCCAATGTCTATGTCAGCGTGCTGGCCCTGCGCGGGCGCCTGCGTGAGGTGCCCTGGTACAGCTTTTTCACCTGGGGCTACAAGGCACCGCGCGAATGGTGGACCAGCTTTTGGTACGAGGGCCGCGAATACGTGGCGCCCACCGCCATGGTCGATTTGAGCAAGCCCGCCTTTCGCCTGGGCGTGGCCGAGATCCGAGTGGGCACGAAAGCGCACCAGCTCGATGTGAGCGTCAAGGCCGACAAGGAAAGCTATCCCGTGCGCGGCAAAGCGCAGGTGCAAATCCAGGTCAAGCTGCCCAATGGCCAACCCGCTGCCAACGCCGAAGTAGCTCTGGCCGCAGTGGACCAGGCCCTGCTGGAGCTGATGCCCAATGACAGCTGGAACCTGCTAGACGCAATGCTGCAGCGCCGCTCCTGGGGCGTGGAAACCTCGACCGCGCAAATGGAAATCATCGGTCGGCGCCACTATGGCCGCAAGGCCGTACCCGCCGGAGGAGGCGGCGGCCACAGCGGCGCACGCGAACTGCTAGACACCCTGCTGCTATGGAACCCGCGTGTGCAGCTCGATGCCAATGGCAGCGCCACCGTCACCGTGCCTTTGAATGACGCGCTGACCAGCTTCAAAATCGTCGCCGTGGCCGATGCCTCCACCGGCCTGTTTGGCACCGGCTCCACCACGATCCGCGCCACACAGGACCTGCAGATCATCAGCGGCCTGCCACCCCTGGTGCGCGAGGACGACCAGTTCCGTGCGCAACTGACGCTGCGCAACACCACCAAGCAGGCCATGAAGGTGCTGGTGAGCCCGCGGGCCACCCTGTTGGAACTGCAGCCCCAGACCGTGGACATCCCTGCCGGTGAGGCGCGCGAAGTGGCCTGGAGCGTCACAGCTCCGGCGCAACTGGCCCTCACCAGAAATGAGGCCATCCTGTGGGAGATCGAAGCCAAAGACACGGTCAGCGGCGCACGCGATGCGCTCAAGGCCCGCCAACGCATCATCCCCGCCGTGCCGCTCACCGTGCAACAGGCCACGCTGGTGCAAATCGACGGCCCGTTCAGCCTAGAGGTGAGTCCACCGGCTGACGCTAGTTCCAGCCGGGGCGGCCTGAAGATGTCCCTGCAACCCAAACTGGCAGAGGGCCTGCCGGGTGTGCGCGACTGGTTTGCCAACTACCCGTTTGCCTGCCTGGAACAAAAGACCAGCAAGGCCGTGGGCCTGCGCGACGCCAAACTCTGGCAGAGCGTGGCGGCGCAAATCCCCGGCTATCTGGACGCCGACGGACTGGCCAGCTACTTCCCGCCGCGGGACGGCGAGGGCAACCATGGCAGCGACACGCTGACTGCCTATGTGCTGGCCGCAACCCATGAGGCATCGAACATTAACCCGGCCTTTGCTTTGAGTGACGAGGTGCGCGCGCCGATGGAGCGCGGCCTCACCGCCTTTGTCGAGGGCCGCATCCAACGCGAGTTCTGGAGTCCGCGCAAGGATCTGGATGTGCGCAAACTAGCCGCCATCGAGGCCCTGTCGCGCTACGGCAAGGCCAACGCGAAGATGCTGGGCAGCATTACCCTCGCGCCCAACCAGTGGCCCACCCACGCGGTGATCGACTGGATGAACATCTTGAAGCGCCTGCCCGAAGTAGCCGAGCGCGACAAGCGCTTGGCAGAGGCCACGCAAATCCTGCGCAGCCGCATCAGCTACCAGGGCACGAAGATGGTCTTCAGTTCCGAGCGCGACGACTATTGGTGGTGGCTGATGCAAAACGGCGATGTCAACAGCGCCCGCCTGCTCCTGGCCGTGATGGATGACCCGGCCTGGAAGGACGACATGGGCCGGCTTGCCAATGGCTTTATCAGCCGCCAACAAAGTGGCGCCTGGCACACCACCACGGCCAATTTGTGGGGCGGACTGGCATTGGAAAAGTTCTCTGCCAAGTTTGAAGCCACACCGGTTGCCGGTGTCACCAAGGCCAATCTGGCGGGCGCAACGGCGGCGGTGGACTGGAGCAAGGTCGAGCGCGTCAAGAGCACCGATGCCTCAGGTGCAGCCAACCAGACCACCTTCTTTGGCGCGCCCGCTGCGGCTGGCAATTTGCGCAACAACAGCATGTTCATTCCCTGGGGCAAGGCGGCTGCGAAGGACAGTTTGGGCGTAACCCATGCGGGCACTGGCAAGCCTTGGCTTACGCTGCAGTCGCTGGCGGCGGTGGAGTTGAAGGCGCCCTTCAATGCGGGCTACCAGATCAAGAAAACCATCACGCCGATCGAGCAGGCCAACAAGGGCCTGCCGGCCGGCAGTTACTCGCGCGGCGATGTGCTGCGCATCACGCTGGAGGTGAATGCCTCAAGCGACATGAGCTGGGTCGCCATCACCGACCCGGTGCCGGCCGGCGCCACGATTCTGGGCAGCGGTCTGGGGCGCGACTCAGAAATCGCCACGCAGGGCGAGAAGCGCGGTGGCGCGGGCTGGCCCGCCTTTGAGGAGCGCAGTTTCGAGTCCTTCCGCAGTTACTACGAGTACCTGCCCAAGGGAGTGGTGAAGATGGAATACACGCTGCGCTTGAACAACGTCGGCAGCTTCTCCTTGCCACCCTCGCGGGTGGAGGCGATGTACGCGCCAGAGATGTTTGGTGAGTCGCCCAATGGGAAGGTTAGGGTGCAGTAAAGCCAACAGGGCGAATATGCAGCCTCACACTGTAAAGTTCGCCTCATCAGGAATTTGCTTTGACGACAGTGCCCGCAAACCATAGACCTGAATCCGTGACAATCGCGGCCATTGGCAATGGTGCGCCCCGACGCGTACCAGGGCAGCGCCATCGACGATCTGGGTAACGCCACCCATCACCACGGCAATCATGGTCGCAAAGGGGGGGGTATTGTCCCCGCTGCGGTCCGGGTGCCCACGGCGCGCTCCTCGGCAAAGGCCGCCTTGGAGGCTGCATCCGCCGCGATCAACTCACGAGAGGATTGGCACCTTCAAGAGTGCCTGTCTTGGGCGCACACAAAAAAGCCGCCCGAAGGCGGCTTTTACCGGGCGCAGGGGCCCGGGGGAATCGGATCCGTCAGTGATCAGTTGGGCGAGACGCCCAGCGACTTGACAGTTTCGATGTTCAGGTAGCCATCAATCGGCAGACCCTTGGCCTTCTGGTAGCTGTTGACCCCGTTCATGGTCAGGACGCGCATCACGCCGTCAGTTGGGCCTGGGTTGTGACCGGCCTTAAGCAGTGCGCGTTGGATCTCGGCGATCTTGGCCGGTGTCGCATTGACTTCACACAGGATGGCGCGGCGGTCGGTCTTGGGCTCGGACATCTTGAACTGGTAGCTCAGAGTCTCATACTGCGCCGGCACTTCGATCTCGCGGGTGCTGGCGGGCTGGTCGACCACTTGCCAGCTGTTGGTCTTGTAGACGGCAGGCACGACTTCCTCACGGAAGGTGGCCTCGGTGCCGACCACACGTCGGGTCAGGGTTTCGTTCACGGCTGCCATGGCGACTTGGCGCGTGCTTGCCGCGGTGTCGATCACCTGGCGCGAGACCGTGCCATCGATTGCCGGAACGGCGACTTCACGCGTGAGGGCCGCGGTGTCGACGACCTCGCGCGAGACCGTCTTGTAGACCGCAGGCGTCACGGTTTCCTCGGTGCGCGCCGGGGTAACGACCACGCGCATCTTGACGGTCTTGTAGGTGGCAGGGATTTCGACCGTGCGCACGATGGCCGGCGTGTCGATGACATGGCGGCTGATGATGCGGTATTCGGCCGGGATCTTGATCTCGCGCACATAGCCTTCGACGCCCGACTTGGCGCCGGCCGACTTATTGCCCGCAGGGCCGTTGATCGCCGAGGCGCGCACCACGCGATCACCGGTGGGTGTGGCAACGATATCGCCTGCATCGTCAAAGCGATAGCCCATTTCCTTGAGCTTCTCGACATCGATTTCCTGGCGCGTCACGGTCTGGTAGGTGGCGGGGATGCCGATCTCGCGGGAGCTGACCTGGCGGTCCATCACCTGGCGTGGGACCTCGGCATATTCGGCCGGTACGGCCATCTCGCGCACCGTGGCGGGAGTCTTGAGCACCTGGCGCGTCATGTTTTCAAAGCGCTCGGGGATTTCGACCAGGCACATCACATCGTCTTCGAGTTCCTTGTTGTCGGCACCGGTCCACTGGGTGTCCACTTGGCTGCCGTTCACTTTGCCATCGGCTGCCGGTTTGAATCCCCGAAGCGGAACCACCTCGACCGCCTTGCCGATCCAGGCCCGGCCACGCTTCCATTCCTTGTGGGCATCTGCCACCTTGACGCGCTCGGTCAGGTTTTCAAACACGGCAGGCACTTCCACCAGGACCTTGCTCGCCTCCTTGACCAGCATACGGTCGGTCACCACGAGGTAGGTGGCGTCGGAGACCTCCAGTTTGGTACTGGCGGCCGAGCGCAGCGCCTCTTCACCGACACGGTGCAGCGGCAGGCTGATGGGTTCGTAGCGAACAGATTCGGCCTTGGCCAGCACGCGCTCGGTTTCGACCTTGAAGGTCGCAGCCACTGTTTCGACACGGGTGGTGACCGGGCGGTCAACCACGGTCTTTTCCTGGGTGGCGTAGACCGCCGGGATGATCTTCAGTTCCTTGCGCTCGGGCATGGCCATCACCTGCTCGGTGGCGGTCTTGAACACCGTCGGGACCACCTCAATGCGGGTGCTGGCGGGCTTGAGCACGACCTTTTCAGTGACGGTCTTGTAGGTGGCGGGCACCGGCTCTTCGCGGAAGCCTTCAGGCTTGATGACGACGGTCTCAGTGACGTTCTTGTAGGTGGCAGGCACCGGGATAGAGCGCTTGTACGCTGGGCTGACCAACACCTGCTCGCTGGCAGTTTTGTAGGTGGCGGGCACCACCTCGTAGCGCTTGGTGGCGGCGACCTTGACGACCTTCTCGGTGCGGGTTTCAAAGGCTGCGGGAATAAGCACCGTCGCGAAACATTCGCTAGGATCGGCCGGGGCAGCTTGGGCTGCACTGGTAGCAACCAGCACACCGCCCAACATCAGACACCATTTAACACTATTAATTTCAGTATTGCTCATCATACGAAAACCACCTTCTTGATGTGAATTTTTTTAAAAACGGTTTATCGTGTAAACCAACTCTATCTTACGCCTGAATCAGTGACAAAAAAGTGAAAAACGATAAATTCAAAATGATGAATTAAACAATAAAATCAACAACTTAGCCCGCATGCTCCACTCACCATGAGGGTAAGTACGAACATGAACGACTTGATTATCAAGAAACTGCGCTACGACCTGACCTCCAATGCCGGACTGGCGCTGGTGGGGCAATACGTCAAGCATCTGGATATCAGCGCTGTCGTGCATCCCCAACTCCAGATCGGAGTCGCAGGGGTCGCCAACAGCGACATTTTGAATATCCAAGTACCTTAGTGTTCGACTTTGCGCCAGCGCATGAACACCCATGCGGATACCCGCACCATGGGGTGCCATCCACGCGAAGGCAAGCGCATGGATGTTGGGATTGGGGACGTAGGGACCATACACCTATCTGATGGCTTGAGAGTTTGGGAGCATCGCGGCGCAAAGAATTTGCAACGGCATGAAATATCAACGAGAAAATCAGCCGGATATGGGGGAAGCAAGTGGCCGGCTCACGGATTCAGGATAGAGTTCCCTTCATGAACACCCCCTGGACCATTCGCAATCTGGAATTGCCCGTCAACCAGTTGTTGCACTTGCAGGCCGCCAGCCACAAACGCTTCATAAAGGCCGAGTCGCGCGATATTGTGATGCGCACAGCCACCCAAAGTTCCTACAGCCCGGCCCACGTGCAAGGTCCGGTCACCGATGCCGCAAATAATGCTGTTGCGTCGGTACGGGGAGAGGCCATGTATGCGCCTGGGATGTTGGGCGAGTCGCCCAATGCGCGCGTAAAGGTTGGGGCGGCGAAGTAATGTTTGACCGCAGGCCTTTGTGCTCGCTATTGGGCTGGCTTTTCAACGCGGCTTTTGGCTGGCAGCATGACGGCGTGGGGCGGCTCCAAGGTCTTACCCACTGCAGGCACACAGTTAGCCCCAAGGCGCATCGCGCACCAATGGCCTTGGCTATAGCAGTGGCAATGACAAGCACCTACGCGCTTGCAACTCCCAGCTTCAACGAGGTCAAAGCGCGGTACCTATCCTCCGATGCCTTGGTGCTGGACAGACAAGGTGAGGTGCTGCAGCGCGTGCGCACCGACAAGCGGGTGCGCAAGGGCCAATGGGTCGCGCTCCAAGACATCTCCCCTGCCCTGCGCACGGCCCTGGTGCTGAGCGAGGACAAACGCTTTTACGAGCACAGCGGCGTCGATTGGAAGGCGGTCTCTGCGGCGGCCTGGGGCAATCTGTGGAACAGCAAAACGCGCGGCGCCTCCACCATCACCATGCAACTCGCCGGCCTGTTGGACGAGGACCTCAAACGCAGCGCAGGTGGACGCAGCGTGGTGCAAAAGATCGAACAAACCGTATCGGCACAGCTATTGGATAGCGGCTGGCGCAAGGACCAGCTGCTGGAGGCCTATCTGAATTTGGTTCCGTTTCGCGGTGAACTGGTTGGCATAGACGCGCTCAGCCGCACGCTATTTGGCAAGGCCGCGCAGGGCTTGGACAAGCGCGAGGCGGCCGTGGCTGCTGCTTTGGTGCGCGCGCCCAATGCCAAGGCGGCGCAGGTGGCACAGCGCGCCTGCAGCGTGCTCAAGATGGTGGAAATTGACAGCAAAACCGTGGACTGCGAAGGCTTGGACCTGTTTGCCCAGGCCGCCTTGCAGCGACGCGACTTTGCTGCCAGCGAGGGCGTGGCGCCACATCTGGCGCAGCAGGCTTTGCGCAAGGCGGCCGATGCCACGCGCTCCAACACTGTCGCCACCACGCTCAGCGCCCCGCTGCAGCGCTTTGCCGTGCAGACCCTGCAGCAGCAGCTGCGCGAGTTGCAGGCCCGCCATGTGGAGG
The DNA here is from genome assembly GCA_903886275.1 of uncultured beta proteobacterium. Taxonomy (GTDB): domain Bacteria; phylum Pseudomonadota; class Gammaproteobacteria; order Burkholderiales; family Burkholderiaceae_C; genus Allorhodoferax. The sequence continues at coordinate 9,194 of CAISLN010000111.1, read as the reverse complement.
ACGGCGCCATCATCGTGCTGGACAACGCCAGCGGCGAGGTGCTGGCCTGGGTCGGGTCCTCGGGCGCTTTAAGCCAGGCCGCCGAGGTGGATGGGGTCACCGCGCTGCGCCAGCCCGGCTCCACGCTCAAGCCGTTTTTGTATGCCCAGGCGATTGCCGAGCGGCGCCTCACCGCGGCCTCTTTGCTCGATGATTCCGGCACGCAGATACAAACCTCGGGCGGCCTGTACATCCCGCAGAACTACGACCACCATTTCAAGGGCTGGGTCTCGGTGCGCACCGCCCTGGGTGCCTCCCTCAATGTGCCGACGGTGCGCGCCCTGGTGATGGTGTCGCCAGACGCCTTTCACAAACAGCTCACGGCCCTGGGCCTGCCGCTCAGGGAGACCGGCGACTATTACGGCTACAGCCTGGCCCTGGGCAGCGCCGAGGTGTCGCTGCTGCAACTGACCAACGCCTACCGCGCCCTGGCCAATGGCGGGCGCTACAGCGGCACCCGCTTTACGCCGGGCACCAAGGCAGAGAGCAAACCGGTGCTCGATGCGGGCGCTGCGTTTATCGTCGGCGACATCCTGTCCGACCCCAATGCCCGTGCCCGCACCTTTGGCAGCGACAGCATTTTGGCCACACGCTTTTGGACGGCGGTGAAGACCGGCACCAGCAAGGACATGCGCGACAACTGGGCCATGGGCTACAGCCAGCGCTACACCGTGGGCGTGTGGGTGGGCAATGCCAGCGGCGCGCCGATGTGGGATGTCAGCGGCACCACCGGCGCAGCCCCGATCTGGGCGGCAGTGATGAACCATCTGCACCAAAGCCTGCCGAGTCGCGCACCCAAGGCGCCCTCTGGCCTGGTGCAACAGGCCATCGGCTTCGCCCCCGGCAGTGAGGCGCCGCGCCAGGAGTGGTTTATGCCGGGCACGCAGCAGACCCGGTTTGCCATGGACAGCGCACCGGCAAGCAGCAGCGCACGCATCACCGCTCCGGCCAACGGCAGCATCATCGCCCTGGACCCCGACATCCCACCCAAGAGCCAGCGCCTGGGCTTTGCGGCCGACAACGCGGGCGGACGCTGGCTGATGGACGGTAAAGAATTTGCCAGGGGCGCGACGGCCCAGTGGCTGCCCTGGCCGGGCCGGCATGTGGTGCAACTGCTCTCAAGCAGCGGCCAGAAGCTCGATGAAATCCGCCTGGAGGTGCGCGGTGCGGGCGTGGCAGGTAAACGCTGAAGGCAGACAATCGCGCCACTTTTTCAACGGGAATGTGGCGCTATTCTGTAAATAGCGCCACAACAAGGCCCCAGCAGGCCTACCGCAACCTGATCAAGCAAACCGTGCGCGGTATCGTGCGCCAACCCCAACCCCAACCCCAGGCCGATGCCATGCCATGCATTGACCAGGCCACGCAAGCCGTGCCCGTGGCAGACCGCGCCAATGTGCACGCGGTGCAGGAACTCCAGCCTGCATGAGGGCACGCTGGCCCGCATGGGCCTGCTCCCCGCCGAGCTCGCCGCGTGGAAGGCGGCGCAAGCCGGTCCCTGAATAGGCGCTGGCAACCCAGGTGCAGGCGGTGGACGAGGCCAAGCTGTATCTGTCGGCGCTCACCCTGGGCGAGATACAGGCCGGGATAGAAATCACACGCGAACAGGATGCGCAAAAGGCGCGAGAAATTGAGGCTTGGTTGGAACTGGTCGCCAGCGCCTACAACGTGCTGCCCATGGACGCCGCCGCGTTCAGGCAATGGGCGCGGCTGATGCACAGAAAGTCCGACACGCTTTACGAGGACGCCATGATCGCGGCAACGGCTAGCGCCAACGGACTCACGGTCGTGACCCGCAATGTCGCAGACTTCCATGCACTTGGCTTCAAGGTGATCAACCCCTTCACAGCCAAATGAACGCGGCCCTGGCGCTGACAAAAAACTTTCAATCGCCCAGACCTCAAATTCAATAGTCGGGTGCAAAGCGCCCCGTACCATCGCCCTAGCTTCCAAAAACAAAGGCCCCCATGACCGTTATCACCACCATCGAAGACCTGCGCGTACTGGCCGAGAAGCGCGTGCCGCGCATGTTCTACGACTACGCCGACTCGGGCTCCTGGACCGAATCGACCTACCGCGCCAACGAGTCCGACTTCCAGCAAATCAAGCTGCGCCAGCGCGTGGCGGTGAACATGGAAAACCGCAGCACCGCCACCAAAATGGTCGGGCAAGATGCCAAGATGCCGGTCAGCATTGCACCCGTGGGCCTGTGCGGCATGCAAAGCGCCGACGGCGAAATCAAGGCGGCCAAGGCAGCAGAAAAGTTTGGCATTCCCTTCACCCTGTCCACCATGAGCATCTGCTCGATCGAGGACATTGCGCAAAACACCCAGGCGCCGTTCTGGTTTCAGCTCTACATGATGCGCGACCGCGAGGCCATGAAGAAGATGATCGAGCGCGCCCGCGCCGCGCGCTGCAGCGCCCTGATCCTCACGCTCGATTTGCAGGTGATAGGCCAGCGCCACAAGGACCTGAAGAACGGCCTGACCGCGCCGCCCCGCCCCACCATTGCCAACATCATCAACCTGCTAACCAAGCCGCGCTGGTGCCTTGGCATGGCCGGCACAAGGCGCCATACCTTTGGCAATCTGGTGGGCCATGTAAAGGAAGTGACCAACATGAACTCGCTGGCCAGTTGGACCAATGAGCAGTTCGACCCCACCCTGTCCTGGGACGATGTGAAATGGGTCAAGGAGCAATGGGGTGGCAAGCTCATCCTCAAGGGAATCCAGGACTTGGAAGACGCGCAACTCGCCGTGGCGAGCGGCGCCGACGCCATTGTGGTGAGCAACCACGGCGGGCGCCAGTTGGACGGCGCGCCCAGCAGCATCTCGGCCCTGCCGGCCATCGCGCAGGCCGTGGGCGACAAAATTGAAGTCTGGATGGACGGCGGCATCCGCAGCGGCCAAGACGTGCTCAAGGCCTGGGCCCTGGGCGCGCGCGGCACCATGATTGGCCGCGCCTTTGTCTATGGCCTGGGAGCCATGGGTGAAGAAGGCGTAACCAAAGCGCTGCAAATCATCCATAAGGAGCTCGATATCACCATGGCCTTTTGCGGCCACACCAATATCCAGACGGTCAACACCAACATCTTGCTGCCTGGGACCTACGACTTCAAGGGCTGAGCGGCGGCGCTGGGCCTGTACCCGGCGCAGCCAACTGCTCGACTCACGAATCGCCGCCGGTATCCCTGTAGCGCAGCCACATCCATAATCAACCGCGTGTTAGCCTCCATCGCGGAACTCCCCGCCGTACCAACTGCCTGGCGCTCGCAGTCCGATGGAAATACTTTTTCGACCTGCAGCACGCGCATTGCGGGGTGGCTTATTGACAGCAACAGAGAACGAAAAATCCATGTACCTGCCTACTTTGACAAGCACCTTCGCAGCGGTCGCCCTGTCGGTTGCGCTGGCGTCCTGCGGCGGCGGGGGTAGCGATGGAACTGCCAATGGCGATACGACGAATATTGGAGCAGGCAGCCCACTACCCGGCACGTCGATGGCCATCATCACGACAGCGCCGGCAACCCCCAGCTATACCGGTGAAGAGCTTGGGGCTTACAACCAGCTCAACGCAGCCCGGTCTACCTGTGGCTTTGGATACCTGCAGCAAAACACGCACATCGACACAGCGGCCAGCAACCACGTTAGCTGGGAGATTGCCAACGCGGCCTACGGGCATACAGAGGTGGCTGGCACTACGGCATTCACCGGCGTCAGCCCTGGAGATCGCATGCTTGCTGCCGGATATGTTTTTTCTGGCACTTGGTCTTACGGCGAAATCATTGACGCATTGGGGTCGGCCAACAAGACCGGCTTTGGAGTGGCGGGAATCAACAACCTGCTGGGAGCCCACTACCATCTTGTTGGAGCCATGTCCTCTGCGCGCGAAATGGGCGTCAGCGTCAAAAGCGGTGGCCCATCTGGCGCAGACCTCATCGCCACAGCCAAGGTAAGCCACATCGTGGTGGACATGGCCTACACCGGCAATGTGCTGCCCCAGTTGCAGGCGGCAAGTGAGGTACTGACCTATCCCTGCCAAGGCATTACAGGCACCAACTGGCAGTTGCAAGGCGAAACGCCCAGCCCTGTTCCCTCCCGCAACCTTGCCATTTCGCCCATTGGAATACCCATTTTCGTGCAGGTCCTTCAAGGCAACACGCTAACGATAGCCAGTGCAAGCGTCATAGGCCCAGCGGGCCCGGTGGCGCTGCTGCCAACCATGACCAGCGCCAATGATCCCAACAAAGAGTTGGCGCCCCATCAGGCCATCATCATGCCCAATGTGCCGCTGAAACCGAGTACTTCCTATCGCGTTTCGATAAGCGGTTTGAATAGCGGAGTCGCTTTCAGCAGGAACTTCAGCTTTCAAACCGGTTCCTGACGCAAGGGCCGCTGCAGGCTGGCTAGGAGCGGCCCAGCATCACCCGCCAAAGCCCGTGGTCATCAGGCGCTCGCCGGTGTCGAACACCAGTTCACGCTCGGGCCAGCGCATGGCGGCGAGCTTGTAGGTGCTGCCTGGCGGCTTGTTGGCATGGCGCTCCTGCCAGCGCCCGCCCACCGAGAAGTCCACACAAAAGACATTGCTGCGCTGGCCGTGCCAGGCGCCCGGGTCAATGCCGTCGAACAGGTCCTTGTCGCCCTTGCCCACCACCGTGCGGTCGCAAGGGACCGCACTGCGCCAGTAATGGCCGACCAGCACAGCGGCCTCGTCCTGGTAGGTGTCCCACCAGCCAACGCGCTCCACAAAGCGCCATTTTCGGTTACTGAAAAAGGGGGCCTCTACGCGGCGCTCGACCCCCGAGGTGAGCACCTTGACGGCATTGCCCAACTGGCTGGCTTCGTCATGGACGGCAATGGCGTCCAGGAAAGGCATGGCAAAGCCGGGGTCTTCCAAGGCCTCACCATGGCTTGCAACGGCCTCACGGTAACGCCCATAGCTGCCATCTGCGCGCAGGGTCTCGTTCAAGGCCGCTTCATATTGGACAAACAGCCCGCTGGCTGAGACGCCCTGCACCGCCCTGACCCGGGCGATGTCTGGGCCCTGCCAGGCCGCATGCACGATGCGCAGATCCACGCGTTCAAGGACCAGCGGCAGGCCCGCCAAAAAGGCCACGATCTCCAGGCGCTCCGATTCGCTGGGATAGGCAAAGGGTTGGTAGCGTTCATCGCGCTCCACCCGCTCCTGAAAAAACCAACCCGAACCGTCCTTGGCATCGTCGCGCAGCAAATTGAGCTCATGGTTGCCCAGCACCACAAAGGCGTTGCCGGCCTCGACCATGGCCCGCACGGTCTGTATCACCTGAACGCTGTTGGGGCCGCGGTCGCACAGGTCGCCCACAAACACCAGCTTGCGCTCCTGCGGGTGGCACCCTTGTGCGTCATAACCCAGTTGCAGCAGCAACTCCTTTAGTGCGGCCCATTCGCCATGGACATCGCCCACCACATCCAGGGGGCCTGCCGGTAGGGATCGAACAAGGGAATTGCGTTGCTTCATAGAGGGCTCTCCAGTTAAGCCATCATAGTGGGCGCGGTCGCTGTCACGGTTTCGTCACCGGCTTTGCAGGGTGTACATCAAAACGTCTTGCGATTGCGGTACCGTCCAACGCAACCGGAGTGAAAACTTGATACAGACCAGCGACCTTAGCTACTGCTACCCAGGCAGTGCAGCACTGCACTTTGCCGATGTCGAGGTGGCGCAGGGCAGCGTGCTCTTGCTTAGTGGCCCCTCGGGTTGCGGCAAGTCCACCTGGCTGGCGCTGGTGGCCGGTTTGGTCACACCCGCTGCAGGTTCCTTGACGGTGGCAGGTCAGCCCCTTGCCAAACTGCGCGGCGTGGCTGCCGATGCCTGGCGCGCCACCACCATTGGCTTTCTGCCGCAAAAACTCCATCTCAGCGCCGCCCTGACGGTCACCCAGAACCTGGCCATGGCCCAATGGGCCGCCGGCCAAGCACAGGACCTGGCCCGCATTGCCGCCACCCTGCAAGCGCTTGGCGTGGCAGAGCTCGGCCAGCGCAAACCGGCGCAACTCTCCGGTGGCCAAGCCCAGCGCGTGGCCCTGGCGCGCGCCGTCTTGCTCAAACCCAAGGTCATCCTGGCCGACGAGCCGACCGCCAGCCTGGACGATGAGGCGGCCGCCGCTGCGGTGGGCCTGCTGCTGCAGACCGCCCACCAACAGGGGGCCACGCTGGTGATTGCCACCCATGACGCCAGAGTGGCGCCGCTGGTTCCTGCCGGCGCAAACGGGCAAGCAGGCTATACCGCCTTGAAGCTTTCCCGCCAGACGGTCGCACTATGAAAACCATTGCACTGTCCTGGCGCTATTTGTGGTCACGCCCCTTGGGCGCTGCGCTCAACCTGCTGCTGCTGAGCCTGGGCCTGGCCTCGATCACCTTTTTGTTGCTGGTGAGCTTTCAGTTGAACCGGGCCTTTGACAAGGACCTGGCCGGCATCGACCTGGTGGTGGGTGCCAAGGGCAGCCCCATGCAGCTCATCTTGTGCGGCGTGTTTCACCTCGATGTACCGGCCGGCAACATCCCGCTCAAGGCGGTGCAGGCGCTACAGAAAAACCCCATGGTAGCCTCGGTCATCCCCTTGAGCCTGGGCGACAACCTGCGCGGCTACCGCATCGTTGGCAGCTCGCCGGCCTACATCACCCACTACGGTGCGGTGCTGGCGCAGGGGCGCATGTGGGATGCACCCATGCAGGTGGTGCTGGGCTCCATCGTGGCCAAGAAGTTGGGGCTGCAAGTGGGCAATACCTTCATAGGCTCCCATGGCTTGGGTGCAGGCGGCCATCTGCATGGCGACAACCCCTACTTGGTGGTGGGCATCTTGCAGGCCAGCGCCAGCGTGATCGACCGCCTGATCGTCACCGACACGGCATCCGTCTGGAAGGTGCACGAAGACTACACCGCCGTGGACGATGCAGACCGCAGCATCATGGAGGCCGAGCGCGAGGTCACGCTGGCGCTGATCCAGTACAAGACGCCCCTGGCGGCCATGAGCTTTCCGCGTCTGGTCAACACCAGCACCGAGATGCAGGCCGCTGCACCCGCGCTGGAAATCTCGCGCCTGCTGCACATGCTGGGCATTGGCACCGATGTGCTGCGGGCCTTTGCTGCGGTGCTCTTGCTGACGGCCGGACTGAGTGTGTTTATCGCGCTGTGGACGGCGGTGCGCGAGCGCCGATCGGACCTAGCGCTGCTGCGCATGCTGGGTGCACCACCGGCAAGAATCGCCGCCCTGCTGATGGGCGAAGCGCTTTGGCTGGGCGTGATGTCGGCGATACTTGGCGTGGCCGCTGGGCAGGGCCTGGGCCTGCTGATTGGCTGGATGCTGCAGCTGGACAACTCCCTGCTGATAGGCGGCCTGGCTTGGCCGCTGGAGTTGCTGTGGGTGCCGGCATTGGCCTGTGGCATCTCGCTGGCGGCGGCCCTTTTGCCGGCCCTTGGCGCCTACCGCGTTAGCGTGCTCGAACTTCTTCAATCTAGGTGAACCCATGAAAAATTCATTCGTATTATTTGCCGCCTTGGCCCTGAGCACCCAGGTTTTCGCGGCGGCAGCTCCGGCTCCTGCCCTTAGCCAGGAAACCCTGGAAGATATTGCCAAACACGAGACCATCGCGGCAGCGCACAGAACCGCCGCTCAATGCCTGCGCGAGGGACGGCCCGATGCGGTTTGTGAGGGCGCGCTGCTGCAGGCCTGCAAGGGTGTGGCCATCGGAAAATTTTGCGGCATGAAACACTGACATTTGAAGGACTACCCGGTATGAAATCCAAGGCCCTCCTCTTTTCTCTGCTGCTGTGCACCGCGTCGCTCGCAACCCAGGCCCAACTGAGCTCGCCCATGGGCGACAGCGGCGTGCCCATGGGCACCGGCGCCGGTGTGCACAGCCCCAACAGCCCGTTCGCTCCCCTGCAAGAGCGCGCCGATGTACTGCCCTGGTCGATGCTGACCAGCACCAAGACAAGGGTCGAGAAGAACCGGGTGCTGCCCGTTTTCAACACCGCGGTGCAGGCCCTTGACAAGAAGAGCCAGCGCATACAGGGCTTCATGATGCCGCTCGATGCAGGCGAAAAGCAAAAGCATTTTCTGCTGAGCTCGGTGCCCCTGAGCTGCTCTTTTTGCCTGCCCGGTGGACCCGAAAGCATGGTCGAGGTAAAGACCAAAAAACCGGTGAAATACTCCATGGAAGTGGTGGTCGTCGAGGGCCAGTTTGCAGTTCTCAAGGACGACCCCTACGGGCTCTTCTACCGCGTGACCGATGCGGTGGAAGTGAAATAGCGGGCAAGCGTCTAGCCGAGCATGGGCCGCTGCAAGACCATCGCCTGCGCTTTTGCGCTGGGCATCCTGATGGTCTTGCCGATCTGGTTTTTGCTGCCCGGCGACCCGTCTGCGCCCCTGGAAGAAGACCATGCCCTGGTGCAAACCATGGGCCAGGGCGCTGGCATCTTCAACCACAGCCGTGCCTTTGCACCGTTGCAGGAGCGCACCGACGTGCTGCCCTGGAGCCTGCTGAGCAGCGTGGGCACCCAGGTAGACCACAACCGGGTGGTCACGGTGTACCCCGCAAATGTGCAGGCCTTGGACAACAAGGTGCAGCGCATCCAGGGCTATCTGATGCCCTTGCATGCAGGCGAACAGCACAGCCACTTTTTGCTGTCCAGCGTTCCCTTGAGCTGTCCTTATTGCACGCCAGGTGGACCCGAGAGCATGGTCGAAGTGACGACGCTTGCGCCCCTGCCCTACAGCGCCGAGCCGCTGGTGCTGCAGGGCCACTTTGCCCTGCTATCGGCAGACCCCACGGGTTTGTATTACCGCATGGACCAGGCGATCCGCGTGAAGTGATGCCGGCTCTCCATACCAGCCTTGCCTATCCAAAATCAAGCGCGCGCTATTCATCCTTATCCAAGCTATTCATCTTGCGCAAGCCCCGCCCCCCACATCCATTGCCCTAAGGGGCAGTGTTGCAGCGGCTAAATGTCCGCCATAATACATTGCATCAAAAAAAGCGAACCACTGCCTCACCCCGCAGTAGCCAACCTTTTACAAATAAATTTCGTGATCACCAACAACGACCTCGCAGTCCTCAACGTTTTGCTCAGCCATTCTGACCCGGAGCTTGGGAAGTGGCTCCGATCGGTGGTCACTGG
>CAISLN010000110.1 GCA_903886275.1 uncultured beta proteobacterium | reverse complement strand
AGTCCACTGGAGGACATGCTGCCCTCCCACACCGACTACGGCCTGGGTGTGCGCGCCAATGACCGCCTGCTGGTGGAGCGTCTGCTGCAGGGCACGGTCATAGGCTGCGACACGCTGACAGTAGACGGCCAGCACCGCCTGCTGGGCATCCATGAAAAGCTGTTCTTTGAAGCGCCTTCGTTTGCCATAAGGGGCAGCTGCTTTGCCACCTGCCACCCGCAGTGGCAGGACATAGAGCGCTATGTTTTCGGCATTCTCGACCACTTGCAATTCAACTGGGGCGCCACCCACACCGAGCTCATGCTGAGCGAAGACGGGCCGCGCCTGATCGAGGTCAATGGCCGCATGGTGGACGCCAAGATTGCCAGGCTGGTGAACTACGCCCTGGACTGGTCCTTCCACTCGGCCCTGATCGACGTGCATCTGGGCCTGCTGCCGCAGCCACTGCCCGCCCTTGCGCAACCGGTGTTTGCCGTCACCCGCTGGATCGTCGCGACACAGGCCGGTGTGCTGGCACAGGTATGCCTGCCGGTGGTCACCGACCCGCGCATCCGCTGTGTGGAACTGGTGAAGCAAGTGGGCGATGCGGTGCGCGCGCCGCTTGAAAACGCCGACCGCATTGGCTACGTCATGGTGTGTGCCAACACCCGTGCTGCGGCCGAGGCACTGGCCGAGCAATTTGTCGCGCAGGCCGTAGTGATGGTGGTGGTGCCGACCTGCGCGGCTGCGCCCGCACAGGCAGAGGCCGTGCTGGAAGCGCAGGCGTGAAGGGCCGCGACGCGGGTCTGGCATGACAGACACCCCTTGCGATTCGCATTTTTCCAAGCCCCTCGCCATCCGGCTGCTGCTGGCCAGGCCCCGGCTTTTTTCCAGCATCGCCATAGGGGTAGCTACCACTTGGCTGCTGCCCGATGCGCTGGCCCAACATACGGTGACAAGGGCCATCATTGGCTGGAATGTGGGCGCGATTCTTTACCTGGCGCTGGCCATGCTGTTCGGGTCCACCCACGAGCGCATGCGCGCCAGGGCACTGCAACAGGACGAAGGCCTGCTCGCCGTGGATGGTGGCTTGGACTTCCCGGGGGCAGCCGCCGGACTACGGTGACTTTTTCTATTTCTGCGGACACAGCTTGAGAAACGCCTGCTCCAGGCTCAGGCCACCGGACTGGGCGATGAGTTCGGACGGCAAGCCATCAAACACGATCTCGCCTTGGTTGAGCACCAGCACGCGGCAGGCATGGCTCACTTCGTCTACCAGGTGCGTGGCCCAGAGCACCGCCACCTCACCGGCCTGGGTGAGGGCGTCGACCGAGCGCATCAGGTCGTGGCGCGAGGCCGGGTCCAGCCCCACCGTGGCCTCGTCCATCAGCAAAAATTTCGGTTGGTGCAGTAGCGCACGGATCAGTTCCACCTTGCGCCGGTTGCCGCCCGAGAGCGAACGCACGGCCACGCCCTCCTGACCCTGCAGACCATGCTGCTCCAGCCCGGTCTGTATGCGCGAGAGCGCGGTCTTACGCGCCATGCCATGCAGGTCGGTGTGGAACAGCAGATTGGCGCGGATGGAGAGGTCCAGGTCCAGCGAGGATTGCTGGAACACCACACCCAGACCGGCCAGGGCCTTGGGTGCTTCCTTGCGGATATCGAAACCCAGCACAGAGAGATCGCCCTTGTCGGGCACGAACAGGCCGCTGAGCAGTTGCACCAGGGTGGACTTGCCCGCGCCATTGGGGCCGAGCAGGGCCACGAACTCACCCGCATAGAGCTTCAGGCTGACGGACTGGAGCGCCACCTTGGCCCCATAGGATTTTTGCAGGGCGGTGGCGATCAGCACCGGGCGGGCTGCTTGGGTGGGTTCAGTTGCGGTCATAGGCGTTGGAGTCTACTGGGGCATTGCAGGTTTCGTGCCTGCCAAAGTGTCACAGCGGCAGTGCCGCAGATGGCACATATATTGCGCTCCCCGTTTCAACAGGTCCCCTGTGACACACCCAAAGGAACACACCATGCACCCCCGTTTTTCCCGCACCCTGCTGAGCTGCGCGGCCCTGCTGCTGATCGGCCAGAGCCTGTGCGCACGCGCCGATGTTTTCGTCAGCAGCGAAAAAGACAACACCATTTTGCAAATGGATGGCGAGGGGAAAATCATCCGTGCCATCCCGGTCTGCCTGCGCCCGCGCCACCTGGCCTGGGCCCAGGGTGGCAAGCAAATCATGGCGGCCTGCGGCGACAGCAACCAAATTGGCGTGGTCGATGTGGCTGGGGCTAAGCTGGTGGACCACATCCCCACCGGCGAGAGCCCGGAGATTTTTGCCCTGTCGCCAGACTCCAAGACGGCCTATGTCTCCATCGAAGACGCCAGCCAGTTGGCCGCCTATGACGTGGCGAGCAAGAAGCCGCTGTTCTCGGTCAAGACCGGGGCCGAGCCCGAGGGTGTGCTCGCCACGCCCGACGGCAAGTGGGTGTTTGTCACCTCCGAGGTGGCCAACGCGGTCTACAAGATCGATGTGGCCACGCGCAAGGCGGTGGGCCAGGTGAAGACCGGCATGCGCCCGCGCCGCTTTGCCCTCACACCCGATGGCGCCGAGCTGTGGGTGAGCAACGAGTTGGGATCGAGCGTCAGCATCATCGACACCGCCAGCATGAAGATCAGGCAAACGCTGCCCTTCAAGCTGACCGGCATGCGCGCCTCTGACATCACGCCGGTGGGCATGCTGATGAGCGCGGACGGCAAGACGGTATGGGTGGCGCTGGGCCGCGCCAACCATGTGGCCGAGGTGGATGTGGCCACGCGCACGGTGCGCGGTCTGGCACTGGTGGGCAAGCGCGCCTGGGGCCTGGCGCTGAGCAAAGATGGCTCACGCCTGTATGTGGCCAACGGCCAGTCGGACGACATGACCCTCATCGACACCGCCACTCGCCGCGCCTTGAAGACCGTGCCCGTAGGGCGCGAGCCCCACAGCATTTTGACCAACTGAGGACGCCCAGCCCGCCAACCGCGCAGCGGTCAGACGGGCTTACGGCCTAAGCGCTAGGGAGCTGCCAGGGTCAGGCCGTGCGACTGGAAGATGGCCAGCAACTCGCCGCTGGCGCGCAGGCCATCGAGAGCGGTGTCTAGCAGCGTGGCGAGTTCCTTGCTGTCGGCCTTGACGGCCATGCCCAGTGGCCAGCCGTTGGGCGGCACGCCGGGCATGGACAGGGGTGAGAAGGCCCAGTCCTTGCGGTCGAGCTTGAGCAAAAACAGGGCCGACTCGGCCTGCGCCAGTGACACAAAGGCCGCATCGGCCTGGCCACCCAACACCGTCTTGGCCGCGTCTATGCCGCTCTTGTAGAGCGACACCTGGCTGCTGAGCAGGCCCCCGCCGTAGCCCATCATGGCGCTTGCAGCACCCGTGCCCTGCTCTACCGTGATCTTCTTGCCCTTTAACTCTTCCGGGCTGTGGACCGCGCCCAGCAGCTTGGCATTGGACAGCAGGACCAGGCGTTCGCGCGCATAGGGCGCAAAGATAAAGGCCTGGCGGTTTTCGCCCATGAAGTATTTGTCCACCGGCACATGCAGCATGACGTCGGCCGGCCCGTAGCCCAGGTAATGGCCCTTCCAGACCATGTTGCGCAGGTCATCTCCCATGTTCTCGCCGGCATCAAAGGGCAAGAAGCTGGCCTTGAGTTGCAGCGCCCTAGCCAGCGCCTGGGCCAGGCTCACATCCAGACCGTCGAACTGGGTCACGCTGCCCTCCGAATAGGGCGCGTTGTCTTTGTACAGCGCCACCTTCAATACGCCGCTGGCGCGGATCTTTTCAAGGGCGGTTTTTTCTTGCGCCAGCGCCAGTGGCGACAGGCCCAGGCCCAGTGCAGCGGCCACAAAGGCCCGGCGCTGCAACAAGGGCTGCGGGTTCGAACGACGGTTCATGGAGTCTCCTGATGGTCTTTTATTCAAGCGTCAAAGCGATGGTGCGGACTCAAGGCTCGCGGCGCGTTTCGAGGTAGGTCTTGATGGCCCACATGGCTTCTTGGCTCAGGATGCCTTCAAACGGAGGCATGTAGACGCGGCCGTCGCGGGTGCGGCCACGGCGCACGGTGGAGACAAAGTAATCGTTGATTTCCTGGAAGCAGGCCAGCTTTTTGACCTCGTCGCCCAGGCTCAGGCAATCGCCATCGAGCTTGCGCAGATCGGGCGAGATGCCGCCCGAGATGGCTTCCAGACCATGGCAGCGGGCGCAGTTCTGGTTGTAGGCCGAGCTGCCAATGCGCAGCGCCTCGGCATGCGCGTCGCCCTTGCTATAGGGGTTGGTGTCCAGCCATTTTTCGCCCAGTTGCGGCAAGGTGCTGGTGTCCACGGAATGCGGAACCACATCCCCATGGGCCATGGCCAACAGGCTGCCCAGGGACAAACAGGCGGCCAATGCGGCGCGGGTCACAAGCTGTGATGGTCGGAAAATGGATTTCATGGTGAGTGTCTGCGTAGACCCCAGAGTTGCGGATAACGGGGTTTTCGCAACTATCGCGCCAGCTAAATCCAGCCGCAGGGGCGCAGCTTGTGACATATTGGCGCAACCCTGCTCCAGACACTGGCGCGCATATTGCACCCCATTGAGGGTTGTTGCAAAACGGAGCAGAATGCATGGAAGAAATTTTTGATACAAAGAGTCACTTCGGCAAATCTGATGGTGCCTGCGCTTTTGGTGATGTGAGTTACCAAGACGGACGCGATGCGCAGTGGCAAGAAGTGAACGCAGGAGACATGATGAAAGCACAAGACCGCCTGGCCATGGGCAAAACGGCCTATGGGCCTTTGAATACCCCACCGCTGCACAGCCCCGAACATGAGACGCTGATTGGTTCCTCGCGCCAGCGCTCGCAGGACTTTGGCCTGCGCGAGGTGGACCGGCCCGATTTTTCGGTCGCCGCACGTGGCCTGGTGAACCAGGCGCTGGAGGAAAACCGCTTTCTCTACCAGCATGCCGCGCCCATCATGGAAACCCTGTACCACCAGATTGCCAACACCCAGAGCATGGTGCTGCTCACCGCGCGCAGCGGCATGGTGCTGCACTCCCTGGGAGACGCCGACTTTCTGGCCAAGGCATCCCAAGTGGCACTGCGCCCGGGCGTGGACTGGTCGGAAAAAAGCAAGGGCACCAATGCCATAGGCACGGCCCTGGCCGAGGAGCATCCGGTGGTGGTCCATGGTTCGCAGCATTTCCTGGCGGCCAACCGTTTTCTCACCTGTTCCTGCACGCCGATTTTTGATCCCTATGGCAAGGTGATAGGCGCGCTCGATGTCACCGGCGACCACCGCAGCTACCACCAGCACACCATGGCCTTGGCCCGCATGTCCGCGCAGATGATTGAAAACCATATGTACGCCGCCGTGTTTCCCAAGGAGGTCATCGTGCGCTTCCATTCGCGCGCCGAATTTCTGGGCACGCTGATGGAGGGCCTTGCGGTGTTTACTGCCGACGGCCGCTTCATCACGGCCAACCGCAGCGCCCAGTTCCAGCTCACCCTGTCGGCCAACGCGCTGGGTGCGCACACCTTTTCATCGCTGTTTGGCGTCTCCATGTCGCAGTTCCACGACCGGGTGCGCACCTGCGGCACAAGGCCGGTGACGCTGGGCCTGCACAACGGCGTGACGGTCTGCTGCATCAGCGACGTGAAGGCGCGGCGCAGCTTCGATGGAATAGACTTCGGCCAGCCCGAGGCACAAGCGCCGGCCGAGGCAGCTGCGAGCACCCGAAGCGCCACTGCCGCAACAAGCACCACTGCACCTACCAGCAACCGTGTAGCGGAGCGCAAGGAGTCGCTGTCTAGCCTGCGCTACCTCGACACCGGCGACCCCCAGGTGGCCGCCGTGATTCAAAAACTCTACAAAATCCGCGGCCGCGATATCCCGGTGATGATTTTGGGCGAGACCGGCACCGGCAAGGACCTGTTGGCCCAGGCCATCCACAACGACTCGCCGCGCGCGGGCAACAACTTTGTCTCGCTCAACTGCGCCTCGATTCCCGAGACCCTGATCGAATCGGAGTTGTTCGGTTACGAGGAAGGCGCCTTCACCGGCGCCAAACGCAAGGGATCCATCGGCAAGGTGCTGTTTGCCAATGGCGGAACTTTGTTTCTGGATGAAATCGGCGACATGCCCAAACACCTGCAGGCGCGCCTGCTGCGCGTGTTGCAGGAGCGCAAGGTCAGCCCCCTGGGCGCGGGAAAAGAGATCGAAGTGGATGTGGCCGTCATCTGCGCGACCAACAAAAACCTCAAGGAAATGATTGCCCGAGGCGAGTTCCGCGAAGACCTTTACTACCGGCTCAACGGCCTGGTGGTGCGTCTGCCCGCGCTGCGCGAGCGCCACGACCTGGAAATCGTGACGCGCAAAATTCTGGCCAGCGTTTGCCACTCGGCCACGCCGGTGGGCATCTCCGACGAGGTCATGGCCCTGTTCCACCAGTTCCCCTGGCCCGGCAATTTTCGCCAGCTGTTCAACCTGCTGCGAACAGCCGTGGTGATGGCGGGCTGCAACGAAGACATCAGCCTGCACCACCTGCCCGACGACTTTTTGGAAGAGGTGCAGATGGCCGACAGGGTCTTGCCCCGCGCCTCCATCACGCAAATGGAAGTGGTGCGCACACCCTTTGCGAGCGCGCCCCAGCCGCATCAGGAAATACCCGTTGCAGCGCCACGCTTTGCCTCCACCCGGCTCGAAAACGTGGCCCTCGAAGCCATGGCCCAGGCCCTGCGCAACAGCGGCGGCAATGTGTCGGTAGCGGCCAAGATGCTGGGCGTTTCGCGCAACACGATTTACCGCAAGAAGGCGCAGTTGCCGGCTGATGTATGGGGGTGAAATAGTTGGCGCAGGACCTCACGTTGCAGACTTTTGCGACCCATCTTCGGTCGCTGTGGGTGTGGGTTGGCCACTGCTCAACCACTGCAACGCTGGATGGATCAGAGACTTTGACAGTCAAACTGCCTTACCTTACAGTAAGGAAAGAGGATCAAAGTATGTCAACCGCAACACTCACTTCCAAAGGCCAGATCACGATCCCGGTGGACGTTCGCAATGACCTCAAGGTGGATGCGGGGGATAGGGTTGAGTTCATTCAGATTGCTCCCGGTCGCTATGAGTTTGTTGCGGCCACTGGCGAGGTCACTGCGCTCAAGGGAATGTTTGGCAAGGCCAAGAAGACCGTCTCCATCGCGTCCATGAATGCGGCCATTGCCCGGCGCGGGGCGGCGGCGCGGTGATCGGTCTCGACACTAATGTTCTGGTGCGCTACATCATGCAAGATGATGCCAAGCAGTCGCCCAAGGCCACCAAGCTCATCGAGTCACTCGACAGCGACAATCCCGGCTACATCACCATGGTCTCTGTCGTGGAGCTGTATTGGGTGTTGACCGTCAGCTACGCGCTGACAGGTCAGCAGGCAGCGCAGGCGCTGGAGGCCCTATTGCGTACCAGGCAATTCCTGGTGGAACGTGCAGATCAGGTAATGCGCGCTCTGCGCGTCTTTGGTGAAGGCAAGGCAGACTTGGCGGATTGCCTGATCGAACGCTCGGCCTACGCTGCTGGTTGCGGGCAGACCATGACATTTGATGTCAAGGCATCAAAGTACGCCGGCATGACGCTCATTGGCTAAAAACCGGATGCAGGGCAAGGCTTGCGGCGCGACCGCGCAGACCAGAGCTGCATGGGCCAAACGATAGCCCTGTCCATTTGGAACTATCCAATGGGTATGGCTGGCGTGATGCACTATCCAAATAGTATCGATTGCAGCGGTTGCCGACCTATGTCCTATAGGGCACCGGTTTCAATACACACCGTCTGAGGCCTTAAGGGCGCGCGTTGGCGGATGCTGCATACGGATAGACTCGGGCACCATGTCCGCACTCCCCTTTCAAATCCTTGGCACGGGCAATTACCTGCCGCGTCAGACCGTTCACTCCGACGCATTCGACGCGCGCTGGGGCCTGGCCGCTGGCACGACCTTCAGGCAGGTCGGTGTGCGCCAGCGCCATGTCGCAGCGCCGGACGAAAGCTCCTCCTTTATGGCTGCCCGCGCAGCCGAGCGGGCCTTGGCAGCGGCAGGCCTTCAGGCTGAGCAATTGGACGTCATTATTTCGGCCTGCGCGGTGATGGAACAGGCGATTCCCTGCCTGGGCGCGCAGATACAAAGGGCCATGGGTCTGGGGTCTTCGGGCATACCTGCCTTCGACATCAACGCGACCTGCCTGAGCTTTGTGGTTGCCATGGATCTGGCGGCCAGCATGGTGGCCGTGGGGCGCTGGAAACGCGTGCTGATTGTCTCTAGCGAGATGCCCTCTGCCGGCCTGAACCCGGACGATAAAAACGTCGCTGCGCTATTTGGTGACGGTGCGGCAGCGGCCATCGTCGGACTTCCCTTAGAGGGATCTGAATCGGCCCTGCTGTGCAGCCACATGCGCACCTACGGAGAAGGCGCAGCGCACTGCCAAATTCGCGGCGGCGGCACCTGGCTGCATGCGCAAAAAGAGGTGAGCGATTGGCGCCGTTCCAGCTGGTTTGAAATGGATGGCCGTGCCACCTACCGGCTGGCGGCGCGGCATTTCCCCGACTTTTTGCAGACCCTGCTGAGCCGTGCAGACCGGGGCATGGAAGACCTCTCCTGTATCGTCCCGCACCAAGCATCGGGCAAGGCGCTCGACCATCTCTGCCGCGCCCTGGGCGTTCCCGCTGAGCGGCTCGTGCGCACACTTGCCGACCTGGGCAACCAGGTAGCCGCGTCCATTCCAAACGCCCTTCACCATGCGATTGGTTGCGGCCGACTGCAGCGCGGCGACACGTTCGCACTGCTGGGCACGGGCGCGGGGCTCTCTTTGGGTGGCCTGGTGCTGCGGTATTGAACCATGCACCTGCGTGTCGAACTGCTGACCGTGGGCCACTGCCTGCACTGCGAACGCATGGCTCGCGCCGGGGGGAGCTGGGGCAAGGTAGCGTTTCCGGCCATGGCCGCGCTCATCTGGCACCCCACCCAGGGCCCCTTGCTGTATGACACCGGCTACGCTGAGCATTTTTTACACGCCACGCAAGCCTTGCCCGAGCGCCTCTACCGCTGGGTGACACCACCCGTATGGACCGCCGAACAGCGGCTGCAAGCGCAACTGGCCCAGCGCGGCTTGCGCCTGAGCGACATCCGCTGGTGCCTGGTTTCGCATTTCCATGGTGACCATGTGGCCGGGCTGCGCGACCTGAGCCAGGCGCGCTTCCTGTGCCTGCGCGAGGACCTGGTCGATTTGCGCCAGCATGGCCGCTTTGCCGCGCTGCGGCGTGGGTTGCTGCCAGCGCTGCTGCCCCCCGACTTCGAGCAGCGCTGCGAATATGCCGAGGACAAACCTGCCCTGCGCCTCAAGGGGGCCTGGTCGGCCCTGGGGCAACAGGGCTATGACCTGTTCGGTGACGCCAGCGTGGTGGCCATCGCGCTGGCGGGCCATTCGCCCAGCCAAATGGGGCTCAAGCTGCGCGACGACTCCGGTCGGGAGTTGCTGCTGTGTGCCGATGCCGCCTGGTCGCGCCGCGCCTGGCAGTGCGAGGAATGGCCCGCGCTGCCGGCCCGTTGGATCATGCACGACTGGCCTGCCTACCAGCGCACCGTGCGCGCCCTGGGCACGCTGGCGAAGCTGCAGCCGGAGCTGATGATCCTGCCATCGCACTGCGAGGCCAGTCTGGCCGAGTACCGCGGGATGGCGCGCTGATGGCGCTGGAGCGTCTGTGCGTGGGCTGGCATTTGCTGTGCGAATTCCTGCGGCTGCGCTGTTGGCCCCAGCCCCGCAGCCGGGCCGCCTTGCTAAGGCTGCAGCAGCGTCGGCTGCAGCGCTTTCTTCGCGAGGATCTGTCTGCGATTCCCTTTTATGCGGCAGTTGAGCGCAATTCGCTGGCGGCCCTGCCGATTGTCGATAAGGCCACCGTGCTGTCGGCGTTTGATCGCTTCAACCGCCACGGCATCACGCGCGACCAAGCGTTCGCAGCGGCCGCACAGGCCGAGGCGGGCCAGCCTGCCGGTCTGCCCGCAGGGCTCACCGCAGGCCTGTCCAGCGGCACCTCGGGCGCGCCCCATGTGTTCCTGGTTTCGCCCCGTGAGCGGGGAACCTGGGCCGGCGTGGTGCTCGCCACCGTGCTCTCGCGCGCCAGTCTGCGCCAACTCCTCACGCCTTGGGCGCCCCCTTTGCGCGTGGCATTTTTTCTGCGCGCCAACAGCTCGCTCTATGACACGGTAGACGGCTGGCGGCTGCAGCTGACTTGGCTGGCGCTGACGCAGCCGCTGCCCGAACAGCTGCTGCGCTTGCAGGCGCTTGCACCCCACATCCTGGTGGCACCGGCTTCTGTGCTGGGCACCTTGGCAAGGGCACAACTGGCTGGCAGCTTGTCGATAGCGCCGCGCCAGGTCATCAGCGTGGCCGAGGTGCTGGAAGACGACGATGCGCAGGCCGCTTTGCAAGCCTGGGGCCTGTCGCCCTCTCAAATTTACCAGTGCACCGAAGGCTTTATGGGATCGAGCTGTGAGGCAGGCTACGTGCACCTGAACGAGCAGCACCTCCTGATTGAGCCAGAGTGGCTCGATGCCAACCACACCCGCTTTCGCCCCTTGGTCACGGACTTTATGCGCAGCAGCCAGGCCTTCGTGCGTTTTCGGCTTGACGATGTGCTGCGTCCCTTGCCCGGTCCCTGTGCCTGTGGCCGGCCTACGCTGGCGCTGGCACGCATAGAAGGCCGCGCCGACGACCGCCTGTGGCTTCCCGATGCATCCCAGCAACTGCAGCCGCTGTATCCCGACGGCCTGCGCCACGCCATTGCCCGCGCACAGACGGAATGGCCGGCTGATGCCACCGTGCAGGACTACCGGTTGCAGCAGCATGGCCTGCGCTGGCTGCTGAGCACGCAACCGACCCTGGACGCGGCGCACAGGGCCCTGCTGGTACAGGCCCTGACAGACGTTTGCCATAGCGCAGGCCTTGGCCCGCCCGAGATTGCCCACGCGCCCTGGGTCGCAGACGACGCCCGCAGCAAACGCAGGCGCATACGCTGTGTGCAAATGCCCGACTCCCACATCCACCCCTAAAGCCTATGAAAATCTTGATCACCGGTGCCTCTGGCTTTGTCGGAGGAAACTTCATGCAGCGCTTTGGCAAGCAGCCTGAGCTGGAGCTGTTTGGTGTTGCGCGCAGAGCGGTGGATCTGCCGAACTACGCGCAGCGCGATCTGTCACAAGCCTTTGACTTGCCCTTTAGACCCGATGTGGTCATTCACGCCGCCGCGCGTGCATCCCCCTGGGGGTCGCGACAAGACTACGTCCAACAAAACGTGGAGGCGACGCGCCAAGTCATAGCGTTCTGCCGCCGCGTGGGCCACCCTCGGCTCCTTTATGTCTCGACCACGGCGGTGTTCTACCGCGAAGCGCATCAACACGGGCTGCTTGAGACGAGCCCGATAGGCCCGCAGTTTGTCAATCTGTACGCCGAGACAAAATATGCCGGCGAGCGCCTGCTGGAGGACTACGAGGGAGAGCGTTGCATCTTGCGTCCCCGCGCGGTGTTCGGGCCGGGCGACACGGTGCTGTTTCCGCGCGTGCTGGAGGCTGCGCGCAAGGGCATGCTGCCGGTGATTACCGGACAGGGGGGCCGGGTCATGGGCGACCTGGTCTATATCGACACCCTCACCGACTACCTGCTTCGCGCCGCCACAGCACCCCAACTGGCCGACTGCTACAACATCACCAATGCCCAGCCAGTAGACCTGCAAGGCTTGCTGCACCATGTGCTGCGCCAGCTCCATCTGCCGGCGCCCACACGCCACCTCAAGGTGGGCACCGCCCTGCAAGTTGCGCGCGCAACGGAATGGATATGGCGCACGCTGCGCCTGGGTGGTGAGCCGCCGGTCACGCGTTTTGGGGTCGGCGTGTTTGCCTATTCCAAGACCTTTGACCCGCAGCGCATGCTCACCGATCTGGGCCCGCCCAGTGTGTCCCTGGACGAGGGGGTGGCGCGTTTCATCGCCTGGCAGGAGCAGCAATGGACGCGTTGATTGCCAGCACCTGCGCTTCGGCCTACCTGCTGCTACAGGGTCTGAAGGCCTTGGGCGCCGCCCTGGCATTGCGCCAAGACGCAAGGCTTGTGCGTGCCCCGCTGCCCGCGCTGTGGATGCAGGACGTGGCCCTGTTGCAACCCATTCTGGGTGGCGATCCCCTGCTGGCCCAGGTGCTGAGCGACAACCTCGCCGCGCTGCCAAAGGCACAATTTATCTGGCTGCTCGATGAGAACGATACCGTGGGTCGCGCTACCGCCAAGGCCCTCGTGGCCGCCCACCCGCAGCACCACATCCGGTGCACATGGCACGCTGCTGCGCCCGACGGGGTCAACCCCAAGACCTTCAAATTGACGGCTGCCTTGCCCGAGGTCAGCGCGGGCATCTGCGTGGTACTCGACGACGACGCGCGCCTGTCGGCTGGCGCACTTGCGCAACTGGTGAGCGAGTTGGACCACGCCGATCTGGTGACCGCATTGCCCTGCTACCTCGATGACGGCGCGCTTGGTGCACGCCTGATGTCCCAGTTTGTCAACAACAACGCCGCCCTGACTTACCTGGCCTTGCTGGCGCTGATGCCACCGCTATCGATCAACGGCATGTGCTATGCGCTGCGCACCGAACGCCTGCGCGCGCTCGGTGGTTTTGCGCCGCTGCTGCACCAACTGGCCGACGACCTGGCCATGGCGCGCGCCCTGCGCGCCCAGGGCGCGCAACTGCACCAGTCAAGCGCCTGCGTCGAGGTACAAACGCACACGCCGAACTTGGCCCGTTACCGCCAGCAAATGCACCGTTGGTTTCTGTTTTCCACGCTGCTGCTGGGCAGCGAGCGCCCGGCCCTGCGCGCGTTGATCGGCGTGTTTCATGGCCTGCCACCCCTGCTGCTGCTGGGCCTTCTGGTCTGCGCCCTGGCACAGCCTGCGGGCTTGGCAGGGGCCTTGGGCCTTGGGGTGCTTGTGGCGCGCGCCGCTTTGCTTTGCACGCTGCAACGCCGGCTGACCGGGCGCATGCGCCACCGCCCGCTGGCCTCCATCGTGGCCGAGCTGCTGCAACCCTTGCATCTCTTGCATGCCCTGCTGGTGCGGCGCATCCGCTGGCGCACCAGGCTCTACCAGGTCCGCGACAACGACCATTTCCATGCCCTCTGATCCCTTGGTGCGCCTCCAATTGGCCTTTCTCACCGGCCAAAGCAACCCGCAGTGTTGCGCCTTGAGTGCGCAGCAAACCCACTTTGGCCGGGCCCTGCTGGGGCCGGGCAGGGCGCTGCGGATGCAAAATTTTCCCTACCAGGAAGCCACGCCTGCCCATGCACCCGTGGCGCTGTGGCGCGCGAGTTGGCACAACGCGGCACAGTATCTAAGCTCGCGCCGGCCCGGCTTTGTTCGCCGCTACCGCGACGCGGTCCTGCAGATGCTGGACGCTGCACCGCACACGCTGGTGCTGAGTGGCAGCTGCGGCCTGGAGTTGCTGAGCAACCTGATGCTCCCCGCAGACGCACTGCTGCGCATCAGCCTGCTCGCCTACGGGCCGGTGGCACGTCGCGCACCGGCCTGCGCGCGCCTGCTCACGGTGGCGGCAAGCGCCGACTGGATCTCGCGCCTGGGCTACGGACCCGCCATGCGCTCCATTGCCGGTGGCCACATGGATTACCTGGCACAGCCCGAGCTGCTGGCCTTGGCGCAGCGCTTTGTGTCCGAGGTGGAGGCTGGGCTGCCATGAAGATCGAACTGTTCGCCCCCCCTTTTAGTGGCCATTTGCACCCCATTTTGGCCATCGCACAGGCCCTGGCTCGCACGCACGAGGTGAAGGTGCTCAGCACGCCATCGGTGCAGGGCGCGATCAAGGCCTGCGGCCTTCAGGGCGAGTCCATCCTCACGGTGGCGGATGAGGCCTTGCTGTGGGCGATCGCCAATACGCCACAGGCGGTAAAGGCCAAGCCGCTGCAACTGCACAAGCAGTTGCAGCAAGCGCTGCGGCTCATGGTCCAACTGCGAGCCGAACTGCAGCAACGCTGGGCCCTGCAACGCCCCGACCTGGTCATCGCCGATTTCACCCTGCCAGCGGCCGGCCTGTTGGCGCTCGAACTCGGCATTCCCTGGTGGACCAGCCTGCCCTCGCCCTGCGTGCTGGAAAGCCCGGACGGTCCACCGGCCTATCTGGGGGGCTTGATGCCCGCGCGCCATGTCGGCAGCCGGGCACTCTTTGGCCTGGCCAGACTGGTGACGCGCGGATTTAAGCGCGGTATGCATGCCTGGTTTCGCCGCGAGATGGTGGCGCTAGGTTTGCCGGCCCTCTACAGAGCCGATGGCAGCGAGGCGGTCTATTCGCCGCAATGCATCCTGGCGCTGGGCGTCAAGGAGCTGGAATTTGAGCGCAGCTGGCCAGCTGCCTTGCATTTCGTTGGCCCCATGCTGTGCACGCCCGCCAACACCCACCCCGCGCCCCCTTTTCAACCTGGCAAACGCCACCTGCTGGTGACGGCCGGCACGCACCTGGAATGGGCCAAGCAAGGGCTTTTTGAAGCGGCGCGCGAACTGGCGCGGCGCCACTGCGATTGGGTGGTGCATGTCAGCGACGGCCAGGTACACCAAGCGAGCGCCAACCGGGAGCAAGATCTGCCCAACTTGCAGCGGCTGCCTTTCGTCGATTACGAACGCCACCTGCAGGGCTACGATTTGCTGTTGCACCACGGCGGCGCAGGCGTGATGTACCACGCGATCCAGGCAGGCATTCCCTCTTTGGTCCATCCCTTGGACTATGACCAGTTTGACCACGCCGCCCGCCTTCAGGCCCAGGGCGCAGGCCTGTGGTTAAAGCGCCTAGAAGACCTGCCGGCCACCTTTGCCAGGGTGCTTCGCGAGCCCCACTTGTTCCATGGTTTGCCCGAGTTGCAGCAGACTGTGCGGCAGCAAGTGCGAGAGCGCCGCGTGGAAGCTCTGGCCAGCCAGGGGGCACATTTTTAAAAAGGCAAAGTCCGCTTCAGCACAAGCCCAAGCGCCGCACCTCCCACTCGGCGTCCCACAGCGCCAGCTTTTCGTAGGGCATGGGTCGGCCTATGAAATAGCCCTGTGCCAGTTCGCAACCGGCCTTTTTGAGCCAGTGCCACAGGGCTTGGTT
>CAISLN010000109.1 GCA_903886275.1 uncultured beta proteobacterium | reverse complement strand
GCCGGCCATCCAAGCCAAATGGGTGCGCCAGATTGGCATCCGCAGCGTGGACCAGGGCGAAAAACGCTTTGTGCACGAGCAGGGCCTCGAAGTGTTCGACATGCGCTATATCGACGAGATGGGCATGCGCGCCGCGATGGAGCTGGCACTGGCCCTGATGGACGCCAACACCCATTTGCATGTGAGCTTTGATGTGGACTTTTTGGACCCGGCCATCGCCCCCGGCGTGGGCACCACCGTGCCCGGCGGACCCACCTACAGGGAGGCGCAACTGTGCATGGAGATGATTGCCGACACCGGCCGCATGGCCTCCATGGATGTGATGGAGCTCAACCCCGCACTCGACGAGCGCAACCACACGGCCGAGTTGGCAGTGGACCTGATCGAGTCGCTGTTTGGCAAGAGCACGCTGATGCGCAAATAGCAGCCTGCTCCGCCCCCGGCCGCTGCGGCGCAAGAGGCATTGGCTACCCGCCAATCGCTGCGCACAGCGCACAGCGCACACGGTCTGGACATGGATCCTGTAACGGCACACCAAAGGCAATGGCTCGGATCGGCTGGGAGCGGGCCTACAGTTTGCCGACCTGCCTGCCAATTAGCCGACATGACGTGTTGCGAAGCTAGCCGACTTTTCGGTCTCAAAAAGCGTCATGGTTATAGGGACAATCATGACGTGCAGTGCGCCGATGGCGGCGTAGGCGCCATACAGAATCACGATGATTGTCCGCCCTGATGCTGGCCTGCAGAAGATTCCCGCATCCCAGACCTGCTCTATCCATTTGTCTATCAAACCAACTTCACCGGCTGCTGTCTCCACTGGCTGAACATGGCCTGGCCTCGATGGGAATTTGAGTTCTGCCATAAGAAGCTCTGGTGGCAGCGCCAAGCGTGGGGATTGCCTTTGTATCCGCACCGGCAGTCACGCCAGTGTGTTCAAGTAGCCGCGCACATACCAACCGTTGCTGTTGTTGGTCATGGTGCAGCAGTCGATACAACAACTGCCGCTGGCAAGCTCGTGTTTGGCATCTTTGCAGCGCTGGCCGAGTTTGAGCGTGAACTGATTTCAGAACGTACGCTCGCCGGACTGCCGTCTGCACGCGCTCGTGGCCGCAAAGGCGGGCGACCGTTCAAGATGACGACTGCCAAGCTACGTTTGGCGCGCGCTTCCATGGGCCAGCCAGAGACCAAGGTTGGCGATCTTTGTGAAGAACTTGGCATCACCCGGCAGACGCTCTACCGACACGTTTCGCCCAAGGGAGAACTGCGTCCGGATGGGGTGAAGCTGCTTTCCCAAGGTTGAACGGATGACTGCTTCCGACCCGGAGAGCCAGTTCCAAGCATTTCCGAAATGCTGCCGTTTGAGTAACGCTGTTGAACGGTAGAAGTCCACCTACTGGCGAGCTCGCATTCCAAACCACAAGCGGGTGCTCACCCAGTGCTCTCAACTGCAGAAGTTATTGAATCAACTGAACTTGGCGCATATGTCAGAGGTGAGCTGGAAAACCCGCAATTGATCTCGGTGCAATGCAAAGGGTCAGGTTGTCGGCGGCGGAGCCAACGGTTTAAGCGCACTCACAAGGTGATCGATCAGTACGCGCACCTTCGGGGTGGTGTAGCGGGACGGGGAAAAAAGCAGATACGCTATGCCCTGATAGTTTGTGTCAAAGGCCCAGTCGGGTAGCAAACGAACCACCCGCTCGGCCGCAACTGCATCAAGCGCCACGAAATCCGGTACGCACCCCACGCCCAGGCCTGCCTCTACCGCCTCCAGGCGCATCACGCTGTGATTCAAGGTGTAGCGGCCAGCGACGGTCACTTCCACTTGGTTGTCACCGCGCGCGAATCGCCAGCGATTGTCGCGCTCCTGCTCGCCGATCGACAGACAGCTATGGGCCATCAGATCTTCAGGAATGGTAATGCGTGGGTTGGATGCCAAATAGGATGGGCTGGCCAGCACCATTTGCTTCACAGGCATCAGCGTGCGAGCCACCATACCTTGCGGTGGGTCGTCGGTCAGGCGGACCACAAGGTCAAAACCTTCGCGCAAAGGATCGACGGGCTGGTCGGTCGCCAGCAGATGTATGTCCACGTCGGGATAGCTATACAGGAAGGCCAGCAAGGGCTGGTGCAGCACGTGACGGGCGAACGCCTTGGGTGCGCTGATGCGAACAAGCCCTCTGGGTGAGCCCACATGGACCTCGACAACGCGCATGGACGCCTCAGCCGCCGCGACCATTTCTCGCCCCCGCTGCAGTACCTCCATTCCTGCCTCGGTCAGGCGCATATGCCGGGTCGTGCGTTGCATGAGCGATACGCCCATGGTTTTCTCCAAACGTGCGACCTGGCGGCTGACCGCTGAAGGCGTCATTCCATGGCGCCGCGCAGCCGCTGAAAAGCTACCAGCCTCCGCCGCTCGGACAAAAGCCACCAGTTCGTGCATCACTTCCAAGAAATCATCTGTTCTCGCCATGCACAGCTCCTGTTCAAGCATCGAGTCTAGTCAATGTCTAGCCTGAGCCAGACAATTCACTTCTCAACAGTGCAAGGGAGTACGTGAAATGTCACCACGCAGAATTCGCAGTTTCGAAGATCTAGACGCAATGATAGGTCATGTCGACCACGTGCTAACGCTGTTCAGCGGGGGCCTTGATAGCAGTTATGTCCTCAAGGAACTCTCCCAGAGAAATTTGCGCATTACCGCGCTCTCGGTGGACGTAGGCGAAGGTTGCCGTGTCCAGGATCTCCAGGAGATCGCTGATTTCTTCGGGGCCAATCTGACCATCGTCGACGCTCGCGAGATGTTTGCCCTAGAAGCTGTGGCTCCTGCAATTTGCGCACAAGCAAAGTACCTCGGCATGTTCCACGTGAGCTCCTCGCTTTCTCGCCCCATTCTCGCCAAAGTGGCTGTGCAGGTCGCTCGCGAACTGGGATGCGACGCCATCGTGCACACGGCCAACCAGTCCCAAAACAGCCTTCGCAGGCTCAACGGTGCCATCGGCCAATTGGGATACCTAGGTTGTTACGGAACACCCTATGAACGTTCGATCCTCACACGGGACGAAAAGATCGAAGTTCTCAAGCAGCTGGGACTTGCACGCTTTCAAGCTCGTGGCATCAGCGGCGATGCGAACCTGTGGTGCCGCGAATTCGAATCGGGGTCGATTGACAACCCCGAAGGGTTTTGGGTACCCCCTTCTCTGTTCGAGTGGACGCGTGCCTCTGAAATTCCTATGGAACCGCGGGAAATCCAGATCGATTTCCGCGCGGGCTTACCGGTGGCCATTGATCAGCAGGCAATGGATCTTGTTCCCTTGATTTCCCACCTGAACCAGACCGTAGGCGCATACCAGATCGGCCGCTACAGCGGTTTGGAGCATCTTGAAGGAGGAGAGAAAGTCCTTGAGGTGCGTGAAGCGCCTGCGGCAACCATTCTGATGGACGCTTACCGCCAGATCGAGACGGCCGTGCTCGACGCAGAACTGCTTCGGGAAAAAGTGTCAATGGAGTTGCTATGGACACGCGAGGCCGTTGAAGGTCGGTGGTTCGCGCCCCTGAGAGAGAGCGCTGATGCGTTCGTCCGCAAGTCTGCGGAGAAGGTGACTGGCACGGTTCGCTATACCCTGCGCCAGGGGGCCATGGATATTTCCTCGATCAAAGCGAATCGACCGCTGTACCTTACCGATCGGGATGCATGGGAAAAGGCCTTGGTCCAAGATGCTTTTGTACCACCTGTACGAACCGACCGTGCTGTCCGCGAAGTGGAGGTCGCCGTATGACAACCGAAATCTTTGAAGATCAGCCGCTTGAAACAGCACTGACCGAGGGATTCATTCGCAACCTGAATCGCCAGCATTTTTTGTACTTCGCTGGCGATGCGCTGGCAGACACGCTTGACTTGACCCCGGCAGACATCAGCGAATTTGCTTTGTTCTGGTCTCATCTAACCACGGATCGCTACATGGGCGACGGGGGAACCTACCGGCTTCGACGTTATGGCGAATTTGATTCTCAGCCCGGGTCAGGCCGTCTGCAGAGGCCACATGGCCCCTACGAACAGCCGAAATACATCAACAGTCTGAATGGCGACATTGCGCGGATATTTGATCCGCTGGAACCGGCGTTTGTCACCCACAGGGTACTGAATCGGCTGCTTGACTGGCTCACGGCTCTGTACGATCAATGCGAGGGCAGCCCACAGCGCTGGAACATCCGTCTACACCCCTATCGGATTCTGGCCAATCAAAGCGAGAACGGCAACCCTACGCCGGAAGGACTCCACAGAGATGGCGTGGACTACATCGTGAGCATGATGGTGTCGCGGCGTAACGTGACGGGAGGTGTGACGACCATCACCGACAACGATCAACAGGTTCTTTGGGAGCATATGCTCCAAAGCCCAATGGATATTCTGATTGGCAACGACGCTCACACCATGCACTCGGTGTCGCCGGTTTCACCAGTTGATGCCCGCCTTGAGGCCTACCGGGACGTTCTCGTTATCGCATTTACGAAGATGGTCCCATGAATACGTCATCTATCTCGGCGAGTACGGAAAGCTCGTTCACGGCCAGTGGACGGGCTTTGTCCCGGTTTGGCCGTGTCGAATGGCTGCTCTTGCTGGTGGCAGTCATTTGGGGTGGCAGCTACAGCGCTGCCAAGGTCGCCACTGGACAAATGCCCGTGCTGCAATTCCTGGTCCTGCGATTTGGTCTGACTTTTCTGCTGGTTCTGCCTGCCTTGCGTGGGCTGGCCGTGCCTTCATGGCCGACAGCGTTTGCCGGCGCGTCGCTGTTGGGCATCAACCTGCTAGCCGTCTTCATCTGCGAGACCTTCGGAGTGTCACTGACCACAGCCTCCAACGCAGCTTTCTTGGTCAGCCTTTGTGTCGCTTTCACTCCCCTGTGCGAATGGTGGCTGCTCAAGTCTAGACCCAGCCGTGCGGTATTGGTTGCCGCCGGGCTATCAATGGTGGGCGCAGGCTTGCTGGCGTTTCAGCATGGAGACACGGCCAGCCTGTCTATGGGAGACGGTCTGATGGTGCTCGCGGCGTTCCTGCGTGGCGTGATGGTCTGCCTGACACGCCGTCATGGCCAGCGGCACGGCCTGCCCGCTCTCACGGTGACGGCGGTGCAGATGGGCGTGATGACGCTGGGTTCTGCGATTCTGATGCTGGCAGTGCACGGTGCCACATGGCCTGCGCTGCCGAGCAGTTCGTCATTTTGGCTGGCCATGGTTTTCCTGGTGCTGTTTTGCACGCTGTTCGCATTCTTCGTTCAGAACTACGCAGCATCAAGAACCAGCCCGTCGCGCGTGTCGCTGCTCATGGGGAGTGAACCGCTTTGGGGCGCACTGATTGCCGTGCTTTGGATGGGTGAGCAAATGGCGTTGCAGGGCTGGATTGGCGGCCTACTGATCGTTTCATCGGCGTGGTGGGTGACTCGGCCAAAAATCAGTGACAGCGCGTGATACGCTGGGTCGGCAAGTGAAGACTACTGCTCACGTCAACCAGATTGGAATAGTCGATGCAGCGAGCAGCACACCCAAAGTTGTGTTGACCGCACGCCATTGCCGCTCTGTTTTCAGCAATTTTGCTAACAAAATTCCAGCAACACACCAAATCGACTGCGATACCGCCGCAGCCAGACCGAAGGCAATGCCGAGCACAGCGGCAAGTTCAACAGGATGCGAGGTCAGCCCGGCGAAGGCCGCTGCCGCACCTGTGACCATGTGGCCCAGGCCTTCGGATTCACCCAAAGGAGGCTGACTCCCGCCGCAAAGCCAAGAGGGTTCGTCATATTCGCGAGCAGATTGGGTGGCCTGTCTGTGTGGCTTTGGCTCGCAGGCGCTGATAGAGATAGGCGGCAAGGTGCCGGCCATCCAAGCCAAATGGGTGCGCCAGATTGGCATCCGCAGCGTGGACCAGGGCGAAAAACGCTTTGTGCACGAGCAGGGCCTCGAAGTGTTCGACATGCGCTATATCGACGAGATGGGCATG
>CAISLN010000108.1 GCA_903886275.1 uncultured beta proteobacterium | reverse complement strand
TTAAAGCTCACCACTTTTGTGGCGAGTTATTAAAGCTCACCACTTTTGTGGCGAGTTATTAAAGCTCACCACTTTTGTGGCGAGTTATTAAAGCTCACCACTTTTGTGGCGAGTTATTAAAGCTCACCACTTTCATCTCAACCGGTGACCAGACCAGCCGAAAAAATTACGTTGCAGTTTCCGCAGCAGGTTTTTGCGCACCGGGCTTTTTACGACCTGGGGCAATCATCATGACCATCTGGCGGCCTTCGAGCTTGGGAAACTGCTCAACCAAAATCGCGTCACCCAACTCTTCGCGCATACGCTGCAACAGAGCCAGTCCGATTTCCTGGTGGGTGATTTCGCGACCCCGAAAGCGCAAGGTAATCTTGCACTTGTCGCCATCTTCCAAAAAGCGCCGGATATTACGCACCTTGATGTTGTAGTCACCATCGTCGGTACCAGGCCGGAATTTGATTTCCTTGACCTCAATAACCTTCTGCTTGGACTTCGCTTCCGCAGCCTTTTTCTGTTCCTGGTACTTGAACTTGCCGTAATCCATCAAACGACAGACCGGCGGATTCGCCGTGGCAGATATTTCAACCAGATCAACATCTAATTCGCCTGCCAAACGCAGGGCTTCCATCAGGCTTACGACACCGAGCGGTTCATTTTCAACCCCGGTAAGGCGAACCTCTGGGGCCATAATTTCCCGGTTAAGACGGTGTTTGCGTTCTTCACGCTGACGGCGGTCACGAAATTCAGTAGCGATGGCTCAATCCTTTTCAATTCTTGCCACGAACGTGGCGATTGCTGCACAGCACACGCAGGCAAACCAACATCTTTGGAAACAACCTTAGACAGAGGACTTGCTTGCAATGTCGCCAGTGATTTTTTGCACAAAGGCATCAAGGGACATTGCTCCGAGGTCTTGTCCACCCCGGGCGCGCACTGCAACAGCGCCAGCGGCCATTTCTTTGTCACCAATAACAAGCAGATATGGAAGCTTTTGCATCGAATGCTCGCGTATTTTAAGCGTAATTTTCTCATTACGCAGATCTAATTTAACCCTAAGCCCTTGATCTTGCAGCATTTTTGCCACGCTTTTGCAGTACTCTGCTTGCGCATCGGTGATATTTAGCACGGCTATCTGGATCGGAGCCAACCAAGAAGGCAAGGCACCCGCGCTTTCTTCGATCAGAATTCCGATAAACCGCTCCAGGCTTCCGACAATCGCACGGTGCAGCATCACGGGACGGTGGCGCGCACCGTCTTCACCCACATACTCGGCGTCCAACCGCTCGGTCATAAAGAAGTCCACCTGCATGGTGCCGCATTGCCACTGTCGGCCTATGGCGTCCTTCAAGGTGTATTCGATCTTGGGGCCGTAGAAGGCGCCTTCGCCGGCGGTGATCTCGTACTCACAACCGGACGCGCGCAGGCTCTCTATCAGCGCATGCTCTGCCTTGTCCCAGCTTTCTTCGGAGCCGATGCGCTTTTCCGGACGCGTGGCGATCTTGTAGATGATCTTCGTGAAGCCAAAATCAGCGTAGACCTTTTGCAGCAGCGTGGTGTAGGCCACACACTCCGACAGGATTTGGTCTTCGGTGCAGAAGATGTGTCCGTCGTCCTGGGTGAAGCCACGCACGCGCATGATGCCGTGCAGACCGCCCGAAGGCTCGTTGCGGTGGCAATTGCCAAACTCGCCGTAGCGCAGTGGCAGGTCGCGGTAGCTCTTGATGCCCTGCTTGAAGATCAGGATATGGCCCGGGCAATTCATCGGCTTTAAGGCGTATTCACGCTTTTCCGATTCGGTGACAAACATGTTTTCGCGGTACTTGTCCCAGTGACCCGTCTTCTCCCAAAGCCCCTTGTCCAGCAACTGCGGGCCCTTGACTTCCTGGTAGCCATTGTCCTGGTAGACGCGGCGCATGTATTGCTCCACGCCCTGCCACAGGGTCCAGCCCTTGGGATGCCAGAACACCAGACCGGGCGCATGTTCGTCAATGTGGAACAGGTCGAGCTCACGTCCTAACTTGCGGTGGTCGCGCTTCTCGGCCTCTTCCAGCATGGTCAGGTGCTGCTGCAAATCGTCCTTGGTGGCCCAGGCCGTTCCATAGACCCGCTGCAGCATTTCGTTTTTGTGGTCGCCGCGCCAGTAGGCGCCGGCCAGCTTCATCAGCTTGAAGTGCTTGAGCTTGCCGGTGCTAGGCACGTGCGGGCCGCGGCACAGGTCTTCGAACGCACCTTCGCGGTACAGCGAAACATCTTGGTCGGCAGGGATGCTCTCAATGATCTCAGCCTTGTAGTGTTCGCCCAGACTCTTGAAGTAAGCCACGGCCTCGTCACGCGGCAGCACACGGCGCGTCAAGGGCTCGTCCTTGTTGGCCAGTTCGGTCATCTTCTTTTCCATGGCAACCAGGTCTTCCGGAGTGAAGGGTCGCTTGTAGGAGAAATCGTAGAAGAAACCGTTTTCGATCACCGGGCCGATGGTGACCTGGGCATCCGGAAACAGCTCTTTCACTGCATAGGCCAGCAAGTGGGCCGTGCTGTGGCGAATCACTTCCAGACCGTCGGCGTCCTTGGCGGTGATGATGGACAGCGCGCTGTTGGTCGTCATCTGATAGCTGGTATCCACCACCTTGCCCGCAGTGACAGGCTCACCTTCGGCGCGAACCTTGCCAGCCAGCGCGGCCTTGGCCAGACCGGCACCAATGGAGGCTGCCACTTCCGCCACCGTTACCGGGCCGGGAAATTCGCGTATCGAGCCGTCTGGGAGTGTGATTTGAATCATGGTGTATGTCGAAGGGTTCTGAAAAAACAAAAAGCGCGGTACGTTCCGCGCTTCATGTCTTTCTCGCTCTTGTGAAAGTTGATGCGGGATTTTAACCGCAGTCCGCGCAAGGAGTACTCGCCCTTGCGCCGGCCGTAGGCGGCAAAAAGCCGGGCTTCCTTTCGAAAGCCCGGCCTCAGTTCAGCTCAAGCAATGCTTAGTGGAACTGCTCTTCTTCGGTAGAACCGGTCAGGGCCGTCACGCTGGACTTGCCGCCCTGGATCACGGTGGTCACTTCGTCGAAGTAACCGGTGCCCACTTCCTGCTGGTGCGACACAAAGCTGTAACCCCGTTCGCGGGCTGCGAATTCGGGCTCTTGCACCTTTTCCACGTAGGCGGTCATGCCGCGCTTCACGTAGTCTTGTGCCAAGTCGAACATGTGGTACCACATGTTGTGGATGCCGGCCAGCGTGATGAACTGGTACTTGTAACCCATGGCGCCGAGTTCTTTTTGGAACTTGGCAATGGTCGCGTCGTCTAGGTTCTTCTTCCAGTTGAAAGAAGGCGAGCAGTTGTAGGCCAGCATCTTGCCGGGGTGCTTGGCGTGCACGGCATCGGCAAACTTCTTGGCGAATGCCAGGTCGGGCGTACCGGTTTCGCACCACACCAGGTCAGCGTACTCGGCGTAGGCCACGGCGCGGGAGATCGCTTGGTCCATGCCCTTCTTGGTCTTGTAAAAGCCTTCGGCCGTGCGCTCACCGGTCAGGAAAGGCTGGTCATTGGCATCGTAGTCGCTGGTCAACAGATCGGCGGCTTCGGCATCGGTACGGGCAATCACCAGGGTGGGCACGCCGTACACGTCGGCAGCCATACGGGCAGCGATCAGCTTTTGGCAGGCTTCGGTGGTGGGGACCAACACCTTGCCACCCATGTGACCGCACTTCTTCACGGAAGCAAGTTGGTCTTCAAAGTGCACGCCACCAGCGCCGGAGCGGATCATGGCCTTCATCAGTTCATACGCATTGAGCACACCACCGAAACCGGCTTCGGCATCGGCAACGATGGGAGCGTGGTAGTCGATGTAGCCGGCGTCGCCTGGGCCAACGCCCTTGGACCACTGGATTTCATCGGCGCGGCTAAACGAGTTGTTGATGCGTTCGACCACCTTTGGCACCGAGTCCACGGGGTACAGGGACTGGTCCGGGTACATGGCGGAATATTCGTTGTTGTCGGCGGCGACTTGCCAGCCCGACAGGTAGATGGCCTTCACGCCGGCTTTGACCTGCTGCATGGCTTGGCCACCGGTCAGGGCGCCCAGGCAGTTCACATAGTCTTCGGTGTGGAGCAGGTCCCACAGCTTTTCAGCGCCGCGGCGGGCCAGGGTGTATTCCACCTGGAAAGAACCGCGCAGGCGGACCACATCAGCGGCCGTGTAACCGCGTTTGATGCCCTTCCAGCGGGGGTTGGTGGCCCAGTCTTTTTCCAGGGCGGCGATTTGCTGTTCGCGGCTGAGTTGTTCGTTCAGGGATTGCGGCATGGTGACACTCCTTAGTTGGTAAATGGTTGGCTGGTTTTGCTATGCAATTCCGGTGCCGATGGGTGAATTCTAAGTCTTATATAAGACTACAGAGAATCTTATGTCTTATATAAGATTGAATTTTTTTTCAATCAAATCAAAGACTTGCATCATTCATTTCGCAATTCGAAATTTAGAAACCGCTCCGTGGAATCTGCAGGCTCATTCTCACACCCCACTATTTCATATTGCGAAATGCTGCAACACAGCATAAAAAACAGCACCATCACCCCATGGGGCAAGCCCCAAACCAGAGAGCAAGGGTGCGCAAAGGTCGCACCATGCTTGTGCCTACAGTTGCCCGCGCACCCTCAGAACGCGTCGGCGTAGCGGCGCAACTCCCAGTCGCTGACCTGCAGGCTGAAGGCGTCCCACTCGGCACGCTTCAAGCGG
Organism: uncultured beta proteobacterium; assembly: GCA_903886275.1. Classification (GTDB taxonomy): domain Bacteria; phylum Pseudomonadota; class Gammaproteobacteria; order Burkholderiales; family Burkholderiaceae_C; genus Allorhodoferax. The sequence continues at coordinate 34,408 of CAISLN010000108.1, read as the reverse complement.
ATGAACTCTGCGCAAAAGGCGGCGCCCACCGCATCGCACAAGGCCCTGTTGGCCTCCAGCGCGGTCACCGCTTCTTCCAGGCTACGCGGCAAGCGTGCCGGCATGGCAGCGCCAGACGCCCGGCGCTCGTACAGGTCTTCATCGCAGGGCGCAGGTGGCACCATGGCCCGGTCCATCCCGTCAAGACCCGCCGCCAAGGTGCCTGCAAGGGCCGCGTACACATTGCAAGAAGGGTCTGGCAATCGCCACTCAATGCGGCCCGCCACCGTGCGAACCACACAGCTGCGGTTGTTGTCGCCATAGGCCTTCCAGACCGGCGACCAGGTGGTGCCGGACGCGCTGTTGCTGCTGGCCAGGCGCTTGTAGCTGTTGACGGTGGGCGCGCACAGGGCGCTGAGGGCGTCGGCATGGTGCAGCAGGCCGGCCGCAAACTGGTGGCCCTGCGCACTCAAGCCTAAGGCGCCGGCTGCATCCGAAAAAATCGCCCTGCCCTCTGAATCGGTGATGCTCAGGTGAAAGTGCAGCCCACTGCCGGGCGCGCTGGCCACCGGCTTGGGCATGCAGCTAAACACCATGCCGTGTTTTTCGGCAACGACATGCGCCGTCATCTTGAACAGCATGTAGCGGTCACCGGCGGCCAATGCGTCGTCGAACTTGTAATTGATCTCGTACTGACCGCAGGCATCCTCATGGTCAATCTGCTGCAGCTCAAAACCCAGTTCGGTCAGCGTGCTGCGCATCTCCTCAAGAAAAGCGGCGTTGCGGTGTATGGCCTTCAGGTCATAGGACGGCTTGTCGAGTTGGTCCTGTGCATCGGCCACCTGCCACTGCCCGCCATGGCCTTTTTTGAGCAAGAAGAACTCCGGCTCAATGCCCACCCACAGCGTCCAGCCACGGTCTTCGATCTTCTTCAACACCGACTTCAGCAACTGGCGCGAGCAGGTATCCAATGCCTCGCCGCCGGCAAAACCGTCGCATACCGCATGGGCCACACCGGGCATAAATGGCAGGGCGCGCAGGGAATCCACGTTCACCCTTCCGTAATACTCGCTGCGCGCGCCGAAGCGTGGTAGGCCCGTACCCGCGATGCTGGGGCCGGCAAAGCCGGCGCCCTGCTCCACCCATTCTTTGAGGTTTTCTATTGGAACCAGCTTGCCCTTGGCAACACCGTGCAGGTCACAAAACTGGGTCAACACGGAATGAATGCCTTGTGACTTCAGGCGCTCGATGGTGGGCTGGTAGCGGTTCATAGGCAATCAGGCAAAGACTTGGTCGAGAATTTGCAGCGCTTCTTCAAACACGCTGTCTTCAATGGTGAGGGGAAACAGGAAGCGGATCACATTGCCGTAGACGCCGCAGGTCAGCAGCAACAAGCCCTTCTTCAAGGCGGCCTGCTGCACCTGCTTGGTCAGATCGGCATCCGGCGCGCCGGTCTGCGGGTTCACCCACTCGCAGGCCACCATGGCACCGAGGGCACGGATGTCGCCCATGCAGGGGTTCTTGCTCTTGGCCAGTTGCAGCCGCGCCTTGAGCACAGCACCCAATTGGGCGGCGCGCGCGCAGAGTTTTTCTTCGGCCATCACATCGAGCACGGCGTGTGCCGCAGCAACTGCCAGCGGGTTGCCGGCATAGGTGCCACCCAGACCACCGGGGTTGGGCGCGTCCATCACCTCGGAGCGGCCCGACACGGCCGACAGCGTGGTGCCACCGGCCATGCTCTTGGCCATGGTGACCAGGTCGGGCGATACGCCGTAATGCTCCATGGCAAACATCTTGCCGGTGCGGGCAAAGCCGGTCTGCACTTCATCGGCAATCAGCAAAATGCCATGCTGGTCGCACAGGGCGCGCAGCCATTGCACCGCCTCGGGCTGTATCGGGTTGAAGCCGCCCTCGCCCTGCACCGGCTCAAAGATGATGGCAGCCACGCGGGCGGGCTCAATATCGCATTTGAAAATCTGCTCGATGGCGTGTTTGGTTTCATCGAGGCTGGCGCAATGGCAGGGAAAGGGCGCGTGATAAATCTCGGGCGGGAACGGGCCAAAGCCGGCCTTATAGGGCTGGACCTTGCCGGTCAGCGCCACGGCAAACATGCTGCGGCCATGGAAGGCGCCGCCAAAGGCAATCACGCCGCTGCGCTTGGTGTAACTGCGCGCAATCTTGATGGCGTTTTCCACCGCTTCGGCGCCGGTCGAGAAAAAGGCGGTCTTGGCCGGTCCGTCAATGGGCACGATGGCGTTGATGCGCTCGGCCAGCGACACATATTCGGCATAGGGCACCACCTGGTAGCAGCTGTGGGTAAAGCGCTGCAACTGTGCAGCAATGGCGGCTTGCACCTTGGGGTGCACATGACCGGTGTTGAGCACGGCAATGCCGCCGGCAAAGTCGATAAAGCGCCGGCCCTCAATGTCCCAGAACTCGGCGTTCTTGGCATGGTCTATAAAGAAGTCGCCCATCACGGCCACGCCGCGCGGGGTGGCGGCCAGGCGGCGCGCATGCCAGTCGGCATTGGTTCCGGCATTGGTTCCGGCATTGGCAGCAAGGGCAGAAGGTTGCAGGGGTGCGTTCATAGGGAGTTCTCCATGGGTCGGGGGTAAGGGGAGGCAATCAGCGTGGCATTCACACCGGGCTGTCGATGCGTATCCAGGTGGTCTTGGTTTCGGTGTATTTGTCAAAGGCATGCAGCGACTTGTCGCGCCCCACGCCGCTTTGCTTGAAGCCGCCAAAGGGTACGGTGATGTCGTCCTCGTCGTACTGGTTCACATGCACGGTGCCTGCGCGCAGGGCGCGGGCCACGCCATGGGCCTTGTTGAGGTCGCTGGTCCAGACACCGGCCTGCAGCCCATAGACGCTGTCATTGGCCATGCGCACCGCCTCGGCCGCATCGCTAAAGGACAGCACCGAAAGCACCGGGCCAAAGATCTCTTCGCGCGAAATCTTCATATCCGGCTTCACGCCGTCAAAGATGGTGGGCTGCACATAGCAGCCGCCGCTCTCCACCATCACCTGCTCGCCACCGGCAATCAACCGGGCGCCCTCGGCCTTGCCGCTGGCGATATAGCCCAGCACCGACCGCATCTGGACCTGGTCCACGATGGCGCCCATCACCGTGCCCGGCAGGGTCGGGTTGGCCGGCGCATAGCCCGGCACAAGCGCCAGGGCCTTCTCCAGGAAGCGCTCCTTGATGCTGTCTTGCACCAACAGGCGCGAGGGCGCGTTGCAGCTCTCGCCCTGGTTGAAGAAGATGCTGCCAATGGCGGCCTCTACGGCCTTATCCAGGTTCGGGCAATCGGCAAACACAATGTTGGGCGACTTGCCGCCGAGCTCGGTCCAGGCCCGCTTCAAATTGCTTTGCCCGGCCATCACATGGATTTGCTTGCCCACTCGGGTGGAGCCGGTAAAGGCAATGCAGTCCACATCCATGTGCAGGGCCAAGGGCGAACCCGCCTCCGGGCCGTAACCGGTGACCACATTGAATACGCCCTCTGGAATGCCGGCCTCCAACGCCAGATCGGCCAATCGCAGGGCGGTCAGCGGCGACTTTTCACTGGGCTTGAGCACCACCGAATTGCCGCTGGCCAGGGCCGGTGCAATCTTCCAGGCGGCCATGATCATGGGGTAATTCCAGGGCACGATGACGCCCACCACGCCTACCGGTTCGCGCGTAATCAGCGCCAACGAGGTCGAAGGTGTGGGCGCAATCTCGTCATAAATCTTGTCCACCGCCTCGCCATACCAGCGTATGCAATTGGCCGCGCTGTTGACATCCACGCCACGCGCGTACTTCACCGGTTTGCCCATGTCCAGGGTCTCGGTCAGGGCCAAGGCATCGCCATGCTGTTGGATCAGGTCAGCAAAGCGGATCAGCACGCGCTTGCGCTGCGCGGGCGCCATGCCGCTCCAGCGCTTATCCTCAAACGCAGCGCGTGCAGCGCTTACTGCCGCATCGACATCGGCCGCGCCACAACGTGCAACTTGCGTCAACACGCGGCCATCGACCGGCGAGATGCAGTCGAATAACTGGCCGTCTATGGCGCCCACGCGCTTGCCGTTGATCAGGGCGCGGCCGTCGAATGTCATTGTTTCCATCACGTTTCCAATCCTTGCGTTTGAGGGCCGCCCAGGCGACCCGGGGAATGTGGTTCAGCCGTTCAGGGCCACTGTCTCCATGCGAATGGCGGCTGCAATTTCACGTTCGCGTCGGCGCGTCTGGCGTGCCACCCAGATGCTGTAGGCCACGATCACCACCGAAACGGTGACGATCAGCAGCGTGGCTGCGGCATAAATGGTGGGGTTGATGCCTCGGCGCGCATAGCCAAAAATCACCTGCGGCAGGGTGCTCACGCCCGGGCCGGACAAAAATTCCGAGATCACCACATCGTCAAACGACAGCGTGAACGACAGCAAAAAGGCCGCCAAAATGGCCTGCGCAATATTGGGCAGCGTCACCAGGAAGAACACCTGAATGGGACGCGCGCCCAGGTCCATGGCCGCCTCTTCGAGCGACTTGTTTACCTCCATCAAACGCGACTGGATCACCACCATCGCGTAGGCCATGCCCAGCAGGGTGTGGCCCAGCACAATGGTCAGCATGCCGCGTTCGGGCCAGCCAAAGGCGTTCTGTATGCCCACCATCAGCAAGAGCAGCGACAGGCCAATCACCACCTCTGGCATCACCAGGGGCGCATTCACCATGCCCGAGAAAATGGTGCGCCCCAAAAAGCGCCGGTAGCGCACCAGCACAAAGGCAGCAAAGGTGCCCAGAACAGCAGACAGCACACCGGTGGCCAGCGCCACCTTGAGCGACAGCCAAAAGCCCTCGACGATCTTCACGTCCTTGCCCAGGGCCTCGTACCAGCGCAGCGAGAAGCCGGTAAAGGCCGCATCCTGGCGCGTGCTATTGAAGGAAAACAGCATCATGAAAAACAGCGGTATGTAGAGGAACAGATAGACCAGTGCCATCCACAACTTGCCGAAATGCTTTTCCAGAAAAATTCTCATGGCAACTCCTTCAGGACTTTTCGGCCGTCGGCGCAGCGTCGCCGGTGTAGTGGTAATAAATCGCCAGGGGCACAATGATCAGCCCGATCATGGCCACGGCCAATGCACTGGCACGCGGCCAGTTGTTGCTGGCAAACATTTCATCCCAGACCACGCGCCCGATCATGATGTTCTCCGGCCCACCGAGCAGCGAGGGAATCACGAACTCGCCCACACAGGGAATAAACACCAGCATAAAACCGGCAATGATGCCGGCCTTGGACAGCGGGACCGTCACCAACCAGAAGGCGTGAAACGGACTCGCACCCAGGTCATGGGCGGCCTCCAACAGGCGAAAATCCATCTTCACCAAATTGGCATAAAGCGGCAGCACCATAAAGGGCAGGTACACATAGGTCATGCCGACGAGCATGGAGATGTCGGTGTAGAGCATCTGTATCGGCTCGGCGGTCAGCCCCAAGGCCATCAAGATGCGGTTGACCACACCCTGGTCGGCCAAGATTCCCTTCCAGGCATAGACCCGCAATAAGAACGAGGTCCAAAACGGCAGCATCACCAGCATCAGCAAGGCCGGGCGCACGCTGGGCTTGGAACGGGCTATGAAATACGCAAAGGGATAACCCAGGAACAGGCACAAAAAGGCCGTGCACAGGGCATACCAGACGGAGCGCAAATAGGCCTCCACATACAGGGTCTGGAACAGCAGCCCATCGTCAATGTTGCGAAAGATCGAGTTGTAGTTTTCGTACTTGAGCTTGAGCACACCGGTCTGCGCGTCCCAGATCGGCTTGAAGGGTTGTATATCGCCCCCCATGTCCACAAAGCTGATGTAGAGCAGGATCAAAAAGGGCAGCAGAAAAAACAGCAGCAGCCAGCCAAACGGCACACCGATGACAAAGCGACGACCGGGAATACGTTTAAAGATAGACAAGGTAGCTCCCTATGAACGCAGCACCACGGCCGAGCGACTGCCCCACCAGAAGAACACATCGTCATCCCAGGTGATGCCACTCAGATCCTGGCGCGAGGTATTGGCCTCGGTGATCTTGATGCGGCTGCCATCGGTGGCAATCACGATGTAGGTGTTGTAGGAGCCGAAGTAGGCAATTTCCTTGACCCGTCCGGTGAACAGATTGGCGCTCACGTCCGGTCGGGTCTTGCTGATCTCGATCTTCTCCGGGCGTATCGCCACCGCCACCGGCATGTTCAGTGCACCGCTGACGCCATGGCCCACAGCCACCACACCGACGGCGGTGGTGATGGCGCAATGGTCGGGTTGGTCCACCGTGAGCGTGCCCTCGAACAGGTTGACGTTGCCAATGAAGTCCGCCACGAAGCGGTTATGCGGATACTCATACACCTCTTCGGGCGAGCCCACCTGCAGCACGCGGCCCTTGCTCATCACGGCAATGCGCCCGGCCATGGTCATGGCCTCTTCCTGGTCATGGGTCACCATCACGCAGGTCACGCCCACTTCCTCAATGATGTTGACCAGCTCGAATTGGGTTTGCTCGCGCAACTTCTTATCGAGCGCGCCCAGCGGTTCATCCAGCAACAGCAGCTTAGGCCTTTTGGCCAGGCTGCGTGCCAGCGCCACCCGCTGCTGCTGGCCACCCGACAACTGGTGCGGCTTGCGCTTGGCAAACGGGGCCAGTTGCACCAGGTCGAGCATCTCGCCCACGCGTTTCTTGATCTGGTCGCGTGGCAGGCCTTCGCGCTTGAGGCCAAAGGCAATGTTCTCCCAGATGTCCAAATGCGGAAACAGCGCATAGGACTGGAACATCATGTTCATGGGCCGCTCATAGGGCGCGAGCTTGGCCACGTCCTGCCCGCCCAGCAAAATCTTGCCCGAGGTGGGCGACTCAAATCCGGCCAGCATGCGCAGCAGCGTGGACTTGCCGCAGCCCGAACTGCCCAAGAGGGCAAAAATTTCCCCCTTGCGCACCGACAGCGAAACCTCGTCCACCGCCACCGCTTCATCAAAGCGCTTGACCAACTTTTGCGTTACGAGGTAGTCGTTTTGACCCTTGGGTTCTGACATGCAGTGCTCCGTTCTTTTCGTTTTTCTGGCAACAAAAAAGGCTGTTCATACCCCTTGTACGAACAGCCCCTGATCAGCGAAAAGGCAAATTACTTGCCCTTCTTGAACGCGGTGTAGGCATTGGCCATGCTTTCGCGGCCTTCGTTGCTGAACTTGCCCGGCGCCACCATTTTCTTGGCGTATTCGGAGTCCACGAAGATGGTCTTGTTGCCAGACACTTCAGGCTTCATCTTTTCCAGCGCGGCCTTGTTGCCGGTGGAGTAGCTCATCTCATCGGCCATGCGGGCACCGTTTTCGGCGCGCAGGTAGAAGTCGATAAAGGCATGGGCGTTCAAGGGGTGCTTGGCATCCTTGGTGATGGCCATGCTGTCATAGAAGATCAGGCCGCCGGTAGAGGGCAGCAGCGCTTCGATGACATCCTTGGAGCCGTTTTCCTTAGCGCGTGCGGCTGCGATGTTCACATCACCCGACCAGCCCAGGGCCACGCAGGCCTTGCCGCCGGCAATGTCGTCGATCATGGTGGAGCTAAAAATACGCACGTCCTTGCGCACCTTGGCCAGCATCTCGCCAGCGGCCTTGTGGTCGACCGTATCATTGGAGTAGGCCTCCTTGCCGATGTAATGCAGGGCCGGTGGAAACACTTCGGTGGCCGAGTCCAGATAGGCAATGCCGCAGGATTTCAGCTTGGAGGTGTACTCGGGCTTGAACACCAGGTCCCAGGCGTTTTCTGGCATGGGCAACTTGCCCAGGGCCTTTTCAACCTTGGTGCGGTTGATGCCCACGGTGGTGAAACCCCAGGCCCATGGCACCAGGTGTTTGTTTTCAGGATCGGCCTTTTGCAGCCCCATCATGATGGCCGGGTCCAGATTGGCGTAGTTCTTGAGCTTGTCCTTTTGCAGGGGCTGGAAGAATCCGGCTTCGGTTTGCGCAGGGCTAAACGAGGTGCCGGGCACCACGATGTCGTAACCGGTGTTGCCGGCCACCAACTTGGCGTTGAGCGCCTCGTTGGTCTCGAAGGTGTCGTAGTTGACCTTGATGCCAGACTCTTTCTCGAAGGCGGCAATCATGCCCTCGGGAATGTAGTCGGGCCAGTTGTAGATATTGAGAACTTTTTCCTCTGCATTCACAGCGGCCACTGGCGCGCTTGCCACCGGCGCAGGAGCGGGCGCCGGTGCTTCCTCTTTCTTGCCACAGGCGACAAGCATCAACGTGGCCAAAATACCGGACCAAAGGGTTTTGTTCATATCAGGGTTTCTCCGTAGGGTTTAAAAATGGAAGGCGCAGGGGTGCGATAACCCATGCGCCTTCCACCTGAAAATTATTGCAGGTTTGCAGACAGTATCCCTCTATGGTGCAAATCTGCGACAGTCAAATCCAGACAGCGCAAGATCAGTGCCATCATTTCGTCGATCTGCGCATGCGTCATGACCAAAGGTGGTGCGATGATCATGCGGTCACCCACGGCGCGCATGATGAGCCCATTGCCAAAACAGTGACCACGGCAAATCATGCCCACACCCAAATCCGCATCAAAGCAGACCTTGGTGGCCTTGTCTTTCACCAGCACCAGGCCGGCGGCAAAACCACAGGTCTCGGCCAGGCCCACCAGCGGGTGATCGTTCAGTTCGGCAAAGCGCTTGGCCAGGTAAGGCCCGATGTCGTCCTTCACGCGGCCCACCAAGTTGTCGCGCTCCATCAGCTCCAAATTGGCCAGGGCCACGGCACAGGCCACCGGGTGGCCGCTGTAGGTGTAGCCGTGGTTGAACTCCCCGCCCTTTTCGATCAGCACCTCGGCCACGCGGTTGCCCACCATCACACCGCCCAGGGGGATGTAGCCGCTCGTCACGCCCTTGGCAAAGGTCACCAAGTCGGGCTTGTAGCCAAACTTCTCATAGGCAAACCAATGGCCCAGTCGGCCAAAGGCGCAGATCACCTCGTCGCTGATCAGCAGGATGCCGTACTTGTCCACGATGCGCTGGATCTCGGGCCAGTAGGTTGCCGGTGGAATGATCACGCCACCAGCGCCCTGCACCGGCTCGCCGATAAAGGCCGCGACCTTGTCGGCACCGATCTCCAAAATTTTGCTCTCCAACCAACCGGCCGCGCGCAGACCAAAGGCGTCTTCGCTTTCGCCCGGCAGGCCGTTTTCAAAAAAGTAGGGCTGGTCGATGTGGGTGATGTTCGGTATGGGCAAATCCCCCTGCGCGTGCATGCCGCTCATGCCGCCCAGCGAGGCTCCTGCCATGGTGCTGCCGTGGTAGCCGTTGAGGCGCCCGATGATGGTCTTGCGCTGGGGCTGGCCCAGCAGGTCCCAGTAGCGGCGCACCATGCGCACATTGGTGTCATTGCTCTCGCTGCCGCTGCTGGAATAGAACACATGGTTGAAGCTGCGATCACCCACTGTCGGTGCCAGTGAGGCCAGCTTGGCCGCCAGTTTGGTCGCAGGAATATTGGTGGTCTGGAAGAAGCTGTTGTAGTAGGGCAGCGTCATCATCTGCTGGTAGGCCGCGTCGGCCAGTTCCTTGCGGCCGTAACCCACGTTGACACACCACAGGCCGCTCATGCCGTCGAGCACCTTTTTGCCCTCGGAGTCCCAGACGTAAATGCCCTCGGCGTGCGTCATGACCCTTGCACCCCGCGTGGCCAGGTCACCATGGTCGGTGAAGGAATGGATGTAATGCGCGCTGTCCATGGCCTGAATGGCCTTGGTGTCCATGGCCTGGGCCCGGCTGACGATGGCCGGTGGTGCGATCACGGGGGCGAATGATTTGCTCATAAAAGTTTCCTCAATGTCTGTATCGGTGAATGCGGTGCTTAGACGTGGAGCAGCAAATGCTCGCGCTCCCAGGGCGAAATCACCTTCATGAACTCGTCGAATTCGAGCTCCTTGATCTCCGAATACACGGTGATGAACTCCTTGCCCAGCACCTCGTGCAAATCGGACTCCTTGCGCAACCAGTCCAGCGCCTCGCCCAGGCTGCGCGGCAGCGAATAGGGCGCCAGATAGGCGTCACCGCGCATCTCGGGCTTGGGTTTGATCTTGTTTTTGATGCCCAGATAGCCGCAGGCCAGCGTCATGGACATGGCCACATAGGGGTTGGCATCGGCGCCAATCACGCGGTTCTCGACCCGGCGCGCAGCCGGTGAAGAGATCGGTGAACGGATACCCACGGTGCGGTTGTCATAGCCCCACTCGATGTTGATGGGCGCGGCCGTATTGCGCGAAAGTCGGCGGTAGCTGTTCACATAGGGCGCCACCAGCACCATGGCCGCCGGGATGTAGCGCTGCAAACCGCCTATGTAGTGCATGAACATCTCAGACGGTGTGCCATCCGGGTTGCTGAACACATTTTTGCCGGTGGCCACATCGAGCAGACTCTGGTGCACATGCATGGCGCTGCCCGGCTCGCCGGCAATCGGCTTGGCCATGAAGGTGGCATACATGTCGTGGCGCAGCGCGGCTTCACGCACGGTGCGCTTGAAGAAGAACACCTCGTCGGCCAGGCCCATGGGCTCGGCGTGGAAGAAGTTGATTTCCATCTGACCCGCGCCCACCTCGTGGATCAGCGTGTCCACATTGAGTTCCATCTTGTCGCTGTAATCGTAGATTTCTTCAAACAGCGGATCGAACTCGTTCACCGCATCGATGCTATAGGCCTGGCGCGAAGTCTCGGCGCGGCCGCTGCGGCCAATCGGTGGTTTGAGCAGGGTGTTGGGGTCGGTGTTGCGGGCGGTGAGGTAAAACTCCAGCTCGGGCGCCACGATGGGCTGCAGGCCTTCGGCGGCAAACAGGTCGCAGACGCGGCGCAACACGCTGCGCGGCGCAAACGGAACCAAGTTTCCCGAGTGGTCAAAGCAGTCGTGGATCACCTGCGCGGTGGGGTCGGTGGCCCAGGGCACGATGCGCACGGTGCTGGGGTCCGGGCGCAGCTGCATGTCCTTGTCGGTGGGGTCAATCACATCGTAATAGGGGCCGCTCTCGGGGAATTCGCCGGTCACGCCCATCGCCACAATCCCTTGCGGCAGGCGCATGCCGCGGTCTTCGGTGAACTTGCCACGCGGCAAAATTTTGCCGCGCGCCACACCGGTCAAGTCGGGCACCAGGCACTCCACCTCGGTGACGCGGCGCTCGTTGAGCCACTGCTCCAGGTCGTTGAAAGTCATTGCCTTCTTGTCGTTCATCGCTCTCTCCTTGCTGCTGGGCAGCGTAATTTTTCAGTTAGATAGGCGCTGGGTCTGGCGCGTGCGGCAGGCTTCGCCAAAGGCTTGAAACAGGGCCGCAGAAAATGCATTGTCAGAGGCCTTCCATTCCGGGTGCCATTGCACCGCATAGGCAAAGGCCTGGGCACCCTCCACCCAGAAGGCTTCCACCAGGCCATCGGGCGCATGGCCCAGTGCACGCAAACCCTGTGCCAAGCGGTCCACGCCCTGGCCGTGCACCGAGTTCACCATTGCCAAGTCGCCCCTGGCCCAGCGCGCAAAGGCCGAACCGATCTCGAAACGCACCGCATGGCTGGGTCCGTATTGCTGCTCGTATGCGCCATCGGGCGACTCGCGGTGGTCCAGGTAGTGCGGCAGGGCATGCACCGCTTGGTGCAGCGTACCGCCCAGGGCCACATTGATTTCCTGAAAGCCCCGGCATATGCCCAGCAGGGGAACCGCCTGCGCCAGACAGGCCTTTACCAGCCGCAGGGTCAGGTCATCGCGCGCCTCGTCGAGCATCAGGCAGGCATTGCCCAGGCTGGCGCCAAAGCGTGCCGGGTGCACATTCGACGGTGAGCCGGTCAGCATCACGCCATCCACCAAAGACAGCAGTTCGTCGATCTGGTCGGCCTCGGCCAGAGGGAACAATACCGGTTGGGCTTGTGCATTGACCTTGACAGCGCGGGCGTACTTGTCGCCCAGCACCAAAAAAGGCATGGACTGGTCTGCGCTTCCGAGCAGCCGATGATCTGCAGGAAGCCAGACCAAAGGGGTTGGCATTTTCATCACAGTCTCCGAGTTCTTTGCACTATTGTGTTGCAGAATTGGCCACCGTCCGGAGCCATTTGAGGCGGCACAAGGGTGCCAATTGAGAGCGCCCAGGAAAACAGGAACCCCCATGCTGTCCGAACTATTACTCACCGAAATGGGTCGCCTGAGCCAACGCGACCACATGCCGCTGCACCGCCAGTTGTACGAGGCCATGCGCCGCGCCATGCTCGACGGCAAGCTATGCGCCGGTGACCGGCTACCCTCCAGTCGCGAACTCACGCAAGACCTCAAGCTATCGCGCAACACCGTGGTGGCTGCGCTCAACCAGCTCAGCGTGGAGGGCTATCTGGTCAGCCGTGTCGGCAGCGGCACCTATGTCAACGACAGCCTGCCCAAGGTGCACCACAAGCAGGCGCACAGCGCCTGCACGCAGGCCCAGCTTTCCAAACGGGGCACGGCGCTTGCCACCACCTTTTGCGCCACGCAGTTGGAGGTGCAGCCCTTCACTCCCGGACCGGCGGATTTCAGCGCCTTCCCGGTGGCCCTGTGGCAGCGTCTGCAGAACAAGCATTGGCGCATGACCTACCCCGAGATGCTGGACTACAGCGACACCGGTGGCCACGCCCCGCTGCGCCGCGCCGTGGCCGATTATTTGCGCGTGTTTCGCAGCGTGCCGCTGGAGGTGGAGCAGGTCCTCATCACCAGCGGCACCCAGCAGTCTCTTGAGCTGTGCGCGCAGTTGCTAGGCGACCATGGCGACACCGTGTGGCTGGAAGACCCGGCCTATTGGGGCGCCATCAAGGCCTTCATGGCCACCGGACTGCGGCTGCACCCGGTGCCGGTGGACGAGCATGGCATGGCACCCACAGCGGCCGATGAAAAGCAGCCGCCGCGCCTGATTTACACCACGCCCTCGCACCAATACCCGACCGGCGCCGTGATGTCGCTGCCCCGGCGCCAACAGCTGCTGACGATTGCCGCCACGCATAACGCCTGGATCTTGGAGGACGACTACGACAGCGAGTTCCGCTTCAGCGGCCCGCCCCTGTCCTCGCTTGCCGGGCTGGACTTGGACCAGCGCGTGTTCTACATGGGCTCTTTTTCGAAGGTGCTGTATCCCGGCCTGAAGCTGGGTTACCTGGTGGTTCCCAAGCGCCTGGTGGCTGGCTTCAAGCAGGCCCATTACGACCTCAACCGCCCTGGCCAAATGCCGCTGCAGGCGGCGCTGGCCGAATTTATTGAGCTGGGCCACTTTGCAAGCGCCCTGCGCCGCGCCCGCCACAGCTATGCCGAGCGCCGGCAATGCCTGCTGGCGGCGCTGCAACCCTGCCTGGGCCAGCATGCCTACATTTCGGGGGCCGAGCAGGGTCTGCACCTGTGCCTGCGCCTGCCACAAGCCATGGACGACAAGGCGCTGGCACTGCGCTTGGGCAGCTTGGGGTTGACGGTGCGGGCCCTGAGCGCCTATTGCCTGGCGCGCAGCGACGTCAAGGGGCTGGTGATCGGCTATGGCTATGCGCCCCTGGCCGACATTGCGCGCTACGGCCCGGTGCTAGCCAAGGCCATCAGCGCGGACCTGGCGCGAATGCGTTAAAGCAAGTCCTTGAACTGGTGCCAGGCCATGCCCAGCACCAGACTGGGGGTGCGCAAGAGCGGCCCACCGGGAAACTTGCGGTGCTGCAGACGGGCAAACACATCAAAGCGTTCGGCCTGGCCCGCCACTGCCTCGGCCACCACCTTGCCGGCCATGCCGGTCAGCGCCACGCCATGGCCGCTAAAGCCCTGCAGGTAAAACAGGTTGCTGCCAAGCCGGCCGAAGTCGGGTGCGCGGTTCATGCTGATGTCCACAAAGCCACCCCAGACATAGTCCACCGGCACCGCCCCGAGCTCTGGAAACACCTGCGCCATACGTTGGGCCATCACTGCGCCCAAGCGTTTGGGCGTGCGGGTGGAGTAGCTCACCCGCCCGCCAAACAGCATGCGCCGGTCCGCGCTGAAGCGGAAATAGTCCAGCACAAAATTGTTGTCGCAGACCGCCGCGTTGCTGGGGATCAGACGCTCGCACAGGCCCGCATCCAATGGAGCCGTGCCAATGATGTAGGTTCCCACCGGCATGATGCGGCTGTGCAGTTCCGGTGCCACGCGTGGACCGTATTCGCCCAGGGTGCAGTTGCCCGCCAGCACCCCCCATGGCGCTGTGACCGAACCCCGGGCGGTGAGCGCCTTAAGCGTGGCGCCGCGCTGCAGATCGAGTACCGCCGACTGCTCAAAAATCCGCACGCCCAGGCTGCGTGCCGCGCGCGCCAGGCCCAGGCCAAACTTGAGGGGATGCAGGTGGCCCGAGCGGCGCTCAAAGGCAGAGGCGCAATAGCGCGGACTCTGGATATGCTGCTGCACCGCGGCCCCGGTGCGAAAGTCCACCTGCAAGCCGTAGTCGCGCTCCATGGCCTGCATGTCGGCCTCCAGCGCGCGGGCCTTGCGCGGCGAGTCGGCCACATAGAGGTAGCCCGACACCTGGTCACAGTCGATCTTCCACTGCGCAATGCGTGCATCGAGCAGGTCCATAGACTCTACCGACAGGTCCCAGGCCCGCCTTGCGTCTTGCGGGCCCAACTGCTGCTCAAACGGCTCCTGGCCGCTGGCGTAGCCGACGATGGCCTGGCCGCCGTTGCGCCCCGACGCACCGCTGCAAATGCGGTCCGCTTCCAGCACCACCACGCGGTAGCCGCGCTGCGCCAGCTCAATCGCCGCCGACAGGCCGGCATAGCCCGCGCCCACCACCAGCACATCGGCGCTGGTGGCTTCCTGCAGCGGCGCACCTGCCGGGTCGCGCTGCACGCTGGCCTCGTAATAGCTCTTCTGGTTGAGCTGGGTGTCGGAGTCGAGCAGCATGGTGGGGCTTTCAAATAAATCAAGGCACGCGCTTGGCGATCTGCCCGCACAGATAGGTCCACAGAAATTGGGCGGCGGCATTGCTGGTGAGCTCGGCATGGTCATAGGCCGGTGCCACTTCCACGCAGTCCATGCCGATAAGGTTCAGGGGTGCGAGCTCTTCCAGAAAGGTCATCACCTGCGAACTCGTCATACCGCCGGGTTCGGGCGTGCCGGTGCCGGGTGCAAAGGCCGGGTCCAGGCAGTCGATGTCGAGCGTCAGGTAGCAGGGCGTGGTACCTATGCGGGCCTTGATGCGTTCGATGATCTCCGACAGGCCGCTGCCATCTTTGCCGCGCAGTTCACGCGCAGTGACGATCAGGCCGCCCTGGTCCTTGACGTACTCGCGGGCGCTGCGCTCGCCGCTGGAGCGGATGCCAATCTGCACCGTCTTGTCGCGTTGCACCAGGCCCTCCTGTATCGCCTCATAGGTCCAGGTGCCATGACCGGAAGGTTCGCCAAAATGGTCGCTCCAGGTATCGCAATGGGCATCGAAATGCACCAGTGCCACTGGCCCCTGCTGCGCATGCAGGGCGCGCAACAGGGGCAATGTCACCGAGTGGTCGCCGCCTATAAAGACGCAGTGGTGAGAAGCCATCAGCGCGCTCGCCTGCTGCTGAATGGCGGCACGCACCTCGACCAGGGGCGAGGCATTGGGCAGGCGCATGTCGCCGGCGTCACCGAGTTGCCCCAGCGGGCTGACATCAAACAGCGGATGGATGCCATCACACAGCATCAGCGAGGCGCGGCGTATCTCCTGCGGGCCAAAGCGTGCGCCGGGCCGATTCGTCACCGCGCCGTCGAAGGGCAAGCCGCAAACGGCAAAAGGCTGGCGCTCCAGGGCAGGCGCACCCAGAAAGCGGTTGCTGTTGTTGGCATATGCAAATTGTCCTGTGGCCATGGCATCTCTCGTGAATCACTAGCCTGCTACGTTAGCGCATGGCGCCGGCGCCCCTGGGTCCAATTCGGGCCGCCGCCGGGAAACCACTGCACGCAGCCCTGAGCGGTGCATGGTGTAGGCTGTGCCGCTTTGCCTGTGATGCGCGCGACATTCACCCCTTCCATGAACCGCAATACCCCACCCTCCCCCAAGCGCTGGGCCGCCTATGGCTTTCTGGCTCTGAGCATGGCTCTGGCCGGCAGCTACGTGGCACTCAGCAAGCCCTTGGTTGCGGCCTTGCCGGTGTTTTTGCTGGCCTGGCTGCGCTTTGGCATTGGCGGCATTGCCATGGTGCACTGGCTGAAAAAGCCTCTGGGCGAAGCCCCCATGACGCGGCACACCAAGCAGTTGCTGTTTTTGGAATCGTTTCTGGGCAACTTTTTATTTTCCATCTGCATGCTGTTTGGCGTGAGCATGACCAGCGCGGTGTCCGCCGGTGTCATCATGGCGGCGATTCCGGCCGTGGTGGCGCTAATGAGCTGGGTGTTCCTGAAGGAAACCATAGGCCCGCGCATCTGGGCCGCCGTGGCCTGCGGTGCCATTGGCATCGGCCTGCTGGCGCTGACGCGGCAGAACGCGGCCAGCACCGCAGACGCCAGCCGCATGCTGCTGGGCAATTTGCTGGTGTTTGGCGCCGTGCTGTGCGAGGCCTTTTATGCGGTCATCGGCAAGAAGCTCACCGGTACGGTGTCACCCAAGCGCATCTGCGCCCTCATCAACCTGTGCGGCTTTTTATTGATGACGCCCATGGGCCTGTACACCGCCCTGCACTTCGACTTCGGTGCCGTACAGGGCGCCTCCTGGTTGCTCCTGCTGTTCTACGCCATGGCGGCCAGCGTCTGGACTGTCTGGCTGTGGATGAGCGGCACCAAGAACGTGCCCGCAGCCCATGCCGGAGTGTTTACCGTGCTGCTGCCGGTGTCGGCAGCGCTGGTGGGTGTGCTGGTGCTGGGCGAACACTTAAGTGCCATGCAATTGCTGGCCTTTGCCATTGCGCTCTTGGGCGTGTTGCTGGCCACCCTGCCGGGACGCCAGACCCATGCGGCCATAGAGCCGCATGTGTAGCTGGACGTAGCGCCGCAGGGCTGCTGCAACAGGCCTATAGCAGAGGCTGGCTGCTAACCACCATGCCGTCTTCATCGGCATACAGCCAGTCACCGGGTCGCACCCACACCCCTTGCAATTGCACCGCCACTTGGGCCTGACCCTGCTTGCGCTTCTCGGTAGGCAGCGGCATGGCAGCCAGGGCCCGGATGCCTAGGGCCTGCACGGCGAGTTCTGCCGTGTCGCGCACGCAGCCGTCTATCACCACACCGGCCCAGCCGTTGCGCGCCGCCGCAGCACCCAGGTTGCCGCCCAGCAGGGCCCGGCGCAGCGAGCCGCCACCGTCCACCACCAGCACCTTGCCCACACGCCCCTGCGGCGTGTCTATCCAGCCCTGCGCGTCCACGGCGGCCTTGACCCAAGTGTTGTCCTCAAAACATTGCACGGTTTGCACCGGGCCGCAGAACTTTTTGAGCTGCCCGAAATCACGAAATACCGGGGGCAACACGCGAAAATCGCCTGAGCTGTCTTCCTTGTGCAGATCGCAAAAATCACAGGTGGCAAATGAAGGGTTCATACAGGGGTGCTCCTTTTGGGGTAAATGGGCGATTCTCCAATGAAAAAAACCAGCTCTCCGAGCGAAAAATGTATTTCGCCGCTTGGAAAGCACGATTTTCTCCAGTAGCATCCGGTCTACCAGCGAAGACGCAGAATTTTCGCTGGTGATTAATCAACTTCTAGAAGGACAATCAATCATGGCAACTGCAAAAAAACCGGCTGCAAAAGCCGCTCCCGCAAAGAAGGCTGCGCCAGTCGCTACCAAAGCGGCCCCAGCTAAAAAGGTAGCCGCTGCGGCACCGGCCAAGAAGGCTGCTGCACCCGCGAAGAAGGTCGCGGCTCCGGCAAAGAAAGCTGCTGCACCGGCAAAGAAGGCCGCCGCTCCTGCGAAAAAAGTAGCAGCAGCTCCGGCCAAGAAGGTTGCTGCAAAGAAGGCTGCTCCAGCCAAGAAGCGCACCGTCAACGCAGCATTCATGAAGGAACTGACCCCCAGCGCCGCCTTGGCTGCAGTGGTGGGCGGCAAGCCCCTGCCGCGTACCGAAGTGGTCAAGCAACTGTGGGTTTACATCAAGAAGCACGGTCTGCAAGACGCCGTTGACAAGCGCATGATCAATGCCGATGCCAAGCTCAGGGAAGTCTTTGGAAAAGCCAAGGCTACGATGTTTGAGATGGCCGGCCTGATCGGCAAGCACCTCAAGTAATCACTGCTCTGCGCATGCAAAAAAAGGTCGGCTTCTGCCGGCCTTTTTAGTTTTCGTGTTCTGGGCTTGTGTATGCTGCCGGTCTGTCAACTTAACGATACGCCTATGTTCCGCTTTGCACTGACCCGCCTGAGCCTGATCATTCCGACTTTTTTCGGCATGACCCTGCTGGCATTTTTTTTGATCCGTCTGGTCCCAGGCGACCCGATTGAGACCCTGGCCGGCGAGCGCGGCATAGACGCTGCGCGCCACGCCAGGCTGCTCACCGAATACGGGCTGGACCAGCCCATCATCGTGCAGTACGGCATCTACATTGGCAAGGTACTGCACGGCGATTTGGGCAAGTCCATCATCACCCAGGCCCCAGTGCTGAGTGAATTTGCAACGCTGTTTCCGGCCACCATTGAGCTCGCCGTCTGCGCCATTTTGTTTGCCCTGCTGATCGGCATACCCGCGGGCATTTTGGCCGCCGTCAAACGCAATTCGATTCTGGACCACGGCGTCATGGGCGTGTCGCTGGCCGGCTACTCGATGCCGATCTTCTGGTGGGGCCTGCTGCTGATTCTGCTGTTCTCGGTGCAGCTCGATCTGACGCCGGTGTCGGGCCGGATTGCGGTGGCCTATTACTTCGATTCGGTCACCGGTTTTTTGTTGATCGACTCCCTGCTCTCGGGTCAGGAGGGCGCCTTTATGTCGGCGGCCTCACACCTGATTTTGCCCACCATCGTGCTGGGCACCAATCCGCTGGCCGTGATTGCGCGCATGACGCGCTCGGCCATGCTGGAGGTGCTGGGTGAGGACTACATCCGCACCGCACGCGCCAAGGGCCTGTCGAACCTGCGCGTGGTGGCGGTGCACGCGCTGCGCAATGCGCTGATCCCGGTGATCACCGTCATCGGCCTGCAAGTGGGCGTGCTGTTTACCGGCGCCATCCTGACCGAAACCATCTTCTCCTGGCCCGGCGTGGGCAAGTGGCTGATCGAGGCCATCAGTCGGCGCGACTATCCCGTGCTGCAAGGCGGCATGTTGCTCTTGGGAATGGTGGTCATGGCCGTCAACCTGCTTGTCGATGTGACCTACGGCATCATCAACCCCCGCATACGGCACCAATCATGAGCGCTATGACCCAATCCACCGCCAAGTCCGACGCCGACGCACTGGCCGCCCAGGTGACGCCCTTGCGCGACTTCTGGCGTTCTTTCTCGGCCAATAAGGGCGCCCTAGGCGGCCTTGTCATCGTCTGCCTGGTCTTGCTGCTGGCGGCCTTTGCCAACCAGATTGCACCCTATGGGCCAAACCTGACCGACACCACGGTGTTACTGGCGCCGCCGGCTTGGACGACGGGTGGCAGCTCGGCGCACCTGTTGGGCACCGATGCGATTGGCCGGGACATCCTCTCGCGCTTGATTTTTGGCGCCCGCCTGTCCCTGCTGATTGGCGTGGCCGTGGTGGTGATTTCCATCGTCACCGGCACCGTGCTGGGCCTGCTGGCAGGCTATATCCGTGGCATGTTTGAAGTGCTGGTGATGCGCCTGATGGACATCATCCTGACCCTGCCCAGCCTGCTGCTGGCCATCGTCATCGTTGCCATCCTGGGCCCTGGCCTGATGAATGCCATGCTGGCGGTGGCGATTGTGGTGTTGCCGCATTACGTGCGCATCACCCGTGCGGCCGTGATTGCCGAGGCCTCGCGCGACTATGTGACCGCCGCGCGCATGGGCGGCGCCAGCCACCTGCGCCTGATGTTCAGCGAGATCCTGCCCAACTGCATGGCACCTTTGATCGTGCAGGCCTCGCTGGGTATTTCAGCGGCCATTCTGGATGCAGCGGCCCTGGGCTTTCTGGGTCTGGGCGCGCAACCGCCCTCGCCCGAATGGGGCACCATGCTGGCCGACGCACGCGAGTTTGTGCTGCGCGCCTGGTGGGTGGTCACCTTCCCTGGCCTGGCCATCCTGATCACGGTGCTGGCCTTCAATTTGCTGGGCGACGGCCTGCGCGACGCGCTGGACCCCAAGCTCAAACGCTGAATCACCCTTTTCAAAGAGCGACACAATGGCATTGCTTGAAATAAAGAACCTGTCGGTGCAATTCCCATCGCACCAGGCTGTGATGCACGCCGTAGACGGCGTGAGTTTTTCGATTGAGCCCGGCGAAGTGCTGGGCATCGTGGGCGAGTCGGGCTCGGGCAAGAGCGTCACCATGATGGCGCTGATGGGCCTGGTGGGTTACCCCGGCGTCGTGCGGGCCGACGCCATGCGCTTTGATGGCCACGACCTGCTGCAACTCTCCGAGCGCGAGCGCCGGAAAATCACGGGCAAGGATTTGGCCATGATCTTCCAGGACCCCACCACCAGCCTGAACCCCTGCTTTACCGTGGGTTTTCAACTGGCCGAGACCTTGAAGCTGCACCTGGGCATGAGCGCCAAGCAGGCGCGCAAACGCTGCATTGAACTGTTGGAGCAGGTCGGCATTCCCGCGCCCGAGAGCCGCCTCGATTTGTATCCGCACCAGTTTTCCGGCGGCATGGCGCAGCGCGTGATGATTGCCATGGCGATTGCCTGCAACCCCAAGCTGCTGATTGCCGACGAGCCCACCACGGCCCTGGACGTGACCATTCAGGCGCAGATCCTGGACCTGTTGCGCAGTCTGCAAAAAGAGCGCGGCATGGCCCTGGTGCTGATCACCCACAACATGGGCGTGGTCAGCGAAATGGCGCAGCGCGTGGCCGTGATGTATGCCGGCCAGTTGATGGAGCAGCGCAGCGCGCTGGACCTGTTTGGCACGCCCCTGCATCCCTATACCGAGGCGCTGATGGCTTCCATGCCCGAGCGCAGCAGCGGCAACGCCCGCCTGGCCACCATTCCGGGCATGGTGCCGGGGCTGTTTGACCGACCCAGCGGTTGCCTCTTTGCGCCGCGCTGCAACTACCGCCAGGACGCCTGCGAGCAACGCCCCGACCTGCAGGCATTGGCAACTGGCGCTGTGCGCTGCCATTTCCCGCTGAACGCAAACCCCACCATGGAAGGCCGCCTATGAGCACCGCAGCACCCCAAGCCAACGCGCAGGCGCAAGTCAACCCGTCTGGTCAAGCCGTGGTCATTGCCGACCAGCTCAAGCAGGTCTATGCCATCAGCCGCGGCCCGCTGCGCGCGCCTGCCATGCTGCAGGCCGTCAGCGGCGTGTCCTTTACCTTGCAGGCTGGCAAGACGCTGGCCGTGGTGGGCGAGTCGGGTTGTGGCAAGTCCACCCTGGCGCGCATGGTCACGCTGATCGAGAAACCCTCGGCGGGTTCGCTCACCCTGGGCGGTATCGATGTGCTGCAAAGCCACGACAAAAAAGCCCTGCGTCAAAAGGTGCAACTGGTGTTCCAGAACCCCTATGGCTCACTCAATCCGCGCAAGCGCATAGGCCAAATTCTGGAAGCGCCGCTGGAGATCAACACCGACCTGAACGCGGCCGAGCGGGCAGAAAAAGCCAAGGCGATGCTGGCCAAGGTGGGCCTGCGCCCTGAGCATTACGACCGTTTTCCACACATGTTCTCGGGCGGCCAACGCCAGCGCATTGCGATTGCCCGTGCGCTCATGCTCAACCCCCTGCTGGTGGTGGCCGACGAGCCGGTGTCGGCGCTCGATGTGTCGATTCAGGCGCAGGTGCTCAACCTGCTGGGCGACCTGCAGCGCGACCTGGGCCTGGCCTATTTGTTCATCTCGCATGACCTGGGTGTGGTGCGCCACATTGCCCACGATGTGCTGGTGATGTACCTGGGCAGCACGGTAGAGCATGGCGACAAGGAAACCATCTTCAGCCAGCCGCTGCACCCCTACACCCAGGCCCTGTTGGCCTCCACGCCCGGCTTGGCGGGCAGCGGACAGGCGCGCAAACGCATGGTGCTCAGCGGTGAGTTGCCCTCGCCTTTGAGTCCGCCCAAGGGTTGTGTGTTTTCCACCCGCTGCCCCTATGCGGTGGCGCAATGCCATGAAGAGCGCCCGCCCCTCTTGGAGTTGATGGGGCGCAAGGTCGCCTGCTTTGAAGCAGAAAAACTCGCAACCCCGTAACTACCCGCACAGCAAAGCGCCATGCGTGCCGTAATATGTGTTTTTTTTACATGGAGGTAATGAATGATTCAGTCCAAACCCCGTCTCCGATTACGAAAAACCGCCCTTCTGGCCGCCATCGCGCTGCCGGCGCTGATGGCATTCAACGGCGCATCGGCCAAGACCTTGGTGTACTGCTCCGAAGGCAGTCCGGAAAACTTCTACCCCGGCATCAACACCACCGGCACTTCCTTTGACGTGACCGAACAGATTTACGACAACCTGGTCAACTTCGAGCGCGGCGGCACCAAGGTGGTACCGGCCCTGGCCGAAAAATGGACCATCTCCAAAGACGGCCTGGAATACACGTTCAGCTTACGCCATGGCGTGAAATGGCAGTCGAACAAAAACTTCACCCCCTCGCGCGACTTCAATGCCGACGACGTGCTGTTCATGTTCGAGCGCCAGTGGAAAGAGAACGACCCCTTCTTCAAGGTCACCAGTTCCAACCACAGCTACTTTGGCGACATGGGCATGCCCGCCCTGTTGAAGTCCGTGGAAAAGGTAGACGAGTACACCGTCAAGATCACCCTCAATACGCCCGAGGCTCCCTTTATTGCCAACCTGGCCATGCAATTTGCCGGTATCCAATCCAAGGAATACGCAATCGCCATGCTCAAAGCCGGCACGCCCGAAAAGATTGACCAAGACCCCCT
Organism: uncultured beta proteobacterium; assembly: GCA_903886275.1. GTDB lineage: Bacteria > Pseudomonadota > Gammaproteobacteria > Burkholderiales > Burkholderiaceae_C > Allorhodoferax. The sequence goes on along the minus strand of CAISLN010000108.1, from coordinate 11,471 downwards.
CGGTACCGGCCCCTTCCAACTGGTGCAGTACCAAAAGGACGCCGTCATCCGCTTCAAGGCCTTTTCGCAATACTGGGCCGGCAAGGCCAAGATCGACGATCTGATCTTCTCCATCACACCGGACGCATCGGTGCGCTGGGCCAAGCTGCAAAAGGGCGAGTGCCATGTCATGCCCTACCCCAACCCGGCCGACCTCGACACCATGCGCAAGGACAGCCATGTCGTGGTGCAAGAGCAGCCCGGACTCAACATCGGCTACTTGGCCTACAACACCACCAAGAAGCCGTTTGACGATGTGCGCGTGCGCAAGGCCATCAACATGGCCATCGACAAGAAGGCGATTGTGTCGGCGGTGTACTTAAGCACCGGCATTGCGGCCACCAACCCGATTCCGCCGGGACAATGGTCTTACAACAAGGCCATCAAGGACGACGCATTCAACCCCACTGAGGCCAAAAAGCTGCTGGCTGCGGCAGGCCTGCCCAACGGCTTTAGCACCGACCTGTGGGCCATGCCGGTGCAGCGTCCCTACAACCCGAACGCCAAGCGCATTGCCGAGTTGATGCAGGCCGATCTGGTGAAGATTGGCGTCAAGGCCGAGATCAAAAGCTTTGAGTGGGGCGAGTACCGCAAGCGCATGCAAAACGGTGAACACCAAATGGGCATGATGGGTTGGACCGGTGACAACGGAGATCCGGACAACTTCCTCAACACCCTGCTGGGTTGCGCCTCGGCCAAGAGCAATGGCTCCAATGTGGCGAAGTTCTGCTACAAGCCCTTTGAAGATTTGGTGCTCAAGGCCAAGCAGGTCACCAACCCGGCAGAACGCACCAAGCTGTACGAAAAGGCCCAGGTCGTTTTCAAGGAACAGGCGCCCTGGTTCACCATTGCCCATGCGGTGCAGATTGCCCCGGTGCGCAAGGAAGTCATTGACTACAAGCTCAGCCCCTTTGGCAAGCACACCTTCTACGGTGTGGACATCAAGTAATCTGGACCCCGGGATAAAGGGCGACCAGCCGCCCGCGTGGCCTGCATAGGCTGCGCAACAGCGGTTTCTGCTCTGTCAGTAAAAAGCCTGCCAACATTTTTGTTGGCAGGCTTTTTTTGTGCTTCCACGCGAACAACGCAAGAATTCCTTACCAAACACCGCGCTTTGTAAGTGACATTTCACCCAATCAGCCATCTTTTGCGTTAATCTGTCCACTTTAGGACATTCTTGATTGCGTGCTGCTGCGCAGCCCTTCAACGGATGCGCAGCCCCTTCCCGCCACTGCCGTGAATGTATTTGCCAGGAGATTGATTTTGACTGCGATTCCAAAAACTCAGCGCGCCGTCCCATGCGAACCTGCTGCAAGCCCGGGGTTTGAGGGCATGCGCGCGCGGCAAGCCTTGGCAGTTTCACCTGTCATCGAAAGCGCAGGCGAGCAGAGATGGACGGACTTTTGCCGCTCGCTCAAGCGGCCAGCCTTTTTGCTGGCCGATAGCTATGTGTGCGATTTAGAAGAGGCCTGATATTTTCCCGTCGTCGTCGATGTCGATGCGCGCCGAGGCCGGCTCCTTGGGCAGGCCCGGCATGGTCATGATGTCGCCGCAAACCATCACCACAAACTCGGCACCCGCTGCCAAGCGAACCTCGCGGATATTGACGACATGGCCACTGGGTGCGGCGCGCAAATGCGGATCGGTCGAAAACGAATACTGGGTCTTGGCCACGCACACCGGGTAATGCCCATAGCCGTCGGCCTGCAGCTTGTCGATCCTGGCGCGAATAGCGGCATCGGCGGAGATATCGACCGCGCCATAGACCCGGGTGGCAATGGCCCTCATCTTGTCCCACAGCGTATCGCTGTCCTCGTAGACAAAAGTCATCTTGGATGTGCCGGCCTCCACCAGTCGGACTACCTCATGGGCCAATGCCTCGGCGCCCTTGGAGCCATCGGCCCAATGCCGCGCCACCACCACCGGCACACCGAGTTTGTCCATGCGCTTGCTGAGGAGTTCAAGCTCTTCTGGCGTGTCGGAAGTGAAGTGGTTGATGGACACCACGCAGGCCAGGCCAAAGCGCTTCTGCACGTTGTCCACATGGCGCTCCAGATTGGCAATGCCCGCGTCCAGCGCTGCCAGGTTGGGCGTATTCAAATCCTTGGGCGCGACACCACCATGGTGCTTGAGCGCACGCAGCGTGGCCACTACCACCACCGCGTCCGGGCGCAGGCCGGACTTGCGGCACTTGATGTCAACGAACTTCTCGGCGCCCAGGTCGGCACCAAAGCCGGCCTCGGTCACCACATATTCGCCCAGCTTCAATGCCGCGCGGGTGGCGGTCACGGTGTTGCAGCCATGCGCAATATTGGCAAACGGCCCGCCATGGATGATGGCCGGGTTGTTCTCCAGCGTCTGCACCAGGTTGGGCTTGATGGCGTCCTTGAGCAGCGCCGCCATCGCACCTTGGGCCTGCAGGTCACTGGCACGTATGGCAACCAGCTCACGCGTGTAGCCGACGATGATGTTGCCCAGGCGCTCCTTGAGGTCGCGCCGCGAGGTCGCCAGACAGAAGATGGCCATCACCTCGGAGGCCACCACAATGTCAAAGCCGTCCTCGCGCGGGAAGCCATTGGCTGGCCCGCCCATGGACACCACCAGGTGGCGCAGCGCGCGGTCGTTCATGTCCATGACGCGGCGCCAAGTGATGCGCCGCACATCAAAGCCCAGTGCATTGCCGTGGTGGATATGGTTATCCAACAGGGCAGCGAGCAGGTTGTGCGCCAGGGCGATGGCGCTGAAGTCGCCGGTGAAGTGCAGGTTGATGTCCTCCATGGGAACCACCTGTGCGTAGCCGCCACCGGCCGCCCCGCCCTTCATGCCAAACACTGGCCCCAGCGAGGGCTCACGCAGGGCAATCACGCAGCGCTTGCCAATGCGGTTGAGCGCATCGCCCAGACCCACGGTGGTGGTGGTCTTGCCTTCGCCGGCCGGTGTCGGGCTGATGGCGGTGACAAGGATCAGTTTGCCCAGCGGGCCTGGATGCTGGTCGAGCCAGGCCAGATCAATTTTGGCCTTGTAATGGCCATAGGGTTCGAGCGCCTGCGCCGGTATGCCCAGTCGCTCTTGGGCCAACTGCAGGATGGGAATCAGCGTGGATGCCTGTGCGATCTCGATGTCGGAAAGTGCCACTGTGTCTCCAGATTTTTAGGTATTGGAAGAAGAATATTTTGAGGACAGGGTCCAGTCGCACTGTCAAGAATGCGGCCCATGTTGTTGCCTTAACGCCAGGGCAATTGTGCCCCTTGGCTGCGCTTGGTTTAGGTCAAACTCGCACCAATTGCAGCAACTGATCTGCAGCGCGTTGACCCGACAGCAAGGCGCCATGGGCCGAGAGCACGCCGGCATGGCCGGCGTATTCGGTGACGGCCCCTCAAAATGAAATGCAGCAGCGCCTCGTGCGCCATCGAGAGGCACGCACGGCGCATCCAGGCGAGGGCCTGCGCGCAACCCAAAACCGACTAGAAGCGACTAGAAACCGATACGCAGCAGGCTGAAGGCGGCCACCAGCGTCATCACCAACGCGCTGCCGTAACAGAGGATTTTGGACGGTGTGCCGTGGGGAATGCCGACATCGTGCAGGCTGTGGAAGATGCGGTGCGCTGCGTGCCAGGCAAACAGCGCAATCACCACAAACACAAAGCCCTTGCCGATGAAGTTCTGCGCAAAGTTGAGCATGCGCGGGTAGTCCATAAAGCCGCTCTTGAGGCCTAGGCCCAGCGGTGTGGCCAGTCCGGTAATGAGGACCAGGGCGCTGCCCAGCAGGGCCGACAGCATACCGCCGGCACCGAACAGCAGCCAGAAAAAAGGTGCGTTGGAGCGTTTTTTCATGATTGGCTCCAGCAGGCCAGCGCCAGCGTAACGATGAAGGCCAAGGCGGCCACGGTCCAGCCGGTGCGCTGTATGCGCTCGGCGCTCACGCGTTCGCCGTTCAGCACGATGGGCGCCATGGTCTTGGGCATGATCTCAAACCAACTCTGGGTGTGCAGCAGCATGCTGATAAACAGCGCCAGGTGCAGCGCGATGGACAGGGGCGATTGCATAGCCTGCAGCCAGCCGTTCCACGCGGCCTCGCCCTGACCCAGGCGCAGCACGCCCATGGTCAGCACCAGCGCATAGATCCAGACTCCCACTGAGGTGGCTTCGCGCGCGATGTAGCGCACAAAGAAGGGGTTGTGGCGCCACCAGCCCGGCATGGGCCGCACATAGGTGCGCACGGGGGTGCGTTGCACCATTGGAACAACAGGTTTGGTCGCCATGGTCAGGCTCCTTTCTTGGGCAGGAAGCGCGCAAAGTAATCTACCGCGCTGTTGATCTTGTTCTGGTTGACCGCATTGGCCGGGTCTACACCCTTGGGGCAGACCTCCGAGCAGTAGCCCACCGCCGTGCAGCTCCAGACGCCCTCTTCGGCGTTCAGGATTTCCATGCGCTGTTCGCGCCCACCATCGCGCGAGTCGATGTTGTAGCGGTGCAGCAGGGCCAGCACGCCGGGGCCGGTGAACTCCGGGTTGAGTCCGAACTGTGGGCAGGCCGCATAACAAAGCATGCAGTTGATGCAGGAGCTGAACTGCTCAAACTTCTCCAGCTGCGCCGGTGTCTGCAGGTATTCGCCTTCGCTCAAAGTGCGTTGTTCCTTAGCGATCAGGTAGGGCTTGATGCTCTCCAGCTTCTTGATGAAGGGCTCCACGCTGACCACCAAGTCGCGCTCTATGGGCAGGTGATCCAACGCCTCCACCTTCACTGGGCCGGGCGCCAGGTCACGCAAAAAGGTCTGGCAGGACAGGCTGGGTTTCCTGTTGATCATCATGCCGCAGCTGCCGCAGATGGCCATGCGACAGGACCAGCGAAAGCTCACGCTGCCGTCGATCTCGTCCTTGATATATTGCAGGCCCTGCAGCACCGACATGTCTTCGGTAAAGGGCACTTGGTAGCTTTGCCAGACCGGCTTTTCATCCTGCTCGGGGCGAAAACGCAGCACCTGGATTTCAATGGTTTTGGTGGCTTCAACCATGAGCGCGCTCCTTGACACTTTGCTTGGCATGTTGCTCGGCATCGGCCTTTTCGCCGGCGGCGCCATAGGCGCGCGTGCCGGGTTGGGAACTGGTGATCTTGACTGCCCCGTAGCCTATGCGCGGTGGCCCATCGCCCTGGTAGTAGGCCAGGGAATGTTGCAAGAAATTGGCGTCATCGCGCGCCTCAAAGCCGTCCAGGCGCTGGTGCGAGCCGCGGGACTCCTTGCGGTTCAAGGCCGAGTGCGCCATGGCCTCGGCCACGTCGAGCAAGTAGCCCAGCTCGATGGCCAACAGCCACTCGGTGTTCCAGCCCTTCGAGTGGTCGTCGAGCTTGATGTGCTTGTAGCGCTGGCGCAGCTCGGCGAGCTTGTCGCAGGTGGCCTGCATGGTCACCGCCGTGCGGAAAATGCCGCAGCCGTCTTCCATACTTTGGGCCATCTCCTTGCGGATGGTGGCAATGCGTTCGGTACCGCTTTGGCTGTTGCGCAGCGCAAGGGCTGCGTCCATGGAGGCCCTTGCCTGCTGCAGCACAGCGGGCGTGGGCAACGCATTTGAGCCCTGCTGTTTGGCGAACTGCGCCGCCTGAACGCCGGCAATTTTGCCAAACACGATCAGCTCGGTCAGCGAGTTGGAGCCCAATCGGTTGGCACCATGGATGCCCACGCTGGAACATTCGCCCACCGAATACAGGCCTGGCAGGGTGGACGCCGTATGGCCGTCGGCAACAATGCCGCCCATGGTGTAGTGCACTGCCGGCAACACGGGGATGGGTTCCTTGGCGGGATCCACACCCAGGTATTCCACTGCCAGTTCGTAGATTTGCGGCAGGCGTTCGCGCAGCTTTTTTTCGCCCAGGTGGCGCAGGTCCAGATGCACCACCTCGCCATGGCGGCTGCTGATGGTTTTGCCCTTTTGCTTTTCGTGCCAGATGGCCTGGCTCAGGCGGTCGCGCGGGCCCAGTTCCATGGCCTTGTTGCGCGGCTCCGGTGTCGCCGGGCCCAGGCCATAGTCTTGCAAGAAACGGTAGCCGTCCTTGTTGAGAAGAAAGCCGCCCTCACCCCGACAGGCTTCGGTAAACAGCAGACCGGTGCCGGGCATGCAGGTAGGGTGGTATTGCACAAACTCCATGTCCCGCAGCGGTACGCCATGGCGGTAGGCCAGGGCCATGCCGTCGCCGGTGACGATGCCGCCATTGGTGTTCTCGCGAAACACCCGGCCGGCCCCACCAGTGGCGATGATGACGGACTTGGCTTGGATCAGGGTGAAGGCGCCGCTGGCAATCTCAATCACCAGCACACCCTGTACGGCACCACCGTCCACCACCAGGTCCATGCAAAAGTATTCGTCAAAACGCTGGATGGACGGGTACTTCATGGAGGTCTGAAACAGCGTGTGCAGCATGTGAAAGCCGGTCTTGTCGGCGGCAAACCAGGTGCGCTCGATCTTCATGCCGCCAAAGGCGCGCACATTGACATGGCCGTCTTCCTTGCGGCTCCAGGGGCAACCCCAATGTTCCATCTGCACCAAGGCCTCATGGGCCTGGGCCACGAAGGACTCCACCACATCCTGCTCGCAGAGCCAGTCACCGCCGGCCACCGTGTCGTGAAAGTGGGCCTCCAGGCTGTCATGCGCCTGCGTGACCGCGGCCGCACCGCCCTCGGCAGCCACGGTATGGCTGCGCATGGGGTAGACCTTGGACACCAGCGCAATGCGCAAAGAGGGATCGGATTCAGCAACGGCGATGGCGGCGCGTAAACCACCACCACCGGCACCCACAATAACTACATCGGCTTGTACAACTTGCATTCCATACTCCTGGGCCCGATGGAGGTGAGCCCCGGGGCACACTCTACTTCATGACCCGCTGCGCATACTGATGTACATCAATTTCTCAATCGCCCTTACTTAATGCAAGGTGGCGATTTGCGCCTCGCACAGCTGCGTCGCCAGTTCCAGGTTCAGGCTTTGCAGCGCGGCCTGAATGTCCTGCACGCAGGGCTGTGGCACCGCATCGAGCGCATCACCGCGCCCCGAGAACCGATCCAACACCGCCAGATTACCGGCCTGCAAGAGGCCAACGAGCTCCAGCAAAAAACCGCGCGCGCGCGCGCGCTCGGCCGGTCCCACCGGCGGCTGTGGCACAGCAGCAGGCGCAAGCTCTTCTTCATGCAAACTGGCGATGGCCTGCAACATGGCGATGCGCGTGTGGGCAATCAGGTCCAGCAGCTCCAGCAGATGGTCCATCGGTAGCAGGTCCGGCTCCGCACGCCGAAACAGGGTCTCCAGGGTGGCCGCATGCTTGGAAAGCCGGTCGGCGCCCAGGGTACCCGCTGTGCCCTTGAGCGTGTGCATTTGCCCCACCAACGCCGGCATACCTGGTTCCAGTGCCGCCCGTCGGAAGTCGGATTCCACCAGGTCCAGTGTCGCCACAAAATCGCGGGCGATCTCCACATACAGCGAAGTCAGGCCCGATATACGCTCCAATGCAGTGGCCACATCCAGGTAGGGAATGTCCCGAGCCACGGACAGTGGTGCCATCGGTACCGCTGCCACAAGTGGGGCTGGCGCAAGTGCCGCCTGCGCAGGCGACAAAGCATCCGTGCGTCCGGTGACCCTGAGCAGCACCGTCACCAGATGCGCCACGTCAAAGGGCTTACCCACATGCGCGTTCATGCCGGCCTTCAGACAGGCCACGCGATCGCTGTCCATGGCGTTGGCCGTCATGGCGATGATGGGCAGGTCGGTCAAGCCGAGTTGCTCGCGGATCTTGCGGGTGGCGCTATAGCCATCGAGTACCGGCATTTGGATGTCCATCAGGACCACGTCAAATGGCGGCTGCGACGTGGCCACCGCATCCACCCCGAGCTGGCCATTGGCAGCCAGTGACACCAATGCGCCCTCGGCATTGAGCAGCTCCTCGGCCACCTGCTGGTTGATCAAATTGTCTTCCACCACCAAGACCCGCATTCCAGCCAAGGGGCGAATGCTGCTGCGCAGCGGGTAGTGCAACTGCGCATCGCTGCGGGTCTGTCCCAGGGCTGCGTCCTGCAGTGCACTGGCGGTGACGGGCTTGATCAGGAAGCCATCGATCAGCGCCTGCTCCTGCACCGTGCGCAGCAGCAGGCTGTCGCGCCCATGGGCGCTGAGCATCACAATTTGCGGGCGCTTGGCTTGGCCTTCGCCAAGTGCGCGGATTTGGCGTGCGGTCTCCCAGCCGTCCATGCCGGGCATCTGCCAGTCTAGGTAAATCAGCTCGAATGCCGGATCGCCTGCAGCCTGTTGCGCACGCATGAGCTCCAAGGCCTGCACACCGCCACTGGCCACTTGGGTCGGCCAGGACCAGGAGTTGGACATGGCCGAAAGAATGTCGCGCGCCACCGGGTTGTCATCCACCACCAACACGCGCCTGGGAGCCACCGACAGACGGGGCTCCGGCGTGCCAGCTTGCTGGGTCGCCAGCGGCAGTGCAAAGCTGAAGGTGCTGCCCACCCCCGGCGTGCTTTGCAGTCTCAGCTTTCCGCCCATGAGTTCCACCAGTCGCTTGCAAATGGCCAGGCCCAGACCGGAGCCACCGTAGCGGCGCGTGGTGGACGCCTCGGCCTGCGAGAAGCCGGTGAAGATGTGCTCCTGCTTGTCACTGTCTATGCCAATGCCAGAATCTTGCACAGAGAATTCGATCAGCGCCACCTCACCAGCCACGCTGTCCGCTGCGCTCAGATTGCGCAGTCGCAGCACCACCTGCCCTTTTTCCGTGAACTTGACGGCATTGCCGCCCAAATTGATCAGCACCTGTTGCAGCCGAATGATGTCGGCAACTACCACGGCAGGAACTCTGGCGTCGATATCGAACAGAACCTCTGTGCCTTTTCCGGTCATGTTGGAAGAGAGGATCACGGCCACATCGCGCAGCATGTGGTCCAAGCGCAAGGGCTGCGGATCGAGCTCCATCTTGCCGGCCTCGACCTTGGAAAAATCCAGAATGTCATTGAGTAAATGCAGCAAGGACTGGGCCGCACCCTCGGTCTTGGCCGCATAGTCGCGCTGGGTAGCGTTCATAGTGGTGTTTTGCAGCAAGGCCAGCAGGCCCAGGATGGCATTCATGGGCGTGCGGATTTCGTGGCTCATATTGGCCAGAAACTGGCTCTTGTAGCGCGACGCCTCCTGTGCCTCCTCGGCGGCCGTGACCATCTCGGTGATATCCACCCTGATACCGGCTATGCCGCCTTCGGGTGTCTTGCGGTCTATGACACGCAGCACGCGGCCATTGTCGCGTTTTTGTATGCGGGTCTCGTTGCCTTCGCGATGGGCACGCATGCGATCGGTGATCCACTCCTCTTCGCGACCGACCGAATCGCTGTACAGACCACGCTGCGCGCCGCTACGCACCAGGTCTTCAAACTGGGCCCCCGGCACCACCAAGTCCTGTAGACCCGGATAGAGCTGGGCGTACTTGGCGTTGCAATACACCAGGCGATCATCGGAATCGAACAGCACAAAGGCCTCATCCACCGCGTCTATGGCGCTGCGCAGCAGGGCCGCACTGCGCTGGATTTCGGTCTCGGCACGCTTGCGCAAGGTCAGGTCACGGACGACAGAAAAGTTGTACTCCCTGCCCTCAAATTCGATGAAATTGAGCTCTACCTCCACTGGCACTTGCTCGCCGCTGGCGTTGCGGTGTACGGTCTCAAAACGCATATTGCGTTGCTGTCGCAAACGGTCCCAGTGGTCAGGCCAATTTGCCATGGACATGGACGGGTTCAGGTCCGGCAGGCTCATCGCGAGCATGTGCGCCTCAGGATAACCATGCAGGGCGCAGGCCGCCTGGTTGACCTGCAATATGCGTGCATCCGGTCCTATCCAAAGGGTTGGAAGCGAAGACATCAGCAGCGAAATTTCGCTCAACTTGAGTGCCGACTCGGCCTCCAAACGCCTGCGCAGCTGCTTGATCAACAGCAGGCTGGAGCCACCCAGGAACAGCAGCACCAGCAGCAAGGCCGCACACTCAATCCAGGCCCGTTGGCGCCAGGGCGACAACGCTTCCTCCCGTGACACGCCCATGGCCACCACCAACGGGTATTCCTGCAGGGCGCGGTAGCTGTACAGACTGGGTGTGCCATCGGCCGCATCCATCTCATGCACGCCCGACTTGGGCTCATCCGCGAGGTGCACCTTGAACAGGGGGGAATCGAGCCAATTGCGCTCGGTGATCTCGGAGGAAAAAGGCCAACGTGCAACCGCCCAGCCCTTCGTGGTGAACAGGCTGACAAAACCGTCTTCACCGGTGTCTATGGACTGGTAGAGATGCTGAAAATACTCCGGATCCACCGCACCCATCAGGTAGCCATCAAAGGCGCCCTGCAGCCGGATGCTGACCGGAATAATCCACAGGCCCGAAATCCGGCTTTTAACGGCGGCTCCAACAAACAATCCGTTGTGCGATGGCTCCTGGTGGGCAAGGTAAAAATCGCGGTCACTGGCGAGCGGCAAATTCTCCCTCTTGTCGGTCAGGGTCGAAGCCACCGTCTGCCCCTCCAAGTCCAGCAAGGCAAAGGATGCGATCAAGCCATCCTGCGGCAAGTAGCGGAGCAAACTGGCTCCCATGGCTTGCGTGACGCGGCCCTTGTACTGCGTCTGCACCTCCTGAGCCGCCAGATTGAGCGCAAGCTCCACCCGGCGCATGCTCTGGCGTGCGTGCCCTTCAAGCAATTGGCTCAGGTTGCCGGTTTTGGTGGCGACAGCAAAATACTGCTGTTGATAGTCGCGCTGCAAATCGTTGGCAACCAGCGCACAGAGCACCACCGCAAGGCACAGTGCGACTACGCCGACAGCACGATGGGGCTGCACTTGAAACCAGCGAAAAGGGGCCATGGGCCGTGGTGTTGTCATGGGGGATTCTACGGGCGACGCAGCACCGTCTTTTTCTGCTAGAGAGGGCCACAGGCAGAGGCGCCCAAACACGGCACATCCGGTCGCATTCACAGGGGCTGCGCCAGGCTGTGCGCCAGACAATGCGACCTGTGAAAGCCAAATATCTTTCCAACTGGTGGCGCTGGTGTCGCTGGTGGCGCTGGTGGCGCTGTGGGGCGCCTCCTTCATGCTCACGCGCATTGCTGCTCTGCCCAACCTCGCGGTCGGTTTGCGCATGGCCACTGCCATGCTCAGCCTAGTGATGCGAGCACGACTCATAGACAGTGACACCCAGCACTAAGCGAAACCCGAAAGTAGAAACCGCTTGTGGTGGGTTCTGCGAGATTCGAACTCGCGAGGCCGATTTGAGTAAGCGCTCCATGAACCCCAAGTCGTCAAGGCAATGGAATGGGCGCTATTTCTGGTAGGCGCAGGTTCCAGGGCAGAAGTGCTTCGACTTCTTCGACCGTCTTTGCCGCAGGCAATTCACGCAGCACCCGGCGCAGCCAC
>CAISLN010000107.1 GCA_903886275.1 uncultured beta proteobacterium | reverse complement strand
GTGCAGCGCGTGGCAGTCAACACGGTGAAGGTGCCAACGGCCAAGCCGCGTCTGTGTGTGGCGCTGGACTATGTGCATTTGAGCAAGCCTGATTCCTTGCAGTTTAAGCAGCAGTTTCTTCGTGCGGAGAAGCTCCCCGATCTGTGGAAGCTGGAGCTGACTTTGGCCAAGAACTTCTTAGACCTTCACTGCGTTGAGGGGGTGAAGTTTTGGGTGTATGCCGGTGGAGATCCAAGCAATGCCGTGCCATCGCGAGGTGGCAATATAAAACAAGGCTGGGTGCAGTTGTCTATGGCCTACACCCCCACCACGCAAGGCGCTGTTATCGAGTTCACAAAAGAGCACGCCGCGTTGCTGAATACGTTATGGGTGAAAGCGCCACATGCCAAGGTGGTGTCGCCGATGTTTGCCGAAGTCAAGCTGCGCGAGCCCAGCAACCCCAAGCTATCGACCAAGCTGTGGGCCAGCGACATGAACTGCACAGACCCCTGGATATTTCCAGTTCAACTCAAGGTCACCTTTACACCCAATCAGGGTTCTGGTGCTGCGTACCGGTACAGGTTGGAGCGGCCTAGCGGTGAGCATGGGGAAATTCCGATGTGGGATTGGTTGAGTGATACGTATGTGGATAAATATCCAAAACTGGGCGGCATTACAAATCCTTCAAAGGGTAAGGCATGAGTCGCCGTCGATTTTTACAGACACTAAGTTTCCCCCTATTCGTAAACATTATTTCCGGATGTACCTTTATGAACGACGATAAAACGCACATAAGCAAATACGGAAAAGTCTTTGACTACCTAAAGGATCCGGCCCTGCGCGCCAAAGAGGCCGGCGAGCAGACGATGGAAGTGAAGGGCGCCTTGATTAGCGGAGTCCCGTTTAAGGGCATGGAGTGGAAGGGTATTCGGTTTATTGGGTGCGATTTCACGGGTGCCTATGAGCTAAGCCTTGATGGCATGCAAAATTGCCTATTCGAAGGCTGCCGTTTTGCAGGGCTCTTTGGTTTTGGCTTGGCTAAAGACTTGTACTTTAACAAGATAGAGGTACGCGGGGAAACCAATATTTATACCGACAAAGGAAGTACGGGCGTTGTCTTTGAGAACAGTGACTTTAGAAGCTTTGGTGAGAACTCCAGCAGTTGGGGTTCGATGTACATGCAAGGCGAAGCCCGGTATGTCAACTGTTACGCCAAGTGGTTCAAGTTGGATGGCGAAGAGAGGCTAGAAGTAGAACGGTGTCGATTTGACAGTGTGCGCTTAGCAAAGGGTACCAAAATTAACCCCCCCGTCACCATCATCGACACCGAACTCCTGGGCACCACCGACATGGTGTCCTCCCACATGGCCAGCCTGACCATGCGCAACTGCACGGTGGGTGTTTTGGATTTAAAGCAAGCGCGTGTCAGCGGCGATGTGCTGATTGAAAAAGTGGCAGGCGAAAAGCTTCTGGTTGGCGTAGTCACTGCGCGCTCCATGACCATTAGAAACTGCAAGATCGTTCCTGTAGAGGGCGAAAAAACAGCGGTTGACCTTGCCGCGATGGGCATAGAACAGTTGCGAATAGAGGGGTGCACTTTTGGTGATCGCGGGGAACTTCGCATCGACCCTGGTGTGGAGTTGCGAGACGACCAGTGGACAGTAGGCGGACCCAAGAACAAGCTCACGTATATCACCCGTTGCACCATGGAAAGCCTTGACGCTGCCTGGACCGAGAGCCAGGACCTTCGCATAGAGCAATGCACCATCAGCAGCGCCGACTTCAGCAACAGCCGCATCGGCCACCTGCAGATAGAAGGCAGCACGATTAGCCAAAAGCTGGACCTGCGCAACACCCGCATCCAGACTCACAGCATCAAAGACCTGGAGCCCAGCAAGTACCGCCAGGTGCTGTTGGATGGCTCCAGCATCAAGCAGTTGTCCATTTAGTCACGAGCAAACATCTTCCATCTTTTAGAAGAGTTACAACATGAGCGAATCGCCTTCTCCCAATCCCAGCGACGACGACTTTCTAGCCAATCCTGGTGCGCGGCAAACAGACCTCCCAATCCCCCCGCACGAAGCCTCGCCGTCCGAACCCGACCCCGACCTCGGGTCCGGCCCCAACCACGACGCGCGGCTGGCCGAGGTGTTGCTGGCGGTCGAGCAAAACCGCAATCCGTTTTTGGAGGCGGCAAGCGTGCTGCTGCGCACGTTGGCCGAGCTGCCCAAGGAGCTCAATGCCGAGGGGCTGCGCGGCCTGCACAGGCTGCTGACGCAGGAACTGCAGACCTACACGCGGCTGTGCGAGCAGGCCAATTTGCGGCGCGACCATATGCTCGCGGTGCGCTATGCGCTGTGCACGGCGCTCGATGAGGCCATCAGCGCCAAGCCCTGGGCCGGTGGCGAGGCGGGCAACACCGGCATGTGGTCCACGCAGGCCCTGCTCAACCAGTTCCATGGCGAGAGCGGGGGCGGCAAGACGGTGTTCCTGCTGATCGGTCGCCTGGCCAATGCGCCCGACGAACACATGCCGGTGCTTGAAGTCATTCACCATCTGCTCAGCCTGGGCTTCATGGGCGACTACCGGGTGAAGCCCGATGGCCACCGCATGATTGAGACCATAAGGCACCGCCTCTACACCATGGTGTCGGCCAGTCGCGAACCGGTGGCGCGCGAGTTGTCGCCGCATTGGCAGGGCGTGGGCCAGGGCAAGTTCAAACTGCTGCGCTCGATTCCCGTGTGGGTCTCGGCCAGCGTGCTGGGTCTGGCGCTGTTCGCCCAGTTCAGCTGGTACAAGTACCAGTTGCTCAACCAGTCGGGCGTGGTCGAAAAAAGCATTGAGGCGCTGGCCAAGCTGCAGCCGCCACCACAAAAGCGCAAGGCCGTGGTGCTGAACCTTGCCACCTTGTTGCAGGCCGAGATCGGGCAGGGCCGCGTCACGGTGGATGAGAACGCGCAGCGCTCCTTGGTGGTGTTCAAGGGCGACGGCATGTTCAGCGGTGGCCTCGACACGCTCAGCCCGGCCAGTCTGGCCATTCTCGATGCGGTGGCGCCCGCACTGCAGCAGGTGGGTGGCAAGGTCCGCGTGGTCGGCCATACCGACAACCAGCCTATTGCCACGCCGGCCTTTCCCAACAACATGGCGCTGTCAGAAAAGCGTGCCCAAAGTGTGCTCAAGGTGCTGCAGGCCAAGGGGCTGGACGCCGCTCGCCTGCAGGCCGTTGGCATGGGCGACAGCCAGCCGGTGGCGCCCAACACCACCGAGGCCGGACGCGCCGCCAACCGCCGCGTGGAAATCGAAGTCAGCGTGGCGCCGCCTGCAACTCCTGCAACACCTGCAACGCCCGCCGACGCCACCCCCGCCAGCAAATAGGAAGGACCACACAATGCAAGGCTTTTTCGCTTCTCCGGTGGTGCGCGCCATCCTGTCTTTTTTGGCGCTGATTTTGTTGGCGCTGGCCGTCTGGTTCATAGGGCCGCTGCTGGCCTTTGGTGAGCTGCATCCGCTGGCCAGCCCGGGCATACGCATCACCACCATTGGCCTGATGCTGGTGTTCGTCATCTTTGCGCTGATGGGGTGGACCCTGAGCGCGATTGGCGTGACCTGCCTGTGCCTGTTGGTGTGGCATGCCGGGCCGCTTTTGGCCTTTGCCAATATCCATCCGCTGGAGCCGGTTTGGGCGCGCGCCGCCACCATCGGTGTGATTGCGCTGCTCTACCTGGTCTGGGCGCTTTACACGCTGTGGAACCTGATCCGCAACGACGAGGCCTTTGCCAGGAAGATCTTTGGCCGCGACAAAAATGCGCCCAAGGCCCTGGCCCGTGAGGAGGTGCGCGCCATCGGCGATATCGCCCGCAAATCGGTGGCGCAGCTCAAGCAAATGCACATCACCATGGCCGGTGCCACCGGTTCGCTGTGGGGGGCGCTGCGCCGCCTGGTGGAGGGCAAGCGCTACCTCTACGAGCTGCCCTGGTACATGATCATTGGCACGCCCGGCGCGGGCAAGACCTCGGCCCTGCTCAACTCGGGGCTGAAGTTTCCGGTGGCCGAACAAATGGGCACGGCCAGCGCCCAGATGACGCTGTCGCAAAACACCGGCACGCTCAATTGCGCCTGGTGGTTCACCAACGAGGCGGTGCTGATCGACACCGCCGGGCGCTACACCAACCCACAAGACGGGCGCGGCTTCAAGCGGCTCAACCCGCCCAAGGAGGCAGAGCCTGGTGCAGAGCCGGTGGAGCCCAGCCTGCCCGAGTTGGTCAATGCCGCCGAGTGGAAGGGCTTTCTGGGGGTGCTGCGCCAGGTGCGTGCCCGTGCCCCCATCAATGGCGCGTTGCTGGCGGTGGATGTGGCCAAGCTGCTCGGCGATGACGACGCGCAGGCCATGGCCCATGCGGCACAACTGCGCGCGCGCTTGGGCGAACTGCGCCAGGAACTGGGCATTCGCTTTCCGGTTTATGTGATGCTGACCAAGACCGATTTGCTGCGCGGCTTTGCCGAATACTTCAGCAGCCTGACCACCGAGGCCAGGGCCCAGGTCTGGGGCTTTACCCTGCCTTGGGTGGCAGAGGCCAGGGCCAAGCCCGAGCCGCTGGCGCCGCAAATCACACGTGAGCTGATGGCCCTGCAGCGCCGCATTGCCGACGGGGTGGCTACCCGCTTGCAAGAAGAGTTTGAGATCGACCGGCGCCAGGCCCTGTATGTGCTGCCGCACGAGATCAGCGCCCTTATTCCCCGTCTGGTGACTCTGCTCGATGCGGTGTTCTCCGACTCCCGCTACGACACCACCCAGCTTACCCATACCCTGCGCGGCGTTTATTTCACCAGCGCCATGCAGTACGAGGGAGTCCTTGCCACGGCAGACAAACTGGCCCTGATTGCGCGCCTGCGCCAGGCCCTGGGCGACATGGTGGTGCGTCTGCAAAAGGGTGATGCCAGTGGCAATGCGCAGGGGCGCCCGAGCAGCACGCGCAGCTTCTTCATGACCGATGCGCTGACCCGCGTGGTGTTTCCCGAGTCGCACTTGGTCAAGCCCAATCTGCGCTGGGAGGCGCGCTTTCGCCTGCTGCGCCTGGTCGGCCATGCGCTGGTGATCATGCTGTTTCTGTGGTTGTCGGGCGCACTGGTGCTGAGCCACTCCAACAACCGGGCCTATCTGCGCGATGTGAGCGCCAAGACCGAAACCTTGACCGAAAAAATGCGCGCCCTGGTCACCCAGCAAAGCACCGACCGGATGATCGAGGTGCTGGGTCTGGCCCAGGCCCTGCCCACCCATTCCGGGCTGGACCTGGCTTCCCCTTCTGGCGCCTATCTGTATGGCCTGTACGCAGCCGAGCCGGTGGCCGATGCGGCGCATATCGCCTATGGCAATTTGCAAGACCGCTTGATTCTGCCGGTGCTGACCCAGCGCATGGAGGCCGTCATGCGCAGCGCCGTGCAGGCGGCCGATGCCAAAACTGCCTATGACACCCTGCATGTTTACCTGCTGCTGCATGACAAGACGCATTCCGGTGCATCGGCTACCGCCGCGCAAGAGGTGCGCGCATGGGTGCTCAACGACTGGCAGGAGGGTGCCGTCAAAGACAGCGCCGATAAAGAGAGTGCCGCCAAAGCCGCCGCAAGCAGTCCCATCGTCGCCCCGCGCGATGTGCTGGCAGGCCAGCCGCAGCCCGACAAGCCGATCGCCACGCTTGCCGACAGCGGCCCCGGTCTGGCTGCCAGCTTTGGCAACAGCACCGCCATGGTGTCGCACCTGCAGGATATGTTCTCGGGTCGGCGCGTGGTGCAGTCTGCCACCGGGCGCGACGAGGCCTTGGTGCGCCAGGTGCGCAGCTTCCTAGACGCCAGCTCCAGCAGCGAGCGCCTGTACCAGCGCACCAAGGCCGCCCTGTTGGCGGATGCGCCGCAGGACTTCACTTTGGTGCGCGCCCTGGGCCCCCAGTCTGGCACGCTGTTTAGCCGCGCCTCCGGCAAGACCCTCGAGAAGGGGGTGGCCGGTTTTTTTACCTATGAGGGCTACCACGCGCTGTTTGCCAAGCGCCTGCCGGAGATGGTGGTCCTGGCCCAGGCCGATGACGCCTGGGTGATGGGGCGCACCGAAGGCATTGCCGGCTCCAAAAAGGCAGTGGACGAGGGCGCCCGTTCGCCCGAGACCGCCAACTTGACAGAAGACATACGCCGCCAGTACCTGACGGAATATGCCGAACTGTGGACCGCCTTCCTGTCCGACATCCGCATCATCAGCAGCAGTGGTGGTGCCACATTGAGCTTTGAGCTCAATGTGCTGCGCCAACTGGCCGCCCCCGATTCGCCCCTGACCCGCCTGGGCCGCATGGCGGCACGCGAGACCACCCTGTCGCGCCCGCTCAAGACCACCAGCGAGGAAGAGAAATCGCTGTTTGACAAGGCCAGCGAACAGCTCGACAAAAAGACCGCCCAGGTCAACAAGGACCTGGGTTTGCGTCCCGAGCAGCGCGCCGAGCGCCAGTTGGTGGATGAGCGCTTCTCCGCGCTGCGTGAGGTCGTCACCGGCCAGAGCGAAGGTGCTGCCACGCCCGGTGGCAAACCGGCACTCGACGGCATCACCAACCTGGTCAACGAGTACTACACCGCCCTGGTGGTGGCCGACAGCGCCATCAGTGCCGGTGCTCTGCCGCCGCCCGGAGTCGAGGCCGCCACCAAGATCAAGATCGAGGCCAGCAAGCTGCCAGCGCCGTTTCGCGAGGTGCTGTTGGGCGTGAGCGCCAATGGCGCCGACAAGGTGGCGCAGGCCGCTGCCACCATTTTGCGGGTGCAGGCGCAGGCGCAGATGGACCGGCTGGTGGGCATGCTGGCCCTCACCGTGGGCGAGCCCTGCAAGCGCAATATTGTCGGTCGCTACCCCTTTGCCCCAAGCACCCAGGAGGTTGCGGTGGACGACTTCAACGCCATGTTCGCAGCCGGCGGTGCCGCCGATGAATACTTCAATAAATACCTCGCACCTTTGGTGGATACCAGCGTGCGGCCCTGGAAGTACAAGAGCCCGAGCTCCGCCGTGGCCCTGGTCGGCACCGAAAACCTGGCGCTGGGCCAAGCGCCCGCTGCTGTCGCCACCGGCCCCACGCTGACCGGCGAGCTGCTCAAACTGCTGGCTGCTGGCGGCCCGGCGCCCGACTTCTTTGCCCAGGTGGGCCAGATCCGCGAGGCCTACTTCAAGGAGCCCGGCGCCAAGCGCATGGCCTGGAAGCTCGACCTCAGCGTGCAAAGCATGGATGCTACCGTTACCGAACTGCTGATCGATGTGGATGGGCAAAGCCTGCGTTATGCGCACGGCCCGGTGCAGGCCTTGGCCGTGCAGTGGCCGGGTCCGCGTGGCGGCACCATGGCCGAGATCAGCGCCCAGCCCCGCATCAAGGCCGACACCTCGGTCATCTCGGTGCGCGGCCCCTGGGCCCTGCTGCACCTGATGGAGCGCGGGCGCATCGTCACCGGCGCCAGTTCCGGACGGGTGGCGGTGGAGTTCCTGTTTGACAACCGCCGCGCCGTGCTGGAGGTGGGCAGCGGCGGCGTCAATCCGCTGAGCAGCCCGCTGCTTAAAAGTTTCAATTGCCCACTGCGCAGCAGCTAAGGCCATGGCTTCTCTTTTTTCAGAACACATCAGCCCGCGCTGGTTGGCAGCACCCCTGGCCATCTGGGGCAAGCTGCCCAGCCATGGCGACTTTTTGCGCCACCGCACCAGCTCGGCGCAGGCGCAGGACTGGCAGGACTGGGTCAGCCGCGTCTGGAGCCAGCGCGCGTCCCACGCACCGCAGCGAGCGCGTGCCAACCGGCGCGGTGCGCCCGGCTGGGTTTCGCTGGAGCCGCAGCAAAGCCTGACGGCGCTGACCGATGTGCCGGTGGCCTTTGTGATGCCGGCGGGCACCATGCCCGGTAGCCCCCGCCATTGCGTGCAGGGCGTGTTGTTGGCCTCGCAAGACCAGATCGGGCGGCCCTGTCCGCTCATCATCTACCAACAAATTGCACCGGGCTGGCTGCGCCGCAGTTGGGCCGACCGCCAGGGCGACATGCTGTATTGGCTGGCGCGCATTGCGGCGCGCGCCCATGGGGCAGACCGCAGTTGGGAAGACCTGACCCTTGCCGTGGACAGCCTCTGGCAGCTGCATCAGCCGGGATGGAAGCAGTGGCTGGGCGCGCCCCTGGCGGCACCCACCAGCGAGCAGCAAGGCAGCGTGTTGCGCCAGTACTGCGAGGACGAAGGCACCGATGTGGCGAGAGGCCTGCGCGGTGTGCAGCACATGCCCTGGGCCAACTGGCCGGCACAGATCCTGCGCGCCGACCAACCGGCTCAGGCCTTCTGGCAGCAAGACATGCGCGGCGGCTATGTCAATGCCAGCGACAACCTGCCCGCCCTGTGGAGAACACAGCCATGAACCCGCAGCCCCCACTCAATCTGCCAGCGCCGCAGATCGAAGTTTTTGTTCTGCAACACCATGGCCAGTCTGTGGACTTCTCTTGGCAATGGCCCGCGGGTGCCGTTGAGGTCGGCTTTGACCGCATCCTCAACGGCCTGGAGCAAGCGGGCCTGCCGGTGTTGAATGGGCCGCTGCAATGCAGCCTGCGCTGCGCCGGTACGCCCGAGCAACCGGTGTGGCGGCTGGTCAACAGCAACCCCGCACTGGCCTGCACGGTGAACCAGGAGCGGCTGACCTGTGGCAGCCAGTTGCGCTTGAACCATGGCGATGAAATCGAGCTGGGTCTCACGCGCATGGTGGTCTCGCTGGAGCCGACCCATGGCCTGGTGTCTCCACTCGAAGTAGCGCCGTCCAGTCAGCCCAGCGAAGCGGACCTGCCCGCCTTCGATCTGACCGCACTGGCCATCCCGGACGAAAGCCTCGTAGGCAACGAGAGGGAGCGCTACGGGAGCGACCGTTCCGACTTCAGCGACCTGATCGCCCTGCACGCTGGCGACAGCAGCCCGGAGCCGGGGCGCGTACCTGACGCATCAGCGGGCGCAGCCGAAAGTGAAGCAGCCGAGCCGCTGCTGCCAGAGGCGGACGATCCCTTTCAGAGCCTGCACCAGCAGTACCTGGAACGGTTGCGCAACCCGGCGCATGCCGACGACGAGGACAGCTGGCAAGAGACCGTGCGTGGCGCGCAGGCCAGTCAGAGCGACCCGATGGAGCAATGGAAACATGCGGCGGGCGACGGCCACAGCCTGGACGATTTGCTGGGCCAGAGCCCCAGCATTGCCTCGGTGATCGAGCGCCTAGACACCCTGGGCAATGCCGATGTGCTGGAACCTGAGTCCTTTGACAGCGTGATGCATTTGTTTGCGCCCGGCTACAAGCCGGTGCCGGCGCAGGAGTCGCTGGAGAGCCTGGTGCAGCACAGCCTGCCCGGTCTGACAAGGCGCGAACACCACAGCGTGTCACTTGACAGTGCCATGCCCATGACCGGTGGCACCGATCCCTCCAACGAAACCCCAAGCCCATGAACAGCACACCCACTCCCTTGCTGCTGAGCCAGCTCAATCCCGAACACAATTTGCAGGACGCGCTCACGCGCCTGGAGCGCGAGGTCCGCAGTGCGCCCAACAGCGCCAGTCACCGCTGGGCCTTGGCCGAACTGCTGTGCCTGCTGGGCCATTGGGAGCGCGCGCTCAAGCAGCTCCAGGTCGGCTCCAAACTGGCTGACGCCAAGGACGTAAAGGACATCAAGGACAACAAGGAAAGCGCGCAGTGGCAGGCCAAGGCCCAGTTGCTGCGCGGCCTGGTGCGTGCCGAGGCGCAGCGCACCCAGGTCTTTGCCGGCCAGTTGTTGCCGGTGCCGGTGGTGGACCGTCCGGTCTGGATGGAAGAGCTGGCGCGGGCCATTGCCGCCAACGAAAAGGGCGACCACGCGCAGGCCGACCGGCTGCGCCGCAGCGCCCTGGATGTGGCGCCCACCAGAGCCGGGGTTTGCGCTTGGGTGGACGACACCCTGCCCAACCCTCCGTCCGACATCCCGCCTGACACCGTGGCCACGCAGGCGCTTGCCGAGCAGGCTTTTGACTGGATCAGCGACACCGACACCAGGCTAGGCCCGGTCTGCGAATTCATTGTGGCGGGGGGCTACCGCTGGCTGGCCTATGCCGACATTGCCACGCTGGAACTGGCGCGACCAAGCAGCCTGCTCGACCTGGTCTGGTTGCCCGCCACCCTGCGCTTGCGCAGCACCGAGGCCGGAGCCCGCCCGCTGCGCGGCTTCATCCCCGCGCGCTACAGCGGCACCGAAAACATTGCCGCCGAAATCGGCAGCAGCCAGCGCGATGCCCTCATGCTGTCGCGCCTGACGCGCTGGCAAGATGTGGGAGAGACCGGTGTTTTCGCCCTGGGGCAAAAGACGCTGATGACGCCCGATCGCGACATCCCGCTGCTGGCGATCCGCTCGCTGCGCACGGATGCTGATGCCAAGGACGCGCTGCCATGAATGCCGCCCATCCCGGTGCCAGGGTGCTGCCCTCGGAACTTGCACAAAGTCCCAAGCGCGCAGAGCGGCGCTATTTGCCCACCCTGTTTGACCGCCTCTGCGACGACGCGCCGGGCGAGGCCACGGAGGCCCCCGAGGCCTATGCCAGCAGCCGTGCGCAAATGCGCCAGATCATCCAGCGCGACCTGGCACTGCTGCTCAACACCACCGACCAGAGCGACCTGATAGATGCCGAACGTTTTCCTGCCGCCGCCGGCTCCAGCATCAACTATGGCGTGCCGGCGCTGGCCGGTGGCTATCTGTCCGAAAAGAAATGGGCCGATATCGAAACCATGATACGCAGCGCCATCCTGCGCTTTGAGCCGCGTCTGATGCCCCAGACGCTAGTGGTGCGCCCCCTGCTCAAGGAGCACGCGAGCGCCCACTACAACGTGCTGACCTTCGAGATCGCCGGCCATATCCAGATGCAGCCCTATCCCATGGAATTCACCGTGCAGAGCCAAGTGGACCTGGAGACCAACCGCATCGAACTGCACTCCAACCGGAGCACCACACCATGAGCACCACCGAACAAAAACTGCAGCAACTGTTCGAGCTGGCCGAAGACAACCAGCTGGCCGTGCAGGACGCCATCGCCTGCCTGGTGTCCGAGCGCGAGGCCTTTGCCAAAGAGCGTGCGGCCTTGGCAAAGGCCGCCGTCAACTCGGCCGAGGTGTCCGACGCCCTGCGCAAGGCCACGGCCGCTGCCCTGCCGGCCATTGCGGCGGCGGCTGATAAATCCATTCAGGCTTCGATGGAGCGGGCACTGGACAGCGCTATCGAAGCCAACGACAGCTTGCGACAGGCCGCGGCCGACGCCTGTGACCATTTGCGTCGCACGGCGTCTGAAGCCGTGCCTGCCATCGAGCGCGCCGCCGACCGGTCCATCAAAGACGCGATGGAGCGCGCCCTGGGTCTTACCGAGCACGCTGCATCGCGCATCTGGACGGGCACGGCCGCGCCGGTGGTTGAGCGCTTTAGCAGCGTCACCCAGGCCGCACTTGATGTGGAGTCGCGCATCCGTCGCGCGGGCTATCGCCATGCCTGGCAGTGGACCGCACTCACCGCATTGGGCGTGGTGGCCACGCTGGTGGTGGCGGTGGTAGGTGTGCAGCAACTCAAAAGCCAGCAGGCCGAGGTGCAGCGTCAGCAAGCTGATTTGCAGGCGCAAAGGGCGGCCTTCTCCGAAGAGATGGCGCGCATGCAGGCCAGCGTGACCTTTCTGGAAAAGAAGGGCGCTCGCATCCAGCTTGAAAAATGCGGCCCCGAGCAACGCCTGTGCATAGAGGTCGCCCCCGACCAGGGCAGTGGCCGCGCCAACTTCAAGGGCAGTTGGTACGACAACAGCGGCCTGAAGAGCTATGTCATCCCCAAGGGCTATTGAGTATCGAGCCATGCCCTCCACAAAGTGATCACGCCATGACCCTGTTCAATGCACCACGTGCCCTTACCGTTACGAGCGCCGCCATTCCTGTCCTGGCAGGTCAGCCCGCGCTGGTGCCCATCAAGCTCGAAGGCAGCGAGGGCATCAACAGCCTGTTTGAATACCGGCTCACGCTGCAAACCCCCGATGCGCTGATGTTCCAGGCCAAGGCGGGTAGCAACTTCGATCTCGACGCCTTTGTCGGGCTGGAGCTCACCTGCCATGTGGAGCTCGAAGGCCATGGCGCCTTTGTGCCCGGTCTGCCCGGTGGCAGCGGCGCGGCCAACCAGGGTGCGGGGGTGCGCGAGATCTCCGGGCTGATCGTGGAAGCGCGTTTTATAGGTGAAGACAGTCGCCACGCTTTGTATGAGTTGACGCTGCGGCCCTGGCTGCATCTGGCGACCCTCACCACCGACTGCAAGGTATTCCAGGACCTGACGCCTATCGAAGTGATAGAGGCC
>CAISLN010000106.1 GCA_903886275.1 uncultured beta proteobacterium | reverse complement strand
GGTTCGGCTTCTGCCTCTTCCTCTTCCTCCGGTTCGGCTTCTGCCTCTTCCTCTTCCTCCGGTTCGGCTTCTGCCTCTTCCTCTTCCTCCGGTTCGGCTTCTGCCTCTTCTTCAGGCTCGGCTTCTGCCTCTTCTTCAGGTTCGGCTTCTGCCTCTTCCTCAGGTTCGGCTTCTGCCTCTTCTTCGCCGGACTCTTCCTGTTCGGAGGATTCTTCGGCTGCTGCTGCCACTTCAGACTCTTCAGATTCGGAGGAATCTTCTGCTGCTGCTACTTCAGATTCGGAGAATTCTTCTGTTGCTGTTTCCACGGACTCTTCAGATTCGGAGGAACCTGCTGCTGCTGCTACTTCAGATTCGGAGAATTCTTCTGTTACTGTTTCCACAGACTCTACAGATTCGGAATACTCTTCTACTTGCCACGATTCCATTGATTGAAAGATGGAACTGCTTTCGTATTCTGCATAATTTTCAACACTAACCACTGATTTAATATCACTACTGATTTTCGTCAGCATTTCTTTAGAAGAGTACTCTTTAAAAAAACCAGCAGATTCTTGGATCAAAGATTCATTGCCGATATCTTTCATGGCATAGCGCAAGATATCCAACGCACTCACATCCATGACACCCAACTGATTAAGGGTCTCAGTCATACTGAGCGAAATCGTGTTGTACTGTTGATCGGTGAAGTTACTATTTGCTTTAGCTGCATTAAGAAAATACAAGGCAATACGGTATTCAAACGAGTAATCACCCATGGCATCCAACATGGCGGCATATTTTTTGTCATCCATGTTATTCATTTCAGACTTATGATGGTGGATTACCGAATCGTCGCTTTGATCCCAATTTTTCGTATGGTCAAATGCCGTGTTATCCAGTTGCTTAATAATCCACGAATCACCCAAATTGAATTTTGGGTTTTTAATATAATCATAAGGAATATAACAATAACCCTTGTCACCCCAATTTGCACCCCATGAATTGCGCACAATAAAGACTTTGTCTGTATCTGAATAACCTACAGCCAACATGGCGTGTGCACTGTGTGCTTTGCGCCCCGCCTCATTATCCGAGGGCATTGGAATGACACCTTTACTACGCGATTGATCAAACGATTTAAACAAGTTAACGCCAAATATGATCGGATAACCTTCTGCCAAGCTGTTTTTCCACGTATTCAAATCATTGGGAACAGCTATCATGTCTTGAACTAAAAACGCTGATGCCTCGTCGTAGTTTTTCTGAGCCGGCACATTGTTTACAGCTTCCACACCAAACGGGAAATTCACCTCTGCGCATGCACCATATTGTTTCAGACTTTTAATGGCATTTTTAATATGGCAACCCGTATCCTTTAGCGGCTTGCCGTCTGCAACGATAAAGCGACCGTTGTAATAAATAAACAGGCGACTGACATCGTAATCTTTGCCAGTTTGGGCTTTCGCCAAATACTCGTACGCACCAGCTACCGCATTGGCAACACAACTACCGGTTTGTTTTTGATCTTCAACTGCCGTCAGGTGTGGCCTTAAGTCCACTTTTTTGGGTAACTCAGCTGCTGTGTAGCGATCTCCGCTGTACATTACTGTGTCCGCATCGGGTTCTGCATAGATGTAACCCTTGGCGGAGCGTGTACTGCCATCAGCACGTGTAAAAACAGAATCAGTCATAAATTTATATTCGTAAAGAAAAATTAAAAAAACTATCTGTGAACTTAAATGCCTGGCCTTGGAAGGTCATCAAGAGATAACTTCTTCCAAGGGCAGTCAGCGCAAGGCTTCTTGCGGTGGCCACAGTCGCCACCATCAGTGCTAATTAGCTGGCCGTTTTGGCCGACAAGCGTGCCAAGCGCGCCATCGGTGTCTCACTCAAAGTGCCAGCCGCCACCGACTTGCGGATTGCGTCGATCTCATTGGCCTGATCAATAGGTTTTTGGTTGATGTCGGCAACGATCTTGAGTCCAGCCGCTTCATTGGCGACTGATTGCGCACGGCGTTGCAAAGCACCTAGAGCGGTGGAGTTGCCAACCGAGGTCTTCAATCCATTCAACTCTTCTTGGCGCTGGGCACGCAGTTCTTGCAAATCTTTTTGAGCTTTTGCACTTTCCAGTTGTTGCAGAGATTTCTTGGCGATGGCATCGAATTCGGCCAAACGTTGGGAAAATGCATTAACGATGGACTGCAGTTCATCCATATAGGTCTTGGCGTCCGTCTCCTCTTGGATTTCAGCTGGCAGCTTGGCCTTATTGGCCTCTAGTTCGTCGCAAAAAACGGTTACCGTCGCTTCGGAAATAGTACCGGCTGCGAGGCGCTGGCCAAGAACCGTCAAAGCTTGTTCATCGGTGTCCATCAGGCGCTGCAGATTGACCACGTCTTCGTGCTCCTTATTGAAGGATGCCCGGGCGGCAGCGAGTTTTTGCGCCGTGCTCAGCAGCGTTGCCTGCAAACCATCGCGGTCGGCTTCAGTCGCGGTCTCCGGGTCGAAGTTGGCAATCGCTTCAGAAACCTTGTCACCCAAGACAGCAAAATGTTTGGAGATCAAACGGCCAGTCAGGCCCCATCCGGAAGTACTCATGAATTTTCCTTTGAATATGGAAGTGGAAATGCTTTTTTTGGCTTTTACAGGACTGAGACTCGCTCATGCTCCAATGGAATGCCGACCATAAAATCTACGTGAATAGAACGCTTTGAATAATCACCATCACGGCTTTCCACAATTTCTGTGGTGATAATCAGGTACTCCTTACCGCCAGCGCCCTTGAGCTCACGCACATAGGGCATGTAGTAGATCGACTGTTTTAATCCATGCTCCCCATTGGCATCATCGATTCGGGTTTCTGTCCCTTGCAACGGAGCAACAAAATCCTGATCGCTGGAGCCTATATCGCGAAAATATGCGATTCCGTCTTCGTCTGCGGCTATTGCACCGGCAAGCGTGATGGGGTCAACGCCGCACTCGACCAGTTGCTCGCGGCTCAAGCTGTAGTTGGATTGCCCAAGACCATAGCCGGCCTCGCCGGTGAACGCGGCCTGATCTTCCTCAGTTTCTGGAATCGTGCGCGTAATGTGGGTGCAATAGAGAATCTCTTTGAAATCATCATTGCCATCGGTATAGACCTGCAAGAAACTCTCGTGCCCACCCTCAGTCCCACTCTCACTTCCTTCGTTGTCCAGACTGAGATAAAAGCGATGAACTTTACCGGGGATGTCCAGTCGCAGACGGGAAATGCCCTTGATGATATTGTCTGAATGGACCGGCGCAGCAATGAGTGAGCCGTTGATATTGGCGCGAATAAAGGCACTCGACTGGACGGCCAAGACTCCACCAATTCGCGCGCCAAACGGCAAACCATCATCGGCACGTTCGACTTTTTTCGCCGAGTCAACACCGTGGTTCGCAGCAACGCCTTTGGCGTACTTGAGTACATCGGACCAGCTCATAGTGAGTAATTCCTTTTAGACTTGAATGCGGCGTTTGCGGAATCACGACGGGCCTTGTACCAAAATACGCCCCCTATGACCGCGCCGATGATGAGTAACCAAAGAAAGATACGAAGAATCGTTGCATCAAAATCGTCGTCTTCTGCTTGGTTTGCACTGACGGCGCTAGGAACATAACCGTTGGAGGTAGTGCTTGTGCTGTTCGTTGTGGATGTGTGGCCGTTGTTGACGTTGACCGTGCGCTCATGGCTTATCGATCGCCCCATCATGAACCACATCGCATTGCCCATCATGTCGGAACCGGAATCGCGACCAACCACCGGTGCCGGAGGTTGGTAGTTTGGATGCACTGGGGAACCATGGGTAGTTTGTGCAGCAGTTTCAGTATTAGAAATAGCGGCGACGCCCACGGCACCAACCACTGCACCTGTCACCAGCGCCTTTTTGGCATTTCTTGCATCAAGTGCGGCCAAAGCCTTTGAATTCGCAGTCGAGTTCTGCAAGCTCTGCGAAAGCGCTGAATTCGACTTCTGTGCAGGAGCGACAGCAGGCGTTGGTTTGGACCCGCCCGAAGTGATGGTCGATGGAGAGGGTTTGACGCCACTGGAGAAGCCTTTTGCCGGACTGGTAAAGCCAGAGGGTTTTGCAGTCGAACCGGAGGCTGGCGCAGAAGTTGGCCCCACATGGACCGGCTTCGACGAAGAACTATCAGAACTGGATTCCGGCGAGCTAAAGCCTGCAGACAAGCTGCTGGATTTTGCAAAGCCAAGGATTGGCATGCCGATCGCCAAGCAAAACAAAGGAACAAGGAGGAATTTGGATTTAATCATCATCTTTCAACTTAAAAAATCAGTTTAAGCGGACGGTCAGCCCCCTGAGGCTGCTTTGGAGGAAGAAAAACATCCGCTTGAAACACCGGGAAATAATGGCAAGGCGGGCACTCCTTTAACGAAACGCCGGTTAAGCGGGCACAGTGGGCCCCATATTCTTGGCCCATTTGGTTTGACATTGGATTCATTGCTGTAGCGAGCATGGCGACGTCTGGTTGCAGCTTGGTGAATTCTTGGATTTTGCGTTTCATGTGTACGCCTGAGTGGAAGTGAACACGATCCGGGGTTGGCCGACTGCGTCGCATCCAAGCAGGCGCATTCAGCGTGTCGGCAAGAGTACCCGCTCCAGACTTCAATTGGCACGAGATGACTACCTACTTCTAGGTATTGAAACGGCACTATTTAGAGTAGGCAAAGTGTTTCAGGCCAAAATGCCCTGCTGTTTGCTGCAATGACGCGCCTCTTTTCAATCCAGCGCGGTTCGACCACGATTTCGCGCTGTGCCGGTCATTACCGGCAGCGGCCCATCAGGTATGGGGGTAGCCGTCCATCAGTTGCAGCACGTCAGGCCTAGGCGAGCGGTAGGACACCAGACGCACATCGAGGGCAAGGCCCTCCATGCGTTGCAAGGCCCGGCGAATGGCGCCGTGTATCCATTCGTCGCGGTTGCCAAACGCACCGCCACCCAGGAGCGTCAGCAGCACGATGTTGGAGCCGCCATTCAGCGCGTTCTCCACGCCGGCCAGCAGCGTGGCCTCATAGGCTGCCTCCAGAACCAGCGTGGCAAAGGGGGCCCAGGCCGACTCTGGCACGCGGCTATAGGCCACAGGCAGCGCCGAGCAAAAGGCTTGCGACACCGTGACGGGGTTTGTCGGTGGCATGTCGGTGACCTGCACTTGGCTGTGCACGCCGATACACAGCAGGCCGCGCAGGGCGTCAAGCTGCACCTCGTCAAGGGTGGAGAGGTGCGCGCCAATGGCGTCCAGCCCGGATTGGGAACAGAGCGCATAGCCATTGCGCAGGGTCCACAAGGCGCTGACCGGAAGGCCCAGGCTCCGGCTCAGGGCCAATCCCACATCGGCCAGTCCATTGAGCTGGCGGTCTGCACACTGCCCCACCGCGCCTTCTACCGGCACAAAGTAATTGCGGTAGACCGTGGCCGCTGCCGCTGCCAAGGCGCAGGCCGGGCCCTGTGTGCGGTCGTGGACATAGCCGGTGATGCCGTCCTCCGGGGTGACGTCGTAGGAGGGCATTTCGAGCAGGTTGAACTGGGAGGCCACCTGAAACAGCGCGCCGGCATAGACAGCTTGGCTGTGCATACGCCGCACATCGTCGGTGACCACGCTGGCCTTGAGCGGCCCGGCCATGGCCGAATCCTCTTTCAGGCGCTGCGCCACCCGCGCACGCAGGGCCTGTAGCGACACCAGCTCCAGCGTGCCGGCGCCAAAGCTGCGGCCATTGGCCAGGGAATGCAGGGTCTGGCCCTGCAGCAGCAGTTTCTGCCGCACGGCGTCCCCCGCTTCCCGAAAACCAAACAGTGTCTCAAACCAGTCCATGCAAAAACCTCCCTATTTACTTGACTCCGATCCCTTGCGTTCGGCGGGCCCCTCGCGCCCCTTGCCCTCCTGCGTTTTCTTGCGTAAAAACGCGGGCATCGCACTAAGGGTCTCATCTCCGCTAAATGCCATTTCATCATGCGCCACCAAACGGCTGGACATTTTGCGGGAGCTAAAGCGGGCCTCCTTGCGCATCATTTCCGGGTCGCGCTCGGCCAGGGTACGCAGGCGCAAGAGCTTGGCCTGCAGCCAGGGGTGCTGCTCAAAGCGCTGTGTCAGTTCGACCAGCAGGGCGCGGGCCGCGCGCAGGTCGCCTATTTGCACCAGGCGCGAGAGCTCCAGGCTGCGCTGGGCAAAGTCCACCTCCAGCAGGCGGCGCGCTATGGCTTCATCGGCTGGCATGGCATCAAACACGGCTTGCGCCACGCCGGGCAGGCTCAGCAGGGGGGCGTGCGCAGTGATGGCATGCCCCTGCAGGGTGGTGCCCTCCACCGTGGCGCCCAGCAGATCGCGCGTTTGCCCGGCCACGCCGGCGCTCAGGTGCAGACGCACGGCCAACCAGGACTCTGAACCCCAGGCCAGATCGCTGAGGTGGTAGCTGCCGTCTGGGTTCTGGTCGAACAGGCCCAGCGGCTCGGCGATGACGCCTGCAGCCGGGATGAGCTTGAGCCGCAACTGGCGCAGGTACAGGGCCTGCAGCAGGGACAGCTCTTCGTCAAAACTGTCAAACAGATCGGCAGCGGTCTGGCCGTAATACTGCTGGCCGCCACCTGCACGTGCCATGGCGATCATCAGCTCTTCGTTAAAGCCGCGCCCCAGGCCCACGGTGGTGGTGCTGACGCCTTGGGCCAGCCAGTTGCGGCAATGCGCCTCGATGGCATGGCTGTCGGTCAGCCCGCTATTGGCCTGGCCATCGGAGAGCAGGATGACGCGCGAGATGCTGCCGCTCTGCCCCGCCTCCAACTGCTGGGAACCGGCCTCCCAGCCACCATACAGGTTGGTGTTGCCGCCGCTGTCCACCGTGGCCAACAGGCTTTTGACGGCCTCGATCGAGGCCACCGGGGCCAGCGGCATCAGCACATTGGCGTGGTGGTCGTAGACGGTGATAGAGAGGCGGTCTTGCGGCGTCATGCAAGCGGCGATGTGCTCCACGCATTTGAGCGCCTCGGCCAGCGGCTGGCCATTCATGCTGCCGGAGCGGTCCACCACCAGTGCCAGGCGCTTGGGGGTGGCAAAGGCCTGACCGGATGCGGGCGGTGCCTGCACGCGCACCATCAGGTCAATGGCGCCGCCGGCTTCGGGGAAAGCGGGCTTGAGGGGTGACAAAAGGACATGGGGCTGGGTCATGGCGAATTCCTCTATGGGTTGGGGGCGGACGGTAAAGCACAGGCTTGCGTGTCCAGGGGAGCCACTGTGCGCCGGGCCAGGCTCACCACATGCAACTGTCGGCTGTGCATTTGCACAGTGGCGGGCAACAGACAGGGGGCACTTCGACCGTGGCCCGGCAAAGACCGCAAGCCACCCCCGGCTATGCGTGCTGTGGCAGCATTCGGTTTTTTTCGATCGCAGGGCATCGCGCCGCTACTAGACTGGAAACCGAATGACTGAATTGAATGTGTTGGGTGGCCCGCTGCTGGCCTGCTCTTTTGACCCGCTGACCGGGTATTTTCGGGATGGCTGTTGCAAGACCGATGAAGAGGACCATGGCACCCATGTGGTGTGCGCCCGGTTGACGGCGGAGTTTTTGGCTTACTCGCTGGGCCGGGGCAATGACCTGGTCACGCCGCGTCCGCAATTGCGCTTTGCCGGACTCAAGCCCGGCGACCGCTGGTGCCTGTGCGCCCTGCGCTGGAAAGAGGCCCTGCAAGCCGGCGTGGCGCCACCGGTGCATTTGCAGGCCACGCATGCCAAGGCGCTGGAGGTGGTGACCTTGGAGCAGCTTCAGCTGCATGCGCTCGCCCCTTAGCCCGATTGCAAGTAGGGATCTGGCGGTTCAGCCAGTAGTGCGACAGAGAAATCGTTACATGGGGTGCCGTTCGTTCAACCCGCTATGCGCTGCGGGACCATTTTCGGGGCCTCGCAGACCTACCGGTTTACCGCGTCAATGCGCAAGGACAGGTCCAAGCGCTGGGGCAACTCCAACCGGTCCGACCCGATGGCTTCGTCATGCTGCAGGCCGATGGCAGGACGGTCCACCATGAAGGGCTCCCGTGGTGGTTAGCCGACATGCGGCCACAAGGTTTCCTCGGACGGGCCTATGCGCACCAACACGCAAGCGCCTTGGGTTTGCCGCCCGATGTTCGCCATTGGAGTGACACCGACGCGTTGAGAGCCTTGCTCGCCAACGGGGGTGATGCGGTGGGCAATCTGCTTTTGGGCGAGCTTGCCAGGGACCGGTTCGTCAACGCGCCCACTCCCGCCCTTGCGCTCACCGATGACTATCCGCGCCTTGCAGCCGCTGCGCTTTCCCTGGGGGAAAGCTGGTCATAGGCCGGCGGCGAACAGCCGAAGTTTTGCGCCCACACCGCCAAAGGCCATGTCCTTGTCAAGTTCACGGGGCTAGGTAGCAACCCCATCACCACGCGGTGGCGCGACTTGTTGCTGGCAGAGCACCTGGCCTGCATCCAAGCGCTGCGTGCGCACATGCAAGAGGCCGCGCAGAAGATAGACCGACTGGGGTGACAGACGTAAAAAAGACCTTCTAAATCAATGATTTAGAAGGTCTAATCTGGTGGGCGATGCAAGTTTCGAACTTGCGACCCCTGCAGTGTGAATGCAGTGCTCTACCCCTGAGCTAATCGCCCTGAATTCGTATCAGGAAGCCTGCGAGTATATACCGGAATTAGGCCGTTTCTGGCCAAATCACTTTTCCGCCACTGGATTTGTTGATTTGTTGGAGAACTTCGGCGTGCTGGCTCAGCTCCTGTGCATTGGCCGCGAGTACCGGCAACTCCAGCCCACTGAGGTCCACGCGCTCCACGGGCAGGCCACCCTCTTCCTGGGAGTCGCCCACATCCATGAGCAGGGCGTCCTGGCCGCGCGTCATGTTGATGTAGACGTCGGCCAACAACTCGGCATCGAGCAGCGCGCCGTGCAGGGTGCGGCCCGAGTTGTCCACCTCCAAGCGGGTGCACAGGGCATCCAGGCTGTTGCGCTTGCCGGGGAACATTTCCTTGGCCATGACCAGGGTATCCACCACGCTAGCCACATGCTCCTTGAACGGCAGCTTGCCCGAGCGCTTGAGCTCCGCGTTCAGAAAGCCAACATCGAAGGGTGCGTTGTGGATGATGATTTCGGCGTCCTGCACATAGGCCAAAAACTCTTCCGCAATCGCTTCAAACTTGGGCTTGTCGCGCAGAAACTCGGTGGTGAGGCCGTGGATGCGCAGCGCGTCCTCGTGGCTGTCGCGCCCGGCATTGAGATAGAAGTGCAGGTTGTTGCCGGTGAGCTTGCGGTTAAACAGCTCGACGCAGCCGATTTCGATCACACGGTCGCCCTGATCGGCAGACAGACCGGTGGTTTCGGTATCCAGAAAAATTTGTCGCATGTGCTTATTCTGCCTGTGTGGGATGTTTAGCCGCCCGGCCCGCCCAACTTGCTTTAGTGATTTTCTTTGGCGTGGTTGATGGAGTATTTGGGTATCTCCACCACCAGGTCTTTTTGCGCCAGGATGGCCTGGCAGCTCAGGCGCGAGTTGGGCGCTAAGCCCCAGGCGCGGTCTAGCAGGTCTTCTTCGGTTTCTTCCAATTCATTGAGCGAGGCAAAGCCTTCACGCACCACCACATGGCAGGTGGTGCAGGCGCAGCTCATGTCGCAGGCATGTTCGATGTTGATGCCGTTTTCCAGCAGGGCTTCGCAGATCGAGGTGCCGGCCGGCGCGCTGATGTCGCGTCCCTGCGGGCAGTATTCCGGGTGCGGCAGTATCTTGATGATGGGCATGGTGTGAGCTTAAATGTTTGCAATATTTTTGCCGGCCAGCGCCTGCGCAATGCTGTGGTTCATGCGTGCGGCGGCAAAGGCTTCGGTGGCCTGGCCCAGCGCCTTGGAAACGGCCTCGATATGGGCGGCGTCAAGGCTGACCAGCGATGCTTCGGACGCTGCCATCGCTTGGTCAATCTCGGCGCGCTCGGCGGCATCCAGCAGCGCACCGTCCACGGCCAGGGCACTGCGTGTGGCCAACAGCAGACGGTCGGCGTCCACGCGGGCTTCCACCAGCGCGCGGGCCTGCATGTCCTGCTGCGCGGTGCTGAAACTGTCACGCAGCATCTGGGCAATCTGGTCGTCGCTGAGGCCATAAGAGGGCTTGACGTCGATGCGGGCTTCGACACCGCTGACCTGTTCCTTGGCGCCCACATTGAGCAGACCGTCGGCATCCACCGTAAAGGTGACGCGTATGCGCGCCACGCCAGCGGCCATGGGCGGAATGCCGCGCAGCTCAAAGCGGGCCAGGCTGCGGCAATCGGCCACCAGGTCGCGCTCGCCCTGCACCACATGCAGCGCCAAGGCGGTCTGACCGTCCTTGTAGGTGGTGAAGTCCTGCGCCATGGCGGTGGGGATGGTCTGGTTGCGCGGAACAATGCGCTCTACCAGTCCGCCCATGGTCTCAATGCCCAGCGACAGCGGGATCACGTCGAGCAGCAGCAACTCGCCGTCCGGGTTGTTGCCGGCCAGCTGGTTTGCCTGAATGGCAGCGCCCAGCGCCACCACTTCGTCGGGGTTCAGATTGATCAGTGGCTCTTGGCCAAAGAATGCACCCACGGCGCGGCGCACCTGCGGCATGCGGGTGGAGCCACCGACCATGACCACGCCCTTGATGTCCTCCTTGGTGAGCTTGGCATCGCGCAGGGCCTTCTTGATGGCCTGCAGCGTACGCGCTGTCAGCGCGGCGGTGGTGGCCTCAAACTGCTCGCGGTTGAGCGACAGGTCAATGGCGCCAGTGGAAAGCTCGACTTCGGCGGTGACGATTTCTTCGGACGACAGCGCCTCTTTGCAGGCACGCGCATGGGCCAACAAACGGGCCTGGTCTTCCATCGAGTCCACCTTCAGGCCGGATTCAGCCAGCAGCCAGTCGGCCAGGGCACGGTCGTAATCGTCGCCCCCCAAGGCCGAGTCGCCACCCGCGGCCAGCACCTCGAACACTCCGGCCGAAAGGCGCAGGATGGAGATGTCAAAGGTGCCTCCACCCAGGTCGTAGACGGCGTAGACGCCTTCCGAGGCGTTGTCCAGGCCATAGGCGATGGCGGCAGCGGTGGGCTCGTTGATCAGGCGCAGCACGTTCAGGCCGGCGAGTTGTGCCGCGTCCTTGGTGGCCTGGCGCTGGGCGTCGTCAAAGTAGGCGGGCACGGTGATGACCGCACCAAAAATATCGTCATTGAAGGTGTCTTCGGCGCGAAAGCGCAGCGTGGCCAGAATCTCGCCGCTCACTTCTACCGGGCTCTTGTCGCCGGCGATGGTGCGCACCTTGACCATGCCGGGTTCGTCCACCAGGGCATAGGGCAGCTTCGCAGAATGGGCCACATCCCGCAGGCCGCGGCCCATCAAACGCTTGACCGAGGCAATGGTGTTGCCGGGGTCGTTGACCTGGTTTTCCAGGGCCTCGAAACCAATCTGGCGGCGCTGGGCATCAAGGTAACGTACCACGCTGGGCAAGATGACACGGCCCTGGCCATCGGGCAGGCACTCGGCCACACCGTTGCGCACGGAAGCGACCAGCGAATGGGTGGTGCCCAGGTCAATGCCCACCGCAATGCGGCGTTGGTGCGGATTGGGCGACTGCCCGGGTTCGGAAATTTGTAAAAGCGCCATCGTCTCTTTATGCGAATTGGTCCAGTCGCTGGCTCAGGTCGTGGGAGAACTTTTCGATAAACATCAAAATCCTCACCAGACCGACCGCAGCGGCATAGTCTTGTTGTTCGTCTAGCAGCGCGGCGCAGTGGTGCAACACCTGCTCCTTGCTGTGTTCCACCGTTTCAGACAACTCCTCCAGCGGCTCCAGGCCCCTGGCATCGTCCAAGGCCTCGCGCCATTCCATCTGCTGCATCAAAAATGCGCTCGGCATGGCGGTGTTGCTGTGGGCGTTGATCGCAAAGCCTTCGAGCTCGCACAAATAGGCGGCGCGCTTGAGCGGGTCTTTGAGCCTTTGGTAGGCCTCGTTGATGCGCACCGACCATTGCATGGCAATGCGTTGGGCTGCAGGCCCTTGGGCGGCAAATTTATCGGGATGGGCCTCGCGCTGCAGGTCTTTCCAGCGCGCATCAATGGCCGCACGGTCCTGTGCGAACTGTCTGTCCAGACCGAACAGTTCAAAGTCGTCGTCGTGCAGGTTCACACGCGAAACGACTCACCGCAGCCGCATTTGTCCCGTTCGTTGGGGTTGTTGAAGCGAAAGCCCTCGTTGAGCCCCTCGCGCACAAAGTCGAGCTCGGTGCCATCGATATAGGCCAGGCTTTTCGGGTCCACCAGCACCTTGACGCCATGGCCCTCGAAGACCATGTCCTCGGGTGCGAATGCGTCCACATATTCGAGCTGGTAGGCCAGCCCGGAACAGCCGGTGGTCTTGACGCCCAGACGCACACCCACACCCTTGCCGCGCTTGGCAAGGTAACGGGTGACGTGGCGTGCTGCGGCCTCGGTCAGGGATATCGCCATATCAGTTCAGGTGTTTCTTTTTGTAGTCCTCGACCGCTGCCTTGATGGCGTCTTCGGCCAGGATGGAGCAGTGAATTTTCACCGGTGGCAGGGCCAACTCTTCGGCGATCTCGCTGTTCTTCAGGGCGGCGGCCTGGTCCAGGGTCTTGCCCTTGACCCATTCGGTCACCAGCGAGCTCGATGCAATGGCCGAACCGCAACCGTAGGTCTTAAAGCGTGCGTCTTCGATGATGCCGGTTTGCGGGTTGACCTTGATCTGCAGCTTCATCACGTCGCCGCAGGCGGGGGCGCCCACCATGCCAGTGCCTACATCTTCGTCGCCCTTGTCAAAGGAGCCGACATTGCGGGGGTTTTCGTAGTGGTCAACCACTTTTTCAGAATAGGCCATTTTTTTTACCTCTTTATCTCAATTAATGTGCTGCCCACTGGATAGTGGAAATATCGATGCCGTCTTGGTACATATCCCACAGGGGGCTCAGGTCGCGCAGCTTGGCGACGTTCTTTTTGATGGTGTCCACGGCATAGTCGATCTCGGCTTCCGTGGTCCAGCGACCAATCGTCATGCGCAGGCTGCTGTGGGCCAACTCGTCGCTGCGACCCAAGGCGCGCAGCACGTAGCTGGGCTCCAGGCTGGCCGAGGTGCAGGCAGAACCGCTGCTCACAGCCAGGCCCTTGATACCCATCATGAGCGACTCGCCCTCGACATAGTTAAAGCTCATGTTGAGGTTGTGCGGCACCCGCTTCTCGGTGTGGCCATTGATAAACACCTGCTCGATGTCCTTCAGTCCGGCCAGCATGCGGTCATGCAGGGCACGGATGCGGATGTTCTCGCCGGCCATCTCTTCCTTGGCAATGCGGTAGGCCTCGCCCATACCAACGATTTGGTGCGTGGGCAGCGTGCCACTGCGCATGCCGCGCTCGTGGCCACCGCCATGCATTTGCGCTTCCAGGCGGATGCGCGGTTTGCGGCGCACAAACAGGGCACCAATGCCCTTTGGGCCATAGGTCTTGTGCGAGGTCAGGCTCATCAGGTCGATCGGCAGGGTCGTCAAGTCGATATCCACACGGCCGGTGGCTTGCGCGGCGTCCGAATGGAAGATCACACCCTTTTCGCGGCAGATGGCGCCTATGGCGGCCACGTCTTGGATCACACCGATTTCATTGTTGACGAACATGACGCTGGCCAAAATGGTGTCGGGACGTATGGCCGCCTTGAACACTTCCAGGTCCAACATGCCGTCGGCCTGCACGTCCAGGTAGGTCACTTCAAAGCCCTGGCGCTCCAACTCGCGGCAGGTGTCAAGCACCGCCTTGTGCTCTGTCTTCACGGTGATCAGGTGCTTGCCCTTGCTTTGGTAAAAGTGCGCAGCACCCTTCAAGGCCAGGTTATTGGATTCGGTGGCACCGGAGGTCCAGACGATCTCGCGCGGGTCGGCACCGATCAGAGCGGCTACCTGCTCGCGGCCTTTTTCAACTGCGGCTTCCGCTTCCCAACCCCAGGCGTGGCTGCGTGAAGCCGGGTTGCCAAAGTGGTTGCGCAACCAGGGAACCATGGCGTCCACGACCCGCTCGTCGCAGGGGTTGGTGGCGCTGTAGTCCATGTAAATAGGAAAGTGGGGCGTGGTGTCCATGAATCACTCGGTTCAGACTAAAGGTGGGTGGAATGGAGAGGCCTTGCAGGCCAGCACCATCAGTTCTTGGAGATGGAAAAGGCGTTGCCCAGGGCAAACACCGAATTCGGTGCATTGATGCGAATCGGCTTGGTCACCGGCATGGCCGAGATGGCGCGTTTGACGGTGGGCTTGTCTTCAATCTGCAGGCCCTTGGCCAGTTGCTCGTCCACCAGCTTTTGCAGGGTGACGGAGTCCAAAAACTCCACCATGC
The DNA here is from genome assembly GCA_903886275.1 of uncultured beta proteobacterium. Lineage (GTDB taxonomy): Bacteria > Pseudomonadota > Gammaproteobacteria > Burkholderiales > Burkholderiaceae_C > Allorhodoferax. The sequence continues at coordinate 132,762 of CAISLN010000106.1, read as the reverse complement.
GGGTGTTCAACGAGGCCCATAGGTCATGCGTCATGCAGCGGTTGCCTTCGCCCAAGCAGTTTTCCTTGCCGCCGCATTGGGTGGCGTCGATCGGCTCATCCACCGACACAATGATGTCGGCCACGGTGATGTCTGCGGCCTTGCGGGCCAGTGTGTAACCGCCACCGGGGCCACGGGTGGATTCCACCAGCTCATGGCGGCGCAGTTTGCCAAACAGCTGCTCCAGGTAAGACAGCGAGATCTGCTGACGCTGGCTGATGGCAGCCAAGGTCACGGGTCCGCCGGCTTGACGCAAGCCTAAATCGATCATCGCGGTGACCGCAAAACGACCTTTGGTGGTGAGACGCATGGCAAACTCCATTTGGTTGACTAATGCGTTCAAGTATAGCAATAAACCGAGTGTTCCGCTCGGGTAAGTAGACTGATCAGTCGCAAGACCTTGCAACTCTCAGGGAATAGGCACCAGGTTGTCCGCGCCCGGCGCACCGAAGGCCTGTTGCTTGAGGATGCCGAGTTGGTCGCGCACGCGGGCGGCCTTCTCGAATTCGAGGTTGCGGGCGTGCTCCATCATCAGCTTCTCGAGCCGCTTGATTTCGCGCGACACATCCTTCTCGCTCATGTCCTCCACCTGCGCGCGGGCCACGGCGTCGCGCTCCAGGCGCTCGGCTTCCTTGCCCGCCTTCTCGCTGTAGACGCCGTCGATCAGGTCGCGCACCTTCTTGACGATGGCGCGGGGCGTGATGCCGCGCTCCAGGTTGTGCGCCACCTGCTTGGCGCGCCGGCGCTCGGTCTCGCCGATGGCGCGCTCCATCGAGTCGGTCCTCTTGTCGGCATACAAAATCGCCCTGCCCTCCAGGTTGCGGGCGGCGCGGCCAATGGTCTGGATCAGTGAACGCTCGGAGCGCAAAAAACCCTCCTTGTCGGCGTCCAAAATCGCCACCAGCGAGACCTCGGGAATGTCCAGACCCTCGCGCAAAAGGTTGATGCCAACCAGTACATCAAAGGTGCCCAGGCGCAGGTCGCGCAAAATCTCGACCCGCTCCACCGTGTCCACATCGCTGTGCAGATAGCGCACCTTGACGCCGTTGTCGCTCAAATAGTCCGTCAACTGCTCGGCCATGCGCTTGGTGAGCGTGGTGATCAGCACCCGCTCGTTCTTCTCGACGCGGATGCGGATTTCCTGCAGCACATCATCGACTTGGTTGGTGGCCGGGCGCACCTCCACCTCGGGGTCCACCAGACCGGTGGGGCGCACCACCTGCTCCACCACCTTGCCGGAATGGTCCTTCTCCCACTGCGCGGGCGTGGCCGAAACAAACACGGCTTGGCGCATGCGGGCCTCGAACTCCTCGAACTTGAGCGGACGGTTGTCCAGCGCGCTGGGCAGGCGAAACCCATATTCCACCAGCGTGGTTTTGCGCGAGCGGTCGCCGTTGTACATGCCGCCAAACTGGCCGATCAGCACATGGCTTTCGTCCAGAAACATCAGCGCGTCCTTGGGCAAATAGTCGGTCAGCGTGGCAGGTGGATCGCCGGGGGCGGCGGCGCTCAGGTGGCGCGAGTAGTTCTCGATGCCCTTGCAGTGGCCCACCTCGCTGAGCATTTCCAGATCAAAGCGGGTGCGCTGCTCTAGGCGCTGCGCCTCCACCAACTTGCCCATGGAGATGAACTCTTTCAGGCGATCGGAGAGCTCCAGCTTGATGGTCTCCACAGCGGCCAGCACCTGCTCGCGTGGCGTCACATAGTGGCTGCTGGGGTAAACGGTAAAGCGCGGAATCTTCTGGCGGATGCGCCCGGTGAGCGGATCAAAAAGTTGCAGCGACTCGATCTCGTCATCAAACAGCTCGATGCGAATGGCCATCTCACTGTGCTCGGCGGGGAAGACGTCGATGGTGTCGCCGCGCACGCGAAAGGCGCCACGCGAAAAGTCGATGTCGTTGCGCTGGTACTGCATGCGCACCAGTTGGCTGATCAGGTCGCGCTGGCCTTTTTTGTCACCCACACGCAGGGTCATGATCATTTTGTGATAAGCCTCGGGCTGGCCGATACCGTAGATGGCGGACACGGTAGCTACGATGATCACATCGCGGCGCTCCAACACGCTCTTGGTGCAACTTAGCCGCATCTGTTCGATGTGCTCGTTGATGGCCGAGTCCTTCTCGATAAACAGGTCGCGCTGGGGCACATAGGCCTCGGGCTGGTAGTAGTCGTAGTAGCTGACGAAGTACTCCACCGCGTTCTTGGGGAAGAACTCGCGAAATTCGCTGTAGAGCTGCGCGGCCAGGGTCTTGTTGGGCGCAAACACAATGGCCGGGCGACCCATCTGGGCAATCACATTGGCCATGGTGAAGGTCTTGCCCGAGCCGGTCACGCCGAGCAGGGTCTGGAACACCTCGCCGTCGTGAATGCCCTCGACCAACTGGCGGATGGCTTCGGGCTGGTCACCGGCCGGGGGATAGGGTTGGTAGAGCTCGAAGGGCGAATCGGGGAAGCGCACAAAGGTGCCGGTGCGCTCGGCATCTCCGGACTCGGCGACAAGGGCGGCAACAGACTTGGAAACGGGCATGGCAACAGAGTTCCGCAAAGGCAAAACACGCACTGTAGACCAGACCTGCCAAAAAAATTCCCTCACCTCTTTGATGCGAATGATTCTCATATAGAATAAGGAACTTTTTTGGTACTCACACCTTCACAACCCATGAAAATAATCGCCGTCTCCTATCACAGGGAGCTGTCCCGTGCGGCCTGAGTTGCAGGGCGGCGAAAACCGACCAGCGCTTGCGCTGCACGCCCGGCCCCGCTTGGCCAGCGCCCCCCTGGCACTGGTGGTGGTGGCGCATGCAGCGGCCATCGCGACACTGATGGCCTTGCACGCCCCCGCTGTGCCACCGCAGGCGCTGATGGTGGAAGTAATTGCCGCAGCACCCGAAACCAAAGCGCCCGTGCCAGCCCCGCCAAAGGCCGATACCACGCCGCCCAAACCCTTGCCCGTAAGCCCGCAAAGCCGGCCGCAAGCCGCTGCTGACCTGCCGGTCTTGGCCACCGAAGGGCCCGCTGTGCCAGCGGCTACTGAAGTGCCCAAGCTCGCCCCCGCCAGCATTCAGCCTCCGATCCAGGCCGCAGCCGCTACGGCTGCACCTTCGGCTCCACCGTCACCGGCCCCACTGACCAGCACCACCGCGCCCCGCTTTGATGCCGACTACCTGGACAACCCGGTCCCTAGCTACCCCCCGCTATCACGCCGCACGCGCGAAGAAGGCAAGGTGGTGCTGCATGTGTTTGTTGAGGCCACGGGCCTGCCCGGCAAGGTGGAACTGCACACAAGCTCAGGTTTTGAGCGGCTGGACCGGTCCGCTGCAGCGGCCGTCAGCCGCTGGAAGTTTTCACCTGCGCGCCAGGGCACAGCGGCAGTCAGCGCATGGGTTCTGATCCCCCTTGTTTTTAGTCTAAAAGGTTGATTGATATGAATGAAACTCTGGGCTTCGCCCATTTCCTGGAGCACACAGATGGTGTGGCACGCGTCGTGCTAGCGGTGCTGCTACTAGGCTCGGTGGTGAGCTGGTATTTGATCGTCACCAAGGGTGTACAACTGCTGCGCGCCAGCCGCCAAAGCCGGCGTTTCTTGGGCATTTTCTGGGATGCCCAGAATCTGGAGGCCGTGGCCACCGAGATCCGTAGCACCGGCACGCCGGAGCCCTTCTCCCACCTGTTGCACCACGGATTTACTGCGATGAATCAGCTGAGCCGGCACAATGAGGTCTCAAGCCTAATGGATGCCGGCGCGCCGGACGAAATGCTAACCCGAGCCCTGCGCCGAGCCATTGAAGAAGACAAGTACAAGCTGGAATTTGGCCAGACCTTTTTGGCCACGGTGGCTTCCAGTGCCCCCTTTGTCGGCCTGCTGGGTACCGTTTGGGGCATTTACCATGCCCTGATGGCTATCGGCCAAAGTGGCCAGGGCTCGCTGGACCAGGTGGCCGGCCCTGTGGGTGAAGCTCTGATCATGACCGGCATCGGACTGGCCGTGGCCATCCCAGCGGCCATCGCCTACAACAGCTTTGCACGTGCCACCCGAAACACGCTGGCCCAACTCAACTCCTTTGCCTACGACGTTCACAATTTTTTGGCCACGGGCATCAAATCTTCGCCGTTGCGTGAAGATGCCCGCGTCACCAGCGACAAGGTCATCAACCTCGCCCGCGCCCAACATGCCGTGGCCGTACAAGGCGGTGCGCAATGAGCTTTGGCAGCCTTGAAGGCAGCGACGACAACGCACCCATGGCCGAGATCAACATGGTGCCGCTGATTGATGTGATGCTGGTGCTGCTGGTGATTTTTCTGGTCACCGCCCCCATGCTCACACATGCGGTGAAGATGGATTTGCCACGGGCGGTATCGACACCGCAAGTCCAGAAGGCCGACAACGTGCAGCTGTCCATTGATGCCAGCAGCAGCGTGTACTGGAACGGCGAGCGTGTGGACGGCGGGGCACTGCAGGCGCATCTGCAACAAGCCGCCACCCTGCAACCGCAACCGGCCCTGCACATTCGTGCCGAGCGCACCACGCCCTATGAAAAAGTGGCGCAAATCATGTCGGCCGCCGCCCAAGCCGGGCTAAGCCGGATTGGCTTTGTGACCGATCCGTCCAAACCATGAGCATGCGCCCATGAGCGAGAGCCTGCTTCCCCAACCTGCCGGCGTGCAAGCCCTGCAGACGCCTGTGCCGGCCCGGCTGGACAGCGCGCAGCTGTTTGCCGGCCAACGCGAGGTGGTGATCCTGCACCAGGGTGAAGCCTATCGCTTGCGCATCACCCGCCAGGACAAGCTAATTCTGACCAAGTAGCCACGTTTAAGCCCTTTCCATCCCAGCCAGCCAACAGGTGCCGCGTGCACCTTAGCCAGCCACCAACCTCTTTGTTTCTGGAGTGACTGACTATGTCCCATCGCCCTTTCCCCCATCCCCCGGCAGCGCCGGTCTGCAGCCCCGCCGACAAGCGCGGCCACGCCCTGCTGCCCCTGGGTGCCTTCATGCTGGCCGGCCTGTCCACCCTGGGGCAGCAAGCACTGGCCCAAACCGCAACGCCGGGTGCCACCCGGGAGCTGGCCACGGTACAGGTCCAGGCCGATGCGGACAAGCCGGACGGGCTGCGTGCCAGCACCACGCGGGTAGGCAAGATGCTACAAGACCCGCATGACGTGCCCCAGGCCATCACCACCGTCACCAGCGCCTTGATGGAGCAGCAACAGGTCGGCTCCTTAAAAGAGGCGCTGCGCAATGTGTCAGGCCTGTCGTTCAACGCGGCCGAGGGCGGGCGTTCGGGCGATAACATGAACCTACGCGGCTTCTATACCTTTGGTGACATGTATCTGGACGGCATCCGCGACACAGCACAGTACAACCGCGAGACCTTCAACCTAGAACAGGTGGACGTGCTGCGTGGCGCCGGCGCCATGCTGTTTGGCCGGGGCCAAGCTGGCGGCGTTATCAACCAGGTCAGCAAAATGCCCAAGTCGTACGAGCAGAACAAGATCAGCGCCAGCGTGGGCACCGACGGCTACACCGAACTGTCGGCTGATATCAACAAGCCCATCAACGAAAACACATCCATCCGTGTCAACGCCATGAAGCGCGATGAAGGCAGCTGGCGCAGCAACCCCAGCACCGGCACGCAGCCCGAGGTGCACAGACAAGGTGTTGCCCTCAGCTTGGGACTGAACCAGAACACCGACAACCAGTTCTGGCTCAACTACCTGGAGCTGCAAACCCATGACAACCCGGACTATGGCGTCTCTTTCAATAGCAGCACGCGCGCGCCGGGCACGGCGCTGCCAGCCAGCACCTTTTTTGGCAACGACAACACCTTTGACAAGAGCGATACCCAGATCACCACCCTGATCAATGAATACAAGCTCTCGTCCACCAGTCAGTTGCGCACCCAGGTGCGCATGGCGGACTATGACCGCAGCTACTGGGCAAAGACGCCCAATCTGGCAACGCCCCCCGATCCGGCGGGTGCGGTGGGTGGCAACGTGACGCGCACCTCCCGCTACAAGACCCTCACCCTGCAATCCGACTACAGCACCCAGTTCAAGGCATGGGGCATGAACCACGAGGCCATTGCCGGCGTGGAGTATCTGAATGAAGACAGCCGCCGCCTGTCTTTGCAAAACTTCGGCACGGTCGCCGTGCCGGATTTCCGCCCCTATCAGGAATCCACGAGCGGCCAAGGCCTCAACAGCTTCAAAAGCGACTCCTACGCCGTTTATGCGCAGAACACGGTCGAGTTTTTTCCCCTCTGGAAGGCCACCGCCGGCGTGCGGCGTGACCTGATGGACGCCAAATACAGTGGCACGGCATCACCGGCACTGAAATTTGGCGAGAACAGCTACCGCTCGGCCCTGTCGTTCCACCCCAGCGATGACACGCATTACTACCTGGCCTGGAGCAGCTCGTTCAGCCCCACGGCCGATCTGTACCAGCTGACGGTGAGGCCCCAGCCGGCCGAGCGCAGCGATGTACTGGAACTTGGCGCCAAATGGCTGCTGCTGGACGGTGACCTGTCCATGCGTGCTGCGCTTTACCAGGCAAACAAGGATTGGGAGCGCAGTGCCGACCTGGAATCCACCGCGGCCATCCTGACCAAGAGGCGCCGTACCAATGGCCTGGAGTTCGAGGTCGCAGGCCGCATTACCGAGCAATGGGAAGTGTTTGCCGGGCTGTCACTGATGGACGCCAAAATCCTGGAAGTGGCGGAAAACTACAACGCCAGTGGCGTGTTGGTCCAGGCCCCATCCGCCTACGCGGGCCAGACCGCACGCAACACCCCGGCCTACACCGTCAATCTCTGGACCACCTACAAAGTGGCGCCGCAGTGGACTGTGGCTGGTGGCCTGGAGGCCAAGGGCGAGCGCCAGGGCTTCAACCCCTCCAGCACGGGCGCCGTGCCGACGCTGAATGGCGCATACCAACCCAACACCGCGCCGGCTTACGTGCGCTGGGACGCCATGGTGGCCTATGAAATAAACCAGTGGAAGCTGCAGTTCAATATCAAAAACCTGTTTGATCAGCGCTACTACGATTCGATTTACGACAACGGCGGCTTTACCGTGGCCGGCACCCGGCGCAGTGCCACACTGACTGGCGAGTACCGGTTCTAAACTACAGCGATTCAAGGAGAAGCCGCATGCTGGTAACCATAGACAATGTTTTGTCCGGGGAGGAACTGGCCAGCTTGCGCCTGCTGCTGGACCCATCGGTCTGGAATAGCGGCCAGCTCACCGCCGGCCCCCAGGCGGCCCTGGTCAAAAACAACCAGCAAGTGCCCGAGCAGGCACCCGGCCTGCCGGTGCTGCGGCAAAAGGTGCTGGACGCGCTGAACCGCTCGGCCCTGTTCTTTGCGGCGGCGCTGCCCCTGAAGATACTGCCGCCCTTCTTCAACCGCTACAGCGGCGCCAGCAACAGCTACGGCTTTCACACCGACAACGCCATGCGCATGCTGCCCGGCCAGCCCGGCAGCTACCTGCGATCGGATGTGTCGGCCACCCTGTTCCTGTCGGACCCGGACGAGTACGAGGGCGGCGTGCTGACCATCGACGACACCTTTGGCAAACACGGCGTCAAGCTCAAGGCCGGCAGCCTGGTGCTCTATCCGTCGTCGTCCATCCACGCCGTCACACCGGTCACCCGGGGTGAACGCCTGGCCTGCTTTCTGTTCCTGCAAAGCATGGTGCGCGATGCCGGGCAGCGGCGCCTGCTGTACGACATGGACATGGCGATCCTGAAGCTGCGCCAGGATGTGGGTGAGACGGAGCCCGTGGTGCGGCTGACCGGCATTTACCACAACCTACTGCGCGACTGGGCCGAAACCTGATGGAACTGCCTGCGCAGTCTGGCCTAGCGCATTACCGGAACCGTGCCCAAGCACGGCTGCCGGCTGCCGTGTGGCGCTACCTGGCCGATGGCGACGGCAACGGCAATGACGCGGCACTGGCCGCTGTGCGCCTGATGGCCCGGCCACTGCAGGATGTGCGCGGTGGCCATACCCGGCTGAAACTTTTTGGGCAAGTGCTGGAGCATCCGATCCTGCTGGCACCCGTGGCCTACCAGCGCCTGTTCCATGCCGATGGCGAAGTGGCCAGCGCCATGGCCGCCAGCGCCCAGGGCGGGCAACTGCTGATCAGCAGCCTGGCCAGCCAGCCCTTTGCCGATATCGTGCAGGCAGCAGCGTCCCCTGGCGCTGCCTTGCCCTGGTTCCAGCTCTACTGGCAAGGTGACCGGCCGCGCACCCTGCGCCTGCTGCAGCGCGCGCTGGCAGCAGGCTGCTCGGCGCTGGTGCTGACGGTGGACGCACCGGTCAAGCGTGTCACGCTGACACTGCCCGAAGGCGTGGCCGCAGTGAACCTAGAGGCTGTGCCGCTGCCCGACACCCAGGGCAGTCAGGTCTTCGACGGCTGGATGACCCAGGCCCCGACCTGGGATGACCTCGCCTGGCTGCGCCGACAAACCACCCTGCCCCTACTGGTCAAGGGCCTGCTGCACCCCGACGACGCGGAGGCTGCCTTGGCGGCCGGCTGCGACGGCCTAGTCGTATCCAACCACGGCGGGCGGGTGCTGGCGGGCGCCACGCTCAGCCTGCAGGCGCTGGAGCAAATCGCCGCCCGGGTGCAGGGCCGGGTTCCTCTGCTGTTTGACAGCGGCATCCGCAGCGGACGCGATGTCTTCGTGGCACTGGCCCACGGTGCTACTGCGGTGCTGCTGGGACGCCCCTTTGTCTGGGGCCTGGCCAGCGACGGCGCAATGGGCGTAGCGCGGGTAATACGCCTGCTGCGCGACGAACTGGAATTGACCATGGCACTGACCGGATGCCGCCAGCTGGAGGATATCGGGGTGCACAGCGCGCGCCGGTAAAATAGCGCTTGGTCAAGACCAGCCTGCTTAGCGGGCTCCATTCAATTTCACACCATAGGACTCCCATGTCTCTTTTCTCCGCCGTCGAAATGGCCCCCCGCGACCCCATCCTGGGTCTGAACGAACAGTTCAACGCCGACACCAACCCCAACAAGGTCAACCTCGGCGTCGGTGTGTACTTTGACGACAACGGCAAACTGCCCTTGTTGCAGTGCGTACAGGCCGCTGAAAAGACCATGATGGAAAAGCCCACGCCGCGCGGCTACCTGCCGATCGATGGTATTGCTGCCTACGATGCCGCCGTCAAGGGCCTGGTGTTTGGCACTAACAGCGAGCCCGTCACATCTGGGCGCGTAGCTACCGTGCAGGCCATTGGCGGCACCGGCGGCCTGAAAATCGGCGCCGACTTTTTAAAGCACCTGAACCCCAATGCCAAGGTCCTGATCTCCGACCCGAGCTGGGAAAACCACCGCGCCCTGTTCACCAACGCCGGCTTTGTGGTGGAAACCTACGCCTATTACGACGCGGCCAAACGCGGCGTCAACTTCGAGGCCATGCTGGCCAGCCTGAACGCGGCAAAGGCCGGCACCGTCATCGTGCTGCACGCCTGCTGCCACAACCCGACCGGCTATGACATCACTGCAGCCCAGTGGGACCAGGTGATTGCCGTGGTCAAAGCCAAGCAGCTCACACCCTTCTTGGACATGGCCTACCAGGGCTTCGGTCACGGCATCGAGGAAGACGGCGCGGTCATCGGCAAGTTTGTTGCCGCCGGTCTGAACTTCTTTGTCTCCACCTCCTTCTCCAAGAGCTTCAGCCTGTACGGCGAACGCGTCGGCGGCCTGTCGGTGCTGTGCCAGGACAAGGAAGAAGCAGGACGTGTGCTGAGCCAGCTCAAGATCGTGATCCGCACCAACTACTCCAACCCGCCCATCCATGGCGGTGCAGTGGTGGCCGCCGTTTTGAACAACCCCGAGCTGCGCGCCCTGTGGGAAAAAGAACTGGGCGAGATGCGCGTGCGCATCAAGGCCATGCGCCAGAAGCTGGTGGACGGCCTCAAGGCCGCCGGCGTGCAGCAAGACATGGGCTTCATCACCACCCAGATCGGCATGTTCAGCTACTCCGGCCTTTCCAAGGACCAGATGGTGCGCCTGCGCAGCGAGTTTGGCGTCTATGGCACCGACACCGGTCGCATGTGCGTGGCTGCGCTCAACAGCAAAAACATCGCCTACGTCTGCGAATGCATCGCCAAGGTCATCTGACGCCTTGTTGATGCGACTCCTCCATTTCCTGGTCCTGCTGCTGGGACTGGCAGCTACGCAGGCCATGGCATGGGGGAATCACACATTGGCCAGCTACCGGGCGTTCGAGCGGATGCCGGAGGTCGCCAACGCCTCCAGCGTTACAGCAGAGCCTCTGGAGGCCTTCCTGAGGGCCGAGGAAAACACCATCGAGGCGCTTTTGGCCAGCCAGGAGGCATGGGCCTTGGCCAACTTGGAAAGCTATCCCGAACAGCCGGTAGAACTGGCGTTTCATGCCGATCCCGCACGCACGGACGAGGCCCGCAGGCAGGCTTTCTTGATGGCTCTGCGCGTGGCTCCCAACAGCCGCTTTGCGCTGTATATCCAGCCCGACCCCCGCAACCCGGTGGGTGGTGCCAATCTCCCAAACAGCGTGGTGAACACGCTTGCAGAACTGCCCGGCCCGGCCCACCGCTTCTTGGCCTTGAAGCCCGGCGAACAGGTCAGCGCACTGGCGGTGCTGGCAACGGCTACCGATGAGCCGGACTATGGCCTGGATGTCTACCTCTGGGAGGACAGCCCCTCCACTTGGGGCAAGCTTTATGGTTTTGGTGCGCAACCCTTTGGCAATCCGGCAATCGCCTACGCCTCGCAGGCGCCCTTTCACATGGCCTTCCTGCATGAAAACCGCTTGGTGTATCTGGCTGCCCCCTTCGTCAAGCGCAGCTTTGTGCTGCTGCGTTCACAGCAATACACCACGCTGTCGGCCCTGGCCTTTCGCACTGGTCATGCCTACTGGGGCTGGCGCTTTGCCGGCCTGTCCCTGCACTATCTGCAGAACCTGACCCAGCCCTACCACGCGAGCCTGGCGCCAGACCACTCCAGTCTTCGGCTACTTGGGGCCCAGACCCTGGCCAAGACCGGCCTGTACGGAATGAGGAACGAACTGTTGGTGCTGCGGGCCAACCGCCGCATGGTGCTGCAAAAGCTCCAGACCGAGTTGCTGCTACGCGATGCGGCCAACCGACAGGAGGGCGCGATGGAAAAGGCGCTGCACAACATAGAACGGGACAAGAGCTACCCCGACTGGAGTGATCGCTATTTGCGTGAGGTGGTCAGCCTGCAGGCCTGCAACGCGGCTGCACCCTTAGCGCAGACTCTGGTGGCTGCCATGCCAGCGGCCTTGGTGTCTGATCCGGGCTTGGACTTCGGAGCCCGTGATACAGCCATCAGCCTGCTCGGCGAACTGGGTCGCAGCGACAACCCGGAGCACGCACGCTTGGAGTCCGCCATCGCCGAACTGATGCTCAATTTAGGCGCGCACAGCCGAAATGCATTGCGCGGCATACTTAGAGCCGGCGACCCACAATGAGTGGGCCAGAACTGCTATATTGCACTGCACCATTTTTATAAGCGAGTGAACCATGCTGTACCAGCTATACGAGACCCAACGCTCCCTGATGGAACCTTTTGCGGACCTAGCCCAGGCCGCATCCAAGGTCTATTCCAATCAACAGTCCGTGGCAGGGAAAAGTCCCTTTGCCCAGCGCATTTCGGCAACCTATGACTTGGTACACCGTCTGGGCAAGGACTACGAGCGCCCTGAGTTTGACATTCGCTCGATCAATGAAAACGGTGTTGAAGTCGCCATTCTCGAGCGCATCGAGGTCAACAAGCCCTTTTGTGATCTGCGCCGTTTCAAACGCCTGACGGACGATGCTGCCACCTTCGCCAAGATCAAGGACGAGCCTGTGGTGCTCATCGTGGCGCCGCTGTCGGGCCACTACTCGACGCTTTTGCGCGACACGGTCAAGACCATGTTGAAGGACCACAAGGTCTACATCACCGACTGGAAAAATGCCCGTCTGGTACCCATGAGCGAGGGCGAATTCCACCTAGACGATTACATCAACTATGTGCAAGAGTTCATCCGCCATGTGCAGGACAAATACGGCAATTGCCATGTCATGAGCGTGTGCCAGCCCACCGTACCGGTGTTGGCTGCCGTGTCTCTGATGGCCAGCCGTGGTGAGAAAACGCCGCTGACCATGACCATGATGGGTGGCCCGATTGATGCGCGCAAGTCGCCCACAGCGGTGAATAACCTGGCCATGAACAAGAGCCACAGCTGGTTCGAAAACAATGTGATCTTCCGCGTGCCCAGCAACTTCCCTGGTGCAGGACGCCGCGTCTACCCCGGCTTTTTGCAGCACACCGGCTTTGTGGCCATGAACCCAAACCACCACGCGCGCAGCCACTACGATTACTTCCAGGACCTGATCAAGGGCGATGACGCCAGCACCGAGGCCCACCGCAAGTTCTATGACGAGTACAACGCCGTACTGGACATGGACGCCGATTACTACCTGGAGACCATCAAGGTGGTGTTCCAGGATTTCAGCCTGGTCAGCGGCACCTGGGATGTCAAAAATCTGGCTGGCGAGCTGGAGCGTGTGAGCCCCGCCGACATCAAAACCACCGCACTGCTCTCCGTCGAAGGTGAGCTCGACGATATTTCAGGCTCTGGCCAAACCCGGGCGGTGCACGACATCTGCAGCGGTGTACCCAAGGCGCATCAGCGCCATTACGAGGTAGAGGGCGCCGGCCATTACGGTATCTTCTCGGGTCGCCGCTGGCGCGAAAACGTGTACCCCTTCGTCAAGGAATTCATACTCGACCACAACCGCCAAGAAGCTGCCAAGCCCGCCTTGCAAAAAGTAGCGGCCAGTGCAGTGCTTGCGCCAGCAGCAGCAGCAGCAGCAGCAGCAGCTGAAGTATTGGCCCCAAAGCCTGCGACCAAGCGCGCGCCTGCAAAGAAGTAAGCAACAGCCATGAACCGCACCCTGCTGGAGGGGCGCATTCATGACGCCCTGCCCCAAACCCAGTGCAAACGCTGTGGTTACAACGATTGCCTGGGCTATGCCCAGGCCATTGCACTGGGGCAGGCCCACATCAACCAGTGCCCACCGGGTGGCCAAGAAGGTGTGCGCCGACTCAGCATGATCACGGGCCTCCCCGCACAAGCCATTGACCCCGATTTTGGTGCAGAAGGCCCACGCACCATGGCCTTTATCGACGAGGACTGGTGCATAGGCTGCACCCTGTGCATAGCGGCTTGCCCGGTGGATGCAATCGTTGGTACCAACAAGCGCATGCACACCGTCATAGAGGCGCATTGCACCGGTTGCGAGTTGTGTTTGCCGGTCTGCCCGGTGGACTGCATCCTGCTGGACAACGTGAGTGCCGAGGCCACCGGTTGGGCGGCCTGGTCAACCCCACAGGCAGACCATGCACGCGGCCGCTATGAACAACGCAGCCTGCGCCTGCAGCGCGAAACCGTAGAGCAGGCGCAGCGTCTTGTCGCCAAGGCCGAACTCAAGGTGTCGGATATGGGCGAACACTCCCAGCACAAGGACCCCGCCGTGTTGGCGAAGAAGCGCGCCATCATCGAAGCGGCGCTGGAGCGTGCCCGCGCCAAACGCCTGCCGGGATAGATCGCGCGTCAGCAAAAAGCCGCTGTGATACAGCGGCTTTTGCGTGGATCTGCAAGACGCTAAACGCTGCGACCCGGGTTGGCCAGTTGCGAGAAGGCCTTCACCACCTCGGGCGGCGCCTGCACCATCTCGATGAGCACGCCCTCGCCAGAAATGGGAAATTCTTCGTTGCCCTTAGGGTGCAAAAAGCAGATATCAAAGCCCGCCGCACCCTTGCGGATGCCACCCGGTGCAAAGCGCACGCCCTGTGCCGTGAGCCATTCCACGGCGGTGGGCAGGTCGTCGATCCACAGGCCGATGTGGTTCAGGGGCGTAGCGTGCACGGCCGGCTTTTTGTCCGGATCCACCGGTTGCATCAAGTCCACCTCGACCTTGAAGGGGCCTGTGCCGATGGCGCAGATGTCTTCATCCACGTTTTCGCGTTCGCTGCGGAAGGTGCCGGTCAGCTCCAGACCGAGCATCTCCACCCACAGCTTTTGCAGCCGTTTTTTGTCCGGCCCGCCGATGGCGATTTGCTGGACACCGAGTACCTGAAAAGGACGTTTCATTTAAACAAACTCCACAATGGCTTGGTCAACCGACAGGCTTTCACCCTTGTTTGCAAGAACCTTGCCCACCACGCCGTCTGCGGTGGCAAACAACACATTCTCCATCTTCATGGCCTCGATCACGGCCACCCGTTCGCCAGCGCGCACCTTTTGTCCAGGCACCACGGCCACATCCACCAGCAGCCCCGGCATGGGCGAGAGCACAAAGCGGCTCATGTCGGGTGCCGGCTTGAAGGGCATGAGCGCATGCAACTCGGCCGTGCGCGGTGACATCACCTGCACATCAATGCGCGTGCCATTGTGCTGCACGCGCCAGGCCAGCGGATTGCGCGGCGTGCCGCTTTCCACCTGGGCCGTAAAGGGCTTGCCATTGACCTTACCGTGCAGACAGATGGCGTTCAGGCGCGAGTCGCTCTGGATTTCATAAATCTTGCCAGCCACGGTGACACGCGCCGCGCCGGTGAGGCCCACGTAATCGTCCACATGCACCGGCGTGTAGACATTCTGTCCCTCGGAACCCAGGGTGACAACAACATACTCTTTGGCAACCGTCACCCCAAAGCCCGGCAACTGACCGCTGATGCCTGCCGCGCGCTCACGCGTCTTGCGGCGCACCAGCGTGGCCAGGGCCAGCAGAAAGTTGGCATCGTCATGCGGCACATCTTCGGCAAAGAATCCCTTGCTGTAATGCTCGGCAATAAAACCGGTGTTGAAGTCGCCAGCGACAAATTTAGGATGGGCCAGCAGGGCCGACTGGAACGGGATGTTGCTCGATACGCCGCGGATCACAAAGGCGTTGAGCGCCTCACGCATTTTGGCAATCGCCTCATTGCGGTCCTTACCATGCACGATGAGCTTGGCAATCATCGAGTCGTAGTACATGGGAATCTCGCCACCGTCCTGCACGCCGGTGTCCACGCGCACACCGTACAGGTGCTCGGTGTCGCCCTGCCACATGGTCTGCTCGGGTGGCGCAAAGCGCACCAGGCGACCGGTGGAAGGCAGGAAGCCACGGAACGGGTCTTCGGCATTGATGCGGCATTCCATGGCCCAGCCATTGCGCTGCACCTGGTCCTGCGTCATGGGCAGCTTTTCGCCAGCGGCCACGCGGATCATCAGCTCCACCAGATCGACGCCAGTAATGGCCTCGGTCACAGGATGCTCCACCTGCAGGCGGGTATTCATTTCCAGGAAGTAAAAGCTCTGGTCCTTGCCGACCACAAACTCCACCGTGCCGGCGCTCTCATACTTCACGGCCTTGGCCAATAGCACCGCCTGCTCGCCCATGGCCTTGCGGGTGGCATCACTGATAAAGGGCGACGGCGCCTCTTCAATGACCTTTTGGTGGCGGCGCTGGATGGAGCATTCGCGCTCGTTCAGGTACACCACATTGCCATGGGAATCACCAATCAACTGGATTTCAATGTGGCGGGGTTCCTCGACAAACTTTTCGATAAACACGCGGTCATCGCCAAAGCTGTTGCGCGCCTCGTTGCGGCAACTGGTAAAGCCTTCAAAGGCTTCCTTGTCGTTGTAGGCCACGCGCAGGCCCTTGCCGCCGCCGCCGGCACTGGCCTTGATCATGACGGGGTAGCCAATGCTGTTGGCAATTTCGACGGCCTTCTCTGGCAGATCAATCGCATCGTTGACACCGGGAATGCAGTTGACACCTGCCGCGCCAGCGAGCTTCTTGGACTCGATCTTGTCGCCCATGGCGGCAATCGAATGGTGCTTGGGGCCGATAAAGGCAATGCCCTCTTCTTCGCAGCGCTTGGAAAATTCAGCGTTCTCGCTTAAAAAGCCGTAGCCGGGATGCACGGCCTGCGCGCCGGTTTGCTTGCAAGCAGCAATGATTTTCTCAGCCAGTAAATAGCTCTCGCGGCTGGGCGCCGCACCAATGTGCACGGCCTCATCGGCCAGCAGCACGTGGCGTGCATCGCGGTCGGCATCGGAATAAACGGCCACCGTCTTGATGCCCATCTTGCGGGCGGTAACGATCACGCGGCAGGCGATTTCACCCCTATTTGCGATCAAAATTTTGGTAAACATGTTGACTCCAGTTCAGTTGGTCAATTCAATATTCGGAGCACAGTGCTTTCACCAGAAACACCGCAGAACCGGCTTCGCCGGGCTGCTGGTGTTGCCCCCTGAGGGGGTATGCGGCTACACGCAGTGAGCAAGCAACGGGGGTGGGCTAGAGCGGGATATTGCCGTGCTTGCGCCACGGGTTTTCCAGTTTCTTGTCTTTCAACATCGCCAGGCTGCGGCAGATGCGCTTGCGGGTTTCATGCGGCAGGATCACGTCGTCAATAAAGCCACGCGCACCCGCCACAAACGGGTTGGCAAAGCGGGACTTGTATTCGGCTTCCTTGGCGGCCAGCTTTTCGGGATGGCCCTTCTCTTCGCGGAAGATAATTTCCACCGCGCCCTTGGCGCCCATCACGGCGATCTCGGCATTGGGCCAGGCAATGTTCACATCGCCGCGCAAATGTTTGGAGGACATCACGTCATAGGCGCCGCCGTAGGCCTTGCGCGTGATCACGGTGATCTTGGGCACGGTGCACTCAGCATAAGCGTAGAGCAGCTTGGCACCATGCTTGATGATGCCGCCGTATTCCTGCGCGGTACCGGGCATGAAGCCGGGCACATCGACAAAGGTGATGACGGGGATGTTGAAGGCATCGCAAAAGCGCACAAAGCGGGCCGCCTTGATGGAGCTCTTGATGTCCAGGCAACCGGCCAACACCATGGGCTGATTGGCCACAATGCCTACGGTCTGACCATCCATGCGGCCAAAGCCGATGATGATGTTCTTGGCGTACTCGGGCTGGATCTCGAAGAAGTCGCCGTCGTCCATGGTCTTGACGATCAGCTCCTTCATGTCGTAGGGCTTGTTGGCGTTGTCCGGGATCAGCGTATCGAGGCTCATGTCCAGGCGGTCCACCGGGTCCCCGCTGCGCCGGATCGGAGCCTTCTCGCGGTTGGACAGTGGCAGGTAGTTGTAGAGGCGGCGCAGCATCTGCAGCGCTTCCACATCGTTCTCAAACGCCAGGTCACAGACACCGCTCTTTGTGCTGTGGCTCACGGCGCCACCCAGTTCTTCAGCCGTCACATCTTCATGCGTCACGGTCTTAACCACTTCGGGTCCGGTAACGAACATGTAGGAGCTGTCTTTGACCATAAAGATGAAGTCGGTCATGGCGGGCGAATACACCGCGCCACCGGCACAGGGGCCCATGATCATGCTGATCTGCGGAATGACGCCGCTGGCCATCACATTGCGCTGGAACACGTCGGCATAGCCGCCCAATGAGGCCACGCCTTCCTGGATGCGGGCGCCGCCCGAATCGTTCAAGCCAATGACAGGCGCGCCGACCTTCATGGCCTGGTCCATCACCTTGCAAATTTTCTCGGCATGGGCTTCGGACAGGGCTCCGCCAAACACGGTGAAATCCTGGCTGTAGACAAACACCAAGCGGCCGTTGATCATGCCGTAGCCGGTGACCACACCGTCGCCCGGAATCTTTTGATCGGCCATGCCGAAGTCCACGCAGCGATGCTCGACAAACATGTCCCACTCTTCAAACGTGCCTTCATCGAGCAGCACTTCCAGGCGTTCACGCGCGGTGAGTTTGCCTCTTTTGTGCTGCGAATCGATGCGCTTTTGACCGCCGCCCAGGCGTGCAAGTTCGCGCTTGGCTTCCAGTTGTTCCAGGATATCGTGCATATTTCCTTCTTTCTTTTCGTCAACTAATTTTTGGGGTTTGGCGCGCTGTTGCCCAGCACCGCCAAGAGATTGCGTGCCGCCGTGCTGGCAGCCAGCTGGCCCGATCGCACCGCGGCGGTAATGGCCGGCAGCTGCTCACGCACAGCCGGATGGCTCTTAAAGGACTGTTTGAGGCCTGCGTCTATGCGCTCCCACATCCAAGCCAGTGCCTGGTGTTGGCGCCTGCTGGCCAACAGGCCATTGGCGGTTTGCAGGCGTTGGAAGGTGCTGACCGCGTCCCAAAAGGCGTCCAGACCTTGGCCCTGCAGGGCGCTCATCTTGAGCACCTGCGGATGCCAGTGCGCCTCACTATGCGGGTCATGCGGATTGCCACTGATGCCCAGCAGCCGCAGGCTCGAAGTAATCTGCGCCTCGGCCCGCATGGCGGCATGGGCGTCGATATCGGCCTTGTTGATAACCACCAAATCGGCCAGTTCCATCACGCCTTTTTTGATCGCCTGCAAATCATCGCCGGCATTGGGCAACTGCATCAGCACAAACATATCGCTCATGCCCTGCACCGCCGTCTCAGACTGGCCCACACCCACGGTTTCCACAATCACAATGTCAAAACCGGCGGCCTCGCAGACCAGCATGGCCTCGCGGGTCTTCTCGGCCACACCGCCTAGCGTTCCGCTGCTGGGGCTGGGGCGGATGTAGGCGCGCTCGTGCATGGAGAGCTTTTCCATACGGGTCTTGTCACCCAGAATGGAGCCGCCGGAGACCGAGCTGCTGGGGTCCACCGCCAGCACCGCCACCCGGTGACCCCTGTCGATCAGGTACAAGCCCAGGGCCTCGATAAAGGTGCTCTTGCCCACGCCGGGCACGCCGCTGATGCCTAGGCGCAGCGACTTGCCACTGTGCGGCAACAGGGCCGTCAGCAACTCGTCGGCCAGCAAGCGGTGATCGGTGCGGGTGGACTCCAGCAGGGTGATGGCCTTGGCCAGGGCGCGGCGTTGCGGGTTGCCAGGGGCGGCCAAGATGGCTTCAAGCATCTGCGTGCTGCTGGGCAAAGAAATGGGTGCGTTCATGGTCAGCTTACAAAATTTCAAACGCGCGGCCATCAGCCAGGCGGTAACGGGAAAAATCGCGCACATCCAGAGTCATGATGCGGTTCACGCCGGTGTCAGAGCCCAGCCACACCAAGGAAGCGTCGGCCATATCCATTTCCGAGCGCGGTGCTTGGGTGTAACGATGCATCAGGTCGGCAAACTCAGCCAACTCTTCCTGCACCAGGGGATAGACCACGATCGCTCCAGCTCCCAACCAACGCAACAGGGTGTAGCGCTGGGGCGGGGACACCAAAGAGCTGGCCTCGGTCACACAGGGCCAGGTTGTGGACAAGGACCAGTTCTGCTCTGCGGCCTGTTGGAATAGCGACTGGTAATGCGCTGCCTTGGGCTGTGACGCTCCAAAAGCCGCGACCATGGCGCTGGCGTCAACCAGCGCTGCCGCCATGCTTTTCTTTCAATTTTTCCAACAATTGCGTGCGCGACGCGTCGGTGTCATAGGCCTGCTCGTAGCCTTCGAAAGCCTTCGCCACAGCCAAGTATTCGGGCCGAGTCTCCTCAGCTTTCAGCGCCATCATCAATTCGTAGGGATTCTTACGCCCCAAAGAGCGCTCCACCGCGTCGATGATGAACTGCGACTTGGTCATGCCTTTGCGCTTGGCCGCGACTTCAAGCTCGCGCTCCAGCAAAGGGTCCATTCGAACAGATACAGCCATGGCTTACTCCAGTTGAAATACGGTATTACAGTATAACAACGAGAAGTTTATGCGGCCAGTGCCTTATTGATCTGGTCCAGCACGTCACGCGCGCTGGCAGGAATCGGCGTACCGGGTCCGTAGATGCCCTTGACGCCAGCGGCATACAGGTAGTCGTAGTCTTGGCGTGGAATCACACCGCCCACAAACACGATGATGTCGTCCGCACCCTGCTTGCGCAGCTCGGCAATGATGGCCGGCACCAGGGTCTTGTGGCCGGCTGCCAAGGTGGAGACTCCCACCGCATGCACATCGTTTTCGATCGCCTGGCGGGCGCATTCCTCGGGGGTCTGAAACAGCGGCCCCATGTCCACGTCAAAGCCCAGATCGGCGAAGGCCGTGGCCACCACCTTGGCACCCCGGTCGTGGCCGTCTTGGCCCAGCTTGCTGATCATGACGCGCGGGCGGCGGCCTTCCTTGTCGGCAAAGCCGGCAATGTCTTTCTTGAGCTGTTCCCAGTATTCCATGGTGTCGCCCTGCGCACTGTCGTAGGCGGCAGCGTAGACGCCGGTAACCTTTTGCGTATCAGCGCGGTGGCGACCAAAGGATTTTTCCAAAGCGTCTGACACTTCGCCCACAGTGGCGCGCAGGCGCATGGCCTGAATAGTCAGGTCCAGCAGGTTGCCTTCTCCGCTCTCGGCAGCCTGGCTCAGTGCGGCCAGCGCGGCATCGACCTTGGCACTGTCGCGGCTGGCGCGGATGGCTTTCAGGCGCTCGATCTGGCCGTCACGCACGGCGACGTTGTCGATATCGCGCGCTTCAATCGCGTCCTCGGTCTTGAGCTTGTATTTGTTGACGCCGACGATCACGTCGCGCCCGGAATCAATGCGGGCCTGCTTTTGTGCCGCAGCGGCTTCGATCTTGAGCTTGGCCCAGCCGGAGTCCACGGCCTTGACCATGCCGCCCATGCCTTCGACTTCTTCGATGATCTTCCAGGCGGCATCTGCCATGTCCTGGGTCAGCTTTTCCATCATGTAGCTGCCAGCCCATGGGTCGATCACGTTGGTGATGTGGGTTTCTTCCTGGATGATCAGCTGGGTATTACGGGCGATCCGACTAGAGAACTCGGTCGGCAAGGCGATGGCCTCGTCAAAGCTGTTGGTGTGCAGAGACTGGGTGCCGCCAAACACGGCCGCCATGGCCTCGATGGTGGTGCGTACCACGTTGTTGTAGGGGTCCTGCTCGGTGAGCGACCAGCCAGAGGTCTGGCAGTGGGTGCGCAGCATCAGGCTCTTAGGAACCTTGGCGTCAAAGCCCTTCATGATGCGGCACCACAGCAGGCGCGCCGCGCGCATCTTGGCCACTTCCAGGTAGAAGTTCATGCCAATGGCCCAGAAGAAGGACAGTCGACCCGCGAACTCGTCCACGTTCATGCCAGAGGCAATGGCGGTCTTCACATATTCCTTGCCGTCGGCGAGGGTGAAGGCCAGCTCCAGCGCCTGGTTGGCACCGGCTTCTTGCATGTGATAGCCCGATATTGAGATCGAGTTGAACTTCGGCATGTTCTTGGCGGTGTAGCCAATGATGTCGCCGATGATGCGCATGCTGGGTGCGGGCGGATAGATGTAGGTGTTGCGCACCATGAACTCTTTCAGAATGTCGTTCTGAATCGTGCCAGACAACTTGTCCTGGCTAACGCCCTGCTCTTCTGCCGCCACCACATAGCCAGCCAAAACGGGCAGCACGGCGCCGTTCATGGTCATGGAGACCGAAACCTTGTCCAGCGGAATCTGGTCAAACAGGATCTTCATGTCTTCGACCGAGTCGATAGCCACACCGGCCTTGCCCACATCGCCGGTCACACGGGGATGGTCGGAGTCGTAACCCCGGTGTGTAGCCAGATCAAAAGCCACCGACACGCCCTGCCCGCCTGCGGCCAGCGCCTTGCGATAAAAGGCATTGGACTCTTCTGCGGTGGAGAAGCCGGCGTATTGGCGGATGGTCCAGGGGCGCACCGCATACATGGTGGCTTGCGGGCCGCGCAAATAGGGCTCAAAGCCGGGCAAGGTGTCGGCATGCGCCAGATCAGCGGTGTCGGCGGCCGTGTACAGAGGCTTGACGGCGATGCCATCCGGAGTGATCCAGTTCAGCGCCTCCACATTGCCGCCTGGAGCGGATTTTGCGGCGGCCTTGTTCCAGGCTTCCAAAGTGGCAGATTGAAATTCAGGTGTTTTGTCAGTCATGGAATGGTCCTCAACGCAGGTTTCAGGCACAAAGTTTCAGGCCCAAACATTACGCCATAACCTTCAGAAAAAGAAGGTTTGGCGTGGCTTCAGTTAGTAGCAATTTTACATTATTTATAATTATTCATTCAAAAATGGACGCCCCGCTTACAATGCCGCCCATGGCCGCACCGACATCCGACAGCCGTACCGGCCTGTCCCTCTCCCCTCGCGCCCTCTATGAAGAGGTTGCCGAGTTGTTGCGACATCGGATTTTCAAGCGCGAGCTCGAACCCGGCAGCTGGATTGACGAGCTGAAAATTGCCGAGGAATACGGCATAAGCCGCACACCCCTGCGTGAGGCACTGAAGGTGCTGGCAGCCGAAGGCCTGGTCACCATGAAGGTGCGCCGTGGCGCCTATGTCACCGAGGTCTCTGCCCGGGACCTGTCCGACGTCTACCATTTGCTCAGTCTGCTGGAAAGCGATGCGGCGGGTGTGGTGGCGAAAAAGGCAACGGACGCGGAACTGGCGGAATTGGTGACCCTGCATGGCGAACTGGAAGAAGCCGCTAAACCGGGAAAGGCCAATGCGGATGCGTTTTTTGCCATCAACGAACGGTTTCACATGCGCCTGCTGGAAATCGCCAACAACCGCTGGCGCGACCAGATGGTGGCGGACCTGCGCAAGGTGATGAAGCTCAACCGACACAATTCCCTGCTCAAGACCGGGCGCATCGACGAATCGCTGCAGGAGCACCGCGCCATCTTGGCCGCACTGACCGCACGCGACGCTTGCGCCACCGTGAAGAGCATGCGCGAGCACTTTGCCAACGGGTTGGAGGCAGCAGCGTAAATTTAAAGTGCTGGCTCCACGGGCGAGGCCGCATAGCTAGCCTGACGGGCAAGGGCCCATACCGCTCTGGCTGGCAGCTCTTTCAAACGGTGATCGCTCCAGACCTGGCGCCACTTGCGCGCACCGGGCAGACCATGGCGCAGACCCAGCATGTGGCGGGCAATGCTGTACCAGGAGGTACCGTACAAGGCAGCCTCACACTCCATATAGTCCACCATCTGCTCCTCCACCCCTTCACGCGTCAAATCCGAAGGTGCTTCGCCGCAAAAGGACTCATCCCATTCGGCCAACCACCAGGGGTTGTGATAGGCCTCGCGCCCCAGCATCACACCGTCCACATGTTCCAGTTGTTCCGCCACCTGCGCGCTGCTGTGTATGCCGCCATTGATGGAAATCGTCAGCTGCGGAAAGTCTTGCTTGAGCCTGTGCACCAGCGCGTATCGCAGTGGTGGCACCTCCCGGTTTTCCTTGGGGCTCAGGCCCTTGAGCCAGGCATTGCGGGCGTGCACGATAAAGATTTGGCAGCCAGCTTGCGACAAGGTGCCGACAAAATCGCGCACAAAGTCATAGCTCTCGGTGCGGTCAATGCCGATGCGATGCTTGACCGTGACGGGGATGTCCACCCCATCCAGCATGGCCTTGACGCAGTCGGCCACCAGATCTGCCTCATTCATCAAGCAAGCGCCAAAGGCGCCGCGCTGCACCCGCTCGGACGGGCAGCCGCAGTTCAGATTGATCTCGTCATAGCCCCAGTCCTGACCCAGTTTGGCGCAGGCGGCCAGGTCGGCCCTGTCACTACCGCCGAGTTGCAGGGCCACCGCATGCTCTTCGGCGTTAAAGCGCAGATGGCGTGGCACGTCACCGTGCAGCAAGGCGCCAGTCGTCACCATCTCGGTGTAGAGGCGGGCGTGGTGCGTAAGCAGCCGGTGAAAATAGCGACAATGCCGGTCGGTCCAGTCGAGCATAGGGGCAACGCTCAGGCGATGCGCAGAGAGCAAGGGTTTCATAGAGGAGGGTTCACACACCAAGGGGCGGTATTGTGCACCAGTCCCATCCACAGGGCCCAGCCAGAGCTGGCTGCAAGCGCGAGGCCCGCCAAACGAACACCCCAAGAGCCACTTCCGCCTGCGGCCACGCTGTTGCCGCGCAGCTTGAGCCATAGCCAGGGAGCGGCTGTCATGGTGACACTGGTGCCCAGGGCAAACATCGCCATGACCAGTGCACCATCCGCCGGTCCACCCGCCATTGCGGCCACCAGCAGGGCCGAATACAGCAGCCCACAAGGCAATAGGGCCCAGAGGGTACCCAGCAGTACCGGCGCCCCGCCCGCACCAACTGCCTTGGCATGGGCCCAGATGCGCCGACCCGCAAGCTCCAGCCACACGGGTTGCTGCGCACGCAGCAACAGCACCAGCCCCAGCAAAAGCGCAGCCACATGGAACATGCTCCAGACGGGTCGCAGCGCCGCCGACTGCACTGTCAGCCAGCCCAGACCCTGCATGGATGCAGCAGCCAGGGCGCCCAGCAGTGAGTAACCCACTAGCCGGCCCAATTGAAACCCGAGGATGGCAGAATTTTTGCGTACGCCGGCAGCCTGACCGATACCGGCGCAGGCCGCGCCGCACATGGCGACGCAGTGGGGGCCTCCCACCAGCCCCATCAACAGCGCAGTGGCGCCCAAAGAAAATTGCATAGTGGGATGCTAAATGATCTTGGAAAACCTGGCCCGGGTACGGTCGGTTTGCAAGTAGCGGTCAAACACCATGGCGACGGCGCGCACAAAAAACCATCCCTTGGTCGTTACCTGAATTCCGCCTTCCTCCAGCACTACCAGGCCCTGCTCTGACAGTGGCTGGAGCGACTCCATCTCATTGACAAAGTAACTGCGGAAATCAATCAGATAGGCCAGTTCGATGGATTCGAACTGCACATGGCCCTGACACATCAGAGCCATGATGACAGCACGGCGCACCAGGTCATCACGCGACAGAGCCAGACCGCGCACTACCGGAAAGTTGCCCTGGTCCAGTGCGTCGTAATACTCTTCCAGGGTCTTGGCGTTCTGGCTGTAGGTGGCGCCGATGCGCCCTATGCTGGAGACACCGAGCGCGATCAAGTCACAATCGGGCTGCGTGCTGTAGCCCTGGAAATTGCGATGCAAACGGCCCTGACGCTTGGCTACAGCCAATGCATCGTCAGGCAGCGCAAAGTGGTCTATACCAACGTACACATAGCCTGCCCCCATAAAGGCGGCCAGCGAACGTGACAACATGGCAATCTTGGCAGCACCGGCGGGCAACTCTTGGATGTTGATGCGCCGCTGGGGTTTGAAGCGCTCGGGCAGATGCGTATAAGCATACAGGGCGATGCGATCGGGCTTGAGCGCGACCACCTGTGCCAGGGTGCGGTCAAACGACTCAGGACTTTGCATCGGCAAGCCATACATCAGGTCCACATTGATGGATTCAAAACCGCGTGCACGTGCCTCCGCCACCAGAGAAAAAACCTGCTCAGCAGGCTGCACGCGGTGCACCGCCTTCTGCACCGCCGGGTCAAAATCTTGCACACCAAAACTCAGACGGTTAAAGCCAAGTTCGGCAAACGTATCGAGGCGACTGGCATCAATGGTGCGAGGATCAATCTCAATGGCATATTTGCCGCCTGGAGCAAAGGAAAAATTGCGTTTGAGCATGGCCATCAGTGCGCGCAACTCCACGTCGTTCAAAAAGGTCGGGCTACCACCTCCCAGATGCAACTGACTAACGGGCTGGCATGTACCGATCCGTGCGGTGTGCAGCTCTACTTCGCGCGCCAAGTAGCGCAAATACTCATCGGCCTTTTCGTGATGCTTGGTGATGACCTTGTTACATGCGCAGAAGTAGCACAGCGACTCACAAAAGGGAATGTGTATGTAGAGTGACAGCGGCAAGGCCCGCGCTGAAGGACCAACACGCCGCTGGCCCAGAGCCTGCGCATAGTCCTCTGCCACGAAGGCCTCTACAAACCGATCAGTGCTTGGGTAAGAGGTGTAGCGTGGCCCGGACAGGTCGTATTGACGCAGCAAATCATCCGTGACGGGGGAAACGACAGCATTCATCAATTGCTCTCCAAGGCAGTGCGGGACAATGTGCCGCAAGCACCTGGTTTCGCATTTGATGTGAATCAATCTATTGAAAACCTGACCCAAATGACAATTGGGTTCATAATTGACCTGCATCATCCAACATTAATGTACAAAAATATATGAAGGCATTTCACTCTGACGAGGCACATCCATCGATTGCCATAAAACCGTCCAACAACGTGATCGAAATGAATTCTCACAGCATCAAGGTCGCGTGTTCCAACTGCAATTTGCGCGAACTGTGCATGCCGTTGGGACTGACCCCGACCGAGTTGGAACGTATCGATGACCTAGTTGCCAGCCGACGCAAGGTCAAGCGTGGCGCCACGCTATTTCGCAACGGCGAAAAATTTACGAGCCTGTACGCCATACGAACCGGGTTTTTTAAAACTTGTGTTGCATCGGAAGACGGGCGCGATCAGGTGACTGGGTTTCAAATGGCAGGCGAGATCGTGGGCCTTGACGGCATCGTCAATGATCACCACACCTGCGATGCAGTCGCCCTAGAAGACGCAGAAGTATGCGTCATGCCGTTTGACCGTATTGAAGAGTTGTCGCGCGAAGTCACGGCCCTGCAGCGCCATGTGCATAAGATCATGAGCCGGGAAATCGTACGTGAAAACGGTGTGATGCTGCTGCTGGGAAGCATGCGAGCAGAAGAGCGCTTGGCCGCATTTTTGCTCAATCTGGTGCAGCGCCTCCATACGCGAGGTTTTTCACAATCCGAACTCATTTTACGCATGACGCGCGAGGAAATCGGCAGCTACTTAGGGCTGAAACTGGAAACGGTCAGCCGCACTTTTTCCAAGTTTGTGGAAGAAGGGACAGTAGAAGTCAAGCAACGCCATGTCCGCATTTTGAACACGGAAGCGCTCAAAGATATCGTCAACCCCAAGGTCTGCAACTAACTGTCTTTTGCGCTGAACGTCGGAATAACTTACCCTCCGGTCCTCAGCCAGATCACAAAAATCAGGGTACCTCAACCGGCTTGGGAACGCCAGTAGCTGCGTGGTTTCTGGCCTGCAGGGCAGGAGCAGCGCTGGAAGGTGTTCCACCCAGTGTCTTGTTGATCTCAAGTCCTTTTTGGTAATAGTTTTGATCCATTACCGGGTCAGGCCGTGTCACCGCTAAATACAGGGTGAAAAAGCTCGCTACCACCACAATAGCCGGACCGCCTACCACCATCCAGACAATGCCAAATTTCCACCATGGCTGAGGTGCATCGGAAGACGTAGGGTGGGTATGTTGACGCATGGCTCTTCCTTCAATGACTGCCTAAAAATAAATATGCCCCGGCAACATTTCGAGACCAAACCCGAACGGTCGCTGGAGCATGTGTCGCCCGACCGTAATAAGTCTACTGCTTGGCGGGAGCGTTGTTGGACAAGCCCCAGACGTAAGAGGCCAGCACATGGATCTGTGCATCGCTCAGTTTGCCTTCTTGTGCCGGCATCACGTTCACCTTGCCGCTGTTGACCATGGCAATGATGGCATTTTCACCATACCCATGCAGCCAGATGTTGTCGGTCAAATTGGCAGAGCCAATCGCCTGCATGCCCTTGCCGTCCGCTCCGTGACATGCCGCGCAGACCACAAACTTTTCCTTGCCCAAGCTGGCGCGCACCGAGTCGTGCGGACTACCGGACAGGCTCAGCACGTAGTTAGCAACGTTCTTGACATCATCCGCAGTACCGACAGCCGCCGCAATGGGGGGCATATTGCCAACGCGCCCCTTGTGCAGAGTTTCCGTGATCTTCTCGGGTGTGCCGCCATGCAGCCAGTCGTTATCGGTCAAATTGGGGAAGCCCTTGCCGCCGTGGGCGTCTGAGCCATGGCACTGCGAGCAGTTGTTCATAAACAAACGCTCGCCAATCGCGTGGGCTTGCGGGTCCTTAGACACGTCTTCCACCTTCATCGCCAAGAACTTGGCATACAGAGGTGCAACCTCTGCATCGCCCTTGGCGACTTCGGCGTCAAACTGACCCGTGGAACTCCAACCAGACGTGCCAGCAAATGAACCCAGACCTGGATACAGGTAAAGGTAAACGCACGAGAACACAATCGTAATGATGAACAAGCCCACCCACCAGCGCGGCAAAGGGTTGTTCATTTCACGCAGATCACCGTCCCACACGTGGCCGGTCGTGTTATCACTGGCGGTCATTGCTTTGGCCTTGCCGGTAAACCAAAGCAGCAAGGCACAGGCTGCAATGGAAATAAGGGTTATGCCGGCCACATACATTGACCAGAAACTACTTGTAAAGTCACTCATGTTGAATCCTATTGGGGTAGATCAGTCTTGCTGAAAGGGCAAATTGGCGGCTTCAGAAAAGTCTTCGGAGCGCCGCTTGGACCAAGCCCACCACACAATTCCTATGAATACGGCAAAGCTGACCAAGGTCACAATGCCGCGCAGGATGTTGATATCGAATTCCATGTCGGTATCCGATGCGTTATTTCAGGGCCAAGCCCAGAGACTGCAGATAAGCAATCACCGCTTCGAGCTCCGTCTTGCCTTGGACATCCGCAACCGACTTGGCGATCTGCTCGTCGGTATAGGGTACGCCCACCCGGCGCAGACCTGTCATGTGCGCCGGCATGACTTGTGCATCCACCAGATTCTTGGAAAGCCAAGGATAGGCCGGCATGTTGGACTCAGGCACCACATCACGTGGATTGGTCAGGTGGATGCGATGCCATTCATCGCTGTACTTTGCGCCCACACGCGCCAGATCCGGCCCGGTGCGCTTGCTACCCCACTGAAACGGGTGGTCATAGACCGACTCGCCGGCCACCGAGTAGTGGCCATAGCGCAGGGTTTCTGCCCGGAACGGACGAATCATCTGCGAGTGGCAGTTGTAGCAGCCTTCACGGGTGAAGATGTCACGGCCTGCCAGTTGCAATGCCGTGTAAGGCTCAATACCCTTGATCGGTTCTGTGGTGGACTTCTGGAAGAACAGCGGAACGATTTCCACCAGTCCGCCAAACAGCAGAACGATAAGAATCAGCACGATCATCAAGAAGTTGTTGGTCTCGATTTTTTCGTGCGAGAAGCTGGAATGGTTGTTTGACATTTTTATGCTTCCTCAAGCGTGGGCAACTGCGGTGGGCACTGCAACGCTGACAGCACGGCCACCGGTGGCAGTCTTCAGGGTGTTCCACAGCATGATCACCATACCGGTCAGGTACAGCAGTCCGCCGAGCAGACGCAGCACATAGAACGGATAGGTAGCTTTCACGCTTTCAACAAAGGTGTAAGTCAGCGTGCCATCGGGGTTGATCGCGCGCCACATCAGGCCCTGCATCACGCCGGCAATCCACATAGCTGCGATGTAAATCACGATACCGATGGTCGCGGTCCAGAAGTGGACTTCAATGGCCTTGACGCTGTACATCTGCTTTTGGCCAAACAACTTGGGAATCAGGTAGTACATGGAACCCATAGTCACCAGACCCACCCAACCCAAGGCACCGGAGTGCACGTGACCTACGGTCCAGTCGGTGTAGTGGCTCAGCGCATTGACGGTCTTGATGGCCATCATCGGACCTTCAAAGGTAGACATGCCGTAGAAGGACAGGGACACGATCAGGAAACGCAGGATCGGGTCATCCCGCAGCTTGTGCCAGGCGCCGGAGAGGGTCATCACGCCGTTGATCATGCCGCCCCAGCTGGGTGCCAAAAGTATCAGGGAGAACACCATACCAACGGACTGTGTCCAGTCAGGCAGAGCGGTGTAGTGCAGGTGGTGAGGACCCGCCCACATGTACGTGAAAATCAGCGCCCAGAAATGGACGATGGACAGGCGGTAGCTATAGACGGGACGACCCGCTTGCTTGGGAATGAAGTAATACATCATGCCCAAGAAACCAGCGGTCAGAAAGAAGCCCACCGCATTGTGGCCGTACCACCATTGCACCATGGCATCTTGCACGCCGGCATAGGCGGAGTAGGACTTCATGAACCCGACCGGGATTTCTGCACTGTTGACCAGGTGCAACAGAGCCACGGCCAAGATGAAGGCACCGAAAAACCAGTTGGCCACGTAAATGTGACGCACCTTACGGGTACCGACCGTGCCAAAAAACACCACGGCGTATGCCACCCAGACCAGCGTGATCAGGATGTCAATCGGCCACTCCAGCTCGGCGTACTCTTTGCCAGAGGTGTAACCCAATGGCAAAGAAACAGCCGCCAACAGAATGACCAGTTGCCAACCCCAAAAGGTGAAGGCCGCCAGTTTGTCGCTGAAGATGCGGACTTGGCATGTGCGCTGCACCACGTAGTAACTGGTGGCGAAGAGTCCGCAGCCACCGAACGCGAAAATCACTGCATTGGTATGCAAGGGACGCAAGCGACCAAAGGTGAGCCATGGAATGCCGAGATTGAGCTCGGGCCACGCCAACTGGGCAGCGATGATGACGCCGACCAGCATACCAACCACCCCCCAAACCACCGTCATGATGGCGAATTGCCGGACAACGGTGTCGTTGTACAGCTCGGCTTTCTGATTTGCAAATGCCATAGTTACCTCTTGATGAATTACTTTGACTTGAGTTTCTTTTGACTTCATCAAATTCTGTTTGACGGAAGTCAAAGCCCTATTAGAAACGTAGTTACCGTCCGAGAATACCAACGAACTCGGCGCCAACCTTTCATGAGTCTTGCGCTGCCGTTCACAAGTCTTTCAAGATGCGCTCGCCCTCGCGCTCAATGTCTTCAAATTGCCCCCTATCGATGGCCCACCACAGCCCGCCGATGATAAAAAAAACCAACACAACTGACAGTGGGATCAGCAAATACAAGATGTCCATCAATTTCCTTTGGGAGACTCGACCAATGCCGTAAGACGCAGGGCATTGACAACAACCACCAGCGAACTGCAAGCCATGCCCAAGCCCGCCAGCCAGGCCGGCAACAGGCCGACCACGGCCAGAGGCACACAGGCTGCGTTGTACAACAGGGCCCACCACAAATTTTGGCGCACCACGGCCATGGTTTTACGCGCCAGCCGCACCGCGTGCGCCACCGCCATCAACTGATCACCCAGCACCACAAAATCAGACTGCGCCTGTGCCAGTGGCACCGCCTGACCAAAGGCAAAAGAGACATGCGCACCCGCCAGTACCGGCCCGTCATTGAGGCCATCGCCAACCATAACCACCTTGCGCCCCTGCGCCTGCAGACCGCGCAACACCGCCAGTTTTTCGGCTGGAGAACAGCCACCATGATAGTTAGCAATGCCGGTATCGGCCGCAACCCGGGACACGGATTGGGCACCGTCTCCCGACAGCAGGTGCACCTGCACACCCGAACGGGTCAGCGCAGCGACTGCCTGTTTCGCCTGCAGGCGCAACTCCTCGCACACTTCAAAGGTTGCCAGCCAGCCCTGCTCATCACTCAGGCAGGTGCGCAGGGTATCGGCGCCATCGCCCGTCATACCACAGAATGCCGCAGAACCCAGGCGCAACGTATTGCGCTTGCCTGCAGACGCCTGCACGACTTGTCCCTCAAGCCCCTGGCCGGCATGTTCCTTCACCGCATCACAGACCCAGGCGGGTGCTGCGTGTTCAGCTTGTCGTGCCGCCACGGCCAAGGCCTTGGAAGCCGGGTGCAGGGAGTGCTTTGCCAGGGCCGCCGCCATCTGCACCACTTGGCTAAGCGCCATACCACTGCGGACATCGATGCGCCCGAGCGCCATGGCGTCACGGGTGAGGGTTCCGGTCTTGTCAAACACCACGGTGTCCGCTTGGGACAATGCCTCCAATGCCTGCAAATTGCGCACCAGTACGCCTTGGCGCGCCAAATTTCCAGCTGCCGCCAACATCGCCGCAGGCGTTGCCAGGGACAGGGCGCAGGGGCAGGTGACCACCAGCACCGCAACCGCCACCATCAGGGCTCGCTCCGGATCGGTCTGCCACCACCACAAACAGGAAAGGCCGGCGGCCAGCAGCACGCCGATCAAAAAGGGGCGCGCCAGTCGGTCGGCCAGGGCTGCAGTGCTGGGCTTGGTGGTTGAGGCACTTTGCATCAAGGCAACAATCTGCGCGAAGCGGGTTTGCTCTCCAATGCCTTGCACACGCACCTGCACCGTGGCACTCAGGTTGTGGCTTCCAGCCACCACTGAGGTGCCCGGCCCCCTGTGCAGGGCATGGGACTCACCGGTCAGAAGGGCCTCATCGACCAAGGTCTCCCCCTGCTCCACCACGCCGTCGGCGGCAAAGGCTTCGCCCGGGTGCACCCGAACCAGATCACCCACGGCCAAACGCCGGGTCGCCACCCGCTCAAAAAAGCCCTGCACATTGAGGCGCTCCAGGCTGTCGGGCAAGCGGTTCATCAGTGCTTCCAGCGCACCAGCAGTCCGATCACGCAGGCGCGACTCCAGCCAGCGTCCGGTCAGCAAGAAGAAGACGAACATGGTGAGCGAATCGAAATACACCTCCCTGCCGAACACACCATCTGGTACAAAGGTGCCAACGCTGCTGACCGCAAAGGTAATGCCAATGCCTATGGCCACCGGCAGGTCCATGCTGATGGCGCCCCGGCGCAGATCACGCCAAGCGTTGCTGAAAAATATACCGCAGGAAAACAGCATGACGGGCAGCGACAGCACCCAGGAGGCCCAGCGCAGCAACTGCTCCATTTCCATAGACAGGTCACCGCGGTGCGCAATGTAGGCCGGGTAGGCATACATCATCACCTGCATCATGCACAAGCCCGCCACCAGCCAGCGCCACAGCGCCTTGCGCGCTTCCTTGCGGCGGCGTTCATTGGCAAAAACATCGTTGGCCGGCACGCCCCGGTAACCGCGCTTTTGTATGGCCTGCATCCAGGCCGAGGGTTGCACCTGTGCCGCATCCCATACCACCTTGGCCCTGTGGCTGCCAGCGCTCACCTGAACTTGCAACACGCCTGGCACGGCGGCAATCGCCTCTTCCACCGTGAAACTGCAGGCGGCACAGTGCATGCCTTCCACCATCACACTGGATTCCCAGCAACCCTGGCCTGCGGGGCGACTAAAGGCCGTCCACTCCTGCGGATCGTCCAGCAGCCGCAGGGATTCGCTGCTGTGCGGGGCAATGGGCGTCAAAGGCGCGGAGCCGCCAAACGGGGCGGGTGGGATCAGGGAATCGGGCGCAGCGACACCCAGGTTAGCTAAGGACATGGTCGCTAGTGTGCCTTGCGCGCTCAGGCTAGCCTTGATTCAAATCAAGATGCAACCCTTGGCCACTTGGCTTGGCGGCGCCAGTTGCGCGCGGAGCCGCCGCCAGACGCAGGCCTGCAATTTACAGATCGGCCACAGGCAACGAGTCTTCCTGGTATGTGTTGCGCACCACCTCGACCTGCTCCCAGGCGTCCAGAAAGGCCTTGACGCAGGCCGGATCGAAATGTGTGCCGGCGCCGTTCTTCAAAAAATCCACAGCCGCCTCCAGGCTCCATGCCTTTTTGTACGGACGCTCGGAAGTCAGCGCATCAAACACATCGGCCACCGCCACAATGCGACTAAAGATCGGTATGTCTTGGCCACTGATGCCACCCGGGTAGCCACTGCCGTCAAACTTTTCATGGTGCCCTTTGGCAATTTCAGCCGCAGCCTGCAAAAGCTTGGAGGCACTGCCTGCCAGCAGTTCATAGCCGAAGGTGGCGTGCTGCTTCATGACCTCGAATTCCTCGGGCGTCAGTGGCCCAGGCTTGAGCAAAATGTTGTCAGCAATACCTACCTTGCCGATGTCGTGCATCGGTGCCGCTTCCAGCAGCAGTTGCTGATCCTCTTCGGACAACCCCAGCTCGCGGGCGATCAGCATCGAGTAATGGGACATGCGCAATATGTGCGCGCCGGTCTCCGGATCGCGGTATTCGGCCGCCTTGGTCAGGCGAAAAACCGTTTCGCGCTCGCGCAGCACAATTTCTTGCGTCGCCTTGCGCACCTCGCCCGCCAGCCAAGATGCATGGTCGGCCATGTGCTTGCGCGCTTCGTTCAGACTCAGCATATTGCGGGCCCTTGCCAAAAACTCCACTTTGTCAATCGGCTTGGGCAGGAAATCGTTGGCCCCAATGTCCAGCGCGCTGTAGCGAATCTGCTTCTGGTCGTTGGCCGTGATCATGAGGATAGGCACCAACTTGTGCTTGGGCATGTTGCGCACCAAGCGAATAAACTCGATGCCGTCGAGCTCAGGCATCATGTAATCCACAATGATCAGGTCGGGGACGTTATCGGTAACCCAAGCCAGCGCTTGGCGCGCATCTGCAAAAACATGCGCATGGCAGTTATCGAGCTTTTTGACCAGTGCACCAAAGAGAATCAAGTTGATTTCGGTGTCATCGACAATGAGGACTTGTTGTGGCACAGCGTTTCCAACTCGTTATTTTTGAACTGGCATCTTAGTCTGATTCACGTCCAGCAATCGCCTCAAACCGACAAACTGCAGCGCAAGGCCTGTCGAAAAAAATCCACCTCCACAACGAAAGACTCCAGCAACAAACCAACCGCCAAAAGATCACCCTGCTCGGCCAAGCGTTCTATGCGCGAGGCCAATTCACTTGCAGGGTCCGCACCAAACAGGGCTAGCGTGGCCTTGAGCGCATGCGCCGCGTGCAGCACCGGCACCGGCTCCTCCGCCAGCAGTTTGACGCGTAGCTTCTGCAGGTCCTGCGGCCACTGGTCCAAAAAGGTCTGTGCGATGATTTCAAAAATTTCCTGGTCCATCTCACGCAAGCCCTCGGAATAGTCAAAACTCTGCCTTATAGCAGCATCGGTACCCGCAACCGCACCAGCGCGCTTCTCGCTCACTTTTTGCAGCAACTCCTGCAATTCGTGTGCCCGAATGGGTTTGGATATGTAGTCATTCATGCCCACCGCCAGACACCGCTCCCGATCTGACTCCATGGCATTGGCTGTCATCGCAACAATCGCCACGCTGGCTGCAGCTGCAGGCATGGCGCGAATGATGCGCGTGGCCTCCAGGCCGTCCATTACCGGCATCATCATGTCCATCAGCACCACATCAAACGCGTGCCCTGCCACCTGCTGTACCGCCACTTCGCCATTCTCCGCAACTGTCACACGGTGCCCCCAACGCTCCAGCAGCGCGATGGCCAGCTTCTGGTTGATGGTGTTGTCCTCCACCAGCAGCACATCCAATGCCCGGCGTTCTTGAGCCGCAGGCGCCAGAGCCTGCGCCAGCTTCGGGCGGCCCCTATGCAGGTTCATGACACTGGCCAACAGCTTTTGCAGGTCGGGCCGTGAAACCGGCTTGGCAATATAGGCGGCGATGCCAACTTCTAGCGCGCGCTCTGCATCCGTGGGCAGGCCCGAGCTCGACAGCATCACCATGGGGATCGCCTTGCAGTTGGGCAGCACTGCAATGCACTTTGCCAGTTCAAAGCCATTCATTTGCGGCATCATGGCGTCGAGCAAGATGAGGTCGCAAGGCGGGCCATCCGCGCTTTCAACGGCCAGCCATTCCAACGCCCGCACGCCCGATAGTGCCTTGTGCACTTCAATGCCCTCGGATGCGAGGGCCCGCGCCAACAGCTCTAGGTTGACCTCCAGGTCATCCACCACCAGCATTCGCAGGCCCTTCAATGGAACCTCCGAAACTTCCAGCTGTGGCTGGCTGTGGTCCACCTGCATGCGCATGGTGAAGTGAAACGCGCTGCCAAGGCCCAACTCGCTTTCAACCCATATCTTGCCACCCAGTGCACCGACCAAGCGCGCGCAAATGGTCAGACCCAGGCCAGTGCCACCAAAGCGGCGGGTGGTAGAGCTGTCCTCCTGCGCGAAGGCTTCGAAAATGCTGCCCAGCTTGTCGGTTGCAATGCCGATACCGGTGTCGTGCACCGAGAAATGCAGCAACAGCCCGTCGGCATCCTCGCTGGCATAGGCGGCACGCACGATGACCCTACCCGTCTTGGTGAACTTGATGGCGTTGCCGATCAAGTTCACCAGAATTTGACGCAACCGGCCCGGGTCACCCACCACGGCTAGGGGCAAGCTGTGATCAATGTCACACAGCAGCTCCAGCCCCTTGTCACGCGCGCGCAGCGCCACCGCCTTCAGGGTTGCTTCCATGGTCTGCGCCAAATGGAAGGGAATCTGCTCAATCAGCAGCTTGCCGGCTTCAATCTTAGAAAAATCAAGGATGTCGTTGATCACCCGCAGCAGTGCATCGGCAGAGCCTTTGACCATATTGACGTATTCCGCCTGCTCGGCATCGAGTTGGGTATCTAGGAGCAACTCGGCCATGCCCAAAACACCATTCATGGGCGTGCGGATTTCGTGGCTCATATTGGCCAAAAAATCAGACTTGGCACGACTGGCCGCCACCGCCTGGTCTCTGGCCCTTTGCAATTCAGCGGCAACTTTCTTGGCATCGGTCACATCGGTGAAGTAGCCGTTCCAAACCCAGTTACCTTGGGCTAACTGTCGCGGATCGGCCTCCCCATACACCCAGACGGTTTGTCCACTGTCACTGTGCAGCATGCGGAAGTCCAAGATCTGCGGTCTGGATTGCGCATTCGCAGGTCCCAGGCTGGCGGCAAACACCGCGCGATCCTGCGGATGCACTCGCTCCACCAACAAACGGGCGTCCTGCATGATGTCTTCGGCGCGCGCACCACAGATGGCGTGGATGGCGTGGCTCATAAAGGGTATGAGGTAGTCACCGGCGTCTCCCATGTGGTACTGGAAAATCGCCACCGGCACGTTCTCTGTCACTTCGCGCAGCCGCGCCTGTGCAGCCTTGACGCTGGACTCCGTTTGCTTGCGTTCGGTGATGTCGGTGCGTATGGCGATAAAGAAGGTCGGCTTACCCACCTCATCACGCAGCGGCATCAGTGTGGCATTCACCCAAACCATTTCATGGGTCTTGCTACGGTTGCAGATCTCGCCGTGCCAGACCTTGCCCGCCAGGAGAGTCGACCACATGTCGGCAAAAAAGGAAGGGGGGTGGACGCCCGAGTTGATCAGCTTGTGCGTTTGGCCCAGAATCTCCGAGCGCGAAAAACCACTGAACTGGCAGAACTTGTCATTGGCATAGGTGATCACGCCCAGGGCATCGGTGATACTGACAATGGCGTGCTGGTCGAGCGCAAACTTTTGGTGCGCCAGGTCCGTCAGCGCGGCATGCAGATCGCGCTGGCTCTCTTGCTTTTGCCGCACCAATTCACCCATCAGAACCGACAGACTCTCCAGGCTATCGTCCATGACATCGCTTGTGTCTATATCCACAAACCCCATCAGGCCAATCGCTGTGCTGCGCAGCGCGTCGATGGCGCGGGTGCGGCTGACAAGTTCTTCATCCAGCCTCGCATTGCTCTGCAACAGATCGGCCGCGCTGCGTTCCAGACTGCGGGTCTTGCGCTTCAGGTCCTGGTCATTTTGCACATAGGCCTGGTCCACCTGCTGCACGAGACTGCCAACGCTGGCCAGCGCCTGCTTCGCCTGTGGCGACAGCCCAGCGGTTTGCGCCAGCAGCTGCAATTCTTGCTGCACCGCCAGAAACTCTGACGGCTCCAGGCCCATTGCCTGCTTGAACTGGTGTGCTAATAGTTTGTGCATGGTGGGGTCGTGACAGGGTTGGCGCCGGTTCAAAAAATGGCAGCTAGTCAGCGCGCAACCTGCTCTTTTGCATACTGCGCGCGCAACAGGTTTTTTTGCACCTTGCCCATGGCATTACGCGGCAACTCAGCCACCACATAACAGCGCTTGGGTATCTTGAAGTTTGCCAACGTGGAGCGCAATGCCGCCAGGATCGCGGCGGACTCAGGCGCCACTGCACCCGCCCTGGCAACCACCACTGCCACACCCACCTCGCCAAAGTCAGTGTCCGGCACCCCGACCACCGCGCTCTCGGCCACACCGGGCAGGGCATTGATAGTGCCCTCGATCTCGGCCGGATAGACGTTATAACCGCCGCTGATGATCATGTCCTTGCTGCGCCCAACAATGGTCACATAGCCCTGGGCATCGACGCGACCCACATCGCCGGTCTTGAAGAAGCCGTCGGCCGTGAATTCTTCCGCCGTTTTTTCGGGCATGTTCCAGTAGCCTTGGAACACGCCAGGGCCCTTGACCTCAATGCCGCCCACCTCACCTGTGGGCAGGGCCTGGCCGTCATCGGCCACCACGCGCAACTGCACGCCCGCCAGGGCGCGACCCACCGTGCCACCCTTGCGCTCGCCCTCTTTTGAAAAATAGGGATTGGAGGTCAGCATGATGGTCTCGCTCATGCCATAGCGCTCCAGAATGGTGTGGCCGGTGCGCTCCTGCCAGTCGGCAAAGGTCTCCATCAACAGCGGTGCGGAGCCCGAGACAAACAGGCGCATGCTGCGCACCGCGTTGCGGTTCAGTCCCGGCTCGGCGAGCAGGCGCACATACAGGGTGGGCACGCCCATGAACAAGGTGGCACGCGAAAAATAATTCAATGCGGTGCGCACGTCGAACCTGCCCATCCAGAGCATCTTGCTGCCGCTCAAGAGCGCGCCGTGAATGGCCACAAACAAGCCATGCACATGGAAGATCGGCAGCGCATGGACCAGCACATCACCGCCCTCCTGCGCACTGCGCCAGCCCCAGGCCTGGTGCAGCAGTTGCGCGTTGCTCAGCAGATTGCCGTGCGACAGCATGGCACCCTTGCTGCGCCCGGTGGTGCCGCTGGTGTAGATGATGGCGGCCAAATCGTCGCAGGAACGCTGCGCCACAGGGTGGCTGCGGCCCAACGGGGCGGCACGTTCCAGCAGGGAGCCACTGCGATCCTCATTGAGCGTAAACACATAGCTTGTGCCTGCCACAAAGGCCAGCTTGCTGAGCCAGCCAAAGTTGCGCCCGGAGCAGACCACCACGGCCGGCTGGGCGTCCGCTATGAAATAGGCCATCTCAGCGGCTTGGTAGGCGGTGTTGAGCGGCAGGTAAACCAGGCCGGCGCGCAGCGTGGCGAGGTACAGCATCAGCGCCTCCACCGACTTTTCCACCTGCACCGCAATGCGTGAACCGGTGGGCAACTCCAGCGACTCCAGCAGGTTGGCCAGCATGGCCGTGCCCTCTTCCAGGTCCTGCCAGGAGTAGCAAAGGCCGCTATCGGTCTCTACCGCCACCGATTGCAGGTCCGCAGGAAAGCCCGCGCGCAGGGCGGCAAACAAATTGGCGTTGATTGGCAGCTTGCTCATGGTGGACTCTTGGTGCGCATCGGTTCAGAACTGGGGTTTGCGTTTGGCGATAAAGGCGCTGATGCCCTCCCGGTGCTCGGGCGCTGCGGCATAGGCGTAAGGGTTTTCAATCTGCTCGCCCTTCTTCAGGGCGCGCAGGGTTTGCTTGTTCAAACGCGCCGCTTGCGGGGCCAAGGTGGCCACACGCCGCGCCAGGCCTAAACAAGCGGCTTCCAGTTCGGCCATTGGCAACACCCTGGTCAGAAAACCCTGTGCCGCCATGTGCGCAGCGCCAAACACTTCGGCACCCAGCAGCATGGCGCGCGCCGTCAACTCGCCCACGGCGCCACCCACCAGAGCGGCTTCGTTGGGCGCCATCGGAAAGCCCAGACGGGCAATCGGAGCGCCAAAGTTGGCGTCCTCGCCCGCCAAACGCAGGTCGCAGGTGCTGGCAATTTCCACCCCGGCGCCCATACAGGCGCCCTGAATCTGGGCAATCAGTGGCACATCGCAGGCCAGCATGGCAGCCAGCGCGCCCCACACCTCTTGCTCGTGGAAGCGGCGCAGCGCGGCCTCGTCAAAGCGAAAGCCCGGGTACTCGGCGATGTCGCCACCAGCGCAGAAATGGGAGCCTGCGCCGCGCACCAGCACGCAGCGGCAATGTGCGTCGGCTTGGATGGCTTCGAACACCGCCTTGAGCTCGCGCCACATGGCGCGCGACATGGCATTGAGCTTGTCCGGGTTGTGCAGGGTGACCGTGGTGATTGGGCCATCTTGCGTGACCTCGATGGCGCCATCCATCACAACGCATTGCCCGGCTTGGCAGAACGCCCCGCATAAAGCCAAAGCCCGGCGCCCAACAAAATCATGGGGATGCACAGCCACTGCCCCATGCTCATGCCCAGCGACAGCAGGCCCAGGTGCGCGTCCGGCTCGCGAAAGAACTCGGCGATAAAGCGGAACACGCCATAGCCAAACAAAAACGCTGCCGCCACCCTTCCCTGCTGCGGCGCAGTGCGGGCATACCACCACAGCAAAACAAACAGCAGCAAGCCTTCCATTAGGAACTGGTAGACCTGCGAGGGGTGGCGCGGCGCGTCACCCGCGCCACGAAACACCATCGCCCAGGGCAGGGAAGGGTCTGCCACGCGGCCCCACAGCTCACCGTTGATAAAGTTGCCCACCCGCCCGCAGGCCAGGCCCGTGGGCACACAGGGCACCACAAAATCGGCCACCTGCAAGAACGGCTTGGAACGTGAATAGGCAAACCAGACCCCGGCTGCGGCCACGCCGAGCATGCCGCCATGAAAACTCATGCCGCCCTGCCAGACAAAAAACACTTCCAGCGGATGGCTGGCGTAATAGCCCGGCTTGTAAAACAGGCAATAGCCAATGCGCCCGCCCAACACCACGCCCATCACGCCCAGGAACAAAAAGTCTTCGATGTCCTTGTAGCTCCAGGCCGAGGCGCCGGTCATGCTGGCATAGGGTGCGTGCTTGAGGCGCAGTTTGGCCAAGAAAAGGAACAGGCCAAAGGCCACTAAGTAGGTCACTCCGTACCAGTGCACGGCCAGGGGGCCGATTTGCAGGGCGACGGGATCGATTTGGGGATGTATCAACATGGCCTGCATTGTGCACGGAGCCCGTGCGCCCGGACCGTGGATTCCGTGCGCGCCACAGGGACTCACAGACAAGAGCAAAACCGCAGCCCCGCTTTCTGTGACACTGCAGCGCCACATTGCACGCCCTATTCAAAGAACCCCATGGACACCAAACCGGTCACACTCAACCCCCGCAGCAAGAACATCACCGAGGGCAAGTCGCGCGCGCCCAACCGCTCCATGTACTACGCCATGGGCTACGAGGAAAGCGACTTCAAGAAACCCATGGTCGGTGTGGCCAACGGCCACAGCACCATCACCCCCTGCAACAGCGGCCTGCAAAGGTTGGCGGACGCGGCCATCGCCGGCATTGAAGAGGCCGGTGGCAATGCGCAGGTGTTTGGCACCCCCACCATTTCCGATGGCATGGCCATGGGCACCGAGGGCATGAAGTACTCACTGGTCAGCCGCGAAGTCATCAGTGACTGCATAGAGACCTGCGTGCAGGGCCAGTGGATGGACGGCGTGCTGGTGGTGGGCGGCTGCGACAAGAACATGCCCGGCGGCCTGATGGGCATGCTGCGCGCCAATGTGCCGGCCATCTATGTCTATGGCGGCACCATCCTGCCGGGCAAATACCAGGGCCGCGACCTCAACATCGTCAGCGTCTTTGAGGCCGTGGGCGAGAACGCGGCCGGGCGCCTGAGCGACGAGGACCTGCACCAGATCGAGCTGCGCGCCATTCCCGGCACCGGTTCCTGCGGCGGCATGTACACGGCCAACACCATGAGTTCGGCCTTTGAGGCCTTGGGCATCTCCCTGCCCTATTCCTCCACCATGGCCAATCCGCACGACGAGAAGATGAACTCGGCCAAGGAGTCGGCCAAGGTGCTGATCGAGGCCATCAAAAAAGATATCAAGCCGCGCGACATCGTCACCCGCAAATCGATTGAAAACGCCGTGGCCGTCATCATGGCCACAGGGGGCTCGACCAATGCCGTGCTGCACTTTCTGGCCATTGCGCACGCCGCAGAGGTGGAATGGTCGATTGACGACTTCGAGCGCGTGCGCATCAAGACCCCGGTGCTGTGCGACCTCAAACCCAGCGGAAAGTACCTAGCGGTAGACCTGCACCAGGCCGGTGGCATTCCCCAGGTCATGAAGACGCTGCTGAGCGCCGGACTGCTGCACGGCGACTGCATCACCATCACCGGCCAGACCATTGCCGAGGTGCTTAAAGACGTGCCCGATGTGCCGCGCGCCGACCAGGATGTGATACGCCCCATTGACAAGCCGATGTACGCCCAGGGCCACTTGGCTATTTTGAAGGGCAACCTGTCACCAGAAGGCGCAGTGGCCAAGATCACCGGCCTGAAGAACCCGGTGATGACCGGCCCGGCCCGCGTGTTTGAGGACGAGCAGTCGGCACTGCAAGCGATTCTGGCCGGCAAGATCAAGCCAGGAGACGTGATGGTCTTGCGCTATCTCGGCCCCAAGGGTGGCCCCGGCATGCCCGAAATGCTGGCCCCCACCGGCGCGCTGATTGGTGCGGGACTGGGCGAAAGCGTGGGCCTGATTACCGATGGCCGCTTCTCCGGGGGCACCTGGGGCATGGTGGTGGGCCATGTGGCGCCCGAGGCGGCAGTGGGCGGGCTGATTGCCCTTGTGCAAGAAGGCGACTCCATCACCATAGACGCGCGCCAGCTGATTTTGGAACTCCATGTGGTGGACGCTGAGATCGCCAAACGCCGCGCCGCCTGGAGCGCACCGGCACCACGCTACACCCGCGGTGTGCAGGCCAAGTTTGCCTTCAATGCATCGACTGCCAGCAAGGGCGCCGTGCTCGACAACTTTTAGGCCAACCGCGGCCACCGATCGAGGTGGCCTTTAGCGCTTCCTGGATTTCCCCAGGGTTCCTAGGTTGTCCCGGTTCCGGTCGATGCGCGCATTCTTGCGCGCGTTCTCACGTTCCATGGCGCGCTTCTTGGTGAAACCAGAGGCATCCGCCCAGGCCCACCAAGCCACCGCCAGACCAAAGGGCGTCAGCACCCAGACCCAGGAGAGGTTGGCCACAGGTCCGATCTCCAGAAATTTCAGGGCCATCAGCACCAGACCCAAGCCTAAGAAATACATGCAGCCTCCTGAAATAAAACCCGACACAAAATCAAGTGCCATGCCATCCCTACAATCGTGGGCCCACTGTAATGTATTGCGGAGAACTTCATGAAACGCTGTCAATCCCCACTGCTGCTGGTCGCTGCCTGCCTGCTGAGCGCGCTGCCAGCATGGGCAGATCTGGCCTTGGCGACCAGCAAGAACTGCATGAGCTGCCACAACATCGACAAGAAGGTGGTGGGTCCCGCCTACAAGGACGTGGCCGCTAAATACCGTGGCGACAAGGCAGCCCCAGCGCGCCTGGCAACCAAGGTGATGCAGGGCGGCGGTGGCGTCTGGGGCCCTGTGCCGATGCCCTCCAACCCACAGGTCACCGAGGTCGAAGCCAGAAAGCTGGTAGCCTGGGTAATGGCTCAATAGGCACAGACCCTTGAACGACCCCACCGCAGCCGAGCTCTTCCGGCATCTGAGTGCCGAAAAATCCGCCTTCTACCGCTGCATCATGAATGTGTTTGCCGCCGCCAAACGGCAGTACCGGCTGCAACTGCGCCCGGATGAAGTGCTGGCCGAAGCGGTCTGGCCCGATGCAATGCCGCGGATGGAAGAGGTGAACGCGGCGCTGACCCAGCTGGCCGAATGGGGCAATCTGGAGTCGCAGCCCGACACGGCGCGCGTTTCCTCCCTGAGCGACTTTTACCGCGCACGCTTTTTGTACCGTCTGTCGCATGAAGGCGAGGCCGTTGAGGCCGCTTTGCTGGTGTTTTTTCAAACCCTGCAGCGCCGCGCCGAGTTGCAAACCGTGGCGCTCGAAGACATTGCCAGCCGATTGCAGG
This sequence comes from uncultured beta proteobacterium, assembly GCA_903886275.1. GTDB lineage: Bacteria > Pseudomonadota > Gammaproteobacteria > Burkholderiales > Burkholderiaceae_C > Allorhodoferax. The sequence continues at coordinate 89,207 of CAISLN010000106.1, read as the reverse complement.
CGCTGAGCCAATTGCTCAACCCTGGCGCTGAGACTGCAGACGATGCGCTGGATGTGGCCAAGGCACACCAAATTTTGCGCGACCTGGTGGGCGTGTTCACCGACCTGGCTGAGAACGCACAGGCCTTTATGGCCGGCGTGGCGCGCAGCCTGGAACTGCAACAAGCGCAGGCCCACACCATCATTGCCTACAAGCGCCGCCTGATCGATTACCTGGACCGTTTTTTGGGCGATTTGGTGCGCCGCTCCGACACCATCGCCCAGCTCATTGCGCAGTTGGCACCGCGCATGGACAGCGTCTTCTTGCAAATTGCCGAGCGCGAGGCACGCGACGCGGCGCCGGGCGATGCACAGGACCAGACCGATGAGCGCCTGCGCCGCTGGCAGGCTTGGCGCGAACGCTGGCGGGGCTTGCGCGGCTGGTTTCTGTCCACCGGTACCGAGCCACCCCAGGCCGAGCTGCTGCGCGGGCGGGCAAGAGCTGCCATTCCGCAACTGCTGGGCGCCATTGCCACCTTGAACGAGCGGCGCAGCGGGCGCAGTGACCGCTCGGCCGATTTGCGCACGCTGGCTGCCTGGTTTGCCGCCTGCGACAGCGAAGCCCAAGGCCACCGCCTGGCGCGCGCAGCCTTTGCGCTGCAACCGGCAAGGCATTTGTCGCTCAACGTGCAGGCCGACGAAGACATCCCTGCCAGCACCCCCTGGGCCGATGCGCCACCGCTGCAGATCAACCCGCGTCTGCGCGAATATGGCGAGGCCGCACCGCGCGGACCCTTGGCCAGGGTGCGCGACCGCAGTGCCGAGCGCGCCCTGATGGCGCAAACACTGAGCGAGGAATCGCGCCAGGTGGAGGCCGCCCGCCTGCGCCTGGCCACCGGCAAACCCCTGCGGCTATCGGAGCTAGGCGAGCTCGACACGCACGCCTTTGGCCTGCTGCTGAGCCTGCTCGGTGAGGCGCTGGCAGAACAGGCCGACCCGAACCAGGCGGTGGAGCGCCAGACCGGCGACGGTCTGCTGAGCATCCGCATGGAGCCGCTGGGCGCCTCAACGCTGGCCCACATCCACACGCCGAGCGGCACCTTTTCGGGCCGCGACCATTGGCTGACGATAGCGCTGACGCAGGAGCGGCCATGAGCACCGCCAAGGGCCGCACAGCGCCCCGCCCGGACAGCCAGCGCCTGGGCGAGCTGCAAAAAGCCCGGGCGCAGGACGAGTTCAGCCGGGCCTTGCGCGCCCTGCTGATGCGCCCCTTGATGAGCGCGGCGCATGAAGATTTCCCGAGCGTGCGCCGCCAGGCCGAGCGCCTGCGCGAATGGTTTGCGCGCGAGGCCGCTTGGCCCCTGCATGTGGAGCGCGATGGCGCGCGCCTGTTCAAACGCCCGGCCGATCTGGCAGATGCCACGCGCGGCCTGCTGGGCTATGACAGGCGCCGCTATGTGCTGCTGTGTCTGGCCTGCGCCGTGCTGGAACGCGCCGATGCGCAAATCACGCTGCAACTGCTGGGCGAGCGCCTGATGCAACTCGCCGCCGACCCGGCATTGGCCTCGCGTGGCTTTGCCTTCACGCTGCGCGGTGCCACCGAGCGGCGCGAGCTGGTGTGTGTCTGCCGCACGCTGCTGGAGTACGGTGTGTTGCAGCGCGTGGCCGGCGATGAAGAGCATTTCATTCACGACAACGGCGGCGCCCAGTCCGACGCGCTCTACGATGTGCAGCGGCGCATGCTGGCGGGCATGCTGGCAGCGGTGCGCGGCCCCTCCACCTGGCCCGCAGAGCAGGCACCCGTCACCTTCGAAGAGCGGCTGCAGTCACTGGTGGCCGAGCAGGAGGCCGATGGCGAGCAGGGCCGACGCGACGCCATGCGCCACCAACTGACACGCCGCCTGCTCGATGACCCGGTGGTGTATGGCGCCACCCTGGACGCCCAAACCCTGGCCTACTTTCTCAACCAGCGCGGCCCACTGGCCAGCCGGATCTGCGAGGCCACGGGACTTACGCCCGAGCAACGCGCCGAAGGCCTGGCCCTGACCGACGAGACCGGCCAGCTCACCGATGTTTCCATGCCCGCCGAAGGCACCGAAGCCCACGCCACGCTGCTGGTGGCCGAGCATTTGGCCAAGACCCTGCGCGATGCGCAACCCGTACTCACCGACGCCGCAGTAGCGGCCTTTTTGCGTGCTGCGGTGGACCAATATGGTCGCTACTGGCGCAAGTCGGCCCGCGAGCCGGGCGCCGAAGTGGAGCTGGCCGAGATCGCGCTGGACAAGCTGCACCGCTTGCAACTCATTGCCCGCGCCGATGGTGAGGTGCGCCCACTGGCCGCCATCACGCGCTTTGCCATCGGCAGCGCCGAGATCGAGCTACCCGCAACGCGCAAAGCCCCAAACAAAAAATCGCTGTTTGACCTATGACCGACTCCCTCTTTGATGCCCCTCCACAAGCAGCGCCCATCGATCGCCCTGCACTTCCGGTTCCCCTGCGCGAACGCTGGCAACCCCTGCGCCTGGGTCTGGTGGAGCTGTTCCACTACGACAGCGAGGAGTTCTGGTTCCGCGACGGCCACCTGCTGCTGCGCGGCAACAACGGCACCGGCAAGTCCAAGGTGCTGTCGCTGACGCTGCCATTTTTGTTTGACGCGCAACTGCGGCCCTCGCGCATAGAGCCCGACGCCGACAACGGCAAACGCATGTCCTGGAACCTGCTGATGGGCAGCTACCAACGCCGCATCGGCTACACCTGGATTGAGTTTGGCCGGGTCGATGCCAACGGCACCAAGCACTACCTCACCCTGGGTGCCGGGCTGTCGGCGGTGGCCGGTAAGACGGCGGTGGACAGCTGGTTCTTTTTGCTGGAGGGCACAGCCCAAGGTGGCGGCCCGCGCATAGGCCAGGACCTGTGGCTCACCAGTGAGCAAAAAGTGGTGCTGACCCGCGAGCGCCTGCGCGAGGCGGTGGAGGGGCGCGGCCAGGTGTTCGATACGGCGCAGAGCTACCGCCGCGCCGTGGACGAGCGCCTGTTTCAGCTGGGCAGCAAACGCTACGACGCGCTGATGGACACCCTGATCCAGCTGCGCCAGCCGCAGCTCTCCAAAAAGCCCGATGAGGCCGGCCTGTCGCACGCGCTGACCGAGGCCCTGCCGCCCATGCCGTCTGAGCTGCTGGCCGATGTGGCCGAGGCGCTCAACCAGCTCGAAGAGGACCGCAAGCAACTGGAAGAAACCCGCCAACTGGAGCAGGCCGTCAAACAGTTTGAGCAGCGCTACCGCAGCTACGCCGGCACGCTCACAAGGCGCCAGGCCAAGGAGCTGCGCCAGGCGCAGACCGCCTATGACAAGGCCAGCGAGGAGCGCAACCAGACCCAACTGACCTTGCAACAGGCGCAAGCGACAGAAGCCGAATCCACCACGGCACTGGAGACTGCCAAGCGGCTGCTGGCCGGCGCCCGCGAACGTCTGCTGACGCTGCAAAGCGACCCGGCCAACCAAGATGCCAACCGCCTGGGCCAGTACGAACAGGACGCCAGGGAGCGCCAAGCAGAAGCCAGCCGTTGCGCCGAACAACGCGATACCTCGCGCCAGCAGCTGCGGGGTGAAGAGCATGCAAGCCGCCAGTCCGAGCAGCGACTCGACGCGGCCCGCCACGCACTGGAGTGCGCACGCAGCCAATGCGCCCTGGATGCCGAGGCTGCGGGCAGCGCAGTGGCATTGGCGGACAACCCACTGCAGACCCTGGAGCCCGCGCAGTTGGCAGAACTGCCCCTGGCACAGCTCGGCTCTGCAGCCGCCGCACTGCAGGAGGCCGCCTCTGCCCGCCGCGCAGACATCCGCCTTCTGGAGCAGCGCCATGCCAGCGTCGCAGCACGACAGGCCGCCTTGCACATAAGGCAGGAAGCGCAGCGCGAACGCCAGGCCGAACTCGAAGAAGCAGCCGAGCTGCGCGCCACCGCCGACCAGCAGGCAGAAGACGCCAGCGAGGCCCTGCAAGACGCCTGGGCAGCGCATTGCGCCGGTCTGCAGCAGCTGCAATGGGATGGGGCACCGGCGCTGGAACAACTCGCCACCTGGACCCTGGGTCTGGAGGGACCGAACCCGGCCCACGCCGCCCTCACCGCGGCCTACCAGCAGGCCACCCTGCTACAGGCGGGAAGCCAATCGGCACTGGAGCAGGAAAGAAACAACCTGCAGGACGAGCGCACCCGCCTCACCGGTGAGCAGTCCCGCCTGGCCGCCGGTGTGGATGCCGTTCCACCGGCGCCCGCCACACGCGCGGCACAGGTGCGCGAGGGCCGCGCCGGTGCCGCCCTGTGGCAGGTGATTGACTTCCAGCCCGGTCTGTCACCCACCGAGCGCGCCGGCCTGGAGGCCGCGCTGGAGGCCAGCGGTCTGCTGGATGCCTGGATTGCTCCAGACGGGGACCTGACCGATGCCACGGGTGCGCCACTCTGGGATAGCCAATGGCAGCTGCGCCCCAAGGTGCAGGGCAGCAACCTGCTGAGCTACCTGCTGCCCGACATACCCGAGCACAGCGCACTGGCGCCCACGCTGGTAGCGCAGCTGCTGGCCAGCGTGGCCTGCGCTGGCGTGGATGACAGCGCCGCCGAATCCTGGGTCGCCTGCGACGGGCGCTTTCGCCTGGGCAATCTGGCCGGCGCCTGGAGCAAGCCAGAGGCCGTCTATATCGGCAGCACGGCACGCGCCCAGGCCAGGCAGCGTCGGTTGGAAGAAATCACCGCGCGTCTGCAGGCACTGGCGGGCGAACTGAGCGCCCTTTTGCAGCGCTTCGAGGCCTTGGCGTTCGAGCGGCGCCAGGCCGAGCAGGAATGGCGCGGCGCTCCAGGCGACGACCCGCTGCGCGCCGCTCTGCACGCCGCCGCCAGCGCCGGGCAAGCGGTGCTGCAGGCACGCATGCGGCTGGACCAGTCCGACGCCCCCTGCCGCGTGGCCGAAGCCGATCTGCAAACCGCGCGCGCCCAGCTGGAACAGGACGCCACCGATCTGCACCTGCCCTTGGCCGAAAGCGCGCTGCCAGCCGTGGCCAGCGCCGTGGAGCGCTTCAGCCAGGCCCAGCAGCAGCTGGTACAAGCGGCGCGCGATTGGCACAGTGCCTCGCCACAGCACCGGCAACAGCGCCAGCGCGAGACCGTGGCACAGGAGGCCTTGGAGCAGCGCGAGGAAGCCTTGCTGAGCGCCAGCGAACGCGCCGAATCGGCGCAGGCGCGCTATACCGTTTTGCTGGAGTCGGTGGGCGTGCAGGTGCAGGCGCTGCGCCAGCAACTCGGTGCTGCGGCGCAGGCCGTGGAGGCGGCAGAAACCGATGCCCAGGTCCGGCACAGCAGCGTGGCCCAGGCCGGTGAAGCACGCGCCGTTGCCCGCACCCGCGCCGAGGCCGCTGAGGCCCTGCTGACAGATCGCAGCGCGGGTCGCACCCAGGCCGTGGAGCGCTTGCAACGCTTTGCGCAAAGCAGCCTGCTGGCGTCCGCCCTGCCCGACCTGGCCCTGCCCGACACCAGCAGCGCCTGGACCATAGAACCCGCGCTGCAACTGGCACGCCGGGCCGAACAGGCACTGGCGCACATTGCCGACGACGCATCGAGTTGGGAGCGCATACAGCGCCAGGTCTCACAAGACCTGACCGAGCTGCAGCGCAGCTTAAGCGCCCTGGGCCACCAGGCCAGCTCGCAGGCCAACGATTGGGGCTTCACGGTTCACATCATTTACCAGAACCGACCCGAGCGGCCCGACACCCTGGCCGCGCACTTGAGCGACGACATCTCCCAGCGCAGCGAGTTGCTCACCGCCAGGGAGCGCGAGGTGCTGGAGAACCATTTGCAGGCCGAGATTGCGGCCGTCATCCAGCAACTGATGCGCGCGGCGGACAAGCAGGTGGGCGCCATCAACGACGAGTTGCACAAACGCCCCACCTCCACGGGCGTGCGCTACCGTTTGCAGTGGCAGGCGCTCACGCCGGAAGAAGGCGCACCCGCCGGGCTGGAGATTGCGCGCGAACGCCTGCTGCACACCAGCGCCGACCTTTGGTCTGCGCAAGACCGGCGCGTGGTGGGTGCCATGCTGCAGCAGCAAATTGTCATGGAGCGCGCCCGCGCCGATGCCGACACCAGCAACGCAGGCAGCAGCCTGATCGACCAATTGGCCCGCGCACTGGACTACCGGCGCTGGCACCGCTTTCGGGTGCAGCGCCAGCAGGACGGCCAGTGGCGCAAGCTCTCCGGCCCGGCCTCCAGCGGCGAGCGCGCACTGGGCCTTACCGTGCCGCTGTTCGCTGCCATCTCCAGTTTTTACGGCCGGGGCGGCAGCCCGCTGGCGCCGCGCCTGATGCTGCTCGACGAAGCCTTTGCCGGCATCGACGACACGGCCCGCGCGCACTGCATGGGCTTGATCCGCGAGTTCGACCTCGACTTTGTCATCACCAGCGAACGCGAATGGGCCTGCTATGCCGAACTGCCCGGCGTCTCGATCTGCCAGTTGCAGCGGCGCGAAGGCGTGGATGCGGTGTTTGTGTCGCGCTGGACCTGGGACGGACGCGCCAAGCTGCGCGAGGACGACCCGGACCGCCGCTTCCCTGCCCCATGACGAGCAGCCCCACGCCGAACCAGCCCGATGCGCGACTGGAGCGCTTGCTCGGGGGTGCAGAACTGGCCGCCCTGCGCCAGCGGCTGCGGCGTTATTTTGAGCGTCGGGGTGGTGATGACGGCGTGTTGCATCTGTCCAAGCTCAGCGCCGCAGAGCATGAGGCAATCAGCCAACTTGCGGGCCGCCCTGCCCGAGCATCCCGCGCGCCGCGTGGCGCGTCTGCCAGCCATTCGGCCAGCCTGGATCTGGTCGCACTGAATGGCTTGCTGCAAGACGCAGGCATTGCCCACTCGCTGCGGGAGGCGCTAGAACAACTCGATGGCCCCATCGTCAACCGCGCGGCGGCCAAAGCGCTACTGCAATCGCGTTGGGCACAGGCAAGCGGCGCACCGAGCGCCCACCCGGCACTGGGCCAGTGGCTGCAAACACCCCAATCCCTTGGCCTGATCAAACGCCTCACAAGACAAGACCCCGACACAGCCGCCAGGCTGCTGGAGCGCGCGCAGGCGGTATTGCAAAGGCTTCCGGCGCAGGGGCTGACGCGCGCACAGCTGGCCGCCGACACCCTGGGCAACGCCCATGCGCTGGACAATGGACAGGCCACGGCCACGCTGGTGCTGGCGGTTTTACAACATGACCCCATCGATGGCGCGCCCGACAGGTCTGATGGGCGCGAGGCAGGCGAAGTGGGCGAAGCAGCCAAGCCCCCGGCGGAACGGACACGCGACATCTGGGCCCGTGCGGGTGTGCTGGTCAACGAGCTGGCGCGCCCGGCCCTGGTGCTGAATTTGCCCACGCAGGCCGACAACCCGCTGCTGGCAGTGGCCGGCGAACCCGGCTTTTTGTCGCTGCGCCAATTGCTGCGCAGGCCCATCGCCTGGGCCGTGGCCAAGCAGACAGTGTTTGTCTGCGAGAACCCCAATATCGTGTCGATTGCGGCGGACCATCTGGGTGCCGCCTGCGCCCCGCTGGTCTGCACCGAGGGCATGCCCGCAGCGGCGCAGCGGGTCTTGCTGATGCAATTGGCACAGGCCGGTGCCCGGCTGCGCTACCACGGCGATTTTGACTGGGCCGGTCTGCAGATCGCCAACTATGTCATGTCGATATGCGGTGCCCAGCCCTGGCGATTGGGCCATGAGGACTATGTGCAGGCGGTCGGTACGGCAGCCCACACCGAGCGCGACTTGGGCGCGTCCACGGTCCGTGCGACTTGGGACGCGCAGTTGGCACCCGCCATGCACGCCCATGGACTGGCCATCGCCGAAGAAGCCGTAGTGGCCCAACTTTTGCCGGATTTGCGCCAAGACTAAAGTGCAAGCGCACAAAGAAAAAAGCCGCCCGAGGGCGGCTTTTTTCATAGCGGCAAACGCAGATCAGTAGGCTTGGCCCAACTGATCCAGGATGGCCGGATTTTCCAGGGTCGAGGTGTCCTGGGTAATGGCTTCGTTCTTGGCGATCGAGCGCAACAAGCGGCGCATGATCTTGCCGGAACGGGTCTTGGGCAGGTTCTCGCCAAAGCGGATGTCCTTGGGCTTGGCAATCGGTCCGATTTCCTTGCCCACATGGTCACGCAAGAGCTTGGCAATCGCCTTGGCCTCGTCACCCATGGGCAGCGAACGCTTGAGCACCACGAAGGCGCAAACCGCCTCACCGGTGGTGTCATCGGGACGACCGACCACGGCGGCTTCGGCCACCAAATCGGTGTAGCTCACCAGGGCCGATTCGATTTCCATGGTGCCCATGCGGTGACCCGACACGTTGAGCACATCGTCGATACGGCCGGTGATGGTGAAGTAACCGGTCTTCGCATCACGGATAGCGCCGTCGCCCGCCAAGTAGTACTTGCCCTTGAAGTCATCGGGGTAGTAGCTCTTCTTGAAACGCTCGGGGTCACCCCAGATGTTGCGGATCATGGCAGGCCATGGTTTCTTGACGACCAGAATGCCGCCTTGGCCATTGGGCACGTCCTTGCCGGTTTCGTCCACGATGGCGGCATCGATGCCCGGGAAGGGCAGCGTGCAGCTTCCTGGCACCATGGGTGTTGCACCAGGCATGGGGGTGATCATGTGACCACCGGTTTCGGTCTGCCAGAAGGTGTCCACGATGGGGCAACGGCTGCCGCCCACATGCTTGTAGTACCACTCCCAGGCGGCGGGGTTGATGGGCTCGCCCACCGAACCCAGCAGGCGCAGGCTGGAAAGGTCGTAGCTCTTGGGATGCACTTCAGCCTTGGCTTCAGCGGCCTTGATCAGCGAGCGGATGGCCGTCGGTGCGGTGTAGAACACAGTGCACTTGTGGTCCTGGATCATCTTCCAGAAGCGACCGGCATCCGGGTAAGTGGGCACGCCCTCAAACACGATTTCGGTGCCGCCCAGGGCCAAGGGGCCGTAGGTGATGTAGGTGTGACCAGTGACCCAGCCGATATCGGCCGTGCACCAGAACACATCGTCGGCCTTCAAATCGAAGGTCCACTTGGTGGTGAGTGCCGCGTGCAGCAAGTAGCCGCCGGTCGAGTGCTGAACACCCTTGGGCTTGCCGGTGGAGCCGGAGGTGTACAGCAGAAACAGGGGATGCTCGGCTTCCACCCATTCTGGCTCGCACAGCAGGGACTGGCCCACCACCACATCGCTCATCCAGGTGTCACGGCCTTCGGTCATGGCGACTTCGGAGCCGCTGCGCTTGACCACCAAGACGTTCTTGACCGCATCGCAACCACCCAGGGCCAGGGCTTCGTCCACAATCGACTTCAGGGGCAGCAGTTTGCCGCCGCGCACCTGGTGGTCGGCGGTGATGATGGCCACGGCGCCGGTGTCTTCCACGCGGTCGCGCAAGGACTGTGCCGAGAAGCCGCCGAACACCACGGAATGGGTGGCGCCGATGCGGGCGCAGGCCTGCATGGCGGCCACGCCGTCGATGGACATCGAGATGTAGATGACCACGCGGTCACCCTTTTTGATGCCCATGCCGCGCATGCCGTTGGCGATCTGGCTGACCTTGTCCAGCAGTTCCTTGTAGGTAATCTTGGTGACTTCACCGCCGTCGGCTTCAAAGATGATGGCGGTCTTGTGGCCAATGCCTTTTTCGACGTTGCGGTCGAGGCAGTTGTAGGAGGCGTTGAGTTTGCCGTCGGCAAACCATTTGAAGAAGGGCGCATCGCTCTCGTCGAGCACCTGGGTGAAAGGCACCTTCCAGCTCAGCAGCTCGTTGGCCAGACGGCCCCAGTAGCCTTCGTAATCGGTCTCAGCTTCCTTGCACAGGGCATCGTATGCGGCCATGCTGGGGATGGCAGCGTTCTTGGCGAACTCGGCGCTGGGTAGGTACACGTTGAGTGGGGTTGCAGTGCTCTCGCCTGCGTTCGTTGTGGTCATGTAGAGTGTCTCCGCGGTTGAATCAAAACTGGGCGGATGTTGGTGCCAAGCACTTACACATCACTGACTTGCGCGCATCTCCACATCGCTTGTCAGTTGGCGGTGGGGCGGATTGGCTAAACTTAAGCGATAGATCAACCATCCACTCGAACAAACCATGACTAACCCCATCCGCCAGGCTGACCTGATCGAATCCGTTGCCGCCGCCCTGCAGTACATCAGCTACTACCACCCCGCCGATTACATCTCCCACCTGGCCCGCGCCTACGAGCGCGAGCAAAGTCCTGCGGCAAAAGATGCGATTGCCCAGATCCTGACCAACAGCAAAATGAGCGCCACCGGCCACCGCCCGATCTGCCAGGACACCGGCATCGTCAACGTATTCCTCAAGGTGGGCATGGATGTGCGCTGGGAAGGCTTTTCCGGGGGCCTGGATGACGCCATCAACGAAGGCGTGCGCCAGGGCTACAACCACCCCGACAACACCCTGCGTGCCAGCGTGGTAGCAGACCCCGAGTTCCTGCGCAAGAACACCAAGGACAACACACCGGCTGTCATCTTTACCGAAATCGTGCCCGGCAACACCGTGGAAGTCACCGTCGCGGCCAAGGGCGGCGGCAGCGAAAACAAGAGCAAGATGATCATGCTCAACCCGGGCGACTCGGTGGTGGACTGGGTGCTCAAAACCGTGCCCACCATGGGTGCGGGCTGGTGCCCACCTGGCATGCTGGGCATAGGCATTGGCGGTACCGCCGAAAAAGCCGTACTGATGGCCAAGGAAAGCCTGATGGACGACCTGGACATGTACGAGCTGCAGGCCAAATCCTCCAGCGGTGCTGCGCTCACGCAAACGGAAAGCTTGCGCCTGGAGCTGTTTGAGAAGGTCAATGCGCTTGGCATTGGCGCCCAAGGCCTGGGCGGCCTGACCACGGTGCTGGACATCAAAATCAAGATGTACCCCACCCATGCGGCCAGCAAGCCTGTGGCCATGATCCCCAACTGCGCGGCCACCCGCCACGCCCACTTTGTGATGGATGGGTCCGGCCCGGTGTACCTGACCCCGCCCAGCCTGGACCTGTGGCCTAACGTCAACTGGATGCCCGACTATGTGAAGAGCAAAAAGGTGGACCTCAACACACTGACCAAGGAAGAAGTGGCCAGCTGGAAACCCGGTGACACCCTGCTGCTCAACGGCAAAATGCTGACCGGCCGCGACGCCGCACACAAGCGCATCCAGGACATGCTGGCCAAGGGCGAGCCGCTTCCCGTGGACTTTACTAACCGCGTCATTTACTACGTCGGCCCTGTTGATCCCGTGGCCGGTGAAGCCGTAGGCCCCGCAGGCCCCACCACCGCCACCCGCATGGATGGCTTTACCGAGATGATGCTGTCGCAAACTGGCCTGATCTCTATGGTGGGAAAAGCCGAGCGCGGCCCAGTCGCCATTGAAGCCATCAAGAAGCACAAGAGCGCTTATCTGATGGCCGTGGGCGGTGCCGCCTACTTGGTCAGCAAGGCCATCAAGCAGGCCCGGGTGGTGGGCTTTGCCGACCTGGGCATGGAAGCCATTTATGAATTCGACGTGGTGGACATGCCAGTGACCGTGGCCGTGGATTCCGGCGGCACCAGTGCCCACATCACCGGACCCGAAGAATGGAAAAAGAAAATAGCCACGGGTGAGTTCAAAAACATTCCGGTGACCTCTCGCTAAGCGCGCGCTAAAGGCCTTGAACGCACCAGCAGCCAGCGCCCGCCCCATCGGTGTCTTTGACAGCGGTGTGGGAGGCCTGAGCGTGCTGCGCGCCCTGCAGGCCGAGTTGCCGCTGGAGCGCTTTGTCTATGTGGCCGATAACGCCTATGCACCCTACGGGGAGCGTGACGACGGCATCTTGCGCAATCGCTCCCACGCCATCGCCGACTACCTGATTGCCAGCCATGGCATCAAGGCCTTGGTGGTGGCCTGCAACACCGCGACCGCGGCGGCAATTCATACGCTGCGTGCCGATTACCCGGAACTGCCCATCATTGGCATTGAGCCCGCCCTCAAACCCGCAGTTGCAAGCAGCAAGACCGGGATGGTAGGGGTGATGGCAACGCGCGCCACCCTGAACAGCGAAAAGTTCCGCAAGCTATTGGACGGCTTGCACGGCACAGGCACTTTTGTTTTGCAAGCTTGCGATGGCTTGGCCGACGCCATTGAGCGCTTCGACTCCACCCGCATCCAGACCCTGTGCAGCCAATACACCCGAGCCATGGGGCGCTTTGGCAATGCAGCAGGGCAAATGGACTGCCTAGTGCTGGGATGCACACACTACGCCTTTGTCGCCGCCGAGTTGACCGCCCTGATTGGCGACCAGGCCAGCCTGATGGAAGCCGGTGTGCCGGTGGCCCGGCAAACCCGGCGTCTGCTGGAAAAAATGCAGTTGGCCTTACCGCAAACGCAGCATCTGGCAGATGGCGCCACTGCGCAAACAGCGGGTTTTTACTCCACCGGAAATGTCGCCTTGCTCGACGCAGCCATGCTTCGCTGGCTGCACCGCGAAGTCAAAACGCTTGCGCTGCAGCTCGGTTGAGCTGCGACGTCATTACGCCAAGCCCCGTCGGACCAACAACTGCGCTTTACGCCGAAACGACTTGGCGGGACCAGATGCGCGACCAGATACGCTCCACTGCGGGGTCTCCACGCAGGGACGCCAGACGCGGGTCGTTGCGGGTCCATGCAAACTGCGGAATGCCGCGTTCACAGGCGTCTTGCAGCAGGGCAATGGCCTTGTCGCGCTCGCCCAGCGCAAGGTACACCGGAGCGACGGATGCGGAGGGCAGTGGCAGGGTCGAGTCTTCAATAGCCTTTAGTACGCCACGGGCTTCCTCATGGCGTCCGGCAAAGGCCAGCGCATAAGCCAGCGGCGTATGCATCAGCGGGGTATGGGGCGCCAGTTCCATGGCCTTCCAGCCAAACACCACCGCCTCATCGTGCATGCCGTTGACAGAGGCGATGACTGAAGCAATGCCCTGCGAGTTGTCCACCGTAGGGAAGCGCTTTGCCAATTCCAGAGCAAGCTCCAACGCCTCACTGTTCTTTCCCGCAAACAACAGAAAAAGTGCCAAATTGGAATTCACTGCGTGGCTGTGCGAATTCAGGTCCAGCGCCCGGCGCATCATATCAACCGACTCATCCAGACGCCCCACCGCCTGCATCACCCAGCCCCGCAGCAGGTTAGCGACCCAGTAGTCTGGGTCAATCGCAATGGCGCGGTCCAGATCGTCCAGGCCGTTTTCGTAATCCTGTTCGATCATCACCCGTACCCAGCCCTGAATGGAAAGTGCTGAAGCCGATTGGGGATCAATTTGCAGTGCGGTCTGTGCCGCCTCCTTAGCCAACCAACCGGCCTCCCGTGGAGGACGCAGTGAACGCATAGCCTGGCAAATCCGAATTTCTGCCAAGGTGGCCCACGCAGCAGAAAATGACGGGTCCAAACTGATGGCCAAACGTACCGCCTGGGCGGCAGCTTCGATGTCCTCTGCAGACTGGCGGGCCAGGAACTCGCGCGAACTGATCAGGGCGGCGATGGCATTGGGACGCATGGAGTGGGTCAGCGCGTTAAGCGAGGAGGACTCCTTCATGGTCGTCTCGCGAACCGGTGCCGTAATGCGAAAACCGGAGTTGTAAACCGTTTCAACCACTTCAGGTCCGCCAGAAGACTGCATAGCCACGCGCAAGCGGTACACCGTGCGGGAAATGCTCTCATCCGAGGTTTCGTTAGTGCCCCAAACCTTGACCATCAAATCCTCCTTGCGAACAATCTGGCCACGCGCCGCCAGCAAGGCCCGCAACAAGCCTTTCTCTTTGGGTGGCAGATGCACGGGTTGGCCGTCGTATACAAGCCCGGCATGGGGATCAAAAGTGTAGTTCGCGAACTTGTAGACAGTAGTCATAGATCTGTGAAGCGCAATTACTTCCCCGTTGGCATGAGTTTGACGAACCATGCGATGCATGGACCCTAGAAGGTGCGATTTCTCGCACTAGGGCGCAACTATCGGGTATCTCAATTGGGCCAAGGCGCTGCTTTGTTTTACGGCGGACACTCTAGACTAAATTCTGTTCGAAAGTCGTCAAACACCTACCATAAAGTTGGCTAAATGCCAGACTGGAGCGGATGAGACATGGAATTGGTGTGCCCGGAGGGGATCGAACCCCCGACCCACGCCTTAGAAGGGCGTTGCTCTATCCAACTGAGCTACGGGCACATGCTGAGAATCCAGCGGTCTTGCGAGACTGCCCGACATTGCGTCGGAAAAACCGGACGGCTTGCATCGCAAGGCCCTGATCATATCGCCACCAACCCGCACCGGGCCCCCACCATGGGGCTTTCGTCATCCGGCCCAAGGCCTATGCGGACAAACATGAATGCAGCATTGCCGTTGGCAAAGCCCCTCAGTTACCAATAAAAAAGCCGCTAAGTAGTCTTACTTAGCGGCTTTTTTACTATCCAATGGTCGGGGCGAAAGGATTCGAACCTTCGACCCTCTGGTCCCAAACCAGATGCGCTACCAGGCTGCGCTACGCCCCGACAACTAGTATTCTAACCGCTGGTATCCACCAAGCCCCTTGGCCGCGCACTATTTTTACTCTTACACCCGGATTTTTCTGCCCATGCCCTTACAAACCCCACTTCCCTGGCTTCAACGAGGGGATGCATTTCCCGATGTGGAGCAGGCCTGGCCTGCCGACTCGGATGCACCCGGCCTACTTGCGGCCGGTGGCAGTCTAGATGTTGACAGCCTGTTGCGCGCCTACTCAAACGGCATATTTCCCTGGTACAGCCAGGGGCAACCCATCCTGTGGTGGAGCACCGACCCGCGCATGGTGCTGCGCGTCAGCCAGTTCAGTTTGCACCGCTCGCTGCGCAAAACCATACAGCGCTTGCGGGACGACTCACGCTGCGAAATTCGTTTTGACTCGGCCTTCGACACCGTCATCGAGAACTGCGCCCATGCCCCGCGCAATGGTCAGGGTGGTACTTGGATCGTTCCGCAAATGCAGGTCGCCTACCAAGCGCTGCACCGAGCAGGGTTCGCCCACAGCGTAGAAACTTGGATGGATGGTGAATTGGTCGGTGGCCTGTACTGTGTTTGCATCGGCAAAGCGGTCTTCGGCGAGTCCATGTTTGCCCACCGCAGTGATGCGTCCAAATTGGCATTGGCCGCGCTGCTCGGCTTTTGCCGTGCGCAGGGCGTTGCAATGATTGATTGCCAGCAAAACACCCGCCATCTGGCATCGCTCGGTGCGTTTGAAATTACGCGCGCGGAGTTTGCCAAGCAGGTGCACAGTGCCATTGCCCTTGAGTCCATGGACTGGCACTTCGAGCCCCTATACTGGAATCTTATTCTGGACACCTGAGGCCCACCCAGTGACAGATCTCAAGGACCTTCCGCTTCACACCCTGCAGTTCTATGCAACGGCTCCCTACGCGTGCAGCTACCTGCCATTGCGCATGGCCCGGTCGCAGGTGGCCACGCCAAGCCATTTGATCAACAACTCCACCTACTCCGAGTTGGTGGGGCGGGGCTTTCGCCGAAGCGGTCTGTTCACCTACAGGCCCAGTTGCGAGGGCTGCAAAGCTTGCACCCCCTTGCGCGTGCCGGTGCAAACTTTCCGGTCCACACGCAGCCAGCGACGCGCCTGGACCCAGCACGCAGCACTGGCAGTGCGGGTGCTGAAATTGGGGTTTGAGGAGGAGCATTACGCGCTCTACCTTCGCTACCAAAACAGCCGCCATGCGGGCGGCGGGATGGATGAAGACAGCGTGGACCAATACACCCAGTTCCTGCTGCAAAGCCGGGTCAACTCCCGTTTGGTGGAGTTCCGCGCCTTGCAAGCGGACGGAACCGCTGGCACCCTGAAAATGGTGTCCATCCTCGATGTACTGGACGACGGCCTTTCGGCTGTCTACACCTTTTATGAACCCGATGAACACGCCAGCTATGGCACGTTCAATGTGTTGTGGCAGATCGAGCAGGCCAAGCACTTGGGTCTGGACTATGTGTACCTGGGCTACTGGATCGATGGCAGTCCCAAAATGAACTACAAGGTCCGGTTCGCGCCTTGCGAGGTGTTGCACAACGGAATCTGGCAGATTCACCTGCAGGCCAGCGGGCCAGCAGTGATTTAGCCTGATACTGCAGCATGGCAAAAAAAGACCCCGATCTCCCCAGCGTACCGGCTGTGCAAGTGCTTGAGCGCATGTTCACGCTCATCGACCTGCTGGCGTCGCGCGAAGAGGCCGTGTCCCTGAAAGAAATCAGTGAAAAGGCCGGATTGCACCCGTCCACGGCACACCGCATCTTGAACGATCTGACCACCGGCCGCTTTGTTGACCGCCCCCAGCCCGGAAGCTACCGCTTGGGTATGCGCTTGCTGGAACTGGGCAATCTGGTCAAGGGACGGCTCAATGTGCGCGATGCCGCATTGATCCCCATGCGGGAGCTACACAAACTCATTCAGCAACCGGTCAACTTGAGCATGCGCCAAGGTGATGAGATCGTCTATATCGAGCGCGCCTACAGCGAGCGCTCCGGCATGCAGGTCGTGCGTGCCATCGGTGGCCATGCGCCGCTGCACCTGACATCGGTGGGCAAGTTGTTCCTGGCCGCCGATGACCCACAGCGCATACGCGCCTATGCCACCCGAACCGGCCTGCAAGGCCATACCAAAAATAGCATTACCACCCTGGAGTCACTGGAACGTGAGCTTGGCAAAGTGCGCCAATATGGCCAGGCCAGTGACAACGAGGAACTAGAGCTGGGCGTTCGCTGCATGGCGGCCGGCATTTACGACGACCAAAACAAGTTGGTAGCCGGCCTTTCTATTTCTGCACCCTCAGGCCGACTGGAAGACGAATGGCTGCCCAAACTCAAAGACACCGCCCGCCACATCTCGGAAGCACTGGGAAACAAGGTCAACAGCACGCGTTAAGTACTGCTGCTAGAGGCCTCCACGAACTAATTGGTGACTATGCGCGGCTCTGGCATATGGGCTGCAAGTGGCGAACCCCTGCGGCTTAACAGCGGACTGCTTTCCACCCAATGCCGCACACGCTCGGCATCAGCGATACGGCTGAGTTTGCCGGCTGAATCCAGAAACACCATGATGAGCTTGCGGCCAGCGACCTTGGCCTGCATCACCAAACATTGGCCGGCTTCACTGATGTAGCCGGTCTTCTGGATGCCAATATCCCAGGCAGGATTTCTGACGAGTCGATTGGTGTTATTGAACTGCAGTGTGCGGCGCCCCACTTCCACCTGATAACCGGTGGAGGTAGAAAGTTCACGCAGCGTAGGGTCTCCATAGGCAAAGCCTACCAGGGTCGCGAGGTCACGCGCACTGGACTGGTTCTTACTGGAAAGACCGGTTGGCTCCGCATAGCTGGTGTCATACATTCCAAGGGCTTTGGCTCGGGTGTTCATCAGTTCCACAAAACGCGCTATTCCACCCGGATAGGTGCGAGCCAAAGCATGTGCCGCCCGGTTTTCACTGGACATCAAAGCCAGATGCAGCAATTCGCCACGACTGAGTTCGGTTCCCACTGCCAGACGTGAAGAACTGCCCTTTTCGGTATCCACATCTGCCTGACTGATAGTTATCAGCTCGTCATCCGGCAAACGCGCCTCGCTGACCAGCAGACCGGTCATGAGCTTGGTAATCGACGCGATAGGCAACACGGCCTGTTCGTTCTTGCTGAACAGCACCTCCTTGGTGTCCTGATCGACCACCAGGGCCACGCTGGACTTTAGTTGCAGCGAATCACGCTCGCCATGCAAACCTGCGATTTGGCCAAATGACGGTTGTGAAGGAATGGCGGCCATGGCCCTGTGGGTCGCCTGACGCACCACATGCTTCTTGACTGCATACTTGCTGCTCGCCGCTCGCTGCGTGGCTTGGGCGCCAAAGGGCGACAGCACCACGCACGCCACCAGGGTCAGCAATACCTTGTGCGATTTATATTGATTCACATGTTTTCCATTCATTCAGCGGGACAGTAGATGGCAAAAACCCGCCAGTACGCAGGCCGATGGCTTGAAGTGTAATCAAGAAAGTTCCACAAGATCAACTACTTGCGGGGCAAACCTCAAGAAATAGACCCCGCTTTGTCGCATTTAACCCTGCGCAGCCACCCGATCGGCCTTGCTCTGCAGCTTGTTCAATGCACTCAAGTAGGCCTTGGCAGAGGCCACCACGATGTCAGGATCAGCACCCACACCGTTCACTACCCGACCGCTGTTTTGCAGGCGTATCGTCACCTCACCCTGGCTTTCGGTGGAACCACTGATGGCATTCACCGAATACAGCACCATTTCCGCTCCGCTTTTGACATGGGTTTCGATGGCTTTGAGCGAGGCATCTACCGGGCCGTTGCCCTCGGACTCACCCTTGACCTCCTTGCCATCCACCGTAAATACGATGCTGGCATGGGGCCGCTCGCCGGTCTCGCTGTGCTGAGACAGAGAGACAAAGGCGTATTGCTCCTTGTCATGCAGCACGGTTTCTTCGCTGACCAGCGCCAATATGTCTTCGTCAAAAATGTCGCTCTTGCGGTCCGCCAGGTCCTTAAACCGCGTGAAGGCGGCGTTGATTTCGGCTTCGCTGTCGAGCTGCACACCCAGCTCCTGCAGACGCTGCTTGAAGGCATTGCGCCCGCTGAGTTTGCCCAGCACGATCTTGTTGGCCGTCCAGCCCACGTCCTCAGCGCGCATGATTTCGTAAGTGTCGCGGGCTTTCAGCACACCATCTTGGTGGATGCCGGATGCATGGGCAAAGGCATTGGCCCCGACCACGGCCTTGTTGGGCTGCACCACAAAACCGGTGGTTTGGCTGACCATGCGGCTAGCAGCCAAAATGTGACGGGTGTCTATGCCCAGTTCCAGACCAAAATAGTCGCGCCTCGTCTTCACCGCCATCACCACTTCTTCGAGGCTGCAGTTGCCGGCACGCTCACCCAGGCCGTTGATGGTGCATTCCACTTGGCGCGCGCCACCGATCTTGACACCGGCCAACGAATTGGCCACCGCCATGCCCAGATCGTTGTGGCAATGCACCGACCAGATCGCCTTGTCGGAATTGGGAATACGCTCGCGCAAGTCCCGTATGAAATTGCCATACAACTCAGGAATAGCGTAGCCCACGGTGTCGGGAACGTTGATGGTGGTGGCGCCTTCCTTGATGACGGCCTCGATCACGCGGCACAGAAAGTCGGGATCGCTGCGGTAGCCATCTTCCGGACTGAACTCAATGTCTTCTACCAAATTGCGGGCAAAGCGCACCGCCTGCTTGGCCTGCTCAAACACCTGGTCCGGCGTCATGCGCAACTTCTTCTCCATGTGCAGCGCAGACGTTGCAATAAAGGTGTGGATACGGGCGCGGTTAGCACCCTTTAATGCCTCGGCGGCGCGCGCAATATCCTTGTCATTGGCCCTTGAGAGCGAACAGATGGTGGCATCCCTGATGGTGTTGGCAATCAGCTTCACCGCTTCAAAGTCCCCATTGGAACTGGCGGCAAAACCGGCCTCGATCACGTCCACCTTCAGGCGCTCAAGTTGGCGCGCAATGCGCAGCTTCTCATCACGCGTCATGGAGGCACCGGGTGACTGCTCGCCGTCACGCAAGGTGGTATCAAAAATAATCAGTTTATCGCTCACGTCTCATCTCCTCTATCAATGCAAACCGCGCTCGTCGGGTTCATCAGTGGAGGTGCTGATCACGCTGGTCTGCACACCGCGCCATTTGCGTACGCCATACACCACATAGCCACTCAGTCCGTACATCACGAACAACCCGAAGATCACCTTGGGCGGATCGAGGTTCACCAAAGCGATGGCCAAAGCAATCGCTACGATCACGGCAAAGGGCACACTGCGCTTCATGCTCACATCCTTAAAACTGTAGAACGGCACGTTGGTCACCATGGTCAGGCCCGCATACAGGGCCACGGCAAAGGTGGCCCAGGCAAGGTCGACCCCCTTGTAGCCAAGATCATTCGCCAACCAGATAAAACCGGCTATCAGCGCCGCTGCAGCGGGAGAAGGCAGACCCTGAAAATAGCGTTTATCGACCACGCTGGTATTCACATTGAAACGGGCCAAGCGCAGGGCGGCGCAGGAGCAGTAAACAAAGGCGGCAAACCAGCCCCAGCGTCCCAAGCCATGCAGCGACCATACGTAGGAAATCAAGGCCGGCGCGGCACCAAAGGACACCATATCAGAGAGCGAGTCCATCTGCTCACCAAAGGCGCTCTGGGTGTTGGTCATGCGCGCCACGCGGCCATCCAGGCTGTCTAGCACCATGGCGCAAAACACACCCACTGCGGCCAGGTCAAAACGCCCGTCCACCGCCATCACAATGGCATAAAAGCCGCCAAACAGAGCCGCCAGGGTGAACAAATTAGGCAGGATGTAAATGCCTTTGCGCGGCTTGCGCGCGACAACAACATCACCATCCTGGGCTGCGGAATCGCTTCCATCTTGCATATGTGTTCCTGACCTTTATCCAATATCCAAAAGAAAACCGTTGCCGCCTGCCTAGCGCAAACCCGGCGCACAAGTGTAAGCCAGCGGGCCATTGTCGCAGGCGCGCATTTGCCCTGCAGCGCCGCCATAGAAAAAGGCCACCGAAGTGGCCCTTTTCTTGCAGTCAACCCGATTAATTGCGGGTCTTGTCCACCAGTTTGTTCTTGGCAATCCAAGGCATCATGGCGCGCAGCTTGGAGCCCACCACTTCAATCTGGTGCTCAGAGGTCAGGCGACGGCGTGCGGTCATGCTGGGGTAGCCGGTGCGACCTTCCAGAATGAACATCTTGGCGTACTCACCGGTCTGAATGCGCTTCAAGGCGTTGCGCATGGCTTCACGGCTCTGGGCATTGATGACTTCGGGACCGGTCACGTATTCACCGTACTCGGCGTTGTTGGAGATGGAGTAATTCATGTTGGCGATGCCGCCTTCATAGATCAGATCCACAATCAATTTCAGTTCATGCAGGCATTCGAAGTAGGCCATCTCAGGCGCGTAGCCGGCTTCGACCAGGGTCTCGTAACCCATCTTCACCAGTTCCACGGCACCGCCACACAGAACAGCCTGTTCGCCGAACAGATCGGTCTCGGTCTCTTCCCTGAAGTTGGTCTCGATGATGCCGGCCTTGCCGCCACCATTGGCCATGGCGTAACTCAGTGCCAGGTCACGGGCCTTGCCGGACTTGTCCTGGTGCACCGCCACCAAGTGGGGCACGCCGCCACCCTGGGTGTAGGTGTTGCGCACGGTGTGACCGGGCGCCTTGGGAGCGACCATCCACACGTCCAGGTCGGCGCGAGGAACGACCTGGTTGTAGTGCACGTTAAAGCCATGGGCAAAGGCCAGCGACGCGCCTTGCTTCAGGGACGATTCAATCTCGGTGTAGACACCCGCGATGTTTTCGTCAGGCAACAAAATCATGACCACGTCGGCGGCCTTGACCGCGTCGTTGACTTCCATGACGGTCAGGCCAGCCTTGGCGACCTTGTCCCAAGAAGCGCCACCCTTGCGCAGACCAACCACAACCTTCACGCCACTGTCGTTCAAGTTCTGAGCGTGGGCATGGCCCTGGCTGCCGTAACCAATAATGGCCACCGTCTTGCCCTTGATGAGGCTCAGATCGCAATCCTTGTCGTAAAAAACCTTCATGTCATCTCTCCGTTAAAAAATTTAAACGCGCAAAATGCGCTCGCCGCGACCGAGTCCACTGGAGCCGGTGCGCACAGTTTCCAAAATTGCAGACCGCTCAATCGCATCCAGGAACGCATCGTTCTTGGATTGGTCGCCGGTCAACTCGATGGTGTAGCTCTTCTCGGTAACGTCAATGATGCGCCCCCGAAAGATGTCTGCCATCCGCTTCATTTCCTCGCGCTCCTTGCCCACGGCGCGCACCTTGACCATCATGAGCTCGCGCTCTATGTAGGCCCCTTCGGTCAGGTCCACCACTTTAACCACCTCTATCAGACGGTTCAGGTGCTTGGTGATCTGCTCGATCACATCCTCGGAACCTGCTGTCTGTATCGTCATGCGCGACAGACTAGGGTCTTCGGTCGGTGCCACGGTGAGCGACTCGATGTTATAGCCGCGGGCCGAAAAAAGTCCGACCACGCGAGACAGAGCACCGGGCTCGTTCTCCAGCAAAACTGCAATGATGTGTTTCATATGTATAGATTCCTCTTTTGGCTACGGCTCACGTGCGGCGCAGATGTGACCCTGCGACTCAGCGTTCCGCTTTCACTGCCCTCGTCCGCACACGGTAATGCGCAGGTTTGGCAGGCCATAGATTCGTCGAAAAGTAAGTGGTTAAAAGAGCCTACAGATCTTCAGCGCCAAGCAGCATTTCGGTAATGCCCATGCCGGCCTTGACCATGGGGAACACGTTCTCGGTCGGATCGGTGCGGAAGTCCATGAACACGGTGCGGTCCTTGAGTCTACGGGCCTCGCGCAGCGCGGGCTCCACATCTTCAGGGCGCTCAATCAGCATGCCCACATGGCCATAGGCCTCGGCCAGCTTCACAAAGTCGGGCAGTGCATCCATGTAGCTGTGGCTGTAGCGGCCCTCATACTCCACTTCCTGCCACTGACGCACCATACCGAGATAACGGTTGTTGAGCGAGCAGATCTTGATCGGCGTTTTGTACTGCAGGCAGGTGGAGAGTTCCTGAATGCACATCTGCACCGAACCTTCACCGGTAATGCAAAACACTTCACTCTCTGGCTTGGCCAGCTTGATGCCCATGGCGTAGGGAATGCCCACGCCCATGGTGCCCAGGCCGCCGGAGTTGATCCAGCGGCGCGGCTCATCAAAGCGGTAATACTGCGCGGCCCACATCTGGTGCTGGCCCACGTCGGATGTGATGTAGGTGTCCGTATCCTTGGTCATGTTCCAAAGCGTCTCCACCACGAATTGGGGCTTGATGACGTCGCCCTTGCCATGGTCGTACTTCAAGCAGTCCTTCTTGCGCCAAGCTTCAATCTGGTCCCACCAGGCGCCCAAGGCACCGGCATCGGGCTTGGTCGTGCTTTCCTTGATCATGGCGATCATTTCGCTCAGCACATCTTTCACGTCGCCCACGATAGGCACATCCACCTTCACCCGCTTGGAGATGCTCGACGGATCGATGTCGATGTGGATGATCTTGCGTTCGTTTTGCGCAAAGTGTTTCGGGTTGCCAATCACGCGGTCGTCAAAGCGCGCGCCCACGGCCAGCAACACATCGCAGTTTTGCATGGCATTGTTGGCTTCCACCGTGCCGTGCATGCCCAGCATGCCCAGGTAC
The DNA here is from genome assembly GCA_903886275.1 of uncultured beta proteobacterium. Lineage (GTDB taxonomy): Bacteria > Pseudomonadota > Gammaproteobacteria > Burkholderiales > Burkholderiaceae_C > Allorhodoferax. The sequence goes on along the minus strand of CAISLN010000106.1, from coordinate 65,913 downwards.
TTGCGGTCGCTCGCCGGATAGGCGCCCAGGCCCATCAGGGTGTGGGTAATGGGGTAGCCCAACATGTCCACCAGGGTGCGCAACTCCGCCGAGGCATTGCTCAAGAGCACGCCGCCACCGGTATAAAGGTAGGGGCGTTTGGCCGCCAGTAGCAGTTGCAGCGCCTTGCGGATCTGACCGCCATGGCCTTTGCGCACCGGGTTGTAAGAGCGCATTTCGACGCCAGCAGGATAGCCAGCGTAAGGTACTTTTTTGAAGGACACGTCCTTAGGAATGTCCACCAGTACCGGGCCGGGCCGACCACTGCGCGCAATGTGAAACGCCTTCTTCAGCGTTTCCGCCAGATCCTTGGCGTCCTTGACCAGAAAATTGTGTTTGACCACCGGGCGGGTAATGCCCACGGCGTCGCACTCCTGGAAGGCGTCCTGACCAATGGCATGGGTGGGCACCTGTCCGCTGATGATCACCATCGGAATGCTGTCCATATAGGCCGTCGCAATGCCGGTCACGGCATTGGTCACGCCGGGCCCAGAGGTCACCAGCGCAACACCGACATCGCCGGTTGCGCGGGCATAGCCATCGGCCGCATGCACGGCGGCCTGCTCGTGGCGCACCAACACATGTTGAATGGTGTCCTGTTTGAAAAAAGCGTCGTAAATGTGCAGTACTGCACCGCCGGGATAACCCCAGACGTACTTGACGTTTTCGGCCTGCAAGGCCTTGATCAGAATCTCCGCGCCGCGGAGTTCAGGAATAGAAGCAGATTTTTGTGCGGCAGTTGCCGCTGAAGCGATTTCAGCTTTGGATATTTCCATGATGAACCTTTGTGAATTTCTCTAACGAAAAACCTTGGGTGCCCCTTCACAAACACTTGTGGCGTCGCGTTGGGACTTAAGGACCAGGACATTGGCACAGTGAATAATGCGCCGGACCGGGACCCGTTTGCCTTTTGATGAGCAGCGCGCATTATGGCACCCTCACACCCCAATTGCCGCAGGCCCAAAAAAAGAGTTACGCAGCGAATGCCATAATGCATTTTTTTCTTGCGGACATTCTGTCTTGGCATCTGAATCCGAACTCACTGAATTCCTAAAAAGCGTCGAAAAGCGGGCCTTCAAACGTTCGATCTACCACGTCCGCAACGAGGAATCGGCACTGGACATCGTTCAGGACAGCATGATGAAGCTGGCCGAGCATTACGGCCATAAACCCGTGACCGAATTGCCGATGCTGTTTCAGCGCATTTTGTCGAACTGCACCCTGGACTGGTTCAGACGCCAGAAGGTTCAAAACGCCCTGTTCTCCAACATGAGCGATTTCGAATCGTCCAACGACGATGAGGACTTCAACTTGCTGGAAGCACTGGATGCCTCGTCGGGATCCGACCTCGGCGAAAGCGCCGAAAGCATCACCAACCGGGCGCAGACCCTGCGCAGTATCGAAATTGAAATTCAGCAACTACCCGGGCGTCAACGAGAAGCCTTCCTCATGCGTTACTGGGAAGAGATGGATGTGGCAGAAACTGCTGCCGCCATGGGTTGCTCGCAGGGCAGTGTAAAGACACACTGCTCCAGGGCGGTGGCGGCGCTTAGCCAGGCTTTGAGGGCAAAGGGGATTAAATTATGAACATGCAAACAGGCAAGCAGCACCTGACCGGTGGTGACGCATTTGGAAAGGCCGTCGCACGACGGCTTTCCGAGGGCAGTGAGAGCCTACCCCGCGACATCAGCGAGCGCCTCAAAGCGGCACGTGCGCACGCGGTTGCCAAGCGCAAGCTGCTCAGCGTACAGGCCGCCAGTAGCTTCTCCCTGTCCGGTGGTGAAGCCGCCTTGCAGTGGAGTGGCGACGACGACAGTTGGTGGAACCGTATTGCCTCCCTTCTTCCCCTGCTGGCCTTGGTTGCTGGCCTGATCTTTATAGCCGTTTTGCAGGATGAGGTGCGCATACGCGAGGTCGCCGAAGTGGACGCCGAGTTGCTTACCGATGAGTTGCCGCCGGCCGCTTTTACCGACCCCGGGTTTGCGCAATATTTACGCAGCAACCAAGCCCGTTAGGCGCTCACACACCATGCGCCTAAGGGACAGTTTGAAACCATTTACCGGCGGTCGTTCGATCGCTGCGCTTTGTTGCCTAACAGGCTTGTTGGCCGCCGCTCTCGCATGGAACGCAGGGGCCCAGACCGCGCCCGTTGCGGCGCCCTCGCACACAGAAAAACCAGTGCTGCTCGTGGTTGCGAATGACACCTGGTTGTCGCTCACACCCACACAAAAAATTGCCTTGGCTCCTCTGGAGAGTTCTTGGGCCGCATTGACTGCAGGTGCCAAGCAAAAATGGCTAACGATCGCAAAAACCTACCCCGATCTAGGGCCTCTGGAGCAAGAAAAGTTGCATAGTCGCATGGCGCAATGGGCGGCACTGTCCCCCAAGGACCGCGAACTAGCGCGTTTGAATTTTGCACAATCCAAGGTACTCCCCAAGTCGGACCGCGCCGCCAACTGGGAAGCCTACCAAGCCTTGACCCCCGAAGAACGCCAGAAGCTCGCGGAGGGTGCAAAGGTGAAGCCGGTAGGTGCAGCGGTGGCCATCAAACCGGTGGCGCCCGAAAAGCTGACCGCCGTTCCAGTGACCCGTCATACACCGGAGCAGGAGCGTGCAGCTGCTGTGCAGCAACGCCCCATCAACCGCAACACACTTTTGCCGCAGTTGCCGCAGGTGACCAGCAGTGCGCCCGCTGCGGTGGCAGCGCCTGATAAACCCTGATGGCGCCCGGTCTGTGGCGCCGCATGGCGTGTTGGGTCTACGAGGGCATTTTGCTATTTGGCGTGATGTTTCTAGCCGGCTATCTGTTTGGCACATTGAGCCAAACCCGCAACGCGATGGACAACCGCAATGCGCTGCAGGCCTTTTTGTTTGTTATTTTCGGCATCTATTTCGTCTGGTTCTGGGCCAAGGGACAGACGCTGGCCATGAAGACCTGGAACATCCGCGTCGTAGGCCGAGACGGCAAGGCCATCAGCCAGACCCGCGCATTGGGCCGCTACGTGCTGAGCTGGATCTGGTTTATCCCGCCACTGGTCGCGGCATACCCCTTTCATCTCAGTGGTGCGGAAGTCGCAGTGATCACCGTGGGCTGGATCGCGGTGTGGGCCCTGCTCAGTCGATTCCAGTCCGAGGGCCAGTTCTGGCATGACGCCTGGGCTGGCACGAGACTTGTCAACTCTCAGCCACTCAGCCGTTAAACCTTGCTACCGCCACCATGACCCGTCCAACAAGCAGCACATCATCGAACCCCCAAAAGCAACGCAAGGGGCTGGCAAGGGTCTGGCATGCCGCAGGCTACTCGTTGGCAGGCCTCAAAGCAGGCTGGGGCGAGACTGCCTTTCGGCAGGAAGCGCTGATGGCAATGGCACTGCTCCCCTTGTCTTTCTGGCTGGGCCGAAACTGGCTGGAGACCGCCCTGCTCGCGGGCAGCGTGGTGGCTTTGATGGTGGTTGAACTGCTGAACACTGCCATTGAAACCGCCATCGACCGGATCGGACCGGAGTGGCACGACCTGTCCAAACGTGCCAAAGACATGGGCAGCGCGGCTGTGTTGCTGAGCCTGCTCTTTTGCGCCAGTGTATGGGTCGCAGCCCTCTACACCCGCCTCGCATGACCAACCCGTCATTTTCCCTCTGCGTGTACTGCGGCTCCAAGCCGGGCACCGATCCGCTGTTTGCACAAGCCGCTGTCGAAGTCGGTCAATGGATTGCGGCGCATGGCGGCCAACTGGTCTACGGCGGGGGAAGTGGCGGCCTGATGGGCATCGTTGCAGATGCTACGCTGGCTGCCGGTGGACGCGTGGTCGGCATCATCCCCCGGGCCTTGGTCGAAAAGGAATGGGCACACCAGGGCTGCACCGAGTTGCATGTTGTGGAGAACATGCACGACCGCAAACGCATGATGGCCGAGCGTGCCGACGCTTTTGTGGCACTTCCGGGCGGCATTGGCACGCTGGAAGAACTGTTTGAGGTCTGGACCTGGCGCCAGCTGGGCTACCACGACAAGCCCATAGGCCTGCTCAACACCGCTGGCTATTACGATGGGCTGCTAGCATTTTTGCAGCAAGCGGTGGCCAACCAATTCCTGGGTGACTGGCAGATGGGCTTGGTGCATGCAGGCCAGGCGATTGCGCCGCTGCTGAGCGAATTGGTGCAGTCCGCCGGGCTGTCTAAAACCGCCCAACTGGACCAAATTTAGCTCCTCAGCGACTGCCTGCGACGATCATCAGACTGCTGCGTCGTCCTGCTCGCCGGTGCGAATGCGCACCACGCGCTCCACGCTGGTGACAAATATCTTGCCGTCGCCAATCTTGCCAGTGCGCGCCGCCTTGACGATGGCCTCCACACAGCGGTCCACGTCGTCGGTCTTCACGACCACCTCGATCTTTACCTTGGGCAAAAAATCGACCACATATTCGGCACCGCGGTACAGCTCGGTGTGGCCCTTTTGACGGCCAAAGCCCTTAACTTCGGTGACGGTCAGTCCGGTGACACCGCATTCGGCCAGCGCCTCGCGCACTTCTTCCAGTTTGAATGGCTTTACAACAGCGGTTATTTGTTTCATCGAAAATTCCAAAAAGATCAGGCCCGAAAACGGTTGGTAATAGGATAACGCCAATCCTTGCCAAAGCTGCGGTGGGTCACGCGAATACCTACGGGAGACTGGCGTCGCTTGTACTCGTTCATCTTGATCAGCCTGGTCACCTTCTCCACATCCGCCCTGGCAAAGCCGCTGGCAATGAGGGACTCGATGCTCTGGTCGTTCTCCATGTATCGCTCGATGATGGCGTCCAAAATCTCGTAGGGCGGCAGGCTGTCCTGGTCGGTCTGGTCGGGGCGCAACTCGGCGCTCGGTGGACGCGTGATGATGCGCTCCGGTATGGGCTCCATGCCCGTGCCATAGGGGTCATGGGCATTGCGCCAGCGCGCCATTCTGAACACCTGGGTCTTGGCCAAGTCCTTGAGCACCGCAAAGCCCCCCGCCATGTCGCCGTAAAGCGTGCAGTAGCCGGTGGCCATTTCCGACTTGTTGCCGGTGGTCAGCACAATGCTGCCAAACTTGTTGCTCAAGGCCATCAACAGGGTGCCGCGGATACGGGCCTGTACGTTTTCCTCAGTGGTGTCTGGCGCCAAGCCCTCAAAATCGCCGGCCAGCGAGGCCTTGAAGGCCTCAAACTCCGGCAGGATGGAAATCTCGTCATAGCGCACGCCCATGCGACTGGCCATCTCGCGGGCATCGATCCAACTGATGTCGGCGGTATAGGGCGAAGGCATCATCACCGTGCGCACCTTGGCTGCCCCCAGCGCATCCACAGCCACCGCCAGCACCAGCGCCGAGTCGATGCCGCCCGACAGCCCCAGCAACACGCCGGGAAAGCCGTTCTTGCCGATGTAGTCGCGCACACCCAGCACCAGCGCGTCCCACAGGTCGGCCTCTGCGCTGCGCAACGGTTCCACCGCCGCCTTGAGCACCAAGCCCTTGTCCACGCGGTCCACCTCCACGGCAAACAACTGCTCGGTGAAACTGCCCGCGCGCCCGGCCAGCGATGCATCGGCGTTCAGAGCAAAGGAATGCCCCTCGAACACCACCTCATCTTGCCCACCCACCAAATGCGCATAGACCAAAGGCAGACCGGTGGCCTGCACGCGCTGGGCCATCACGGCCTCGCGTTCATAGCCCTTGCCCACATGGAAGGGCGAGGCGTTGATCACCGCCAGCATCTGTGCACCCGCCTGCTTGGCGAGTTGCGCCGGCTCCTCGAACCAGGCGTCTTCGCAAATCAGCAGCCCCACACGCAGGCGGTCCTCGCCGACTTCAAACACACAGACACCATCGCCGGGGCTGAAATAGCGCCGCTCGTCAAACACCTGGTAATTGGGCAACTCGCGCTTGGCATAGCGGGCAATCACCCGCCCTTCACACAGCACGCTGGCCGCATTGAAGCGACTTTGGGTGGACACCGAGCGGGTGCGCGTGTCGCCACCGGTGGGGTGTCCCACCACCACCGCCATGTCCTTTAACCCGGCAAGCTGCGCGGCAAGGTCCAACAAGGCATCATCACAGGCTTGGATAAAGGCGGGGCGCAAAAAAAGGTCTTCGGCCGCGTAACCGCAAAGAGACAATTCAGGCGTCAGCAGCAGGCGCGCGCCATCGGCGTAAGACTGCCTGGCGGCGTCCACGATTTTGCGGACATTGCCGTCCAGGTCACCCACGAAAAAATTGAGTTGCGCTACGCACAGTTGAAGAGTCATGAACCAGCAATACTTTGAAATAAGCCACAAGAAAAGCGCCACCGCGGCGCCCCGGAACGCAGCATGAATGATTATGTCATTCAGGTGCACAACACGCCGCTGGAGGTGGATGCTGCAGCCTGGGACGCCCTGCTACTAGAGCAGTCCCATGCCAGCCCCTTTATGTGCCACGCTTACCTGAGCGCCTTGCACAGCAGTGGCAGCGCCTGCGCAAAGACCGGCTGGAAGCCGCGCTTTGTGACCTTGCAGAACGACAGTGGCCTGGCCGCCGGAGCCGTGATCTACCTCAAAGACCATTCCATGGGCGAGTACGTGTTTGACTGGGCATGGGCCAACGCCTACCAGCAGCACGGCCTGCCCTACTACCCCAAGGCGGTGGTGGCGGTGCCTTTTACACCGGTGCCGGGCAGCCGCTTGCTGGCCAAAGACGGCCAAGCCAGGGCCGCGCTGGTGCGGGCATTGGTGGGCTTAAGCCAGCAATGGGGCCTGTCGTCGCTGCACCTGCTGTTCGGCGCCGAGGACGATATTGCAGCCTGCGAACAGGCCGGGTTGATGCTGCGCCACACGGTGCAATTTCACTGGACCAACCAGGCTGGTGGCTACCAGGACTTCGATGCCTTCTTGGCTTCGCTATCGCAAGAGAAGCGCAAAAAAATTCGCCAGGAGCGGCGCAAGGTAAGCGAGGCTGGCGTCACCTTCCGCCACTCTGAGGGTGCGGCGATCACGGCGCAGGACTGGGATTTTTTCTACCGCTGCTACGAGCGCACCTATCTGGAACACGGCAACGCGCCCTACCTGAGCCCGGACTTCTTCCAGCGCATGGCCCGCACCATGCCAGAGAACTGGTTGCTGTTTGTGGCCGAACGCGAGGGTCGGCCGATTGCCAGCAGCCTGATCGCCATCGGCAGCTACGCCTCACCCGACGGCGAAGGAAATTGCCCTCTTGAAAAAGTGGCCTATGGCCGTTACTGGGGCGCGTTGGAGCGGGTGGACTGCCTGCACTTTGAGGCCTGCTACTACCAGCCCCTGCAGTGGTGCATTGCGCAGGGCTACCAGCGCTTTGAGGGCGGCGCCCAGGGTGAGCACAAGATGGCGCGCGCCCTGCTGCCGGTCAAAACCACCAGCGCGCATTGGATTGCCCACCCGGAATTCAGCGATGCCATCGCCCGCTTTCTGGAACGCGAAGACAGTGGCATCGACAACTACCTAGACGACCTGAACACGCGCAATCCCTTCCGAAGGGAATAGCCACAGCGCACATGAAAAAGCCCGCATGGATGAAGCATCCGTGCGGGCTTTGCATCAGGCCACCGGCAATGCCGGGTGTCGATTAGCTTTGCAGCTTGTTGTAGGCAGCAATGCCGTCCATGATTTCCTTGCGGGCGGACTCCGGACCTTCCCAGCCCAAAATCTTGACCCACTTGCCTTCTTCCAGATCCTTGTAGTGCTCAAAGAAGTGGGCAATGGTTTTGAGGCGCAGGGGTTGCAGATCTTCCGGCTTTTCCCAACGGCTGTAGAGTGACAAAATTTTGTTGGTGGGCACGGCCAGCACCTTGCCGTCCATGCCGGCCTCGTCTTCCATCATCAAAATACCAATGGCGCGGCAGGTCACCACGACGCCGGGAATCAGCGGCACCGGCGTAATCACCAGCACATCCACCGGGTCACCGTCACCCGACATGGTCTTGGGCACATAGCCGTAGTTGGTGGGGTAATGCATGGCCGTGCTCATGAAGCGGTCCACAAAAATGGCGCCCGAAGCCTTGTCCACTTCGTACTTCACGGGGTCTGCGTTCATCGGGATTTCGATGATCACATTGAATGCGTCTGGACAGTTAGGGCCGGGGTAAACGTTGTCTAAGGACATAGGGGGTCTCTTTAATGATGAAAATCAAAATTCGTACGGATTAACTCCGATTTTACTGACTCCGCCCTTGCGCCAAAGTGGACAGACCCATTTTTAACGCTACAGTTCGCCAGTTGGCCAATCTTCTCCCCGGCATTTGTTGACCAGGAGCAACGAGGAAGCAACGCAGCGGGACAGCGCATGCGTTGGCCCTTTTTTGCGAATCAACAAGGAGATTTCATATGATGGGCAACTCGGCGCTGACATTGGCGCTCGTATGTGGCTTGATTGCCGTGGTTTACGGTGTTTGGGCACGCAGTTGGATTCTTTCGCAGGATGCGGGCAACGCCAGGATGCAGGAAATTGCGGCTGCCATCCAGACCGGTGCAGCAGCCTACCTCTCTCGACAGTACAAGACCATCGCCATGGTGGGCGTGGTGCTGGCCATTCTGATTGCGGTGTTTCTCGACACCATGAGTTCCGTGGGCTTTGTGCTGGGCGCCGTGCTGTCTGGTGCCTGTGGCTTTATCGGCATGAACGTGTCGGTGCGCGCCAATGTGCGTACCGCACAGGCCGCCACCCGGGGCATTGGCCCGGCGCTGGACGTGGCCTTTCGCGGTGGAGCCATCACCGGCATGCTGGTCGTGGGCTTGGGCCTATTGGGTGTGACGGGCTTCTACATGTTTTTGGTGCCGGACGGCGCAGTGACTGCCGCCAAGCTCAACCCGCTGATCGGCTTTGCCTTTGGCTCATCCTTGATTTCCATCTTCGCCCGTCTGGGCGGTGGCATCTTCACCAAGGGCGCTGACGTGGGCGCTGACCTGGTGGGCAAGGTGGAAGCCGGCATCCCCGAAGATGACCCGCGCAACCCTGCGGTGATTGCCGACAATGTGGGCGACAACGTGGGCGACTGCGCCGGCATGGCCGCCGACCTGTTTGAAACCTATGCCGTGACGCTGATTGCCACCATGGTGCTGGGCGCTTTGCTTTTGAGCAGCATAGGCGCCAACGCCGTGCTCTACCCCTTGAGCCTGGGTGCCGTGTCCATCGTGGCTTCCATCATTGGCTGCTTCTTCGTCAAGGCCTCGCCCGGCATGAAGAACGTCATGCCGGCCCTCTACAAGGGACTGGCCGTGGCCGGCATCCTGTCGCTGATTGCCTTCTACTTTGTGACGCAATCCCTGTTCCCCGCCGCCGTGACCCAGGCCGATGGACGCATCATCACCTCCAGCGCCCTGTTCGGCGCCTGCGCAGTGGGCCTGATTCTGACCGGCGCGCTGGTCTGGATCACCGAGTACTACACCGGCACCCAATACGCACCGGTGCGCCACATTGCAGAAGCCTCCACCACCGGTCACGGCACCAACATCATTGCCGGCTTGGGTGTCTCCATGCGCTCTACCGCCTGGCCGGTGCTGTTTGTCTGTGCTGCGATCTACTCGGCCTTTGCCCTGGCTGGCCTGTACGGCATTGCCATTGCAGCCACCTCCATGCTGAGCATGGCCGGCATCGTGGTGGCCCTGGACGCCTACGGCCCCATCACCGACAACGCCGGTGGCATTGCCGAAATGGCCGAACTGCCTGCCAGCGTGCGTGAGATCACCGACCCGCTGGACGCTGTGGGCAACACCACCAAGGCCGTCACCAAGGGCTATGCCATCGGCTCTGCCGGTCTGGCCGCACTGGTGCTGTTTGCCGACTACACCCACAAGCTTGAAGGCCTGGGCAGCCATGTGAAGTTCGACCTGAGCGACCCCATGGTCATCATCGGCCTCTTTATCGGTGGCCTGATCCCCTACCTGTTTGGTGCCATGGCGATGGAGGCCGTGGGCCGCGCAGCCGGCGCCGTGGTGGTGGAAGTGCGCCGCCAGTTCCGCGACATCAAGGGCATCATGGACGGCACCGGCAAGCCCGAGTACGACACCGCAGTGGACATGCTGACCAGTGCTGCCATCAAGGAAATGATGATCCCCAGTCTGTTGCCGGTTGTGGCTCCCATTGTGGTTGGACTGGTGCTCGGCCCGGCCGCATTGGGTGGCCTGCTGATGGGAACCATCGTGACGGGCCTGTTTGTGGCCATCTCCATGTGCACCGGTGGCGGCGCCTGGGACAATGCCAAGAAGTACATCGAAGACGGCAACTATGGCGGCAAGGGCTCTGAGACCCACAAGGCGGCTGTCACCGGCGACACCGTGGGGGACCCCTATAAGGACACGGCCGGCCCGGCTGTAAACCCGCTCATCAAGATCATCAATATCGTGGCCCTGCTGATCGTGCCACTCATGATGAAGATACACGGCTGATTTTGGCTTGACATCTCACAGAGCCCGCCCATGGCGGGTTCTTTGTTTTTTGGGACGTGACCCGCAACGCACACCAGAGGCAGCAAAATGCCCTACCATGCGGGCTTACATAAACGCACAACACAAAAGAGCCGTTGGTGAAAATACTTGTTGTTGATGACCATGCATTGGTGCGCGAAGGGCTGCGCCAAGTGCTCAAAGGTCTGGAAGAAAATCTCGAAGTACTGCAGGCAGGCAACTGCGAGCAGGCGTTTTCTGTCGCCCAGACCCATGGTGACCTTGACCTGGTGCTGCTGGACTACCACCTGCCGGATATGAACGGGCTCGAAGCCCTTGGGATCTTTGGTGCGCGCCACCCCGAGTTGCCGATCGTGCTGCTCTCAGGCTCTGCCAATGTGCACATCATGCGCCAGGTGCTGCAGGCCGGCGCTGCCGGTTTTGTCACCAAATCCTGTGTCAGCGACGAACTGCTGCGCGCGGTGCGCAGCGTGCTCAGTGGTGACATTTACCTGCCACAAGAACTCAGCGCCGCCAACGCCTTCCAGCAACCGCCCCCCGGCAACAGGCCAGTGCTGACGCAGCGCCAGGAGTTGGTGTTGCGCTGCCTGCTCGATGGCCTGGCCAACCGCGAAATTGCCGACCAACTGCATGTCTCGGAAGAAACCGTCAAGACCCATGTCGCCGCCATCCTGCGCCATTTCGATGTGCAAAACCGCACCCAGGCCGTGGTGGCAGCAGCCCGTATCGGCTACCGCCCTATGAGTGCGAACTAGCCAGCGATAGCGGCGACAAACCTGCAGCGGCACAGCCCCGCGGCAAGATGGACAATACCCCCATGTCTGAAACCTCCCCCCAGCGCATCATCCCCCTGCTAGACCAACGCCCCGGCGTGCTATCGGTTCCCTTGAGCGCAATGGCGAACGCCGGCCTGCTAAGCGCCAATGGTCTGCTCACCGACACCAGGGGACGCCAGTTGCAGGACCTGCGCATCAGCGTCACCGACCGCTGCAACTTTCGTTGCAGCTATTGCATGCCCAAAGATGTCTTCACCAAAGACTACCCCTACCTGCCCCACAATTCCTTGCTCAGCTTTGAAGAAATTACCCGCCTGGCGCGCCAGTTCGTGGCGCATGGCGTGCAAAAAATCCGCCTGACCGGTGGCGAGCCGCTGCTGCGCAAGAACGTCGAAATTCTGGTGGAGCAACTCGCCACCTTACGCACTCCGCAGGGCAATGCGCTGGACCTGACCCTGACCACCAACGGAGCCCTGCTGGCACGCAAGGCGGCTGCCCTCAAGGACGCAGGCCTGAACCGCCTGACGGTCAGCCTGGACGGCTTGGACGATGATGTCTTTAGGGCCATGAACAATGTGGACTTTCCGGTGCGTGAGGTGCTGGACGGCATTGAGGCGGCGCACAAAGTGGGCCTGGGGCCAATCAAGGTCAACATGGTGGTCAAGCGCGGCACCAATGACAGCCAGATCCTGCCCATGGCCAGGCATTTCAAGGGCAGCGGCATCGTGCTGCGTTTTATTGAATACATGGACGTGGGCGCCACCAACGGCTGGCGCATGAACGACGTGCTGCCCTCGGCCGAGTTGGTCAGCCTGCTGCAACAGGAACTACCCCTGGTGGCCCTGGAGCCGGCGCAAGTCGGCGAGACGGCACAGCGCTGGGGCTATGCCGATGCGAACGGATTGCACGACAAGGCAGCCGGAGAAATCGGCGTCATCAGCAGCGTCACCCAGGCCTTTTGTTCGGACTGCAACCGCGCGCGGCTGTCCACCGAAGGCCAGCTCTATCTGTGCCTGTTTGCGTCCCAAGGCTACAACCTGCGCGAACTGGTGCGCGCCGCGCACACCGACGCCGAGCTGGCAGCGGCCATTGCACACATCTGGAGTGGGCGCACCGACCGTTATTCCGAACTGCGCGGCTCCGAGGAAGCAGCCCCGCAGGGGGACGGCAGGCGCCGCGTCGAGATGAGCTACATCGGTGGCTAGCCTAGCCACGCCCAAGCTAGAGGCCGCAGCCGTTTGTGCCGTGGTGCTGGCCGGTGGCCGGGCCACCCGCATGGGGGGCGTGGACAAGGGCCTGCAACTGTTTCGGGGCCAGTCCCTGGTCGAGATTGCCATTGACAGACTGCGCCGGCAAAGCGCCGGAGTTCCCGGGCAAATTGCCATCAACGCCAACCGCAACCTCAACCAATACGTCACGCTGAATGTCCCGGTATGGAGCGACAGCGTGCCCGACTTTGCAGGCCCCTTGGCCGGTTTTTTGAGTGCCATGCAGCATTGCCAGGGCCTGCAGGCTTATGTGCTGAGCGTGCCCTGCGACTCCCCTTTGTTCCCGCTGGATTTGCTGGCACGCTTGGCGGCTGCCCTGGTACAAGAAGACGCAGACATCGCCATGGCCATGGCCGCTGATGTGCAGGCCGATGGCAGCTCCGTCTTGCGCCCCCAACCGGTGTTTTGCCTGATGCGCAGCCACTTAGGCGAGAGCCTGCAAAATTTTATTGCCAGCGGTGGCCGCAAGGTCGGCGCCTGGACTGCCAGCCACCGCCAGACCCGCGTGGCATTCAATGCCGAGGGCGACGATGCACGCGCCTTTGCCAACGCCAACACGCTGGACGAGTTGCACGATTTGGAGAAACCATGAAGAGCCTAGAAGAAGTCGCCGCGAGCCTGCAGGGCTATGACCCGCAGGCCCTGCGTGCCGACATGGCATTGCAATTTTTGCAGAGCCTGGTGCTGCCGGTGGCGCAGACCGAAACCGTGGCCTTGAAGGCCTCCTTGGGCCGGGTGTTGGCGCACGATGTGGTGTCACCCATCGACGTGCCGGCGCACGACAACTCGGCCATGGACGGCTTTGCACTGCGCGGCGAATTGCTCCAAAGCGGCGCGCCGCTCAGGCTGGAAATTGCCGGCACCGCGCTGGCCGGCAAGGCCTGGACCGGCACTGTGTCGGCCACCCAATGCCTGAAGATCATGACCGGCGCCGTGATGCCCCAAGGGCTAGACACCGTGGTGCCGCAAGAGCTGGTGCAGGTGGCCGATGGCCATATCACGATTGCAGCCAACACCCTGCGCCTGGGCGACAACCGCCGCTTCAAGGGCGAGGACCTGTGCATGGGCAAACCGGCCTTGCTGGCCGGCAGCCGCATAGGCCCAGCCGCCCTGGGTCTGCTGGCCAGCCTGAACATTGCCGAGGTCGAGGTGCGCCGCACACTCAAGGTGGCCTTCTTCTCCACCGGAGACGAAATCCTCAGTCTGGGCGAGGCGCCGCGCGAGGGCGCGGTCTACGACAGCAACCGCTACACCCTGTTTGGCCTGCTCACGCGCATGGGCGTGGAGCTGCTCGACATGGGCGTGGTGCGCGATGATCCGCAGGCGCTCGAAGATGCCTTCGGGCATGCCGCCGCACAGGCCGACGCCATCATCACCAGCGGCGGTGTCAGCGTGGGCGAGGCCGACCACACCAAGGCCGTGATGCAAAAAATGGCGGCAGGCGGCGTGGCCTTCTGGAAAATTGCCATGCGACCGGGCCGCCCCATGGCCGTGGGTCGCATCGGCAATGCCATGCTGTTTGGCCTGCCCGGCAACCCGGTGGCAGTGATGGTCACCTTTCTGGCCTTTGTGCGCCCTGCCCTGCTGCAGATGATGGGCGCCACAGCCTGTGAGCCGCCCCTGCTCAAGGCCCACAGCCTGGAAGCCATTCGCAAAAAGCCCGGTCGCACCGAGTACCAACGCGTGGTGGTGCGCCAAGGCAGCGATGGCAATCTGCAACTGCGCACCACCGGCCAGCAGGGCTCTGGCGTACTGAGCTCCATGGCCGCAGCCAATGGCCTGCTGGTGCTGCACCACGCGCAAGGCAATGTCGCCATCGGCGAAGCAGTCGATGTGCTGATGTTTGATGGCGTGATCTAGGCGCACCTACTCTTGTGGCTGCGCCGCTCTGCGAGAACGCTGCGCTACTGGCTCAAGAAAAGCGCGGTGCGCGTTTCTCGATAAAGGCCTGCACGCCTTCTAGCGCATCGGCATCCATCATGTTGCAGGCCATGGTCTGCAGGGCGTCTTCATAGGCGGCTTCCATGCCGGCCTCTATCTGCCGGTAGAACAGGCCCTTGCCCATGGCAACAGCAACCTGCGGTTTGGCTACGATGCTCGCCACCCACTTTTCCACCTCGGCATCGAGCTGCTCCAGCAGCACGGCGCGGTTGATCAGGCCCTGCGCCTGTGCCTCTTGCGCGCTGATAAATTCACCCGTGACCAGCATCTCGAACGCCGCCTTGCGCCCGATGTTGCGGCTCAGGGCCACGCCGGGCGTGGCGCAGAACAGGCCGTAATTGATGCCGCTGGTGGCAAAGCGCGCCGTGTCCACCGCCAGCGCCAGGTCGCACTGGGCCACCAACTGGCAACCGGCGGCTGTGGCCATGCCCTGCACGCGTGCGATGACGGGCACCGGCAGGCGCTGCAGGCCCAGCATCACCTGGCTGCATTGGGCAAACAGTTTTTGGTAATAGCCCAGCGACGGTTCGGCCCGCATCTCTTTTAGGTCGTGGCCAGCGCAAAAGGCCTTGCCCGCAGCGGCTAGCACCACCACGCGCACCGAGGCATCGGTGGCAATGGCGTCTATCGCCTTTTGCAGGGCCGCAAGCAGCGCCTCATTGAGCGCGTTAAAGGCCAGCGGCCGGTTGAGGGTGAGCGTGACCACGCCGCGTGCATCGCGGGTGACCTGCAACAAATCTATGCTCATGAGGCAATCGCTTTCTCGGCGCGCTTGCGCAGCTCAAACTTCTGGATCTTTCCGGTGGAGGTCTTGGGGATCGACTCGAAGCGGATATCGCGCGGCACCTTGTAGCCGGCCAACAGGCCCTTGCAATGGGCCACCAGCTCGTCCGCCGTCACGCGCGCATCGTCCTTGACTTCGACATAGGCCACCGGCGTTTCGCCCCACTTGGGGTCGGGCCTGGCCACCACGGCGCAGGTCAACACGCCAGGGTGGCGGTACAGCGCGTCTTCCACTTCGAGCGAGCTGATGTTTTCGCCGCCAGAGATGATGATGTCCTTGCTGCGATCCTTGATCTTCACGTAGCGGTCGGCGTCGAGCACGGCCAGGTCGCCGGTGTGGAACCAGCCACCGGCAAAGGCCGCAGCGGTGGACTTGGGATTTTTCAAATAGCCCTTCATGACGATGTTGCCGCGGAACATGATTTCGCCCATGGTCTGGCCGTCGGCGGCCACTTCTTTCATCTCGTCGGCACGCATCACGGTCATACCTTCTTGCAGCGGGTAGCGCACGCCCTGGCGGGCATTCAGGCGCGTCTGCTCGGACAGGCTCTCGTTGCTCCACTGTGTGCGCTTGGCTGCGACGGACGCCGGACCATAGACCTCGGTCAGGCCGTAGACATGGGTGATGTCAAAGCCGATCTGCGCCATGCCCTCGATCATGGAAGCAGGAGGTGCGGCGCCCGCCACCATGCCACGCACCTGGTGGCGTATCTCGGCGCGCATCTCGGGGGGGGCGGCAATCAAGAGGCTGTGGACTATGGGCGCAGCGCAGTAATGGTCCACCCGGTGCGCGGCAATCGCACCCAGAATGTGGGGCGCGTCCACCCGGCGCAGACACACGTGGGTGCCGGCCTGCATGGCCAGGGTCCAGGGGAAGCACCAGCCATTGCAGTGGAACATGGGCAGCGTCCACAGATAGACAGGGAACTGCGGCATGGTCCAGGTGGCGGCGTTGCACACCGCATTGAGGTAGGCGCCGCGGTGGTGGGTGACCACGCCCTTGGGGTCCCCGGTGGTGCCCGAGGTGTAGCTCACGGCAATCGCATCCCACTCGTCTTGCGGCCCTGCCAACACTGGCAGGGGCTGGTGCGCAGCGAGCAGGGCTTCGTATTCAAAGGCACCGACGCGGTGACCGGGGCCTTGGTATTGGCTGTCGCACACATCGATCACCAGCAGCTCGCGGCCATGCTCGCGCTCCAGAATGCGCAGGGCCTCATGCGTGACGCTGGAAAACTCGCTGTCGGTGATCAGCACCGTGGCTTCGCAGTGGTGCATCTGCCAGGCCAACAAGGCGGCATCAAGCCGCGTGTTCAGCGTGTTGAGCACCGCGTTCAGGGCCGGCACGGCGTAATGCGCCTCCACCATCTCGGGCGTGTTGTGCAGCATCACACTGACCGTACTGCCGCGCGCCACGCCATGCGCCTGCAGGGCTGCAGCCAGTCGCGCCGAACGCTCGCGGGTTTGCGCCCAGGTGTAGCGGCGCGCGCCGTGGATAACAGCCGGCAGATCGCCAAACACTTCGGCCGTGCGCTCCACAAAAGAGACGGGTGACAGCGGCACAAAGTTGGCCGCGTTCTTATCCAAGTGCAGATCGAATATGGAAGTCATGGCTTTACTTACTCCTCTCCAGTGCCTGGTCTATGTCCCACAGGATGTCGTCGATGTGCTCAATGCCCACCGACAGGCGCACCATGTCGGGCAGCACGCCGGCGGCGATTTGCTGCGCTGCGTCCAGTTGCCGGTGCGTGGTCGAAGCGGGATGGATGGTGAGTGTGCGCGTGTCTCCGATATTGGCCAAGTGGCTCATGAATTGCGCCGCCTCGATAAAGCGCACCCCGGCCTCCAGCCCGCCCTTGACGCCAAAGGCCAGCAGCCCCGAGGCGCCCGGAGCGCCGTCCACCTGACGCATCTGTTTGTGCACCAGCCCATGGTCCGGGTGCTCAGCCAGACCGGGGTAGTTGACCCAGGCTACCTGCTTGTGGTTCTTTAAAAATTCGGCCACCTTACGGGCGTTGGTGCAATGGCGCTCCATGCGCACATGCAGGGTCTCGGTGCCCTGCAAAATTTGCCAGGCCGCCATGGGCGAGAGGGCCGCGCCATAGACGCGCAGGGTCTCCATGCGCGCGCGCATGCAAAAAGCAAAGTCGCCAAAGGTCTCGAAAAACTTGACGCCGTGGTAGCCGGCCGATGGCTCGGTCATGCCGGGGAACTTGCCGTTGTCCCAGGGGAACTTGCCGCTCTCCACCATCACCCCGCCCAGCGTGGTGCCGTGGCCGGCCAGGTATTTGGTGGCCGAGTGCACCACGATGTCGGCACCAAACTTGATCGGATTGCACAGAAAGGGCGAAGGCACGGTGTTGTCGATCACCAGCGGCAGACCGTGCGCATGGGCCACATCGGCCACCGCCACGATGTCCAGCACGGTGAGGCTGGGGTTGCCCAGACTCTCGGCAAACAGGGCGCGGGTGTTGGGCTGAATGGCTGCTGCAAAGGCCTCTGGCTTGCTGGCATCGACAAAGGTGGTGGTGATGCCCATCTTGGCCAGGCTCACCGCCAGCAGCGAGACGCTGCCGCCATAGAGCGCACCGGCTGCCACCACATGGTCGCCCTGTTGCAGCAGGGTCATCAGCACCATGGCCTCACTGGCCATGCCGCTGGCCGAGGCCAGACCGGCGCGGCCCCCTTCGAGGGTGGCGACGCGCTCTTCCAGCGCTGCCACCGTGGGGTTGGAAAGGCGCGAATAGACGTTGCCAAAGGTCTGCAGATTGAAAAGGCTGGCCGCATGGTCGGCGCTGTCAAACACAAAGCTGGTGGTCTGGTAGATCGGCAGGGCGCGGGCGCCGGTGGCCTTGTCGGGAATCTGCCCGGCATGGATGGTGAGCGTCTCTGGCTGGTAGGCGTGGTCGGTCATGCTGCTCATCCTTGGCGCTTGGCCGAAATCACGCCGGTGTTGATACCGGCCCAGTGCAGGCCGCCCTTGAGGCGGGCATGTTCGATCTTGACGCAGCGGTTATAGACCGAGTCCAGCCCGGCCTCGCGTGCCAGGGCGTCGGCCTCCAGGTTGGCGACGCCGAGCTGCTGCCACAGGCATTTGGCGCCAATGGCTATTGCCTCCCTTGCAATCGGCAGCAGGTCTTCGGCCTTGCGAAACACATCCACCATGTCCACAGCCACCGGTATCTCGGCCAGCGTGGCGTAGCAGGTCTCGCCCAGGATGGGGGTGCCGGTGGCCGCGTAGCGCGGATTCACCGGGATGATGCGGTAGCCAAAGCCCTGCATGTACTTGGCGGCAAAAAAACTGGGCCGGCTCCATTGGGCCGACAGGCCGACTACGGCAATGGTGCGGCAGTCGCGCAGGATGCGCTGCAGCGTGCTGATGTCGTTGTTCACGGTGAAGAAATCCTTCGCGTCTGTATCTTGTCGGCAGTCTGGTCTGTATTGCACAGGGTACACGTACCCCGGCTGCTGGATACTAGGGGTTTTGTCCCGCATTGACCTGACACCCATGAAACAACGCTCTTCTACCGGCGGTCTGGTGTATTCCACCGACAGCGGCCGCATGTGCCCCGACTGCCGCCATCCACTGACCGCATGCACCTGCAAGGCCGCCGCCGCCAAACCTGCGGGCGACGGCAATGTGCGCGTCAGCCGCGAAACCAAGGGCCGCGCCGGCAAGGGCGTGACCGTCGTGAAAGGCCTGCCGCTGGACGTGGCGGCGCTGGCCGCCCTGGGCAAGCAGTTGCGCACGGCCTGCGGCAGCGGCGGCACGGCCAAGGATGGCACGCTGGAAATCCAGGGCGACCATGTGGAGCGCGTCATGGAACTTTTGAAGGCGCAGGGGTTTTCGGTCAAGTGATCTGGCGGGTAAAGCACTTGGGTTTGTGTGTGCGGCAATGCCAGCGGGCCTCTGTGGGGGCCTCGTATAAGCTCACCCCATGCAAGAATTTGATGTCGTAATCGTGGGTGCCGGTGCTGCCGGTCTTTTTTGTGCCGGCGTGGCGGGGCAACTCGGCCTCAAGGTGCTGCTGCTGGACCATGGCGAGAAGGTGGCGGAGAAAATCCGCATCTCGGGGGGCGGGCGCTGCAACTTCACCAATCTCGATGTCACGGCCGCCAACTTTCTCAGCGACAACCCGCGCTTTGCCAAGTCGGCCCTGTCGCGCTACACGCCGCGCGATTTTGTGGCGCTGCTGCAAAAGCATGGCATTGCCTTCCACGAAAAGCACAAGGGCCAGTTGTTTTGCGACCGCTCGGCCGAAGACATCATCACCCTGCTGCTCTGCGAATGCCTGAGCGGCGGCGTGACACGCTGGCAGCCCTGCAGCCTCAAGGCCGTGCGTTATTCGGATGGCGCAGCGCATCCGTATCAAATCGACACCAGCTCTGGCACCGTGGCGTCCAAAGCCCTGGTCGTTGCCACCGGCGGCCTGTCCATCCCCAAGATTGGCGCCACCGACCTGGGCTACCGCATTGCCAAACAGTTTGACCTGCCGCTCATTCCCACCCGCCCTGCCCTGGTGCCACTGACCTTTGACGAGACCGCCTGGGCGCCCTTTTCGCAACTCTCCGGCCTGTCGCTGCCGGTGCAAATTTCCACCGGGGGCAAAAAGGATACGACCAGTTTCCGCGAAGACCTGCTGTTCACCCACAGAGGCCTGAGCGGCCCGGGCGTGCTGCAGATTTCGAGCTACTGGAAGGAGGGCAGCAGCATTCGCCTGAACCTGGCACCCGACACCGATGCCGCTGCCTTCTTGCAGCAAGCCAAGTCCAGTTCGCGCAAACGCATCGCCAATGAGTTGGCCGCCCTGCTGCCTTCGCGTCTGGCAGACACCTGGGTGGCGCAATGCGCGCCCCTGGGCCAGGCCGGCGACCGACCCATCAGCGAGGCGCCGGACAAGGCGCTGAACGCTCTGGCTGAGCGCATTGCGCGCTGGGAACTCACGCCCACTGGCACCGAGGGCTACCGCAAGGCCGAGGTCACTGCAGGCGGCGTAGACACCCGGGCCCTGTCGAGTCAAACCATGGAGAGCAAACAGCCCGGCCTGTACTTTATTGGCGAGGTGGTGGATGTGACAGGCTGGCTGGGCGGCTACAACTTTCAGTGGGCCTGGGCCAGCGCCTTTGCCTGCGCACAAGGACTGGCAGCAGCCTACTCAGGTCCGACTACGCAAAAAATGTCTTGAAAATTTGTGCGGCGACGCCCGCGATGACCAGCCCAATGCCCCACTTCATGATGGCAAGGTCGGTCTTGATCGACGCCAGTGCTATTTCCAAGTCTTTCTTGCTGACTAATTCGTCCTGCGCCTCTGCAATGGCGCGAACAACCGCCTCCGCCTGCTGGCGGTTAAAACCAGCGCTTTCCAGCTTGTCGCTGAGTTTGAGCGTGTCGATGGTGATCCTCGTCATGCAGTTAGTCTACACGTATGGCCCGATTGCATGTCGAACTAGATGCTGAACCCATACCCCATGCCAACGAAATTGGAAAAAACCAGAGCGTGAAAGGTTATACTCGCGGGCTAATTTGGCAGTTCTCCGTCGGCCAATACTAGTTAAGACGGAAAATATCGCTGAACGTGACGCGTGGGGCACCGATCTTCCCCTGCGACCCTTGTTCAGCACAATTTGGAATCCATTCATTAATGACAACGATCCGCGTAAAAGAAAACGAACCATTTGACGTAGCACTGCGTCGCTTCAAGCGCACCATCGAAAAACTGGGCCTGCTGACTGACCTGCGCGCACGCGAGTTTTACGAGAAGCCCACTGCAGAGCGCAAGCGCAAGAAGGCTGCCGCCGTCAAGCGCAATTACAAGCGTATCCGCAGCATGCAATTGCCAAAGAAGCTGTTCTAAGCTTCGGCTCAAGAAACTTCATATACGAGGCCTTTACAGGCTTCCGGCCCGCAGGCTCCCAGGAGCCTGTCGGTCCAAAAAATGCTCGCCTGGGGACGCTCTGGCGGGCATTTTTCATTCTGAATCTCCAAACCCTTCACAGAGAAAACGCTATGTCCCTCAAAGACCAAATCACCGAAGACATGAAGAACGCCATGCGCGCCAAGGACAGCGAGCGCCTGGGCACCATCCGCCTGCTGCTGGCCGCTTGCAAGCAGCGCGAAGTGGACGAGCGCATCGTGCTGACCGACATCGATGTGGTGGCCTTGGTGGACAAGCTGATCAAGCAGCGCAAGGACTCGATCGCCGCCTTTGAATCGGCTGCGCGCCAGGATCTGGCCGACAAGGAAGCTTCCGAAATCGAAGTGCTCAAGGCCTACCTGCCGCAGCGCATGTCGGCCGATGAAGTGCTGGCCGAGGTGAAGGCCATTGTTGCCGAGTTGGGTGCCAAGGGTCCCGGCGACATGGGCAAGGTGATGGGCGTGGTGAAGACGCGCTTGGCGGGTAAGGCGGAGATGGGGACGGTGTCGGCTGCCGTGAAGACGGCGCTCGCTGGCTAAGTTTTTTTACGTTTGGTTTTTCGTGTGATGCTTTTTCCTGCGGGGTGCCCGCCGGAAAAAGCATTCCTCAAAACAAGCGATCAGCTCCCGGCAATCTTCATCTTGTCGATCAAGATGGATCCCACCGTCTTGGCGCCGTAGTTGTAGGTGTCAGCCCCGACAGCAACAATCCCCTTGAACATGGCCTTCATGTTGCCGGCAATGGTGATCTCATGCACCGGGTACTTGATGCGGCCCTTCTCCACCCAAAAGCCACTGGCACCGCGCGAATAATCGCCGGTCACATAGTTCACGCCTTGGCCCATCAGCTCGGTCACAAACAGGCCGGTTCCCAGGCGCTGCAGCATGGCATCGAGATCGTCGCCGGGCAGCGTCAGGCGCGAGGTAAACGTCAGGTTGTGCGAGCCGCCGGCATTGCCGGTGGTACGCATGCCCAGCTTGCGCGCCGAATAGCTGCTGAGGAAATAGCCGCGCACTCTCCCTGCCTCCAGCACTTGGCGGGCCTGCACGCGCACGCCTTCGTCGTCGAATGGCGAGCTGCCCTTGCCGCCCATGACAAAGGGGTCTTCGGAAATATCCATGTGCTTAGGGAACACCATCTTGCCCATGCTGTCGAGCAAAAAACTGCTCTTGCGGTACAGCGCACCACCGCTTACAGCCTGCACAAAAGTGCCCAGCAGACCGGCCGCCAGCGGCGACTCAAACAGCACCGGGCATTCACGGGTTGAAATCTTGCGCGACTTCAGGCGGCTCAAGGCCCGCTCGGCGGCGTAGCGACCCACCGCTTGGGCCGAGGCCAACTCGTCGGACTTGCGCTGAGAGCTGTACCAACCGTCGCGTTGCATATTGTCGCCCTTGCCGGCGATGGGCGAGACCGACAGCGAATGGCGCGAGGTGGCATAGCCGCCCCTGAAACCATGGGTGTGGGCACTGAAAAATTGCGACTGCTGCGCCGACACGGCAGCGCCTTCGCTATTGGTAATGCGCTTGTCCACTGACAGGGCAGCGGCCTCGCATTCCAGCGCCAATTGCGCCGCCTGCTCGCTGGTCACGGCCCAGGGGTGAAACAGGTCGAGCCCACGCGTGCGGTCAGAGACCGGCGAGATATCTTCCTCATCGGGCAGTCTGGCAAACAGATCTTCGGCGGTAAAACGCGCTATGTCATATGCCGCACGCACGGTCTGCTTGATGGCAGCGGGAGAGAAGTCGGAGGTGCTGGCATTGCCGCGGCGCTGGCCCACATAGACCGTCACGCCCAGCGACTTGTCGCGGTTGCGCTCCACATTTTCCAACTCGCCATTGCGCACCGAGACGCTCAGGCCGCAGCCCTCGGACACCTCGGCACCGGCATCGGTGGCACCGGCCTGCTTGGCCTCGGCCAGGGCCAGGTCCACCAGCGACTCAAAGAATGGCAGGGTGTAAGCAAAGCCGCTATCGGACGGCTTGGCCGCCTGGTTTGCCGCTTTATTGGCAGCTGTTGTTGGCTTGGAAAGGGGGACTTGTGCGGAGGGGATAAGTTTCTTCATGGCGACGGCTATGATACTTGGCTATGTCACGCAAACTAAAAAAAGGCTATTACGTCAGAGGACAGTTCGTTGCCGAAGGCAGCGCGCTCGATCTGGAGTACAAGCGCGAACTCAAGGGCACCGATGAGCCCACCCGTACCGACCTCAAACGCGAAAGCACCGAGCTGCAAAAACTCGGTGAAGATTTACTCACCCTGCGCGCCGATTTCATAACCCGCCTGGACCTGCCAGAGAAGTTGGTGGATGCGGTGGCAGAGTGCAAACGCATCACCAATTTCGAAGGCATACGCCGCCAGATGCAATTCATCGGCAAGCTCATGCGCAAGCTCGAAGACAGCAAGCACGACGAGATTCGTGCCGCGCTCGAAGAGCAGCACAGGCCTTCGGCAGAGAACAACTTGGTCTTGCACCAGGCAGAACAGTGGCGCGACCGCTTGATTGCAGACGAAGATGCTATGGGCGAGTGGATGACGCTGTGCCCCAGCACCGACAGCCAGAATCTGCGCGCCCTGGTGCGCCAGGCACGCAAGGACGCCAAGCCCGAGAAGCCAGGCCTGGCCGCGCGCCATGGCCGCGCCTACCGCGACATCTTTCAGTTGGTGCGCGAAGCACTCACCGCAGCCCTTGAGCAACCCGAACCCAGCCTGCAGGATGGCGAAGGCTATGGCGGCACAGACGCCTGAATCGATGACTGAATCGATGACTGAACGGATGACCACATGAGCGAAGCACAGGGCCCGCATGACACGGTGAAGATCGGCATTGTGTCGATCAGCGACCGCGCCTCCAGCGGCGTCTATGAAGACAAGGGCCTGCCCGCGCTGCAAGACTGGCTCACAAGCGCGCTGCAAAACCCCATTACCTTTGAAGCGCGCCTGATACCGGATGAGCAAGACGGCATCAGCAAGACCCTGGTGGAGCTGGTGGATGCCGGTTGTGCCCTGGTGCTGACCACGGGCGGCACCGGCCCTGCCCTGCGCGATGTCACACCTGAAGCGACCTTGGCCATTGCCGACAAGGAGATGCCGGGCTTTGGCGAGCAGATGCGCCGCATCAGCCTGGAGTTTGTGCCCACCGCCATCCTGTCACGACAGGTCGCAGTCATCCGCGCGCAGACCCTGGTCATCAACCTGCCGGGTCAACCGAGGGCGATTGCCGAGACGCTGGAAGGCCTGAAGGACGCGCAAGGCCAGTCCAAGGTGCCCGGCATTTTTGCCGCCGTGCCCTATTGCATAGACCTGATTGGTGGACCCTATCTGGAAACCGTGGACAGCGTCTGCAAGGCCTTCAGGCCCAAGACGGCCATCCGCCCGCCACGCCCCGCCTGAAGCGCCTGCGTTTCTTATTCGCCCAGTAGCTGGTTGAGCTTCTCAGCCTCAAAGCATTCGGTGCGCGCAGCGTCTGCTGGCAGGCAGTCGCCCTTCACAGGGCGAGCGGCCGACAGGGTCTCTATGGCCTTCCACAGCAGCGCAATTTGGTGGTCCTGCGAGGCCGCACTGCTGACCAGACTATGCAGGGCCTGGCTCAGTGGATCGTCTTCCTTGGTGATGCCATAGGCTGAAAAGCTGCTGCCCGGTGAGGCCACGTCGGCGCTCTCTCCGGCCTTGCTTTGCAGGATGCGCGCCGGAATGCCCACCGCAGTCGCACCCGCGGGCACCGGCTTGATGACCACCGCATTGCTGCCAATCTTGGCGCCGTCGCCCACCACAAAACCACCCAGCACCTTGGCCCCTGCGCTCACCACCACATCGCGCCCCAACGTGGGATGGCGCTTGGCCCCCTTGTAGAGCGAGGTGCCTCCCAGGGTCACGCCCTGGTAAATGGTGCAGCCGTCGCCGATCTCGGCGGTCTCGCCCACCACCGTGCCCATGGCATGGTCAAAGAAAACGCGGTTGCCGATCTTGGCGCCGGGGTGGATTTCAATGCCGGTGGCAAAGCGCGCCAGGTGCGAGATAAAGCGGCCCAGCCACAAGAGGCCATGGCTCCAGCACCAATGCGCCGGGCGGTGCAGCATCACCGCATGCAGACCGGGATAGCAGGTCAGCACCTCCCAGCGGCTGCGCGCGGCCGGGTCGCGGTCAAGAATGCATTGGATGTCGGAGCGTAGGCGGTTAAACATGCATCACAGTCTAGCCGTTGGACGGAGGCAACTGCACCGGCGCGGCATTTGCCAACTCTGGCGAGGTGGGCTTGGCCGGGCGCAACTGCAGGATGGACTTGGCAATGCCGCGCAGGATGTGGATTTCTTCCTGCGTCACGGCCGCCCGATTGAAGAGCGCGTTGAGGCGCGGCATCAGCTTCTTGGGCGCGCCAGGGTCCAAAAACTCCAGCGCCACCAAGGCCTGCTCCAGATGCGTCAGCATGCCGCTGACCTGGGCCGCATCGGCCAGCTTGCCCGTGGGTTGCGGCAACGGTGGCGCATCCACAAAGCCGCCCAGGGCCAGGCGCCAGTCGTAGGCGATGACCTGCAGGGCCGCGCCGATATTGAGCGAGCCAAACTGTGGATTGCTGGGAATCGACAGGCAGGCGTGGCAGCGGTAGACGTCTTCGTTGCGCATGCCAAAGCGCTCGGAGCCAAACAAAAAGGCCACGCCGGTTTGTTCTGCGGACGCCACACCGGCCTCACCGCCTGGCGCCTGCAGGCCGGCCACCAGCTGCGCAAAGTGTTCGCGCGGCGTGGTGGTGGGTGGGCCAAAGTCGCGCGGTGTCATGGCGGTGGCGCACAGGTGCGTCATGCCCTCCAAAGCCTCGTCCAGGGTATCGACGATGCGGCATTTCTCCAGCACATCCAGCGCACCGCTGGCGCGCTGGATGGTTTCTTCCCGGCGCAGCACATTGGCCCAGCGTGGAGCGACCAGCACCAGGTCATCAAAGCCCATGGTTTTCATGGCGCGGGCAGCGGCGCCCACATTGCCGGCGTGACTGGTGTGAATGAGGATAAAACGTGTCTGCATGGAAACCGGTAAAATACGCTATTGTCGCCGCCCGCATCGCCGGGTTGGCATACCCCTCCCGCTCTTCCCCCCACAATCTATGTCGCTCAATCTGCACCCCATGGTCAACGTGGCTGTTAAAGCTGCCCGTGCCGCCGGCTCCCTCATCAACCGCGCCGCATTGGATATCGAATCCGTTCGCGTCAGCCAAAAAAAGGCCAACGACTTTGTCACCGAAGTGGACCATGCCGCAGAGAAAGTGATCATAGAAACCCTGCTCCAGGCCTACCCCGACCACGGCATTTGGGCCGAAGAGTCCGGCACCGAATTCGGTGCCCAAAATGCCGAATGCGTCTGGATCATCGATCCCCTGGACGGCACCACCAACTTCATCCATGGCCTGCCCATTTACTGCGTCAGCATTGCACTGGCCGTGCGCGGCAAGATCGAACAGGCCGTGGTGTTTGACCCCAGCCGCAACGACCTGTTCACCGCCACCAAGGGCCGTGGCGCTTATCTGAACGACCGCCGCCTGCGCGTATCCAAGCGCACACAGCTCAAAGAGTCGCTGATCTCCACCGGCTTTCCCTACCGCGAAGGCGACGACTTCGACCAGTACCTGGTGATGATGGGCGAAGTCATGCGCCGCACCGCCGGAGTGCGCCGCCCGGGTGCCGCCGCACTCGACCTGGCCTATGTGGCGGCCGGCTTTACCGACGCTTTTTTCGAGAAGGGCCTGCAGCCCTGGGATGTGGCGGCCGGCTCGCTGCTGGTGCAAGAGGCCGGTGGCCTGGTGGGCAACTTCTCGGGCGAAGCGGACTTTCTGGACCAGCAGGAATGCATGGCCGGCAACCCCCGCGTCTATGGCCAGTTGGTCGGCATTCTGGACAAGTACAGCAAGTTCGCAAGCGCCGGCGACAAGGCCGCAGTGCGCCAGAGCACCTTGACCCGCGCCAGCCGCAGCGCCCCCAAGAATCTGCCAGAGACCAGCCCGGCTGTCGCCGCTGTGAGCGAGCCCGCAACGCTGACTGACTCCGCTGTTCCGACCGACTCCGCACCGCTGGTAGACGCAGCTCCCCTCTAAAGCGGCAGGCTGCCACGCGATGCCGGGCGACAGCCTTTCCCATCTTTTTTCGCACCGTGCCTTCGTGCGCTTCTGGCTGGCGCGCCTGTGCGGCACCACGGCCAACCAGATGCTCATGGTGGCTCTGGCCTGGCATATGTACGACATCACGTCGAGCGCCTGGGACCTGGGCCTGGTGGGACTGTTTCAGTTCGTGCCGGCCCTGCTGCTGACGCTGCCTGCGGGCCATCTGGCCGACCGCCTGCACCGGGGACGCATTTTTGCCGCCAGCATGGGCATTCAGGCCTTAACAGCCATGCTGCTGCTGGGCGCCCTGTACACAGGCCTTGCCACACGCGAACTGATTCTGGCGATCTCGGTGTTGTTGGGCATGGCGCGCGCCTTTCAAATGCCAGCGCAGCAGGCGATCATTCCCCAGTTGGTGCCCACCGTGCTGTTGCAGCGCGCCGTGACCCTCAGCACCAGCGCCATGCAGGCCGCCATCATTTGCGGCCCCGCCCTGGGCGGCCTGCTCTACACCTTGGGACCGGCCACCGTCTATGCCAGCTGCATGGGCCTGCTGCTGCTGGCGGCCGGCCTGGCGCTGACCATTAGCTACCACCACAAGACCGCGTTGGCCGCAGCGAGCTGGAGCAGCGTGCTAGCCGGCGTGGCCTTTGTCTGGCGGCGCAAGGTGGTGCTGGGCGCCACCACACTGGACCTGTTTGCCGTGCTGCTGGGCGGAGCCACGGCACTGCTGCCGATTTTTGCGCGCGATCTGCTGCAGACCGGGCCGGTGGGCTTGGGCCTGCTGCGCGCCGCACCGGCCGTGGGTGCGCTTGCCATGTCGCTGGTGCTGGTGCGTTGGCCGCTCAAACGCCGGGTCGGGCACAAGCTGCTGCTGGCGGTGGCGGTGTTTGGTCTGGCCACAGTGGTGTTTGGTCTGTCACGCAACTTTGCCCTGTCACTACTGGCGCTGGTGGTCACCGGTGCCGCCGACAGCATCAGCATGGTGATGCGCTCGACCCTGGTGCAACTGGAAACGCCGGACGAAATGCGCGGACGGGTGTCGGCCGTCAACTCCATTTTCATAGGCGCCTCCAACCAGCTCGGCGAGTTTGAATCGGGCACGGTGGCCGCGCTCTGGGGACCGGTGGTGTCGGTGGTGTCAGGCGGCATTGGCACCGTGCTGGTGGCAGCGGCCTGGCTCAAACTGTTTCCCAGCCTGGCCCAGCGCGACCGGCTTTAGGCACGCCATTGCTTGTTGCAAACTTACAACCCAATCCCCTACCGAAGTGGGGATACCAGGGTAAACCCTAGGAACAAGTCAAGGGTTTACCCTATACTGCACTGCAACATGATCACACTTTACAGGAGGATCTCATGACCAGTTCAGCAATCAACCTCAATACCCTGCCCGCTCGCAGCAGCATCGGCGCCGCTTTAGCCGAAGTGGCCATCGCTTTCCAGCACCTGGCCTCGGCCCTGCTGCGCAAGGTCCTGTCCCCCGCTGCCGTGCAAACCCCTGTGCTGACCGCCTTTGAAGAAGCCGAAGCGCTGCGCAGCTACGCCGCCGACATTCAGGCGCAAGACCCCCATTTCGCACAGGACCTGTTTGCTGCAGCCGACCGCCACGAAATCGCAGCAGCCGCTAAGGCAGCCGCCACTGCTTGACCAGGGCGTAGATCGCCGGAATCACGGCCAGCGTCAACACGGTGCTTGAGAGCATGCCGCCCACCATGGGCGCTGCGATGCGGCTCATCACCTCGGAGCCGGTTCCCGTGCCCCACAGGATGGGCAAGAGTCCGGCCATGATGGCCACCACGGTCATCATCTTGGGACGCACCCGCTCCACCGCGCCTTCCATCACCGCGCCGTAGAGTTCCTGCATGCCGGCTTCCCTACCCTGTGCACGGCATTCGGCCTGCACCGCCTCCCAGGCGTGGTCTAGGTAGATCAGCATCACCACGCCGGTCTCGGCCGCCACCCCGGCCAGGGCGATAAAGCCCACGGCCACGGCCACCGACAGGTTGTAGCCCAGCAGCCACATCAGCCAGACCCCGCCCACCAGGGCAAAGGGGACAGACAGCATGACGATCAGCGTTTCGGTCAGGCGCCTGAAGTTCAGGTAGAGCAGCAAAAAGATGATCAGCAGGGTGACGGGCACCACGATTTTCATCTTCTCGATGGCCCGCTCCATGGACTCGAACTGCCCGCTCCAGGTGGCGTAGTAGCCGCTGGGGAACTTCACCTGCGCGTTGACCGCTGCTCTGGCCTCCTTCACGTAGCCGCCGATGTCGCGGTCGCGGATGTCCACATAGATGTAGGTGGAGAGCAGCGCGTTTTCGGTGCGGATGCTGGGTGCGCCCTTGGCGATTTCCACCCGGGCCACCTGCCCCAGCGGGACCATGGCGCCGCCCATGGTGGGCACCAGAATTTCGCTGGCAATCTGCTGCGGGTTGCCACGCAGCTCGCGCGGGTAGCGCACGGTCACGCCAAAGCGCTCGCGCCCTTCCACGGTGGTGGTCACCATCTCGCCGCCCAGCGCCGTGCCGATCACATCCTGCAAATCGCCCACGGCCAGACCGTAGCGTGCTAGTTGCCCGCGGTCCGGCTCGATGTTGATGTAGAAGCCGCCGGTGATGCGCTCGGCAAAGGCCGATGAAGTACCCGGCACGGTCTTCACCACCGCCTCGATCTCCTTGGCCAGGCGCTCCATCTCGTTGAGATCCTTGCCGAACACCTTGATGCCAATGGGCGTGCGGATGCCGGTGGACAACATGTCGATGCGCGCCTTGATCGGCATGGTCCAGGCATTCGACACACCGGGGAATTGCAAGGCCTTATCCAGTTCGGCGATCAGCTTGTCGGTAGTCAGCCCCGCGCGCCACTCGGATTCGGGTTTCAGGTTGATCACCGTCTCAAACATCTCGGTGGGCGCCGGGTCGGTAGCCGTATTGGCCCTGCCCGCCTTGCCATAGACCGACTCCACTTCGGGGAAGCTCTTGATGATCTTGTTCTGCGTCTGCAGCAGCTCGGCGGCCTTGGTGATGGACATGGCCGGCAACGAGGACGGCATGTAGAGCAGCGTGCCTTCGTTGAGTGTGGGCATGAACTCGGAGCCGAGCCTTGATGCCGGGTAGAAAGACACGCCCATCGCCACCAATGCCAGACCGATGGTGAGCTTCTTCCAGCGCATCACCCAGGCGATGATGGGCCGGTACACCCAAATCAAAAAGCGGTTCACCGGGTTCTTGGCTTCCGGCATCACCGGGCCGCGGATAAACAGCAGCATCAGCACCGGCACCAGGGTCACCGACAGGATGGCCGCACCGGCCATGGAGAAGGTCTTGGTATAGGCCAGGGGCGAGAACAGCCGCCCCTCTTGCGACTCCAGCGTGAACACCGGAAGGAAGGACACGGTGATGATCAGGAGCGAAAAGAACAGCGCCGGGCCGACCTCTTTGCAGGCGGCAACAATAGCCTCTGCACGCTCGGATCGGGTGTGCTCCGGTTGAAGGCGCTCGATATGCTTGTGCGCGTTCTCGATCATGACGATGGCCGCATCCACCATGGCGCCAATGGCGATCGCGATGCCGCCCAGGCTCATCAGATTCGAGTTCATGCCCAGAAGCCGCATGGCGATGAAGGCCATCAGCACGCCCACCGGCAGCATCAGAATAGCGACCAGGGCCGAGCGCACATGCAGCAGGAAGACCAAGCAGACGGCGGCCACGATCAGGCTTTCCTCCAACAGCGTGCGCTTCAGGGTCTCGATGGCGCGATGGATCAGGTCCGAGCGGTCATAGACCGGGATGATGCCCACACCCTCGGGCAGCCCGGCCGAGACCTCGGCAATTTTGTCCTTGATGTTGCTAATCACCTCCAGCGCGTTCTGGCCGTAGCGGGCCATGGCAATGCCCGACACCACCTCGCCCTCGCCATTGAGCTCGGTGATGCCACGGCGCTCATCGGGCACCAGCTCCACGCGCCCAATATCGCGCACCAGCACCGGCGTGCCCTTCTCGCTTTTGAGCACCAGGTTTTCGATGTCGGAGGCGCCGCGCAGATAGCCTTTGCCCCGCACCATGTACTCGGTCTCGGCCATCTCGATGGCACGGCCCCCCACATCGCGGTTGCTGTCGCGGATGGTCTGCGACACCTTTGTTAAAGGGATGCCATAGGCGCGCAGTTTGATCGGGTCCACTGTCACCTGGTAGGTCTGCACAAAGCCGCCAATCGAGGCCACCTCGGCCACGCCATGGGCCTTGGCCAACTGGTAGCGCAGGTACCAGTCCTGGATCGTGCGCAGCTCGGCCAGCGTCTTGTTTTTCGCAACCAGCACGTATTGATAGACCCAGCCCACGCCGGTGGCGTCCGGGCCCAGAGAAGGTGTGACGCCCTTGGGCATGCGCCCAGCCGCAAAGTTCAAATACTCCAGCACGCGCGAGCGGGCCCAGTAAATGTCGGTGCCATCTTCAAAGATCACGTAGACGAAGGAGGCGCCAAAAAAAGAGAAGCCGCGCACCACCTTCGATTTAGGCACAGACAGCATGGCCGTGGTCAGCGGGTAGGTCACCTGGTCTTCCACCACCTGCGGTGCCTGGCCAGGGAACTCGGTGTAGACGATGACCTGCACGTCCGACAAATCGGGCAGCGCATCGAGCGGCGTTTTCACCACCGCGTAAATGCCAGCCAGGGTGATGAACAGGGTGGAGAGCAGGACCAGCACGCGGTTGCGCGCCGACCAATCAATGATGTTGGCGAGCATGGTCTTACTTCTTCGCATCCATGGCTTGCGGCGTGATTTTGGTGATCACCCACTCGCCTTTTCCGCGCTCCACAAACTCAAACGCGACCGGCACACCGGGCTTCAGGTCCTTGAGCAGCGCGCTATTGGCCAGCGCAAATTCCATGGTCATGGCCGGCCATTTCAGGCTTGCAACGGGGCCGTGGCTAAGGGTGACCGTCAGGCTCTTGGCATCGACCTCCACCACCTTGCCTTGCGCCTGGTGGCCGGTTGCGGCAGGTGACGCAGGGGCCATTGGCGATGCTGCCTCTGCCATCGCAGCACCGCTTGCAGCCACGCCACCCGGACCGAAGCCCGCAATCGCAGCCTTCAAATTGCTCTCCGCATCGATCAAGAAGTTGGCCGAGGTGACCACCGCCTCGCCCTCGCGCAGACCCGACAACACCTCCAGATAGTTTTCGCTGCGCGCCCCAATTTT
Source organism: uncultured beta proteobacterium (assembly GCA_903886275.1). GTDB lineage: Bacteria > Pseudomonadota > Gammaproteobacteria > Burkholderiales > Burkholderiaceae_C > Allorhodoferax. The sequence continues at coordinate 33,484 of CAISLN010000106.1, read as the reverse complement.
TACCTCGCGCGGCTCAAAGCGGCCCTCTTTCGCATCGCCCACTTGCACCAGCAGCAGCTGGCGCGCGCCACTGTCGATCACGGCCGAAACCGGCACGGTCAGCACCTTGTTCCTCGCTCCCACTGCCAATTCGAGCTGCGCGAACATGCCGGGCTTGAGCAGGCCGCCGGGGTTGGCCAGCTCCAGTCGCACCGGCACAGTCCGCGTCTCTGCATTCAGCGTCGGATAGATGGTGGTCAGCGCCGCCGTAAAGCTCTTGTCGGGATAGGCATTGATCTTCACCGTGGCGCGCGCACCGACTTTCACGGAGCCAATGTCCTGCTCAGACACATCGGCCATCACCCACACCGACGACAAATCCGTCACCTGGTAGAGCGCGTCCCCCGGCATAAAGCGCATGCCCTGCACGGCCTTCTTTTCGGTCACGATGCCAGCCACCGGCGAGCGAAAGCCCAGCGTGCGTTTGGCTGCGCCAGAAGCCGCAAATTCTTTGACCTGCGCTTCGCTCACATCCCAGTTGCGCAGGCGCACCAGACTGGCCTCAGCCAGTTGCTGCATGCTCTCTTGTGCCTCAGGACCGGCCTGTGCCATGGCCTGCACGCCCTGTATGGCGATGGCGTATTCGCGCTGCGCAGCCACCAGCTCCGGGCTATAGGCCTCAAACAGCAACTGCCCCTTGGCCACGCCCTGCCCTGTCGCGTTGACCAGCAGCTTTTCCACATAGCCCTCGAACTTGGGTGCGATGGTGGTCACGCGTCGCTCATCGGGCTCTACGCGACCAGAGGCGCGCACCGTCTTGTCGAGCACCCGCAAGGCCGCGGGCTCGGTGCGCACACCGAGCTTCTGAATTTTCTCGGCGCTGAACTTGAGCTGGTTCGCGTTGGCCGGTGTCTCTTCCTCCTCACCCTCAAAGACAGCGATGTAGTCCATGCCCATGGGGTCTTTTTTGGGCGTGGGCGAGGTGTCGGCCAGGCCCATGGGGTTGCGGTAGAAGCGCAGCTTGCGCGCCTTGGGTGCAGGGCTTGTGCTCACCGCGGAGGCGGCCTCCATACCGGCAGCGTTGCCTGCCCCATGGTGCGCGCCCCACCAGTTGCCGGCAAAGCCTGCGCCAGCGGCGACCAGAAAAACGCCGATGGCGACTGACAGGTTTTTGCTCATAGCTCAACTCCAAGCAGACGCTCAATTTGTGCCAAGCGGGCCTGGCCTTCGGCCTGGGCTTTGATACGGGACAGCTTGGCCTGGCGGATCTGGCGCTGGGCGTCCAGCACCGCGGCGAAGTCCAGCTTGCCGGCCTCATAGCCGGCCAGTGCAGACTGCAGACTCAGTTCGGCCTGCGCCAGCAGGCTGTTGGATACCAGGCTTTCCGTCTGCTGCGCACCTTGCAGGGCCAGCAGGTTTTCCGACAGGTCCGCCAACACCTGATTGGCGGTGGCGTTGCGCCTGGCCTCGGCAGCGTCGCGCATGGCCAATGCCTCGCGTTCCTGTGCGCGGCGGGTGCCCTGCCACAGCGCAATATTCATCTCCAGCATCAGGTCCCAGGCCTTGACATCGCCCTGAAACTGCGTGGGCGCCACACCCAGCACGATGCTTGGATAGCGGCCCTTGAGGCTGAGCTCCTGCCCCTTTTCGGCGGCCCTCCATTTGGCTTCATCGGCGGCCAACTGCGGGTTGTGTTGGCGCGCGCGCTGTTCCAGAACGGCAAGGTCGAGTTGCTCGGCTCCGGGCAGCGCACGCAGGGCTTTCGGCTCGGCAAACGGCGCCGATGGAGGTCGCGCCAGCAACGCGTTCATGCGCGACTGGTTGGTGCGCAGCTCGGTCTGCAGGGCAATCAGCTCAGCGCCCATCGCGCTCTGTTCGGTCTGTGCACGCAGGGTGTCTTGCTGCGGCGCCAAGCCTCCCGCATAGCGGGCGCGAGCGATTTGCTCCAGACCCTGCATCAGGCCCAGAACCTCTTGGCTGAGTTGCGCACTGCGCTGCAAAAAATACCGCTGGGCATAGGCCTGCTTGATGCGCGCGGCCAGGTCCAGCCACAGCGTTTGCACCTGGGCCTGCGAGCCCTGAGCCGCCAGCGTGGCCTGCTCGCGCTTCAAGGCCCGCGTGCCAAACCAGGGCAGCTCCTGGGTCAAAGTGTAGCGGGTGCTGCCCACATCGCTTGGCCACAGCGTGGGGTTTTGCGCGCCCATTTTGCTGACATCCTGCAGCTCGATTTTGAGGCGCGGGTCAGGCAATGCATAGGCCTGCTCTATGCGCTGCTGCGCGGCCAGGGCCTCCAAACGCATGCTGGCGAGCTCGGGATTATTGGCCTTTGCAACGGCCAACAGCGACTCCACATCGGCCCCGGGAATGGAAGCGGCATCCTGGGCCATGGCCACCAGGGCACCCATCGCCCATGCCAGCACCCACAGGCGTTTCATTGCGCAGGCTCCATTGCGTCGATCAGCATTTGCTCGCCCTGCATCTTCGCGGTAAAGCGCACCCGATCACCGGGCTTGAAGCCCTTGAGAAGGGAGGCATTTTTCAGCTTGTAGGGCATGGTCATGGCGTCCATGCCCATGCTGGCCTCGTGCTTGAGCGTGACCTGCGCCTTCTCAGCGTTGAGCTTGGTGATTTCTCCACGCACCCAATCGGGTGCGGCCCAGCTGGAAGTTGCGCACAACAGCGCCAAAGACAATATCAAACGTTTCATGTATTTCTCCTGAAGCTTTAAGCCCGCAGGCTCAAAAAACAACCGTCGCAGCCCACTGCAGACGGACCTATGGCCTAGGTATCAGGAAATCGGTGGCTTGACGCAGCTTGCGGCGTCGGCACTGGCAAAGCGGCTGCTGCGCGCTTGCGGCATTGCTTGGGGGATGGATAGGAGAGCCGGCATCACGGTAGTCGCAAGGGCGGCCAGCGGCATGCACAGCTGGCAGTTCTGGCAACCGGCGGGGCCATGCGAAGACGCCTCAGGCGCTGGATGGTCTGCGGGCGCTGCCTGCATGTGCAGGACGCAGTCGGTGGGCATGGCGCGCTCCAGCGACTGCGAGGCCGTGGCAGCACCGCTATCCATTTGAAACACCATGCGCTCAACCGTCCAGCCACGCAGCGGCAGCAGGGCAATGAGGAACAGGATGAACAAACGGGCCATGGGCGGATGATAGCGCCTGCTCTTTGCAACGCAATTGACCGGGCACAAAACCGCGCCGCGCGAAATCGCTACATCGCGCATTCGGGGGGGATAAAACTATAGCTTGACTGGTCATTTGGCACTGCGCGACGCGGTAGACTAGTCCTACCAAGGGAAAAATCGCACGCACAAGCGGCCACCGGCCAGCTTCATCACCGGCGGTGACCCAGCCTCATAAAAATTTCATTTAGAAGTCAGGGTTGAATGCATGCCGAAAAGTAGACTGGAAGAAGAAGTTGTAGCAAAGATTGTTGCTTTGAAGTTCGCGATTGCACGCCATGACCGCGCCGTCATATTTGGCTTCATCCTGAGCCTGCTGCCCATTTTCCCCTCCGCCATTTTTGGCACCCTGGTGGGCCTGTTTAATTTTCGACTGGTAGCTTGCGGCAAACTGGAAGCCCAAGAGGCAGGCCTTGTGCGCAAGGGCATCCTCATTGGCAGCATCAATTCCGTGATCAGCATCGTTCTGCTTTATTGGTTGCTGCACTTCCTCAACGAGGTGGGCTGGCAGCAGTTTACGCACAGCCTGCTCGACAGCCTGTGGCAGTTTTTTAGCCAGCTGCTGCATTTCAACCATCCACCCTTAGCCAAGACCACCGTATGACCGATTTGCCCCCCCTGCCTTCAGTGGAACCGGCTAGTAAAGCGGCCGACCAGAAGTTCTGCTTTTCCTGTGGAAGCGTGCTGCACTTGTCGGCCAGCAGTTGCCCCAAATGCGGCGCCCTTCAACCGGCGCAAACCGCACTGGTGCCTGTGCCGCCGCTTGCTGCCATGGTGCAGGTAAGCCCCAGCGCGCTGCCGCACGGGCATGTGTATTGCCGGGGCTGCGGGCAACCCATCCACGAGTCGGCCATCAGTTGCCCCAAATGCGGTGCATTGCAAAGAAGTGCCAACTTTGCCACCGCGCGCAGTGCCTCCGGCAACGACCGCATGACAGCTGCCTTGCTGGCCCTTTTCTTGGGCGGCCTAGGCGGTCACAAGTTCTACCTGGGCCAGACCGGCATGGGCATTTTGTACCTGCTGTTTTGTTGGACCTTGATTCCCGCGCTGATTGCCTTCATCGAAGGCATCATTTTCCTGACCATGTCGGATGCGGATTTCGCAGCCAAATATTAGGAGTGCACTGTTGTGATGTATTGCCGCGGTTGTGGAAAACAGCTCCACGAGAGCGCCCTGACCTGTCCCCAATGCGGCGCACCTCAGAATGCGCCTGCGCCTGCCAGTAGCTCCCTGAAAAGCCAGACCGTTGCAGGACTGCTCTGCGCATTTCTGGGAGGCATGGGTGCGCACAAGTTCTATCTGGGCCGTATCACCGCCGGCGTGCTCTTTTTGCTGTTCTGCTGGAGCGGCGTTCCCGGACTGATTGCCCTGTTCGACTTGGTCGCCATTGCCTTTGGCAGCCAGGAGAACTGGGCCAAAAAGCACAACCACGGCACCCTCACGCCGCCGGTCCACGTCGCGGTAAAGGTCATCGTGCTGATCTTTCCGGCCATCGTCGTCATCGGAATTCTGGCTGCCATCGCCCTGCCCGCTTACCAAGACTACACATTGAAGGCCAAGACCGCTGAGGTGATCGCCGCACTGGTTCCGGCCAAGAACCTGGTGGCGCAGTACGCGGCCAGCAAAGGGGGCGTATTGATGGACGATGGGGCACTGCAAGGAATCAAATCATCGGTGGCTGGCACCAAGGAAATCACCGAGGTTGATGCCTTTGCCTACAAGCAATACGCCGACCTTGTGGCAACGCTTGCCATCGGATCGCAGACCGGCACGCTCAGCTATGTGTCGAATGACGCGGGTGCCAGTTGGGCCTGCGGCTATAGCGGCCTGGCGCGCAAGGTGGTACCCAAGGACTGTGTCGAATCGGCAGGCGTGACGCGCCCGGAAATAGACCGCCCCACGCTAGGCCTATGGGACCTGGACTATGCCAACGCCACCCTGCAAAGCTGCACCGCATCGGCCACCGAAAAAGGCGATCCGAATGCGCTCGCCAACTGCAAATGCGTGATTGACAAGGTGGCCCTTGTCATCGCGCAAAGCGAAATGGGGGAATCACTGAGCGAGGGTCAGCAGCAAATTGTGCAGCAGGCGCGCGAAACCTGCGCCCCAGCACCAGCGCTTTAAGGCCTGCACAGTCCGACCGTCCCCCATCACATTTTTTTTGGTTTTTTACAAGGAGTCAGTATGGCAATGGTATTTTGCAAAGGTTGCGGCAAAGAGATTCATGAATCCGCACCCACCTGTCCGCATTGCGGTGCACCGCAATTCACAGGTGGCTCGCCGCAAAATGGCGTGGACAAGGGCTTTATGGAATATGCCACCATGCCGCTCAAACGCTACGCCGAACTGGGTGGCCGCTCACGCCGCAAGGAATATTGGTTCTTCACGCTGGGCTACGTGCTGGTTCTTTTTGCATTGGGCATACTGAGTGCCATCTCCGACACGCTGGGCAGCATTCTCTCCGTAATTTTCTACCTGGGGGTCATGGTTCCCTACATTGCGGTGGGCGTGCGTCGCTTGCATGACACCGACCGCAGCGGTTGGTGGCTGCTGGTGCCGATTGCCAATTTGGTTTTCCTTTGCATGGAAGGCCAGCGCGGTGCCAACCGTTTTGGCCCTGATCCCAAGGCCTGAAAACTTGTGTAAGTAAAAAAAAGACCGCGCAAGCGGTCTTTTTTTGTCTGCTTATTTCTCGACGGCGCTGGCGCTTTGCAGGGAGCTGAGTTGGGCCTGCAGGGCGGCAATCGCCTGCATGGCCTCGCGGTGGTTCTTCTCCAGGCCTTTGTTCATTCCATAAAGGGCATATGCCATTGCGGCAAAACAGCCTATCAGTGTGCGTGCTGCCTCATCGAACTTATAAATATAGGCCAGCGATAAAATGGATAGGACAACCAGCAAGGTCCATTTGATAAGGTTCATGGGATGCCCATTCCAATAACAGTGAGCCGCCCAGTATCGCTTGTCACGCAGCGTCCATGAACTACAGTCGCACGGCGACGGCGCCCCGTGACAGGCGCCTTCTATAATTGCGTGCGCATCACCTCTGGTACGCACCCCATTTGTGTAGGAAGCCCATGTCAGTCAAAGCAGGATCGGATCAGAATGCAGCGCCCAAGGGGCTGATCGCGGTTCTCTTTACCGGCGTCTTTATGGCCGCGCTCGACACGGCCATCGTCGGCCCCGCCATTCCCGTTTTGCGTGAGACCTTCGGTGTGGACAACCGCGCCGTGGGTTTGGTGATGAGCGTGTTTGTGCTGTTCTCCCTGTGCAGCACGGCGCTGATGGCCAACCTGAGCGACCGCTTGGGACGCCGCCCGATTTATCTGTTCAGCGTGTCCACGTTTGCCATCGGCTCGCTGCTGATTGCGCTGTCGCCAAGCTTCTGGATGGTGATTGTCAGCCGCGCCATACAGGGCATTGGCGCAGGCGGCATCACACCCACGGCCAGCGCCGTGGTCGGTGACCTGTTTGCGCCGGCACAGCGCGGCAAAATGCTGGGCCTGATTGGCGCCACCTACGGCATGGCCTTTGTACTGGGGCCACCGCTGGCCTCCGGTCTGATGGTCGTCGCCAGCTGGCACTGGATCTTTTTGCTCAACCTGCCGATTGCCGCCGCCATTCTCTACATGGGCGCCAAGGTGCTGCCGCACAAGCGCAGCAATGGCGCGCAGCCCCGACTCGACCTCTTAGGCATTGCGCTCACCTTTGCCCTGCTCACCGCCCTGGTGCTGGGCATTACCCGGATGCTGGACCCGCTGGTGACCCCCCTAATAGGCATGGCACTGTGGCCCTGGCTCTTGCTCTTGGTGGCCCTGCTGGCGGCAGCGCTGGTGGTGGTGGAAGGGCGCAGCCAGGCGCCACTGCTGCCGCTCTTCTTATTTCGCAACCGACAACTTTCCACCACCTATCTGTTGGCGATGGGCGCGGGCTTCGGCATGGGCAGCGTGATTTTCTTGACGTCCATTGCCACCCACGCCTATGGCGTTACCGCCAAGAATGCCGGCTTTGTGTTGCTGCCCCTGGTGGTCTGCTCCATGCTGGGATCGGGCGGTGGCGGGCGCCTGCTCAACCGCCTGGGCCCGCGCAACATGGTGCTGCTGGGCTTTGCCAATCTGGCGCTGGGCTATGGCCTCTCGGCCATCACCAGCCAGGGTCTGTGGCTGTTTTTGCTCGCGTCCGTGCCGGTCGGTCTGGGCATAGGCATTGTGGTGGGCGGCGCGCTGCGTTCCATCGCGATTGACGAAGCACCCTTGGCGGTGCGCGCGGGCGCCCAGGGGCTGATCAACATCTGCACTGCCGTGGGTACCTTGGTGGCTGCAGCCTTTATAGGCGCCATGGCCGACTTCAGCGGTGGCGCAGCCCTTGGATTTAGCAATGCCTATTTTCTGGTGGCAGCGCTCATGCTGGCCATGCTGCTCGCTGCACTGGGTTTGCACAAAAAGGCCGACGCCGCGCTGCAAGCCGCCTAAAAAACAAGCGGACCGGCCCCGGCTATTCAATACAGGCTATTCAATACGCGCTATAGCAGCGCCTTGCAGTTGGTAGCTGCCAGCGGGCACCTGCAGCAGGAGGCGCCCGCTGCGGTGGGCGATGACCTGCATTTCCATTTTCATGGCTTCCATGACGGCCACCCCTTCGCCCTGCTGAACCTCGCTGCCTTCTGCCACCGTCCAGGACTGCAGGGTTCCAGCAATGGGCGAGGCCAGTAGCTGCTGGTCTGCAACGGGCGCAAGCGGGGCTTTGGTGCGGTCCTCGCTGTCCTCGCTACTCAAGGAACGCATGCCGCGCCACAGCTCCATCGGCAAGCCCAGCGTGACAAGGCGACCGTCCATTTCCACCGAGGTGCGAAATAAACTGGCGTCCATCAAGGGCTGGGCGCGGGCGCCAGCGGCCAGGCTGTTGGCAAAGCAGGTTTCAATCCAGCGCGTGTGCACCTTGAAGGACTCTTCCGACACAAAGTCCGGGTGCTCCATCACCGCCCGGTGAAAGGGCAGCACCGAGGCGACGCCTTCGATGCGGAACTCCTTGAGCGCACGGCGTGCCCGCTGTATGGCTTGCTGGCGTGTGGCTCCGGTGACGATCAGCTTGGCCATCAGCGAATCAAAAGTTCCCGGCACCGTGGACAGGGACTCCACGCCCGAATCGACCCGCACGCCCGGTCCCGAGGGGGGCGCAAAGGTCTTGACCAAACCTGCACAGGGCAGAAAGCCACGCCCCACATCCTCGGCGTTGATACGGAACTCGAAGGCATGGCCTTGCGGCTGCGGCGTCTCGGTGAGGGTGAGTGCGAGTCCGTCGGCGATGCGCAGCTGCTCCACCACCAGGTCCAGGCCGGTGGTTTGCTCGGTCACCGTGTGCTCGACCTGCAGGCGGGTGTTGACCTCCAGAAACGAGAGGGTGCCGCTGGCACTGAGCATGAATTCAACCGTGCCCGCGCCGGTGTAGTGCGCCTCGGCACAGATGTCATGCGCTGCCTGGTGGATGCGCCCACGCTGCTCTGCGCTCAGGAAGGGCGCGGGCGCCTCTTCGACCAATTTTTGGTTGCGCCGCTGCAGCGAACAGTCACGCGTGCCCAGCACCAGCACATGGCCATGGGTATCGGCCAGCACCTGCGCCTCGATGTGGCGAGGACTGTCCAGGTACTGCTCCACAAAGCACTCGCCGCGCCCAAAGGCCGTGATGGCCTCGCGCACGGCAGAGGCATATTGCTCGGCAACCTCGTCCATGCGCCACGCAATTTTCATTCCGCGCCCGCCACCACCAAACGCCGCCTTGATGATGATGGGCAGGCCATTTTGCTCGGCAAAGGCCAGTACCTCGCTGGCATCTTTGGCGGGCTCGGTGGTGCCGGCCACCAACGGCGCGCCCACCTTGAGGGCAATTTTTCGGGCCTGCACCTTGTTGCCCAAAAGCGCAATGGCGCCAGGCGTAGGACCTATCCAAATCAGGCCGGCATCGATAACGGCCTGCGCAAACACCGCGCTCTCCGACAAAAAGCCGTAGCCCGGATGCACCGCGTCGGCACCGCTGCGAGCGGCCAGGGCCAGCAGTTTGTCGATGTTCAGATAGCTGTTTGCAGGCCGATCGCCTTGGAGGCCATAGGCCTCGTCTGCCATGCGCGCATGCAGGGCATGGAGGTCGGCATCGGCATACACGGCCACGGACTGCACGCCGTAATCGGCACAGGCGCGGATGATGCGCACGGCAATTTCGCCCCGGTTGGCAATCAGTACTTTTTTCATGCTGCTTCTCTTTGTCAATGTGCGGTGGGTGAGGCGCTGTCGCCTGCTGCGACGGTGCAGGGTTCAAAGGCGCGAACGATGTTGAAACGCAGCCAGCTGTTGACCGCAATCTGGCCCGCGCGGCCCAGGTGGTGGGTGGCCACGCAGCCAATGACGGGGTAGCCGCCGGTGAGGGGATGGTCGGCGAGAAACAACACCGGTTGGCCGCTGGGCGGCACCTGAATCGCGCCCCAGGCAGTGCCCTCGCTGGGCAATTCATGGTTCACGGATCGCGCCAGCTTTTCCACTCCCTGCAGGCGCAGGCCGATGCGGTTGGACTGCGGCGTGACCTGCCACAGCTGGCTTTGCAAAAGCGCCAGCGCGTCCTGCGTAAACCAGTCCGCACGCGGCCCCAGCACCACATCGAGCACCACCACTTCCTGCACGGTGGGCAGATCCTCGGGCGGCAGTTCGGGCAGGCCCACGACAGCGCCGTGGAGCAGCGAACAAACTGCCAACAGGTCCCCCGCAGCGATAGGCAGGGGCCCGACATGGGCCAGCGTGTCGGTAGAACAACTGCCCAGCACCGGCGCCACGGCAAACCCGCCCCGCACGGCCAAATAGGTAAACAGACCCGCTTTGGGCTGGCCTATCGACAGCCGGTCGCCATCGGCAAGCGCCAGCGGCTGGTAGCGCGCCACCTGCCAGCTGCCGCCTTCGGCACTCTGCAAGGTAAGCGTTGCATCGGCGCCGGTCACGGCCACCACCGTGTCGCCCCTGCTGCTCAAACACAGGCCACCCTGGGCGGTTTCCAGACAGGCGCTGTTGCTGGGATTGCCGACCAAGCGGTTGGCCGCCTTGAGGGAAGTCTGGTCCAGGGCGCCAGAGGCGGATACGCCCTGCCCGGCCTGCCCAACACGGCCCAGGTCCTGAAACAGGGTTTGCAAGCCGGGGGAATGAATTTCCAAGGCAGACTCGCCCGGCGCTTGGGGCGATGCTCTGCCCATGCGGCTCGGTGCAGCGGCCATTGCGATAGCTTTGATAGCTTCCATTGCGATAGCTTCTATAGCGACAAATTGGACCCGGTAGCCGGGCTGCAAAAGCGCCGGCTGCTCACGCGCAAGGTCCCACATGGCGCTCGGTGTGACGCCAATAATCTGCCAGCCGCCTGGACTGGCCTGGGGATAGATGCCGCTAAAGGCGCCGGCCAGTCCCACGGAGCCGGCAGGAATGCGGGTACGCGGGGTACTGCGGCGTGGCACATTCAAGCTGGGGTCGCCGCCACTGAGATAAGCGAAGCCCGGCGCAAAGCCGGTGAAGGCCACGGTGTACTCGCTGGCCGTGTGGCGTTGGATGACCTCCTGCGGCGTCAGTCCCAGCAGCTGCGCCACTTCGGCCAGGTCTTCACCCTTGTAATGCACCGGGATCTCTACCAGGGTGGAGCCACGTTGGGCGCGGGCGCTGACATCGCGTTGACCGATCTGGCGCACCAGCTCTGGGCCGGTGCAGGCGCTAGGGCGCCACTGGACCAGAATCGTGCGGGCTGCTGGCACCAGCTCTTCAATGCCGGCAATGGGCTCGCTCTTGAGCGAGGCCATAAGCGCCAGGGTTTGCTCCAGGTCTTCGAGCTCCACCAGCAGCGCGTTGAAGTTGACCGGCAAGAAACGCATCATGGCACTTCAAAGGATGCGATGGCCACACCGGCCTGCACCAGGCGGTTGCGCAATTGGCGGGCCACTGCCACCGCTTCCGGGTGGTCGCCATGCACGCAGATCGAGTCGGCATGGATGGCCACCAGGCTGCCGTCCATGGCTTCAATGACCCCGTCGCAAACCAGGCGCAGCATGCGCTGGGCAATCAACTCTGCGTCATGCAACACGGCACCCGGTTCGCTGCGCGACACCAGCACGCCCGCTGGCGTATAGGCGCGGTCGGCAAAGGCTTCGGCCACCACGCGCAGGCCCTTGTCTTGCGCCCAGCGCAGCAAGGGTGAGCCGGCCAGCGCCACCAGCGCCAGGCCGGGGTCTGTCTCAAGGATGGCGGTGATAACGTCATGGGCCTGGCGCGCATCATGGGCAATGGTGTTGTAGAGCGCGCCATGCGGCTTGACGTAACGCACCACCGTGCCCGCCGCTGTGGCAAGTCCCTTGAGCGCGCCAATTTGGTAGATCACATCGGCCACCAGATCGGCGCTTGCCACGTCCATATTGCGCCGGCCAAAGCCCAGCAGGTCGCGGTAGGCCACATGCGCGCCCACCACCACGCCCCTGGCCTTTGCCTCTTTGAGCGTGCGCAGGATTGCGGCCGGGTCGCCGGCGTGAAAGCCGCATGCCACATTGGCACTGCTCACGACACCGAGCATGGCGTCGTCGTCGCCCATGCGCCATGCGCCCAGGCTCTCACCGAGGTCACTGTTCAAATCGATTTGCATGGAATTTTCCAAAAGGGCTGCGCGGCCTGGCACGCAGCGGGGGTCAATGAAGTTGGCCGGCGCTCTCGCGCAGGTCCACGCGCGAGGCCATGGCGGTCTGCAGCGCCTGCTGCAGCGCCTGCACCTGGGTGGCCAGCGCCATGCTGGGCGCGCCGGGGTAGCGGGCCGCCTGCTCGGGCAAATAGGGCAGGTGGATAAAGCCGCCGCGTATGGGTGAACCAGCCACCTGCTTGGCCAGTTGGTGCATCAGCGCATAGAAAACATGGTTGCAAACAAAAGTGCCCGCCGAGTTGGACACCGCAGCGGGCAGGCCAGCGGCGCGCAAATCGTGCACGATGGCCTTGATCGGCAATGTAGAGAAATAGGCGCCAGGCCCGCCCTGCACCACCGGCATGTCAATCGGTTGCTGTCCCCGGTTGTCGGCCACGCGGGCGTCATCCACATTGATTGCGACCCGCTCCAGCGTCACCTCACTGCGCCCACCCGCCAGCCCAAGGGCCAGCACCAGCTGGGGCTGCCACTGCCGCAGGGCTTGGTGCAGATGTTCCACCGCGAGGCCAAACACGCAGGGCAATTGCACCGCCTGCACGGTGGCTGCGCCACAGCGGCTACCGTCCAGCGTGCGCGCCACCTCCCAAGACGGGTTGAGGGTGTCGCGCTCAAAGGGTTCAAAGCCGGTGAGCAAAATGCGCAGTGGAGCAGACATGGAAATACCGCTTTAAAGAAACATCAAAAAATTCATCAGAAAAACATTGGCCAAGAGCAGGGCCAGGGCCGTGGGCACCTGCGCCCGGATCACCGCGTTTCTGTCGGGCAATTCCAGCAGCGCGGCGGGCACGATATTGAAGTTGGCGGCCATGGGCGTGAGCAAAGTGCCGCAGTAGCCCGACATCATGCCGATGGCGGCCATCACCGCCGGGTTTCCGTGGTACACGCCCAGCAAAATCGGCACGCCCACGCCGCCCGTCATCACCGGGAAGGCTGCAAATCCATTGCCCATGATCACCGTGAACAAGGCCATGCCGATCACATACACCGCCACGGCTACAAAGCGAATGTCCATGTTGATGGTGCTGGTGGTGACATGGGCCACGGCCTTGCCCACACCGGCGTCGGAAAACACCAGGCCCAGCATGCCCAGCATTTGTGGCAGCACCAGAGCCCAGCCCAGCGCGTCGGTCAGGCGGCGCGATTCGCGTATGCCTTGCACCGGGCTTTCCCGGGTCAGCCAGCACACCAGGCCAAAGGAGAGAAGGCAGCCCATGCCCAGGCTCACCAGCGTGGTGTTCTTCGGGTCTATCAGCGCCAGGCCGCCGATGCTGAGCGACTTGGCAGACAGGGTGCCGATCATGGTGACCAGCGGAATCGCCAACGCCGGAACAAACAGCTTGTTGCCCAGGCGCTTGGCGCTTTCCAGGTACTGCTCGGCCTTGCGCGGCGCATGCTGGCCTGCGCGCACGCCGTTGAGCCCTGCAATCAGCGCCATGACAACCACGCCGGCGCCCACCCAGACCGGTGGCAGCTTTTCCCCGACCAAAAACACCAGCGCATAGAGGGCCCAGAACAGGGCCGTGGCATAGCGCTTGGGGTGCTGCTTGTCGGCCAGCGTCATGCCCGCGGTGAGAACCAGAATGGCACCCACCAGGTAGTACAGGTGTTGGATAGAAAAAATCATGGTCACGCCCCCTTTGCCACATGGCCAGCGCCGCTCGACTGCTTCGGTGGCTCCAGCTCGCGCGTCAACTGCCGATCCAGACGCTGCAGCCGCCAAGCGTGAATGACAAAGGCGCAGATCGCCGTCGGGATCCCCCACAGGGCCATGTGCATGGGCTCCACATCAATGCCTGCCTCGTGCAAAAAGGTGGTCATCAGCACGATGGCGCCAAACGCCACAAACAAGTCCTCGCCAAAAAACAGGCCCACGTTGTCGGTGGCGGCGCAATAGGCGCGCAGCTTGTGGCGCACGGCGTCGGGCAGTTTGCCGTAACGCACTTCGGCCGTGCCTTCAACCATGGGCGCGAGCAGCGGGCGCACCATTTGCGGATGCCCGCCCAGACTGGTCAGGCCAATCGCCGCAGTGAGCTGGCGCACACCCAAGTAAATGAGCAGCAGGCGACCGGCCGTGGCCGATTGGATGCGACCAATCCAGCTCTGTGCATGCTGGCGCAGCCCGTGGCGCTCAAGTAGGCCAATCACCGCCAAGGGCAGCAAGATGATCAGCGGCAGGTTGCGCGTCTTGATGAAGCCGGTGCCAATGGCCGACAGGATTTTGTCGATGGGAAAGCCCGCCGCGAAGGCGGTGACAACGGCGGTGATGATCACCACCAGCATGGGGTTAAAGCGCAGGACAAAGCCTGCAATGATGACCGCTACCCCTACGAGCGGCCACAGATTCACGTCACTGGTCATGCGGGACTCTCTGTGTTGATCCTTGGCCAAATGGAAGCATTTGGCAGCAAGTATTGTTGAACAATGCCATCTACATTGCCCTACAGTTTTTTGGATTATGTGGACCGATGGCCCAACCCGGATACTGGTAAAAACCCGAAGCCGCCAAGATGCAGCGTGTGAAATGGGGTGAAAATAGCGGCCCCATCGGCCCTCGGGCTTTCGACCCTAGGCGCCGCTACTGGCTGGCGTCCCTTCATTTGCAGGTATGACAAAAAAAATCCCAGCGAACACGCTGACACTCAACGAGCGCATGGCTGACCTGCTGCGCCAAAAGATTGTGAGAGGCGAGTTTTCGCCCGGTCAGCGCCTGTCGGAGGCGGCCCTGAGCGAGAGCCTGGGCATCTCACGCAATACCCTGCGCGAGGTGTTTCGCATCCTCACCAAGGAAGGTCTGGTGTGGCATGCGCCCAACCGCGGCGTGTCGGTGGCGATCCCCAGCGTGGCCTCCATTACCGATATCTACCGCGTGCGCCGCCTGATCGAGTGCCAGGCGCTGGCGCTGGCCTACCCCCGCCACCCGGCACACAAGCACATGCGCGCTGCCGTCGAGATGGCGCTCCAATGCCGTGCAAGCGCCGACTGGCTTGGCGTGGGAACGGCGAATATGGAATTCCACATGGCCATCGTCGAGTTGGCCGACAGTGAGCGCCTGAACCTCTTGTTCTCGCACCTGTTGGCCGAGTTGCGGCTGGCCTTTGGTCTGCTCAAAGACCCGGAGTTTTTGCACGCGCCCTATGTGGAGAGCAACGTCAAAATTCTTGCCCTGTTTGAATTGGGCAAGTTGCAGGAGAGCGCCGCTGCGCTTGGCGAATACCTGGTGCATTCCGAACGCATTGTGCTGGGCGCCTATGCCCGGCGCCTCACCGATACCGGCAGCTTTGAATAAGGGACACTGCGCTGTGGCACAGCGTTCACCCCCGTTGAATACGGGCAGGCGCCCACTGCAAGGCCACAAAGCACTTCGATAGCCGCTATCGAATCGGCGAAGTTGGACGTTTATCCAAAGCCCTCCTACTATGGCCGCAGACAATGCGCCCCGCACAGGCCGGTCGGTCCAGGTGCAGGCAGTTCCCAGCAGGAGACATTTATGCAACATCTGATTGATAAGACACGCGTCGCAGTCGCGTGGACCGCAGCAACCAAGGTCCGCGCGTGGTCCACGGCCGGGGGCCATTAGCCATGGCCAAGCGATTGCGCAACAAGGTTTGCATCGTGACAGGCGCGGGCAACGGCATAGGTGCAGCCGTGGTGAACTGCTTTAGCAGGGAAGGCGCCAATGTGGTGCTAGCCGACATTGACGAAGCTGCGGGCAAAGCGCTGGCGCTCGCGTTGCAGCAGCGCGGTATGGACGCGGTTTTCATAGCCACGGACATTGGCAGCAGGGACAGCGTGCAACAGATGGTGGCGCAAGTGGCCGAACGCTATGGCCGCGTGAACGTGCTGGTCAACAACGCAGGCCTCAATGTCTTTCTCAACCCATTAAAAATGACAGCCGCCGACTGGAAGCAGTGCCTGTCGGTCAATCTGGAGGGCGCCTGGAATTGCTGCCAAGCAGTGCTGCCCTTGATGCTGGCCACGGGCAGCGGCAGCGTCATCAACATGGCATCGAGCCATGCGTTTTCCATTATCAAGGGCTGCTTTCCCTACCCCGTGGCCCAGCATGGGATCATCGGCTTGACGCGGGCACTGGCGATTGAATACGCAGCCCAAGGCATACGCTTCAATACCATTGCACCCGGCTACATTGAGACGCGGCTGTACGTGGACTACTGGAACAGCTTTGCAGACCCGGTAGCCGCCCGCCAAGCCACCTGCGAATTGCTGCCTCCCAAGCGGATCGGCCATCCCGAAGAGGTGGGCATGACTGCCGTGTTTTTGGCCTCGGACGAGGCGCCTTTCATCAACGCCAGCACCATCGTCATCGACGGTGGCCGCTCGGTGCTGTACCACGACTGAACACAGCCACCAAGCCTATGCCGAATCGCCTGAGCACGCTGCGTTGCGACAAGGCGTGCACCCCCTGCGGCAGGACGCGGGGAATTAGGGCTTGCGCAAACGCGTGGGCGACAGCATCGCCACCGTCAGTCCAAAGGCCGCCAGATGGGCCGGCAGCTCTTGTCCGCGCACGATGGCGGCACAGGCTTCGCCCATGGCCGGTGAGGTCATGACGCCGTAGCCGCCCTGCCCTGCCAACCAAAAGAAGCCCGGCGCTTGCGGCTCAAAGCCCCCCACCAGATCGCCATCGGCCACAAAGGAACGCAGTCCGGCCCAGGTGCGGCTCGGCCTGCGAATCTGCAGCGTGGTCATCTGCTCAATCGCATCAATGGCCATGGCGATGTCCAGTTCTTCGGGCTGCACGTCCTGCGGCTCCACCGGGTCCACATTGGCGGGCGAACCCAGCAGGGCGCCCGCATCGGGTTTGAGGTACCAGTCCTCCGCGATGCCAAAGGCCATGGGCCAGTGCCTGCAGTCCAGGCCTTCGGGTGGCGCAAAAATCATGGCCGAGCGGCGCTTGGGTTGCAGGCCCAGGGGCGGCACACCAGCGAGCTTGGCGATGGCATCGACCCAGGCACCGGCAGCGTTGATGACGATGGGCGCCGCATAGCTTTGGCCACCGGCTTGCACCTGCCAAAGACCCTCTTGGTATTGCAAGGAGCGCACTTCCGCATGGCAGACCACATTGCCACCGGCGCGGGCCATGCCCCGCAAAAAGCCCTGGTGCAGGGCGTCCACCTCCATATCGGCGGGGTCCGGGTTCAGCGTGGCGCCCATCACCTTCTCGGGCCGCAGCACCGGGAGGATGGCGCAGGCCTGTTCGGCATTGAGCAGGGTGGCGCTGGGTGTGGTGCGCTGCAGTTGCGCCCAGTAGCCAGCCAAGGCAGCTTCCTGCCCCGGCTCGGCAATCGTCAGTGCGCCGCGCGGTGACAGCAGTGCTTGCTCGCAAAAACCCACAGGCGGTACTTCAAAAAAGGCGCGGCTGGCACGCGTCAGCGCGTTGACCTGGGGCGAGCCGTAGCTCTCATCAAACAGGGCGGCCGAGCGCCCGGTGCTGTGGTAGCCCGGCTGGGCTTCGCGCTCCAACAGGATGACGCGGCCATGCGGCGCCAAAAAGTAGGCCACCGAGGCACCGGCAATGCCGCCGCCCATCACCAGAAAGTCTGCTTGTTGAATATTTTTTTCGCTCATGCTGGCACCTTGTTGGCTGCTGCGGCCAAGCCCTGTGCCCGCAGGCTGTCCAGTGTAGCGGCCGGGGTAATGGCCTGCGGATCGATCAGGCAATGGAGGAGCGCGGGCTTGCCGCTTTGCAGGGCACGCGCCAGCGCCGGGGCAAATTCTTCGCTGCGCTCTACCCGCTCGCCATGCGCGCCATAGGCAAAGGCCAGGGCGCAGAAGTCGGGGTTCTTGAGCTCGGTGGCAAACACGCGCGCCGGGTAGTTGCGCTCCTGGTGCATGCGGATGGTGCCGTACATGCCGTTGTCGAGCAGGATGATGACGATGGCCAAATCGTATTGCACGGCGGTGGCGAGCTCCTGGCCGTGCATCATGAAATCGCCGTCGCCGGTGAAGCAGACCACAGCCCGATCCGGATACAGGCGCTTGGCCCCCACCGCTGCCGGCAGGCCGTAGCCCATGCTGCCGCTGGTGGGTGCGAGCTGCGTGCCGTATCCAGCGTAGCGCCAGAAGCGGTGCAGCCAGATGCTGAAGTTGCCAGCGCCATTGCACAGAATCGTGTCCTTGGGCAGCGTGGCAATGAGGTGCTGCATGACAGGCCCCATTTGCAGGTCGCCGGGGTTGCTGCGCCCAGAAGGCTCGCTCCAGGCCAGGTAGTCGGCATGGGCCACTTGTGTCGCTTCTGCCCAGACCGGAGCGGCCGGTGGCGTGAGAGAAGCAAGCTCCTGCGCAAAGCCTATGGGTGAGGCGGCAATCGCCAGATCGGCCTGGTAGACATGGTTGAGCGCGTCGGGGTCGGCGAACACATGAATCAAGGTCTGCTGCGGCACCGGAATGCCCAAGAGCGTGTAGCTTTGCGAGGGCACCTCGGACAGGCGCCCGCCCAAGAGCACGATCAGGTCGGCCTCTTTGAGCCGCGCCAGCAGCTTGGGGTTGATGCCCAGTCCCACGTCGCCGGCATAGCAGGCGTGCGCACCGTCGAACAGCATTTGTCTGCGAAAGGAACAGGCCACCGGCAGTTGCCAGGCGCTGGCAAATTGCGCCACCTGCGCGCAGGCCTGCTCCGACCAGCGACTGCCCCCCAGAATGACGATGGGGCGCTGGGCCTGCGCGAGTCCCTCGGCAAATTCCTGCAGTTGCACGCGGCCCGGGCTGCTCTCCACCGTGCGGTAGTGGCTGGTGGCGCGCGGCGCCAAAGCATCGCTTGCATAAGGCTGCTCCAGCCACTCGGTCAGCATGTCTTCGGGCAGCGCAATCACCACTGGGCCCGGACGGCCCGAGGTGGCAATGTGAAAGGCGCGCGACACCAGCTCGGGGATGCGCGCCACCGCGTCAATTTCGGTCACCCACTTGGCCAGCTTGCCAAAGACAGCGCGGTAGTCCACCTCCTGAAAGGCCTCGCGTTCGCGCATGCCGCGCTCGATCTGACCCACGAACAGGATCATCGGTGTGGAGTCCTGCATGGCGATGTGGATGCCGGCCGAGGCGTTCGTCGCTCCGGGCCCGCGCGTCACCATGCAGATGCCGGGGCGCCCGGTGAGCTTGCCCTGGGCCTCGGCCATCATGGCGCTGCCGCCCTCCTGGCGGCACACCGTCACCGCAATTTGGGGCGTGTCATGCAGCGCATCGAGCACCGCCAGATAGCTCTCGCCGGGGACGCAAAAAACGTGGTTCACGCCATGGGTCAGCAGCTCTTGCACCAGCAACTGGCCGCCATTCAGGGTCTTGGACTTCACAGGTTTTCCTTAAACAATATTGATTTCAAACAGCGGCTCGTCCTGCGCTGGGCGCCACGCAGCGGGTGGCAGATGGAGGCCACAGACAGGGCTGTGGCACATTTCTCATAGGAAACATTGTGTTCCACCAGACGCTCACCATCGAAAACATTTACGCATAATCAAAAAGCTGAAATTCAGCCCGACCGCAACCTTCCTGGAACCCCCGCATGCCTGACGCCAACACCCTGTTACTCCCCTTGATGCAATCTCTGGGCGTGGATGCCAGCCGCCTGAACGGTGGAAGCCTGACAGTACGCTCCCCCATAGACGGCACGCTGCTAGCCAGCCTGACGCCAGACACGCCCGAGATCGTCACGCAAAAAATCGCCCTGGCGCAGGCCGCCTTTCTGGAGTGGCGCCTGGTGCCGGCACCCGCCCGTGGCGAGCTGATCCGCCTGCTGGGCGAGGAACTGCGCGCCGCCAAAACGGAGCTGGGCCAACTCGTCACCTTGGAGGCCGGCAAGATCCTGTCCGAGGGACTGGGTGAGGTGCAGGAGATGATTGACATCTGCGACTTTGCCGTGGGCCTGTCGCGCCAGCAATATGGCCTGACGATTGCCAGCGAGCGTCCCGGCCACCGCATGATGGAAACCTGGCATCCGCTGGGCGTGGTGGGCGTCATCAGCGCGTTTAACTTTCCGGTGGCGGTCTGGTCCTGGAACGCGGCCCTGGCCATCGTCTGTGGCGATGCCGTGGTATGGAAGCCCTCGGAAAAAACCCCGCTCACGGCCCTCGCCTGCCAGGCCCTGTTTGAGCGCGCAATGAAACGCTTCACCGACAACGGAGGCCAGGCACCGGATCATCTTTCGCAGGTACTGATCGGCAAGCGCGAAGTAGGCCAGACCATGGTGGACGATGTACTTGTGGCCCTGGTCTCTGCTACCGGCAGCACCCGCATGGGCCGCGAAGTGGGCCCGCGCGTGGCACAGCGTTTTGGTCGCAGCCTCCTGGAGCTGGGCGGCAACAACGCCGTCATCGTCGCACCATCTGCCGATCTGGACATGGCGGTGCGCGGCATTCTGTTTGCGGCAGTCGGCACCGCCGGACAGCGCTGTACCTCCACGCGCCGCCTGATCGTGCACGAGAGCGTGCGCGTCCAACTGGTGGCGCAACTGAAAAAGGCCTATGCGGCCTTGCCCATAGGCACACCGTTGACGGCTGGTAATCTGGTCGGACCACTGATAGACCAGGGCAGCTTCGACGGCATGCAAGCGGCACTGCAACAGGCGCGCGTTGAAGGCGGCAGCGTGTTTGGCGGCGAGCGCGTGTTGGCAGACCAATTCCCCAACGCCTATTACGTCACCCCCTCGATGGTGGAAATGCCGTCGCAAACGGCGGTGGTCTGCCACGAGACCTTTGCGCCCATCCTCTATGTGATGTCCTACTCCACACTCGATGAAGCCATTGCCATGCAGAACGCCGTGCCGCAGGGCCTGTCGTCCGCCATCTTCACGCTCAATCTGCGCGAGGCCGAAACCTTCCTCTCCACCGGTGGTTCGGACTGCGGCATCTCCAACGTCAACATCGGCACCTCGGGCGCTGAAATTGGCGGTGCCTTTGGCGGCGAGAAGGAAACCGGGGGCGGGCGCGAATCCGGCTCGGACGCCTGGCGCGCCTATATGCGCCGCGCCACCAACACCATCAACTACTCCGACCAACTGCCGCTGGCCCAGGGCGTGAAGTTCGATGTCTGAGCCAGGTCTGCGCGCTACCTCCATGCAATTCTTCGATCAGGCCGCCGTGGCCCATGCCCTGCCCTACCCCGCACTGGTGGACGCGTTGGCCGCCGGTCTGCAGCAGGCCATTGTTTCGCCCCCCCGCATGGTCTGCACGCCCAATGGGGATGACAGCGCGGTGCTGATCATGCCGGCCTGGAAGGCCCATGAAAGAATGGGCGTGAAGCTGGTGTCGATCTGGCCGGGCAACAGTGCCCGCGGCCAGTCCGCCGTGTCAGCGGTGTATGTGCTGCTCTCTTGCGAAGACGGCCAACCGATCGCGGTGCTCGACGGCACCGAGCTCACCCTGCGCCGCACCGCTGCGGCCGCCGCCTTGGCAGCGCGCATCCTGGCGCGCAAGAACAGCCAGACGCTGGCGATTTTGGGCACCGGCTCTTTGAGTGCGCCCTTGGCTACGGCCCACGCCAGCGTGATGGATTTCAAAACCATTTTGGTCTGGGGGCGCGACGCCCACAAG
This sequence comes from uncultured beta proteobacterium, assembly GCA_903886275.1. Taxonomy (GTDB): domain Bacteria; phylum Pseudomonadota; class Gammaproteobacteria; order Burkholderiales; family Burkholderiaceae_C; genus Allorhodoferax. Next base: position 12,073 of record CAISLN010000106.1, on the reverse strand, counting down.
GCCCAGGTCGTGGTGGATCGCCTGGCCGCGCAGGGCCTCAGCGCAGAGGTAAGCCTTGACCTGCAGAGCACCTTGGCGCGGGCCGATGTGGTGGCCGCTGCCAGCACCGCCACAGAGCCCTTTATCCGCAGCGACTGGGTCAAACCCGGCACCCATCTGGGCCTGATAGGCGCCTTCACACCCGCCATGGCCGAGGCCGAACCCGCCCTGATGCCAAGCGCACAGCTGTTTGCCGACAGCCTGGAAGCGGTGCTGCAAAAAGGCGGCGAGGTGCTGCAGGCCATTGTCCAGGGGCTGATCAGCGCAAGCGCGATCCAGGCCGAGCTAGCCGAACTCGCCGCGCAGCCACAAAAAGCCTGGCGCCAAAGCGAAGACAGCATCACCGTCTTCAAGTCGGTCGGCTTTGCGTCGCTGGACCTGATTGCGGCAGAAAAAGTGTTTGCAACAAGGCCGACCGGCGCGCGAATGTCCAGCGAACGGCGCTGAGTGCCAAGGGGGCCTGCGTCCCGAAGGTCAACCAGCGACCCCCTAAGCCTTGCACCAGGCCGCATTGGGACGCCAGGTCTGCACCCAGTGCGGCAGCTCTGGCGCAGGCATCGGGTGCGCAATGCCGTAGCCCTGGCCCAGCTCACAGCCCAGCCTGAGCAATTCCACGCCGTCTTCCACGGTCTCCACGCCTTTGGCAATCGCCTCGATGCCGAACATACGGGCCAGGTTCACGATGGTGGTCACAATCGCCAGGTCATTCGGGTTGCAGCGCATGTCATGCACAAAGCTCTGGTCGATTTTGAGTTGTGCCACCGGTAGCTTCTTCAGGCAGGCCATCGACGAATAGCCGGTACCAAAGTCATCCAGTGCAAACTTGACGCCCAACTGTCGGCACTCCCGAATGACCCTTGCGACATGGTCGAGCTTGCCCGTGGCATTGCTTTCAAGCAGTTCAAATTGCAGACAGTCTGGCGCGACCGCAGGATGGCGGGCCAACATGTCGCGCAGGTGCGCCACAAAGTCGGCTTGCTTCAAATGGCGCGCACCGATGTTGACGCTGATGGGCAGGCGCAGACCGGCGCGCTGCCAGAGTTCGATCTGCACCAGCGCACTCTGGATTACCCACCGCCCCAGATCGACGGCAAAAGCATGCTCCTCAATCATCGGCAGAAAGCCTGAGGGCGACAGCAGTTCGCGCTCAGGCTGCACCCAGCGGATCAAGGCTTCGGCGCCCATCACTTGCCCGCTGCGCATATGGACCTTGGGCTGGTAGTACAAAACGAATTCGTGCTCCGCCAGTGCGCGCGCAATACCTTGCATGCTCTCGTGGTGCTCACGCACGCCACGGTCCTGCTCGGCATCGAAAACGTGGAAGCGATTTTTGCCCGATTGCTTGGCCTGGTACATGGCCTGATCGGCCTGGCGCAGCAACTGGTCGGCGTCCAGCTCCCTTAGCTGTGGATAGAACGTGACGCCCAGACTGGCCGATACCTGCAATGTGATGTCGCCATACTGCACTGGCTGCGCGGCGGCCTGCAGCAGGCGGTTCAGAACCGGTGTGCTGCTGGCCATGCCTGCCACATCCAGCAACACCGCCACAAACTCGTCACCACCCAGACGCGCCAGCGTATCGCCATCGCGCAGCGCCTCGCGCATGCGTTCAGCCACCGTCACCAACAAAAAGTCTCCGGCCTCGTGGCCATGCGTATCGTTGACCGCCTTGAAGCCATCGAGGTCCAGAAAGGCCACGGCCAACTGCTGCCCACGGCGCTCGGCCTGCGTCATGGCCTGCTTCATGCGGTCCGCCAGCAGCGCGCGATTGGGCAACTGGGTCAGCGTGTCGTAGTGGGCGATGTGCGCCAGGCGTTGGCGCAGCTCCTCTCGTTCGAGCAGGTTGCCAATGCGCAGCCTGGCAATCTCGACATTGATCGGTTTGGTGATGTAGTCGGCGGCACCCAGTGACAGGGCTGCGCTCTCGCCGGCGCCGGCCGACAGCGCGGTCAAGAAAATCACCGGAATGTGCTGCAGCGCCGGGTCGGCCTTGAGCCGGCGGCAGACCTCAAAGCCGTCCATCTCGGGCATCATCACGTCCAGCAAAATCAGGTCCGGCGGCGCCTTGGTCGCGACAGCCAGACCTGCAGCCCCTGAGCTGGCGACCTGCACATCGTATTTCTCATCGAGTGCCATACTGAGCACCTGCAAGTTGGCAGGCGTGTCGTCAATCGCCAGGATTCGGGCTTGGTGTTTATTCATAGGGGTACTTCGTCAATCACTTGCCAACTGGGGTCGGCCAGAAGTTTGTGTAGTTCGACCAGCGCCAGGTCAAATTGGTAGGCCTGCAGCGCCACATCCGCACGCAGCAACTGCGGCGCCAAGGCAGTGCCAGCGGCCAACTGCTGCAAAGCCTTGAACCGGGCGAAGGCCCTGAACTTGGAATCTTCCAGCAAGGGTTGGAGTTGATGCACCAGGCTGTGCACCTCTGCGACATCGAGCAGTTTGACCGGTTGGGGCAATGCCAGTGGGGCGGCAGGCTCACGCACCGCATCGGGCAGCCAGCGGCGCAGCATCGCCGTCAAGACTTCAAAGTCAATCGGCTTGGTCAGCACTTCATCCATGCCAACCGCCAGGCAATGCTGCTTGTCTTCGGCATAGGCGCTGGCGGTCAGCGCGATGATGGGGCGTCTTGCATGGCCGGTGCGGGTCTCCCACTCGCGTATCTGCTGCGTGGCCTGGTAACCGTCGAGCAGTGGCATTTCCAGGTCCATCAGGATCAGATCGACGCCCTGGCTCATCTGGATGGCCTGCTGCCCATCACCCGCCAGGCTCACGCTCACACCCAAGCGCTTGAGCAGGGCCAGTGCCACCTTCTGGTTCTGCAGGTTGTCTTCGACCACCAGCACGCGCGCGTCCATCGTGACCCTTGCACCGGCATTGGCCAGCTTGATCAGTTGCAGGGTCTGAGTAGATTCGGCCTGCAGCCGCTGGGCCTGGATGCGAAACCAGAAACGCGAACCGGCATCGACCTCGCTTTGCACCCCGACCTCGCCACCCATCAACTGTGCCAGCCTGCGCACAATCGACAGTCCAAGGCCGGTGCCGCCGTAGTTGCGGGTGGTGGAGCTGTCCACCTGCGAGAAGTTCCGAAACAGCAGCTTGAGTTTGTCCGGGGCGATGCCCACGCCGCTGTCGGAAACCGAAAACTCCAGCGTCGCAAAGCCATCCGTGCATTGCACTTCCGAGGCCTCTATGCTGAGCAGACCCTGACTGGTGAACTTGATGGCGTTGCCCACCAGGTTGGTGAGCATCTGACTCACGCGGTGCGGGTCGCCCAGGTAGCTGCCTCCCAGGCCGCGCCAGTGGGCCTGCAACTGCAGCCCCTTCAGGTCGGTCATCGGTTTGAACAGCGCCCAGGTCTCGCTCAAGATCTGTGCCGGCTGCATGGCGATGGCTTCGAGTTCGACCTTGCTGGCCTCGATCTTGGAGAGGTCCAGGATTTCGTTGAGCAAGCACATCAGGGTCTGTCCCGAACCATAGATGGTTTGCACAAATTCCAGGCGGTCGGACTCCGAGATCTGGGGCTGCAGCAGCAATTGCGCCATCCCCAGGATGCCGTTCATGGGGGTGCGGATCTCGTGGCTCATGGTGGCCAGAAAGCGGCTCTTGGCCAGATTGGCAGACTCAGCCTCGTCTCTGGCCGTCGTCAGCGCATCGTTGGCCAATGCCAACTCGGCCGCACGCACCGCGCTTTGATGGGCCAGCGCCTGGTGGGCGGCGGCGAGCTCCACCTCGATCTGTTTGCGTTCGGTGATGTCGGTGACAAAGCCATGCCACAGCGTGCTGCCATCCACGTGACGCTCGGCCAGCGCGTTGCCAAGCAACCAATGCACGCTGGCGTCAGCAAACACCACCCGGTACTCATGCACCCAGGGGCTGAGGTCGGCCGCCGACTGGTGCATGGCAGCTATGACCGCATCGCGGTCAGCCGGATGCACGACCGCAAATACAGGAGAGGCATCCTCCAGCGCCTGCTGGGGGCTGACGCGGTAAATGTCGCGGATGGCGTCACTGGCGTAAGGAAAACAAGAGCTGCCGTCCAGACGCAAGTGGTATTGGTAAACCATACCCGGCACACGGCTGGAGATTTTCTGCAGCAGGGCCTGGGCTTCATCGCGCAAGGCGTTCGCAATTTTGAATGCCGTGATGTCCTGGTGTGCCACCACCAGACGGGCCTCGCCCTGGCCCTCAAAGCGCGTGACCAGCGACATGAGCCAGTGCTTTTCGGTCGGGGAGTCGCAGCGGTATTCGACCATGAACGTATCTTGCCGATCGTCGAGAACGGCGCGTATGCCGGCTGCCATTTGTTGCGCAGCCTCGCCACTCGCACCACTTGCCGCGTCGCAAACGGCCAGATAGTTCACGCCCTTGCACAGGTCGTCCACATTGCCGCCATGGGCCTGGGCAAAACTGCGCCACGCCTGGTTCACTGCGACGATGGTGCCGCTGCTGTTGAGAATGGCCAGGTTGGCCGAGATGGCGTCCACCGTGGCCTGCGCAAAGCGCTCCATGTCCTGCAATTTTTGTTGCGCCAGTTTGCGCCCGCTGATGTTGCGCGAGGCGCAATACACCAGCCCGCGCCCGTCAATCGCGATGCCACGGGCGCTGATCTCCACCTCCACCAGACTGCCATCGCTGCGCCTGTTTTGGCTCTCGAACACGCTGCTCGATTGGTTCTTGATCAGGGAAGCAATCCTGTTCGCGATCGTGTCACTGTCGAGCTGCGACTCCCAATCGCCGACCTGCATGGTGCCAACGGCCGATGCCTCCAGGCCCAGCATACTCAGGAAGGCAGGATTGCACTCGATCAGCAGGCCGGCGGCATCGAGCACATGGATGCCATCGGTCGCGGTTTCCAGCAGGGCTTTGAGACGCAGACGTTCCTGGTCGAGTTCTGTGGTGCGGCGCTCAACCAGCCTGCGCACATTGGCCAGGTGGTGCAAGCGGTTACGCAGATAGAGTGCCAGCAGGGCGGAGATCGCGGTGCCAGTGGCCAGAATCAGCAAGGGTGTGCTGTGGTCCAGCGTGGCCTCAAACTTGCGTTCAGAACGGACACGCACCAGGAGTTGGCGCCCCAGCAGCGGCAGCGACTGGCTCGCCGAAAACAGATGCGTCGCGGGCGTGGCGCGCAGCTGCTCTGGCTTAGCCCCAAGCGTATCGGAGTCGTACCACAGGGCGCCTGCTGCGCCCGGCGTTTGATCCGTGAGTTCCAGATCCATCAAGCCCGCAGCAATGTCGGGCATGCTGTTAAGCAATTCTTCGATCACCAATGGTGCATACAGCAGACCCACCAGGGCGGCGCGTCGCTCGGCCACCGTCTGCGGGTGTGTACCCTTTGCATAGACCGGAACATAGAGCAAAGCGCCCGGTGTGCGGCCCTGGTCCTGCACCAGCAGGATGCTGGCGCTCAAGGTGGTCTCGCCGCTGTCTATGGCCTGTTGCGCGGCGCTGCTGCGCAAGGGTTCGGAACCCAGGTCCAACCCTATGGCGCCCGCATTGGCTGGCGCCGGCTCCATGTATTTGACAACCAACAGATCCTCATTCGAAGTGTCGAACAGTTGGCGCAGCGTGAACTCGGGTGCACCATCGGCACGCTCGGCGGCCACAAAAGCGCCTAGGTCGGCGCGCATGACGCGCTGGATAAAGCCAAAGCCGCGCACACCGGGAAATTCGTGGGGCATGTCGCGTGATGCGACATAGCTACGAAAGGCGGCGCGGTGCACGCTGCCATTGACCGCAAAGACGCCCCTGATGCCATTCAAGCCGTAGGCGGTTTGGGTGAAGCGATGCGACACATCGGCGCTGATGCGTGCGCTGCTGAGGTTGACTTGCACCTGCGCCTCGGTTTGCAAATCGCCATAGAGCCAAAGCGCAGTACCACCAAACAGGCCGCACAGCAGCAGAAAAAACAGGCCGGGCAATGCGGCTTCCAGGCGAGAGCGCAGGGCGGCAGGAATATTCACGGCGCGCCCACACCCGAACCGGCCGCAACGGCGCTAGCGACGGTTACCGGAGGGAAATACTGGGCATGCTGCATGGACCAGTATAGAAATATATGCAAGCAATTCGATAGGCATGTAGCGCAACATCCGTGCGTTTAGATACTTACAGACGAGCCCTTGCGCTGCCACGCCATCAGCGTCTTCAAGTCGGTGGGTCTTGCGCTCAGTAGTCCCACACCTCATGCCCCAGCAGGCCGGCCTTGAGCGTTTCGCGGCATACGCGCCAGCTCGGCAAATGCTGGTCCATCAGCCTGGTGAAGCGGTCGTTGTGGTGGCGCTCCAGCAGGTGCAGTAGTTCGTGAACGACGATGTACTCCAGACAGACCTCGGGCTTTTTGGCCAGCTCCAGATTGAGCCAAATGCGCCTGGCCTTGGGGTTGCAACTGCCCCATTTGGTTTTCATCTTCTTCACGCCCCAGGCATGGGCCTGCACACCCAGCAGCGCTTGCCACTTGGAGAGCAGCGGCGCAATCCGGTCCTTGAGCTGGCGCCGGTACCACTGCGCCAGCACGGCTTCGCGCTGTTGCGTTGACGCGCCGGGGCGCACAAACAGATCCAGACTGGCAATGCCGCGCAACGCGACCCTGGCCGGCGCGTTCACCTCAGAGACACGCAGCCGGTAGCGCTGGCCCAGGAAGTAATGGCTCTCGCCATTGACCATCTCGCGCAAGCTCTGGCGCGGTTGCTGGGCAAACTGGGCGCGTTGGCGTTTGATCCAGCCCAGTTTTTCGATCACCGCCAGCCGCACGGCCTCGTCGCTGATCACCAAGGGCGCGGCCACCCGCACCCGGCCCATGGGCGGGTACACGCCCAGGTGCAGATTTTGGATGTCCTTGCGGACCACTTCCACCGCAATGCCGCGAACCAGGATGTGCCGCGTCTCAGTAGTCATTCTGGTGCAGCGCCATGTCAAGAATGCGCGTGGTCTGCGCTTCCAGGCTGTAGACGGATTCGCCATCATTTGCGTGCGGCTGCGCATGGGCCTGCGCGTCTGTTCCGGCCTGCTCCAGCACCGCGCGAATGGCCAGACGCACGCGCCGGGTCTTCAGGGGGTTGGTCTTCCAGTCGTTTTGCAGGCCGCCCCGCACGGCCGCATCCACCTGCAGGCCCAAGGCTTCATTGCGGTTCAGGTTGTTGAACAACGCACGTTGCGCTGCGGTCTGAATGCCAGGCGGGTAGGCCTGCGGACCGCCCGGTTGGCTCACGTCCCTGGCCAGTTGGGCAATCTGTTTGAGGTACTCGGCGTAGCTGATCACGGCCTTGCGCCGCTGGGCAATCAGCGCGTCGAGCAACTGGCTCATCTTGTCGTAATAGGCCGGGTCCACCGGCGACTCGTTGATGATGAGCCGGCGCACATTGTTCTCGATCGTCTCGGCCACCGCCTCGTCGGTCTTCATCACGCCCTTGAGCTTGTCATGCGCCGCGTCGGGCCCACGCTCCACGATGAGCTGGACCAGGCTCAGCTCCTCAAAGGCCGAAATCTTCTCGCTCTCTTCGGCGCGGATATAGCTGTCTATCAGGTGGCGCATGGCCGGCTCATAGGCCTTCAAGTCGATGTAGTCGCCGCTGCACAGGCGCACCTCGTCGCGCAGCTTGCTGGCCTGGTCCACCTCGGAGCGGATTTTTACGATCTGCTCTGGTTGGTAGCCGGCCTGCGCCAGCTCACCGGCAATCGCTGCATAGGCGCGCACCAGTGCGGCGACAAACTTGTAGAGCTTCAGGCGCTTGGGCTCGTTGTCTTTGAGCTGCGCCGCGTTGCCTGAATCAGCAGCGCAAAAGTAATGCAAAAAATCCGCCGATTTTTGCGGGCGGGCAACCGGCTCACACAGCGCCTTGAGTGCCTCGCGCGCGTCTTCCAGGTCTTCGCGCGCCTTGTCCAGGCGGTCTTCCAGCAGGCCCTTCACATCGTCTGCGTCATAGCCATCGAGCGCGCCGCTGGTGTAGTCGCCCACGGCGCCTTCCAGGCTTTTGAACAGGTCCTTGTCGTCGATGATGTAGCCATATTCCTTGTCATCGCCGTCGAGCCGGTTGACCCGACAGATGGCCTGGAACAGGCCGTGGTCGCGCATCTGTTTGTCGATGTAGAGGTAGGTGGCAGAGGGTGCGTCAAAGCCGGTGAGCAGCTTGTCCACCACGATCAGCAGCTTCATCTGGCCGGGCTCGTCGATGAACTTCTTCTTCACCTCCAGCTCAAAGCGCTCGGCCTTGGCCAGGGCCTTGTCCACGCTCTCGTTGAACCATGTGGCCAACATCTGGCCGTACACCTCGTACTTCAAGAGCTTGTCGGTCACACCCTCACCGGTGGTCTCGCCCTTGGCATCACTCACGCTGGGGCTGTAGCTCGTGACGATGGCGCATTTGCCCTTGAGCTCGGTCTTGGCAAACAGCTCGTAGAACTTGCAGGCCTCGTAAATGCTGCCGGCCACCAGCATGGCATTGCCGTGGCCATCCATCAGGCGCGGGCGGGTGGCCATGTCCATCATGATGTCATCGACTATCTTCTTTAGCCGGTCCTGGCTGGAGAGCACGCGCTGCATGGTGCCCCACTTCTGTTTGAGCTGGGCACGGGCCAGGTCGTTCAAGCCCTGGGTCTTGGCATCAAACCACTGGTCTATCTTGTCGCAGTTGGTCAGGGTCTGGGCTATGTCGCGCGCCTCATAGCGCAGGTCGAGCACCACGCCCTCGCGCACGGCCTGGTCAAACTTGTACGTATGGATGTAGCGGCCAAACACCTCAATGCTTTTTTGCTTGTCCGCTTTGAGCAGCGGCGTGCCGGTAAAGCCGATGAACACCGCGCCTGGCAGCAGCGCCGCCATGGCCTTGTGCAGGTCGCCGCTCTGGGTGCGGTGGCACTCGTCCACAAACACATAGAGGTCGCCCTTTGCCTTGAAGCCCGGCGGCAAGCGCTTGAGCGAGGCCACAAAATCCTTGGCACCCGCACCCTCCTCGCCATCCCCCTTGCCACCAAACTTGTGCACCAGGGCGCAAATCAGCGACTCGGCCGTGCCGTTGAGCTTGTCGATCAGGTCGTCCCCACTGGTGCTGCGGCAGATGTGCTCGTTCACGCCCTTGAAGACCTTCTCGATCTGCTGATCGAGCTCGGTGCGGTCGGTCACCACCAGCACCCTTGCGCCCGCTATTGTTTCGCGTATCCACTTGGCCAGCCACACCATGGTCAGGCTCTTGCCGCTGCCCTGGGTGTGCCAGATGATGCCGCCCTCGCGCCGGCGGATGAAGTCTTGCGCCGCCTTCACGCCGAAGTATTGGTTCTGGCGGCAGAGCTTTTTGGTGCCGGCATCAAACACCACAAAGTCGTGCATCAGCTCCAGCAAGCGGGCCTTGTCGCAGACCTGCAAAACGTGGCGGTCCAGCAGATTGTCTTCAGTCGCATAGAGGCCGGTGTCCTCCACCCAGCGCAGGTAATATTTTTCGGGCGTCTCAATGGTGGCGTAGCGCAGGCCCTCGCTGTCGTTGCCCGCCATCACCCATTGCAGGGTCGAGAAGAAGGGCTGTATGAACTCCTTCTTCTGGTTGTCCAGGTTCTGGCGAATGCCCTCGGCCACAGCCACGGTGGAGCGCTTGAGCTCCAACACGCCCAGCGCAATGCCGTTGATGTAGAGGACGATGTCCGGGCGCTTGCTGCTGGCCTTGGCCACCATCGCCAAAATGCCCAAGTCCGCCCCCTTGACGCTCACCTCTTGGGCAATCGCAAAGTGGTTGTTGAGCGGCTGCGTCCAGTCGATGAGCCAGACCGTCACCTTGTTCTCACCCATGGCAGGCAACACCTTGACGCCATAGCGCAGCAGCCCATAGACCTCGCGGTTGCGGTCGTACAGGCTCTTGCTGGCGTCCCCGGCCACGCGGGTCAACTCATGCAGGGCGCGCTTGATCAGCGCCTCGCTCACGCCCTGCTTGCTCAACCAGTCGGTGAGCAACTGGGGCTCGATGTTGCGGTTATCGCGGTCCTGCCACGCACCCAGATAGTCGTAGCCCAGGCGCTGCTGGAACAGGGCGACGATGCGGGCCTGGGTGTGCTTTTCGGTTTGGCCGATGGGGGTCATGGGTTGCCTTGCAGGGATACGGAGATAAAGCCCAGCATCCATTGATCTTCACTGGTGGGCAAACAGTATGTTGAATTCAAGGCAAAAAACCTTTTAAAAACAATGCCTTGGCTTTTGGCCAAAAGATGATTATCTGCACCCGCTGCCGATCTCTTCTGCAGTCAAGTGGCGACTCGCGGCCTGGCGGATGACCATTCCATTTGCTTGCCATGTCACAACTCCTTGACTGAAACAACGAAGTACGCACATCCAATCAGGCTGCGCTCATCGATCTGGCCGACGGCGCTCATGCCAATACCTTCCAGTGACCGCCTTTTTGCGGCCCCACGTACTTCAGCTTGCCTTCTTTCACCAGTTTGGCTGTCGCAAGCTCTATGGTGCGCGGGGTTTTCCCGATCTCGGCAGCAACCTCGGTCAGGGTCAGGTTCGGGTTTAAACCCAGGATGCGGAGAATTTCAACGGGTGTTTTCACCGAAGTTTTCACCGAAGTTTTCACCGAAGTTTTCACCGAAGTTTTTTCGGTGAGCTCCGGTGCGGCAAACGCAAACTCCACCCAGAATCCGGTGCTATCACAGTCGAACTTCGGTGCCGGGCTGCCATAGTCAAGACAGGTGCGGCACATCATGTCAATGCCGCGGCCCCAAGACTCGATCCTTCCGGCCAAAAAGAACGTCCGGGCGATGTCCGGATTCGCCGGCTGTGAGGGGTGCTTGCCCATGAGGCGCTCCATTGACCAGTCCGGCGGCAAGGCCCCAGCATTCCAGATCATCAGCTTGTCGTCATACACGCTGATCTGGATGGGAACCAAAGCGCCATAGTCCTTATGGGCGATGGCATTGATCACCGCCTCGCGCAGGGCTTCCTCCGGCACCGGTAGACGCTCCAGGCGCTGAGCGCCCTCGTACGAAATGCCCGCACGCAGGTACTTGGTCTGTAACAGATCCAGCGTCTTATCGATCTGGGTAAACAAGTCACCGCCAACCACGTCCTGGTAGAGCAAGGCGGAATCGGTTTGGAACAAACCAATCTTGACAGTGGCACCGCTTGTGAACTTCTCTGGGTCTGGATGAAAAAGCAAAGTAGCCGCCCGCTTGAGATAGGGGCCTTCGGTCAAATGCAGCTTTTCAACCAACACGGCATCGCTTTCGGCCAAGGCGTCAACACCCAGACGGCGGCTCTTGGCAGCCAGCTTGCGAAAATTCTTAATGGCCAGCGGGTCCAAATCTGCCTTGGTCACATACGGCACTGGCACACCGTCCCAGTGCCGCCCCAGCTTGCGGAGCAAAAACCGGTCCAACGCAGCGCCACGCAACTCCTGCTTGGTGCTTCCGCTGCGCAAATGGTATTCACCCCTGTAGCTGATCGGGCTGGGATAGGCGTCCACCACGACTTCCAGCCAGTCCAACCCAGCCTGCGTATGCAGGTTGACTGCCACCACAATGCCCAAAATGTCGCGCACTTTGTTCGGAATATCGACCAGCAGTTTGGCGGCCCCCTCCACGCCCACCACTTCGCCCTGGTCGTTTTTTCCGATCACCAAGGTGCCCCCTTCGGCATTGGCAAAGCCACAAATCCACTTCAGGTACTCGTCCCGCCAGGATTGCTTCCATTCGATGTTCTGGTTTTCTTTCATGGGCAGACTGGGTGTTTTGGATTTATTGGGGAGGGCTGCTGAATAGGTTCATTGATACGGATTTATACACATGTCTAGCGTGGTCTACGCTCGTATACGCCATCACACCAGCCGAATCCGCCCGGTCAGCAGCTCTTGCATCATGCCCTGCTTGAGGGCGCGGGTCTTGTCGCGGCGGGCTTCCAGGGCTGTGAGTCGTGCTTTCAGGCGCGTGCGAAGGCCAAAATTTTTGGGTCTTCCTGTGCATCAACCAGCGTGATGCCCGTCTGACGCAGCTCGGTACAAATCTCTGTGTAGGCACCAAAACGCTTGGCGTCGGCTTGCGGTGGCGGCGC
>CAISLN010000105.1 GCA_903886275.1 uncultured beta proteobacterium | reverse complement strand
TTGCACCTCGCTACGCTGAGCACCGACTGCAAGGTGTTCCAGGATATGACGCCTATCGAAGTTATCGAAGCGGTGCTATCGGACTATCGTTTTGCCGCGACCAAGCGCCTTATCGAAAGCTATCCAAAGCGTGACTACCAGGTTCAATACAACGAGACCGATTTTGAGTTCCTCACAAGGCTGATGCAGGAGTGGGGCATTTCGTATTGCTTTCAGCACAGCGACGGCGTGCACCGGCTGGTCTGGAGCGACCACAACGGCGCCTTTCAGGTGATGCAGGGTGATGAGGATGCCAGTGCGTATCACCGGATTCCCTTTTATCCCTTGGGCCACAAGACAGACCGGGAATACATCCACGGCTTTAGCGTGGTGGATGCGCTGACCAGCGGCAGCTATGCGTCGCGCGAATACGACTACACAAGGCCACGCGCCTTGCTGGCGGCAGACGCTGCGGCACCGCGCAACACGGGGCAGGCAAAGCAGGAGGTCTATTTGTGGCGCGGCGACAAGGCGGGTTTAAGCGGATCGGACTACAGCCAACCCAACAAGGGCGCCGACAAGGCGGCCAACCAGACCGAGGGGCAAGGCAAGCATCTGGCGCGTCTGCGCATGCAGGCCCTGCGCCAGAGTGGGCTGCGCGCCTCCGGTGTGGGCCATGTAAGAGGCATCGTTGCGGGCTGCACTTTTACACTGACCGAGCATCCGCAAGAGAAGGCCAATGCGGAGTACATCGTGTTGGATACGCGGTTGCTGATCGAGAACGTCAGCGAGGATACGCAACGAAATGTGGGTGCAGTGGTCTCCGGCTACGCGGCCAGTGGCGCGGCCCAGGGCCTTGGTCTCATGGTGCCAAATGCGCACAAATCGACCAAAACCCAGGGCTCCGCCACTGCCCTTTTTGCAAGTGGTCTGAGTTCTGCTGTGGTGGCGTTGTCGGACGCACAACGGCTCAGCGGGCAATGGCGCGTGGTGGTTCACTTTGAAGTGCAACCCACCACCGAGGCATTACGCCCGGTGGCCACGCAACGCAAGCCCAAGACCGGTGGGCCTGAAACTGCCTTGGTAGTCGGCCCTGAAGCCGACACCGCCGAGAGCAATATCTATACGGATGCGTTGGGGCGCATCAAGCTGCAGTTTCCCTGGGACCGTTACGGCAAGAAGAACCAAAACAGCTCCTGCTGGGTGCGCGTGTCGGGCGAGTTCGCGGGCAACCAGTTGGGCGCCATGCATATTCCGCGCATAGGGCAGGAGGTGGTGGTCAGCTTTTTGGGAGGCGACCCGGATCGGCCTATCGTCACCGGGCGCGGCTATAACGCACTGAACATGCCGCCCTGGAGCCTGCCCGATCAGCAAGCCTTGTCGGGATTCAGAAGCCGTGAACTGGTGCCCGGTGGCGGCAACAGCGCGGCCGGGCGCAGCAACCATCTCATCTTGGATGACACCGAACAGAAGATCCAAGCCCAGCTCAAGAGCGACCACCAGCACAGCAGCTTAAGCCTGGGCCACATCACCCGCATCGAAGACAAGGCAGGTCGCAAGGATGCGCGGGGCGAAGGCCTTGAGCTGCGCACCGATGGCCACGGTGTGCTGCGCGCCAAAGACGGCCTGCTCATCAGCACCGAAGCGCGAACGGCAGCACAGGCCCACGCCAAGGACATGGGTGAGACCACGGCCCGGTTGGATCAAGCGCAGGACCAGCATGACGCCTTGGGCGAGCTGGCCAAACAGCACCAGGCGCAGGACGCAAGCGACCAGGGCGATGTGGTCAAGGGCCTGCAAGAACAGAACGAAGCCATACGCGGTGCGGATGCAGAAGAGGGCAGCTTCCCCGAACTCGCCGAGCCGCACATCGTGCTCGCCAGCCCGGCCGGCATTGCCAGCACCACCCCTGGCAGCACGCACCTGCACAGCGGACTGCACCACGCCATCACCAGCGCGCTGCACACCAGCATCAGCAGCGCCAAGAGCCTGCTGGTCAGCGCCAAGGAAGCCGTGCGGATGTTCGCCTACAAAGAGGGCATCAAGCTGGTATCAGCCAAGGACCTGATCGAAATCCAGGCGCTTAAAACCAGCGTCAACCTGTTGGCCAAAATGGACATCACCATGACGGCCAAGCGCATCACCTTGGTGGCCAAGGACAGCGCGACGTTCAATGGCGGCGGCAGCTTTACCCGCTGGAGTGCCGCTGGCATCAAGTCCGGCACC
>CAISLN010000104.1 GCA_903886275.1 uncultured beta proteobacterium | reverse complement strand
CTGGCGTGCTTTTTGTCGCCCTCAGTCCCGGCGCTAGGCCGTGCTGGTTTTACGCTGCGGGGTGAGCTGCGTGTACAACCGCTCAAACACGGTGTACGCACTGTCATTGGCGCCCAAGCCCAACACCCAACGCCCCGCGTGCTTGATCATGCGCCCGGCCTTGAACATGATTTCCTGCATCACCGTCTTCATGCGCCTGCGTTTGGCTGCATGGCGCAGTGGTGCGTCTTTGCCAATCAGCGCGTTCTGGCCAATCAGACGCAAGATGTTCATCGCCACCGAAGCCAGAGCGCAGACCAAGAAGTTGGTGTCAAACTTGCCACTGGGCAAGCGCTCCAGATCCATGTCGGTCTTGAACTCGGAGTGTGGACTTGGGGTTTTGCCAAACTGTTCGTGCGTGGCGTGGTCTTTGTACAAATCAATGATGAATTGTCATGGAAGAGGCAGTCGAACAAGCAAGCCGCCCGCGTGAGCCCTGGAATAAGGGCAAGCTGATAGGACAAAAGGCTCCCTTCAAATTGAAGGAGGTCTGGGCAATCCGGGTGTGGCTTCAACTGGAGCACCGAACCAGAGAGTTGGCCCTTTTTGATTTGGGTTTGGACAGCAAGTTGCGAGCCTGTGATTTGGTCAAAATCAAAGTTCGGGATATATGCCACGGCGATCGCATTGCCCCTCGTGCCATCGTCATGCAGCAAAAGACCTCGCGGCCAGTCCAGTTCGAGATTACCGAACAGACCCGCACCGCAGTTGCCGACTGGATGAAACTACGAGACCTTCATTCAGAGGACTATCTTTTTCCGAGTCGCGTGCACAAATCCCTTCACTTGGGCACCCGTCAATATGCTCGTATCGTCAACGGCTGGGTCAAGCACATCGGCCTTGACCCTTGTGCTTATGGCACGCACTCCATGCGGCGCACCAAGGTGACCCTGATCTATAGAAAAACAAAAAACTTGCGTGCAGTTCAACTTTTACTCGGACATTCCAAATTGGAAAGTACAGTGCGCTACCTCGGAATTGAGGTGGATGACGCGCTGGAAATGGCGGAAGACACGGATATCTGAAACCACCCAGATCACGCTGAATTCCGCATCAGCGTGGTCATCGGACTGCGGCGACTGCCCATGGAAACTGTCGCAATTTTGCCCTGATTTTGAAAGCCCAAAAGCTGTCATTCCCAAGGACTGCTCTTGTAGGTTTTGAAAACGAGGTCAGCGTTTTTCAATGGCTGCTTACAGCCTAGACTTGACGCCCAAGCAATCAAATCCCTTGCCTGCCCCTTCAGCGACTCGCGCCCCTTACTTCGCCCGCCACATCCACCCCGCTGCAAGACAGCATCCGCTTTTGCGCGCAAGCCGTGTCGTCGTTGCTAGAGAGTTCCTCGGCCAGGGCTGCGTAGCGCTTTGCTGCATTGGCGTAGCCCAGTCCGGCGGCGGCCTTGGCCAGGTAGAAGTAACCCAGGTCCCACTGGTAGTTGCTGTCGCTCACGCCCAGGGCCAGGTCACGCCAATGCTGCTCCTTGTAGGCCTTGGCAAAATCGCCCTGCTTGGTGACCATGAGCAACTGGTTGGTGCCCGTCAGCGCGATGGCTCCGGCCTTGAACGACTCCCACTGCTCCGAGTAGAAGGCGATGGCGTCTTTCTCCGCGCGCACCGGGCGGCGGGCCTTGTCGCCATGTAGCCAGTCGTAGGGTGCGCCAGCGCTTTTGCCCGCAGCGTAGAGCGGCTGCATAGCGGCGCCCAGGCGGCGCAGGCTGTCTTGGCGCTTCTCGGGCGCGGGGTGGGTGCTCATGAAGTCGCTCTGGCCCTTGGTCTTGGTGGCGCTGGCCATTTTTTCCCACAGGGTCACAGCCGCAGCGGGGTTGTAGCCGGCCCTGGCGGCCAGCTCGATGCCGAGCTTGTCGGCCTCCACTTCGGTTTCGCGGCCGTTGGGCAGATTGATGAAGGCCAGCGCCCCGGCGGACAGCGCCGCGTTGGTGGCCTGGTATTGCGCGTTGTCCTTGGAAACCAGGATGGCCAGTGCCGCCACACCGGTGCTGCTGGCCATTTGCATGGACATCTTCTCTGCACCGTGCCCTGCCAGGGCGTGGCTGATTTCATGGCCCATGACGTTGGCAATCTCGTCATCGGTGGCGTGCAGCTGGTTGATGAGTCCGGTGTAGATGGCCATCAGGCCGCCCGGCATGCAAAAGGCGTTGATGGTCTTTTCGTCGTCAATCACAGACACCTTCCAGTCCCATTGCGCCGACTTGGGGTGGTACAGAACGGCCTGCTCGATGAGCCGGTTGGTGATGGTGTTGATGCGGGTGTTGAGGGCAGTGCTCTCCAAGAGTTTTTTCTTTTTGTCCAAATTGCCCATCATGGACGTGTAGGAGCTGATGCTTTGCTGCGAGACCGAGGCCTCGCTCACCAGCGAGAGCTGGCTTCTGCCTGTCATGGTGTTGGTGGCGCAGCCGCCAAGAAAAATGAACGCGAAAAATGCAGCCGTTGCTGCCAGACTCCTGAAGCGCATGAATATGGATCCTTGATTCTGTATTTTTGTGTACCTAAGCCCTTTGCATCATGCGTGAAGCAAACCCTGCGGTCTATACCCAGTTCTGCTTATGCTTCTTCTTATTTTCGGGTGCGCGGCAAGGTGGAATGATCAATGGGCACGTGCCAAAGTTGCCGCAGCA
The DNA here is from genome assembly GCA_903886275.1 of uncultured beta proteobacterium. Classification (GTDB taxonomy): domain Bacteria; phylum Pseudomonadota; class Gammaproteobacteria; order Burkholderiales; family Burkholderiaceae_C; genus Allorhodoferax. Next base: position 7,220 of record CAISLN010000104.1, on the reverse strand, counting down.
GGTGCCGACAACAGGCCTCCCGATGGCCTCCCCACCCTGCACCCTATCCACGCGGCAATAGACCCCTATCCAATAGGACCGCAAGCGGCAGGCACAGCTATCGTTTCTCGAAATGACGGTGCCACGCGCCCGCTACGTGCACGAAAAACTTGCCGCCGGCGATGCGTGGGATAGCAGCCCCTCACTCCCCTCTATCCATACCGCGAATTGTTCAGGCACGCCTATTGTGCTGCGATAAATAAACGCGAGTGCGTACATTCGCACCACAAAAAAGCCCTTCCATTTTGTGGGCGTACTTCCACGCTCCCATCCCCGATTGAATAACGACAAGGAGACTCTGAATGAATAGCGACACTTTGCACGCACCGAACCCTGCCGCAGCCAAAAGAAAAATGCCCGCAGCCTTCCTCATCCTCATCGCTATGGTGTTGGGTATTGGAGCGGGTTACCTGGTCTTCACCAATAACCCGGACAAAAAGATAGCCGGCGACATAGCGGACTACATCTCCATCATGTCCACCATATTCCTGCGCCTGATCAAGATGCTGATTGGACCGCTGGTGTTCTCCACCCTGGTGGTGGGCATTGCCCATATGGGCGATGCCAAGTCAGTGGGCCGCATCTTTGCAAAATCCATGGCCTGGTTTTTTACCGCCTCGCTGGTGTCACTGGTCCTGGGCCTGGTGTTGGCCAACCTGCTGCAGCCGGGCAAAAATTTGGGGCTGCCTTTGCCGGACATTGGCACAGCCACCCACTTGGCCACCTCCCAATTCAGCCTCAAAGAATTCGTCAACCACCTCATCCCCAAGTCGTTTGCCGAGGCCATGGCCAACAACGAGATATTGCAAATCGTGGTGTTCTCTATGTTCTTTGGCGTGGCATTGGCGGCCTTGGGCGAAAAGGGAAAGACCCTGGTGCACGCCATTGAGGAGCTCTCGCACGTCATGCTCAAGATCACCGGCTACGTCATGAAGCTCGCACCCCTCGCAGTCTTTGCTGCAATGGCCGCCACGGTGGCGGTCAACGGGCTGGAAATTTTGCTCAAGTTCGCGGTCTTCATGGGCGACTTCTATATCGGCCTGTTGGTGCTGTGGAGCGTCTTGGTGTTGGCAGGGTTTGGCTTCTTGGGCCGGCGCATCGGCACCCTGCTGGTGCTGATCAAGGAGGCCTTTATGCTGTCCTTTGCGACCGCCAGTTCCGAAGCCGCCTATCCAAAAATCCTGGACGCACTGGACCGCTTCGGTGTGAAGCGAAAGATATCGAGCTTCGTGTTGCCCATGGGCTATTCGTTCAATCTGGACGGCTCCATGATGTATTGCACCTTTGCCACCCTGTTTATCGCCCAGGCCTACAACATTGAGCTCTCGATGGGCACGCAAATCACCATGATGCTGATTTTGATGTTGACCTCCAAGGGCATGGCGGGCGTGCCGCGCGCCTCTTTGGTGGTGATCGCCGCCACCCTCAACCAGTTCAACATCCCCGAGGCCGGACTGCTGATGATTTTGGGCGTGGACACCTTTTTGGACATGGGCCGCTCGGCCACCAACGCGGTGGGCAACTCGATTGCCGCTGCCGTGGTGGCCAAATGGGAGGGCGAGTTGCTGTCTGAACCTGCGGCAGCTGTCCACGCGCGCCAGCTTGACCTGGCGCTGCAAGCCGCAAGAACCTGAAGACGCACCCTTCACCGGCGCCCGCTTCCCCGTTCGGTTGAGGACTTTGCCATCAACAGCTTGGGGCCGGCCTTGCGTCCCAACTGGTGGGCAAAGGCCCTGGCTGTGGGCCCACAGCCAGACAACGGGTAGCAGCAGGCCTCACCAGCCAGTGAGGCGGTACCGGCACCGCCCAATCCGGCACGCACCAAACACTCCAAGTTGCAGTACTCGCGGAACTGGCCTGTTTATGTGTACACCGCCAAAAAAAAGGAAAAAAATCTTGTTTTCACTACCGGTTTCTAGGTAGTCGCACTACCTGTTTATGGGTACCTGTATGTTGGCGGTAGCGTATGCTCGGCACGCAAATTAAATCTTAAACAGGGCGGCCTCTCCACCATGACAATAAATCTCAAAACCTTGATCATCGCCTGCGTGCTGATGGCCGCAAGCATGACTGCGTTAGCCGGGCTTGAAGATGGCAAGGCCGCATTTACAAAGAAGAATTACGCACTGGCTTTGAAGGAACTCACCCCGCTGGCGAAGAGTGGCGATGCGGAAGCCGAAACCTACTTGGGCTTCATGCACGCCAACGGCCAAGGCGTTGCGCAGGACTACAAGGAAGCCATGAAGTGGTACAAATTGGCAGCCAAGCAGGGTAATGCCGCTGCTCAATTCACCATGGGCTCCATGTACACCGAGGGCCAAGGCGGTGAGCAAGACCACAAGCAAGCCGTGCGGTGGTATCTGCTGGCCGCTGGGCATGGCGATGCTTTCGCCCAATTCAACTTGGGTTTGAGCTACGCCAATGGCCAAGGCATTGCCCGTGACTACAAGGAAGCCGTGAAGTGGTTCCGGCGAGCAGCTAGCCAGGGCGATGCCGATGCGCAAAACAGCTTGGGTGTGATGTACGCCAACGGCCATGGCGTTACGGCCAGCGAAGCGGTTGCTTACGCTCTGTACAACCTGTCTGCCACCATAGACCAGTCGTCGGAGAATATGGCCACTAGCAACCGTGCGGCACTGATTGCGGAACTCCCCCCCCGGATACTGGACGCAGCGCAGACGCTCACACGCGAGATGGCCAAGCCCGGCAATATGCTCAAGGCGCTGGACGCTTACCTTAAAAACCCGCACTAAGTTGCGCCTGCTGCGGGCATTGCAGTTGAGTGGCTGTTTGCGATGATTTCCAGCGCAAAGCAAATGGGGACCGGCTTTGAAACAGCTGCGTGCAGGGCTGAGGGCAGTCGCCAGACAGCTGACAGTAGCAGGCGTGACAAGCGTTTAAGGTCAGTGCATCGGGACAGGAACAACCGAACGCTGCACACCCAAGAGTCCCAGAATGTAGCGAATGTAGCTGAGTTGGCCCATTTAGGTGGGCACTGCAAGGCAGAAACTGCAAATTCTTGCTTTCACTACCGGTTTATAGGTAGTCAAATTTACTCCACTGCCCAGTCGGCGCGTGAATGGTCGTTATGCTGTATCAATCTTTCGGAAATTTCAAACGGGCCGCCCCTCAACCATGACACCAAATCTTAAAACGTTGATCAGCGCCTGCTTGCTGATGGCCGCAAGCATGAATGCCTTGGCCGGACTGGAAGAGGGCAAGGCTGCTTTTGCCAAGAAGAATTACGCACTGGCTTTGAAGGAACTCAGCCCGCTTGCGAAAGGCGGCAATCCGGATGCCGAAACCTACTTGGGTTTCATGTACGCCAACGGCCAAGGCGTTGCGCAGGACTACAAAGAAGCGGTGAAGTGGTACCGGTTGGCAGCCAACCAAGGCGATGCCGCCGCTCAATTCACCCTAGGCTCCATGTACACCGCGGGCCAAGGCGTTGCGCAGGACCACAAGCAAGCGGCGAGGTGGTATGTGCTAGCCGCCGGACACGGCGATGTCTTCGCTCAATACAACTTGGGTTTGGTCTACACCAATGGCCAAGGCGTTGCCCAGGACTATAAGGAAGCCGTGAAATGGTTCCGGCGGGCAGCTGAGCAGGGCGATATCGATGCGCAAAACAGTTTGGGCTTGGCGTACGCCAACGGCCAAGGCGTTGCCCAGGATTACCAAGAAGCGGTGAAGTGGTACAAACTGGCAGCCAACCAGGATGATGCCGCCGCTCAAAACAACCTGGGGGCGATGTACTTGCAAGGCCAAGGCGTTGCCCAGGACTACAGGGAAGCGGTGAAGTGGTACCGGCGTGCAGCCGACCAGGGCAATCCCCATGGTCAAAACAGCTTGGGTGCGATGTATGCCAACGGACAAGGCGTTGCGCCTAGTGAAGCAGTTGCTTACGCCCTGTACAACCTGTCGGCCTCCATAGACCCGTCCTCGGACAATACCGCCATCCTCAACCGCACGGCGCTGGCTTCGGAATTGGCCCCCCACATATTGAACACAGCGCAGACGCTCACACGCGAGATGGCCAAGCCCGGCAATTTCCTCAAAGCGTTGGACGCCTACATCAAAAACCCACGCTAAGCAGCGATGGCTCCAGGCACTGCAGTTGCAGCGACTGCTAGCCATGCTTTTTGGCGGATGAAAACAGGGATTCGCTTTGAGAATTCCCTCAAAGCGTTAGCGACCTAGCAGAGCCGGGGAGCAGGCGTCACAAACCCGTTATACGGAACAGGCACAGTCCCACCACATCCGACACTCGCGGCATGCGGTGCCTTGGCGGGTGTAAGGATGCGGCATCCTGCAAGGCAAGGACTGTGAATTTTTGATTTCAAAACCGGTTTGTGTGTATTCGTGCTAGCTGATACTGAATACCTGGTGCGTTAATGGTGGCAATGCTTTCTTCGCATCATTGAATTAAAAAATGGGGGCCTTTCAACCATGACACTGAATCTTAAAACCTTCATAAGCGCCTGCGTGCTGATGGCCGCAAGCATGTCTGTCATGGCCGGCCTGGAAGAAGGCAAGTCCGCCTATGCAAGGAAAAATTACGCACTGGCTTTGAAGGAATTTATTCCGTTTGCGGTAGGTGGAAGTGCAGAGGCTGGAAACCACTTGGGTGTGATGTACGTGGAAGGCCAAGGCGTTGCGCAGAACTACAAGGAAGCGGTGAAGTGGTACCGGATGGCAGCGATCCAGGGCAATGCCGCAGCGCAAAGCAACTTGGGTGGGATGTACTTGAAAGGCCAAGGCGTTGTCCAAGACTACCGGGAAGCGGTGAAATGGTACCTGCTGGCAGCGGACCATGGCGATGCCACAGCACAATTCATCTTGGGTGCGATGTACGCCAACGGCCAAGGCGTGGCGCAGGACGACGGCGAAGCTGTGAAATGGTACCTACTGGCAGCGGAACAGGGCAATGCCTTCGCTCAAACCAACTTGGGCGTGACATACGCCAACGGCCGAGGCGTGGCGCAGAACTACAGGGATGCAGTGAGTTGGTACCGACTGGCAGCGGAACAGGGCGATGCCGACGCGCAGTTCAACTTGGGTTTGATGTACGACAACGGCTACGGCGTTGCGCAGGCCTACGGGGACGCTGTGAAGTGGTACCGACTGGCCGCTGACCAGGGGCAAGCCAACGCCCAATACAAATTGGGTACGATGTACGCCTACGGACAGGGCGTAGCACCCAGCAAAGCGATTGCCTACGCTCTCTACAACCTGTCTGCATCCACAGACCCGTCTTCGACCAATACGGCGATAGGCAACCGCGCGGCGCTGGCTTCGGAACTGCCACCCCGAATGATGGATGCAGCGCAGGCACTCACACGCGAAATGGGCAAGCCCGGCAATGTCCTCAATGCGTTGGACGCCTACCTCAAAAACTTTCGCTAAGTGGCGCCCACCTCAGGCGCTGCAGTTGGGCGACTGCTGGCGAGGCTTTCCAACAGCTTGAAGACTGGCAACAAGTTTCAGGCATCCAGGCCATAGCCACCTGGCATCGCTGAAGGACAAAGGCACGGGCGCAGCGGCCAAACCCTGCGCACATCAAACGCCCAGCATGTGCCGACTGAGGCGTGGCTGGCGTGCAGATGTCGCACACTGAAAAAAACTACGATTTCTTGCTTCCACTACCGGTTTATCTGTATAGGCACTACCGGTTACCGAGAATACCCAGTTGCTAAATGCTAGCTATGATCTCCCTTCATTATTTAAATTTAAAAAAGGGAGGATTTTCAACCATGACAAAAACCGTCAAAAAATTCATAGGCACCTGCGTGCTGATGGCCACTAGTATGACTGCCTTGGCTGGGATGGAGGAGGGAAAGGCTGCTTATGCAAAGAAAAACTATGCATTGGCCTTGAAGGAATTCAGCCCGCTTGCGATAGGGGGAAGTACGGGGGCTGAAAACTACTTGGGTGTGATGTACGCGGAGGGCCAAGGCGTTACGCAGGACCACAAGGAAGCTGTGAAGTGGTATCGGATGGCCGCCACCCAGGGTGACGCTGCGGCGCAAAGTAACTTGGGTGCGATGTATCTGAAAGGAAAAGGCATTGCGCAAGACTACAAGGCCGCTATGAAATGGTACCGACTGGCAGCTGACCAGGGCAATGCCGCAGCGCAATTCATCTTAGGCGCGATGTACGCCAACGGCCAAGGCTTTGCGCAGGACGACAAGGAAGCTTTGAAATGGTACCTGCTGGCGGCGGACCAGGGCAATGTCTTCGCTCAAACCAACTTGGGAGTGACCTATGCCAACGGCAGAGGCGTTGCGCAGAACTACAAAGATGCAGTGAGTTGGTACCGACTGGCAGCGGCCCAGGGCGATGCCGACGCGCAGTTCAACTTGGGGTTGATGTACAACAACGGCCAAGGTGTTGCCACCAGCAAAGCGGTTGCCTACGCGCTATACAACCTGTCAGCCACCATAGACCCCTCTTCGGACAACAGGGCGACGGCCAACCGCACGGCTTTGGCCTCGGAACTATCCCCCCAGATGATGAATGCAGCGCAGACGCTGACACGCGAAATGGACAAGCCCGGCAATGTCCTCAAGGCACTGGACGCTCACCTCAAAACTTGGCGCTAAAAGAAACACCCTCTTCTGCATGCACTGCAGTTGAGGGACCGCTTGCGATGCCTTGCCGCGGCTGGCTGTCGTTGCGTTGGCCTATTTATGTTTCGCAAGGCAATCCCGGCGAATGTGGGCCTTCACTGCCGGTTGACAGATAAACGGACTCCCTTTTAATGGGTAGCCCATGCGTGGCCGCTTGCTACGCTCTAGACACAACACTGGATTTCAAAAGGGGCTGCCTCGCAACCATGAAACTCCCTCTCAAAAACCCAAAAAATGCTGGACGCAGGCCAAGCACTCACGCGCGAGATGGGCAAGCCCGGCAATGTGCTCAAGGCGCTGGACGCCTGTCTTAAAAACCCGCGCTAACCAAAGCCATTGAAACCTCCAGGCATTAGCGTCGTGCCCTCGCAGAAAAAAAAGAGCCACGGTGGCCCTGCAAAAGCTCCTAAGGACGAATGGCACTTACTTAAGCTTCCGCTCATGTCCATGTAGTTGGACATGTCGTCTAGCCTTAGCGCGAGAAACCTTCAACAATGGGTAGGCTTTGGATCGTCTTTTTCGCATTCTTGGCTCGATTCGCCCTGGACGTTT
>CAISLN010000103.1 GCA_903886275.1 uncultured beta proteobacterium | reverse complement strand
TGCGCCAGCTCGGCGGCCGCTGCGGGCACCGGATCGAACACATACTTGAGCGTCACGCCGCTCAATGCAGCCAGGTTGGAAGCGTGGATGCGACCAATGCGGCCGGCGCCAAAAACTGCGACATTTTTCATGGGGATTCCTATTGTCTCGGGGGGTGGTCATTGCGCGCTTGCCAGCGGCAACCCAGCGACTATAGGGGCAGTCACCGCATATGGAAAGAAATTTCTAAAGAAATTTGCTTTTGAATTTTGTTTCAATTAAGCGCCATCCGGAAGCGCCGCCACCGCTCCATTTAGCCGCACTGGTACTTACCCTACTGTGCACGCAAGTGCAAACGCTTGTGCACGCAGACGCAAGCCAATAGCGCGCTGCAAATTTATCGTTAGTCCAAGCACTTCATCGAACAGTTTCGATGGGGCCAACCGGAGACAGACGATGAGCAGCACACGACGCAAGATAGACCCGATCACGCTGGCCGTGGTTCGTGGCGCACTGGAAACCACCCAGCGCGAAATGTCCCTGACGCTGGAGAAGACGGCACGCTCCAGCGTCTTCAACGTGGCGCACGATTACAGCAACGCGCTGTTCAACCACCGCGCCGAGATGATCATCCAGGGCCAGGACATTCCCATTCACCTGGGCGGCCTGATGCCGGCCATGAAGGCGGTGGCCAACTACTTTGGCGATGACATCCATGAGGGTGACATCATTTACCACAACGACCCCGTCATGATGGGCAGCCACATCCTGGACTGCTGCATGTACAAGCCGGTGTTCTACCAGGGCAAGCTGATGTTCTGGAGCGTGTGCAAGGGCCACGTGACCGACATCGGCGGCCCGGTGCCGGCCGGCTACAACCCGGACGCGAAAGACATGTTTGCCGAAGGCCTGCGCATTCCCCCCATCAAGCTGTATGACCGCGGTGTGGAGCGCAAGGACGTGATCAACTTCCTGCTGGCCAATGTGCGCTCGCGCCGCGACTGGGAAGGCGACCTGCGCGCCCAGATGGGCACGGTGCAGATCGGCGAGCGCAACATGATTGCACTGGTGGACAAATACGGCGTGGAGGAAGTGCAGGCCTGTCTGGACGAGTTGCTGGACATGGCCGACCGCTCCATGCGCAACCTGATTGCCACGGTGCCCGATGGCGTCTACCACGCCACTGCCGTGCTGGAAGATGCCGGCCACGGCCTGGGTGAACTCCAGATCAGCGCCACCGTCACCATCAAGGCCGAGAGCTGCCACATCGCCATTGCCAGCCCGCCGCAGGTGCCTTACTTCATCAACTCCTACGCCGGCAATTCCTACTCGGGCGTGTACCTGGGTCTGATGATGTTTGCCAAGGTGGCGCCACCCTACAACGAGGGTCTGTACCGCTGCATCGACATCGACCTGGGCCCCATGGGCACGCTGTGCAATGCGCAGGAACCGGCCCCCCATGTCAACTGCACCACCACGCCAATGGAGACTCTGGCCGACGCCGTGCGCATGGCGCTGGAGCAGGCGGCACCCGACCGTGCCGTGGGCTCCTGGGGCCACTCCAGCGGCGTCAACATCGCCGGGCGCGACACGCGCAACAACGAGGAATACGTGACCATGGTGCTGGCCTCGCTGATCAGCGGCGCCGGTGCCACCGAGCACATGGACGGCTGGAACGCGGTCGGCCCGGAATGCTGCTTTGGCGCGCTGACCTCGGGCGATATTGAAATCCTGGAATACAGCTACCCGATCCAGATCCACCGCTACGGCCTGGTCAAGGACAGCGGCGGCGCCGGTCGCTGGCGCGGCGGCTGCGCCACGCAATGGGAAGTGGAGCCGCTGGACCACGAGATGACGGTCATCAGCTTTGGCGAAGGGCGGCATTACCCGGCCATTGGTGCCAATGGCGCCAGCAGCGCCTGCGAGTCGCTCAAGCTCGGGCGGATTGAGCGCAAGCAGGGCGATGCAGTGGTGGAGGTGATGCGCAGCAACGCCATCCTGACCATCAACCCCGGCGAGCGCGTGGGCACCATCAACCCCGGCGGCGGCGGTTGGGGCAACGCCATGGAGCGGCCCATGGAGCAGGTGGCCTACGACGTGCGCAACGGCTATGTGTCGGTCGAAGCGGCCGAAGCCGAATACGGCGTGTTGGTTGACACCAGCAACTGGACCTGCAGCGCAACCGTCGCCCGCCAGGCCTGAATCCCGCGCCACCCGGCTGTGCCGGGTAGCCCCCCTTTACTTTTAGAAATCGAGACACACCATGAGCTACCGTTTGGGCGTAGATGCCGGAGGCACATTCACCGACTTCGTGCTGGCCGACAACGAAGGCAATATCCACCTGTTCAAGGCCACCTCCACGCCGGAAGACGGCACCCTGGCCATGGCCGACGGCTTTGCCCAGATCGCCGAAAAAATGGGCAAGCCCATGCGCGCCATTCTGGAAGACACCGAGCTGTGCGTAAACGGCACCACGGTGGCGCTGAACGCGCTGATCCAGCACAAGGGCGTGAAGGTCGGCCTGGTCTGCACCGCCGGCCATGAGGATTCGCTGGAGATCCGCCTGGGCCACAAGGAAGAGGGCTTCCGCTACGACGCAGAATACCCGGCCGCAAAAATTCTGGCCGAGCGCCATCTGCGCCTGCCGGTGCGCGAACGCGTGCTGTCGGACGGCAGCGTGCGTGTGCCGCTGAATGAGGACGATGTGCGCGCCGCCTGCGCCACCTTCCGGGCCGAGGGCGTGCAGGCCGTGGCCGTGTCTTTCTTGTGGAGCGTGGCGAATGACGCGCATGAGAAGCGCGCCGCCGCCATCGTGCGTGAAGAACTGCCGGGCATCTATGTCTCGGTGGGCACCGAAGTGTTTCCGCAAATGCGCGAATACACCCGCACGTCGACCGCCGTGGTCAATGCCTACCTGGGTCCGGTGCTGGCCGGCTATGTGGACCGCATCGACGCTTACCTGAAGAACGCCGGCGTCAAGGTGCCGGTGCGCTACTTCCAGTCCAACGGCGGCATGGCCGCGCGCGTCGCCATGGTCTCGCGCGCCGTCAACGCCATCAACTCCGGCCCAGCCTCCGCGCCCACGGCCGGTGCCTATGTGGCAGGCCCGCTGGGCTATGACAACTTCATCACCGTGGACATGGGCGGCACCTCGTTTGACATCACCCTGACCAAGGGCGGCAAGACCAATATCAGCAAAGACATGGACTTCCTGCGCTACCGCATCGGCACCCCCATGATCCAGGTCGAAACCCTGGGCGCGGGTGGCGGCTCCATCGGCTGGATAGACACCATGGGCGTGCTCAACGTGGGCCCGCAATCCGCCGGCGCCCACCCCGGCCCGGCCTGCTACCAGCGCGGCGGCTACCTGCCCACCGTGACCGATGCCAACGTGGCCCTGGGCTACCTGAATCCGGATTACCTGCTGGGCGGACGCCTGCCGATTGATGCCATTGCCTCGCGCCTGGCGATTGATGACCACCTGGCCAAGCCCCTGGGCCTGACGGTGGAGAAGGCCGCCTTCGGCATCTTCAGCATCGTCAACAACAACATGGTCAACGGCATACGCCGCGTCTCGATTGAGCGCGGTTACGACCCGCGCGATTTCGCGCTGATCGGTGCCGGCGGGGCCACGGCCCTGCACATCACCGCACTGGCGCGCGAGATCGGCATCAAGACCGTGCTGGTGCCCAAGCTGGCTTCCGGCCTGTGCGCCTTCGGCCAGATCCTCTCCGACGTCAAATACAACTTCATGGCCGCCACCCCCATGCGCCTGGATGACAAGGCCGACCTGGGCAGCATCGAGCAGCGCTTCCAGCAACTGGAAACCCAGGCGCTGGAGGCCCTCAAGTCCGAGGGCATTTCACGCGAGCGCGTGTCCTTCAAGCGCAGCATCGATATGCGCTACGTGGGCCAGGTGCATGAGTGCACGGTGGACATAGGCGACCTGACGGTCAGCGACCAGACCATTGCCGAGATTCGCGACGCCTTCCACGCCCTGCACAAACAGCTCTTCACCTATGCCGAGCCCGACAGCGTGCTGGAGATCGTCAATATCGAGAGCACCGTCAGCGGCAAGACCGAGCTGCTCAACCCGCCCGTGCTGCGCCCTGGTGCCGGGGTGGAAAAGGCCATCAAGACCTGGCGCGACATGTTCTTCAGCGCCGACGCGCCGGCGCAGAAAACCGCCGTGTACGACGGCGAGCTGCTGGGTGCGGGCGACTGCATCAGCGGCCCGGCTGTGATCGAAGAGCCCAGCACCACCATCGTCATCCAGCCCGGCTGGGATTGCCAGCTGGACGCCCGTGGCACCTACGTCATGCGCTGCGCCTGAAGCCCTTCCATGAGCCAAGCCAACCGACTGATCGCACAGGGCATTGACGTGTCCTTTGCCGGATTGCACGCGCTGCGCTGCGTGGACCTGGAGCTGGTGCGCGGCCAGATCGTCGGTCTGATCGGGCCCAATGGCGCGGGCAAGACCACGCTGGTGAATGTGCTCACCGGCTTCCAGCCCAGCCAGAAAGGCACGCTGAGCCTGGACGGCATCCCGCTGGCCGGCAAGAAGGCCGATGACTTCCGCCGCCTGGGCATTGCCCGCACCTTCCAGGGCGGGCGCCTGTTTCGGGACTTGAGCGTGCTGGACAACCTGGAAGTGGCTGCCGTGGGCCTGGGCCAGTCGCGCCGGCAGGCGCGTGCGACCAGCATGGAGGTGCTGCACTGGCTGGGCCTGGCGAACTTGGCGCACAGCCTGGCCGGAGCACTGCCCTATACCGATGAGCGCCGCGTCGGCATTGCGCGCGCCGTGGTGGGCCGGCCGCAGCACCTGCTGATGGACGAACCGGCCGCCGGCATGAGTGAGCACGAGGCGCATGACCTGCAGGAGCTGATTGCCCGCATCGTGCGCGACATCGGCTGCGGCGTGCTGCTGATTGAACACAATGTGCGCCTGGTGCTGAGCACCTGCAACCCGATCGTGATGATGGACGCAGGCGAGATCATCGAGCGCGGCGACCCCGCCTTCATACAAGGCAGCGAGCGCGTGCGCCACGCCTACATGGGCACGGCTGCCGACGTGCAGGGGGTGGTGCTATGAGCAGCGCACGGCCGCCCGAAGATGCTCAGCATCGCAGTGCGCAGCACGGAGGTGATCTCATGCACCGTGTTGCAGTGCCATCTGTGCCCCTTTTGCAAGTGGACAACCTGGAGGTGCGCTATGGCGGCATACGCGCCCTGCGGGGTTTAAGCCTGACGCTGGAAGCGGGCGAGATCGTGATCGTCACCGGCCCCAACGGTGCCGGCAAGTCGACGCTGATGAACAGCCTGGCCGGTCTGGTCAAGCCGCAGGGCGGCAGCATCCTGTTCGATGGCGAGGACATCACCCGCAAAGCGCCGGAGCGCATTGCCCGGCTGGGCCTTTCCATGGTGCCCGAAGGCCGCCATGTGTTTGGCTCCATGACGGTGCTGGAGAACCTGCGCATCGGCTTGGGCGCACGCGCCGATGCCAAGAACGCGCCGCTGGATCTGGACTATGTGATGGACCTGTTCCCGTTGCTGCGTGAACGCTCGCAGGCGCAGGCCGGTCTGCTGTCCGGAGGGCAGCAGCAGATGCTGGTGATTGCTCGCGGCCTGATGACGGCGCCGCGCCTGCTGGCGATTGACGAGCCCTCGCTCGGCCTGGCGCCCCGCATCACCGACCAGGTCTATGAGGCGCTGCTGCGGCTGCGGCGCGAGCGCGATCTCACGCTCTTGATCGTGGAGCAAAGCGCCACGCGTGCGGCCCTGGTGGGCGCCCGCATGCTGATGCTGCGCGAGGGCCGCGTCGTGCTCAGCGGCGACCCGCGCAGCATGAGTGCGCAGGAAATAGAGCGCGCGTATTTCGGATTTGACGCGTGACGTCACAAAGGCACACCCCATGACCCATTGGCTTCAATACCTGTTCGACGCGCTCAGCCTGGGCAGCCTGTATGCCCTGGGCGCTTTGGGCATCGCCCTGATCTTTGGCGTCATGCGCCTGGTCAACTTTGCCCATGGCGATGTGATGACCTTCGCCACCTTTGTGCTGGTGGCCCCCACCACCGAGGCGGTCACCTCGTTGTGGGTGGGAGCATGGCCCACGCCGCTGCTGGTGCTCACCGTGCTGGCCACCGGTGCGCTCTTGTCGGTGGCCTCCGAGTTGCTGGTGTTTCGCCACCTGCGCCGCGCCAGCCCCTCGACCACCATGATCGCCTCCTTTGCGCTGGGCTTTGTGATCCAGAACGCGCTGCTGGTGCTGCACAGCAGCCGGCCCAAGGCGGTCAACCTCTGGCCCTCACTCAACACCCCGCTGGAGATTTTTGGTGCGCGCCTGCCGGCCCTGCAGTTGCTGACGATTGCCGTGGCCGCCGCCCTGCTGGCGGGCCTGGCCTGGATGCTCAAGCACAGCCGCGCCGGCCTGGAAATGCGCGCCGCTGCCGAGGACTTCAACATGGCACGCGGCCTGGGCGTCAAGGCCAACCGCGTGATCCTGCTGGCCTTTGCCCTGAGCGGCGTGCTGGCCGCGCTGATTGGCCTCTTGATGCTAAGCCAGACCGGTCTGGTGGACATCCGCATGGGCGCACCCATGATGCTGGTGGCCTTTGTCTCCACCGTCATCGGTGGCCTGGGCAGCCTGCAGGGTGCCGTGCTGGGCGGCCTCTTGATCGGCGTGGTCAGCACCCTGCTGCAGGCGCTGCTGCCGCTGGAGGCGCGCAGCTTTCGCGATGCCTTTGTTTACTTGAGCGTGATCGCCCTGTTGCTGTGGCGCCCCAACGGCCTGTTTGTGACCTCGGCTGCACGCCAGCGCGTCTAGCCACCCCACTGATTGCTACTGCATGAAAACATTTTTCAAAGACCACCAGCTCGACACGCCGCTGTTGCTGTCCCTGCTGCTGCTGGCGCTGATGCTGCTGGCCGAGCTGTTTGGCGCACCGGGCCTGCAGCGCACGCTGACCGAAACCCTGATCCGCCTGGTGGTGGTGGTCGGCCTGTATCTGTTCATCGGCAACTCGGGGGTGATGAGTTTCGGCCATGTGGCCTTCATGGGAGTGGGCGCCTATGTGGCGGCCTGGACCACCATGGACCCGGCCATCAAACAGTTTGTGCTGCCGGGCCTGCCCGCGCTGTTGCAATCCGCATCCCTGCACTGGCTATTGGCCACGCTGCTGGCGGGCCTGTTCACGGCAATGGTGGGGCTGTTGTGCGGCGCGCTGATTTTGCGGCTGACCGGCATTGCCGCGTCCATTGCCAGCTTTGCCTTGCTGGCCATTTTCAACGTGGTGTATTCCAACTGGGACTCGGTGACTGCGGGCACCAGTTCCATCGTCGGCATTCCGACCGAGGTGCGGCTGTGGCAGGCCGGCGCCTTTGCCATGGGCGCCGTGGTGCTGGCGCATTTCTACAGCATCTCGCGCTTTGGCCTGGCCCTGCGTTCGGTGCGCGAAGAGCCGGTGGCCTCCTTGAGCTGCGGCGTCAACGCCTACCGCCAGCTACTGGTGGCCTTTGTGCTCAGCACCTTTGTCTGCGGTATGGGTGGCGCGCTGGACGCGCAGTACCTGGGCGTGGTCAACCCCGATGCCTATTACCTAGGCCGCACCTTCTTTTGCCTGGCGATGCTGGTGGTGGGTGGTGTGTCCACCCTGAGCGGTGCCGTCACCGGCGTGCTGCTGCTGTCGGCGCTGACCGAACTGCTCAACCGCCTGGAGGCCGGTATGCACATAGGCGCGCTGAACTTCAGTATCCCCACGGGTGCGCAGGAAATCGTGATCGGCGTGCTGATGATCGCGGTGCTGATCGTGCGACCCAAGGGGCTGGTGGGAAGCAGGGAGTGGCGTTGGAAGCAGGCCGGCTGATGCGGCACGCATATGGAGCAGGTGGTGAAGTGACAGATGACGGCTGTGCAAGCAGCACTTTTAAAACGAGGAAACAAAATGAAAATCTTGAAGAAACTGGTGCGGGCCGCGGCCTTGTTCGGGCTTGTCCCGGCACTGCTGTCCGGCCTCTCTGTCGCCCGGGCCGAAAGCCCGGACATCGTGGTGGGCTTTGTCAATGCCAAGTCGGGGTGGCTGGAGGCCTACGACACGCCGGCAAGGCGCGCCGCGCTGATCCGCATTGACGAGCTCAATGCCGCCGGTGGCGTGCTGGGCCGCAAGATCAAGGTGGTGGAGACCGACAGCAAGTCGGACCGCGCGCAGGCCGCCAAGGCCGCGCTCGATGCACTCGACCAGGGTGCCGAGATGCTGGTGGTGAGCTGCGACTACGACTTCGGCGCACCCGCCGCGCTGGAGGCGCAAAAGCGTGGCAAGGTGTCCTTCTTCCTGTGTGCCGAAGACGTCAAGGCCGGCCTGCAGGGCGTGGGCAAATTTTCCTTCAGCTCCTCCGTGCTGGCCGCCGTGCAGGGTGCCACCATGGCCGAGTGGTCGCACAAGAAGCGCAATGTCAAAACAGCCTACGTGCTGCTGGACACCAGCATCGAATACGACAAGGGCATCTGCACCGGCTTCAACTGGATGTGGGCCAAGCTGCCCGGCGTCAAGTTGCTGGGTGAGGACAGCTTCAAGAATTCGGATGCCTCGATTGCCGCGCAGATCTCGCGCATCAAGGCCCTGCCCGCGCCGCCGGACGCCATCATGCTGTGCTCCTACATACCCGGTGCCGCCAGTGCCGTGCGCCAGTTGCGCGCGGCCGGCATCAACTCGCTGATCCTGAACGGCGCGGCGGTGGACGGCAGCTACTGGCTGGACTCGGTGCCCGGACTCTCCAACTTTGTGCTGCCGGTGCAAGGCTCGATTTACGGTGACGACCCCAACCCCAAGGTGGAAGAGTTCAACAAGGTGTTCGAGCGCAAATACGGCGCGCGCCCCTCCAGCACCTATGTCTATCCCGGCTATGTGCTGATGGATGTCTGGGCCAAGGCGGTGGAACGCGCCAAGACCCTGGACGCCGCCAAGGTGACGGCCCAGCTGGAGTCCATGAACAAGGAACCCACGCTGTTTGGCCCGCGCACCTTCACGCCGCAAATCCACCACCAGAACCAGGCCCGTTTGCTGATCACCGAGATCAAGAACGGCAAACCCGGTGTGGTGGACAACTGGACCATCTCCACCGCCGTACCGCTGGACGTTCTGCTCAAGCGCTAAGCCCAGTCATCCGTGCCGCCCGCTGCATTGCGCAGCGTTCGGCACGGATTTTTTTTTGATCCATTCACTGCCATAAAAAACACCATGTCCACACCTGCCAACACCAATGCCGCGCTGATGCAGCGCCGCCACCAAGCCGTCGCACGCGCCGTGGGCAATGCCCATGCGATCTTTGCCGAGCGCGCCGAAAACGCCGAGCTCTGGGATGTGGAGGGGCGCCGCTACATCGACTTTTGCGCCGGCATTGCGGTGGTCAACACCGGCCACCGCCACCCCGCCGTGATGCGCGCCATAGAAGCGCAAAACGCGCGCTTCACCCACACCGGTTTTCAGGTGGTGGCCTACGAGTCGTATGTGGCGCTGGCAGAAAAGCTGTGTGCGCTGGCACCCGGCCCCTCGCCCAAGAAGGCCTTCTTCATGAGCACCGGTGCCGAGGCCATAGAGAACGCGGTGAAGATCGCGCGCTACGCCACCGGCCGCCAGGCCGTCATCGCCTTTGAAGGCTCGTTCCACGGCCGCACCCTGCTGGGTATGGCGCTGACCGGCAAGGTCGCACCCTACAAACAGGGCTTTGGTCCGCTGGTGCCCGACATCTACCACGTGCCCTTTCCCAGCGCCGTGCATGGCATCACGGTGCAGGATTCGCTGCACGCGCTGGAGCGCCTGTTCAAGTTCCATGTGGAGGCCAGCCGCGTGGCGGCCCTGCTGGTGGAGCCGGTGCAGGGCGAGGGCGGCTACCTGCCCGCGCCCGAAGGCTTTCTGCAGGCCCTGCGCCAACTCTGCGACGCCCATGGCATCGTGCTGATTGCCGATGAAATCCAGACCGGCATAGGCCGCGCCGGCAAGATGTTTGCGGTGGAGCACTCCGGCGTGGAGCCGGACCTCATCACCCTGGCCAAGGGCCTGGGTGGCGGCACGCCGATATCGGCCGTGGTCGGCAAGGCCAGCATTGTGGACGCGGTGCCACCCGGCGGACTGGGTAGCACCTATGCCGGCCATCCGGTGGCCTGCGCTGCGGCACTGGCCGTGCTGGACGTGATGCAGGACGAAGGCCTGTGTGTGCGCAGCATGGAGCTGGGCGAGCGGCTGCGTGCGCATTTCCGCAAACTGGCCGAGCGCTTCCCGGTGATTGGCGATGTGCGCGGCCTGGGTGCCATGACGGCGGTGGAGTTTTTCATCGATGGGGATTCGCACCAGCCGGCCACGGAACTGGCCGCTGCACTCAAGACCGAGGCGGCCAAACGCGGTCTGCTGTTGCTGACCTGCGGCAACTACAACAATGCCATTCGCATCATGGTTCCGTTGACCATTCCGTTCGCGCTGCTGGAAGAAGGCATGGGCATTTTTGATGCATCGCTGGCTGCGGTCTGCACTGCCCAGGTGCAAATCGCACAGGCTCACACCGGCACGGTGCACGCCTAGGAACCGGTGGGCGGAGAGGCAAAAATAGTTGTTGCGCTTCTGCCATGTTGCTGCCAATGCGACCCCTGCTTGGCAGGTATCTGGTCAACAATGTGCAGCTATGTCCTCCGCTCACCACCGTTTCAGCACCTCGGGGCTTGCCCCCAACCACGAGTTTGGTTACTGGCGCGAGGTGATAGGCGACGCTTACTTCAACCTGCAGCTGACCTTCCCCACTTCAGAGAGCTTCACCGGCAAACTGGATGCTTGGAACCTGGGGAACATCTCGCTGTCTCGGCTGGAGTCCTCGGCATTGCGCTACCGCCGCCTGCGCCAGCACTGCCAGGAAGAAGACCGCCAGATCCTGGTGACCGTGCCCCTGCAGAGCGATGTGGAGTTCACGCAACTCGGACGCCACCTGCACTGCAAGCCCGGACAGTTTCTGCTCGAGTACAGCGACGAGCCCTATGAATTCAGCTACGGCGCCTCCAACGCCCTGTGGGTTCTGAAGGTGCCCGAGGCGGCGCTGCAAGCGCGCCTGGGCAATGCCAGCCGCTACTGCGCCCGTGAGTACGAAGCCAATGAGGGCGTGGGCCGGGTGTTTCGTGAATACATCCAGTTGCTGGCCGCGCATTGCGGCAAGCAGGACACCCAGTCCATGTCTCTGATGGGCACGCAAATCATTGACCTGCTGGCGCTGTCCCTGAGCCAGGGTGGCGACAGTTCCAACTCGCAACTGAGCTCGGTGCGTGCGGCGCATTGCGCCCGCGTGGAGGCCTATATCCGCAGCCATCTGTTTGACTGCACGCTGTCGCCGCAGCGCATTGCCGACGCCTGTGGCATATCGCTGCGCTATTTGCACACGGTGGTAAGCGGTGAAGGACAAACCGTGACTGAGATGATCCGGCTACGCCGCTTGCACGCCGCGCATGAGCAGCTCAGCGCGGCCGGGCCTCTGACCTCCATCGCCCAGGTTGCCTATGCCAGCGGCTTTGGTGACCAGGCGCAGTTCAGTCGCCAGTTCCGCCAACACTATGGCCTAACGCCCAGCGACTTTGTGCGCCAGCGCCGTCTGAGCTGATTGCAGCATGGGGTGTGCAGGGCCGACACCGTGGCCCCTGGATGGGGCCGCACCTGCCCTCAGGCAGTCGGCTGGTAGGGCAGCTCCAGCGCGTAGGCCAGTGCGATGAACAGGCTTTGCGCCAGGCCCATGGTGCTCGAAAGCGAGCGAAAACCCAGCGTCGAATTGTCCTGTACCACCAGCGTCACATGGGCCAGTTTGGCCAGCGGGCTCATGCGGCTGTCGGAGATGGCCACCAACTTGGCGCCGCGCTCGGTGGCCGCCTTGGCCACGGCAATGGTTTCTTCCGCATAGGGCGAGAAGGAGATGGCAATCATCACATCGCCCTTGCGCACCGAACGCATCTGCCCCTGGTGCATGCTGCCCAGACCCGACACCAGGCAGATGCGCTTGTCGGTGTGCTGCAAGGCATAGTCCAGATAGGCGGCAACGGAGAAGGAGCGGCGCGAGGCGGCAATCCAGATGCAGTCGGCATCGGCCAAAAGGTCCACTGCTTTTTTGAGGCTTGCGGCGTCCAGGCTGCTTTCCAACTCCTGCATGCCCGCCACGCTGCCGGCCAAAAACTCTCTGGCAATGTCCACGCTAGAGAGGTTGTTGGAGCCCGACTCGATCAGGTCGCGGATGCGCGCCTTGTAGTTGCGACTCGGCGCCAACTGGCGCGACAGGTTGTCGCGAAAGATCGCCTGCAGCTCGCTAAAGCCCGAGAAGCCGAAATGCTTGGCAAAGCGCACCACCGCCGAGGGCTGTACGCCGCATTGGAGCGCCAGCTCCTGAATGCCTTCGATGCCGACATGGTCGCGGTTTTTCTCGATGTGCAGGGCGATCACCTTGAGCTGCTTGCTCAGGGAATCGTATTCGCTGGAAATGCGCTTGATCGTCTGATCGGCGCTGGGGCGGCTTGGAGTCGCAGTGGCCATGGGTGGTACCTACAGTCTTTTGAATGCGGAAATATTTTTCTCATGGTACAACTTCTGAAAAGTTGTTTGCACCGGCCCCAGCCCAAGGCGCAGCGCAAGCCTACAGGCGACTCAGCAGATCGGCCTTCTTGCTGGCGTATTCCTGCTCGCTCAAAATGCCGCGGCTTTGCAGGGCCGCGAGCTTCTCGATGCTGGCAAAAATATCGCCATCAACGGACGACGAGGTTGCGTTGTTGACCGGCGCGTAAGCGTTCTGGTTGTTGTAGCTGGGCGCGTAAACGGGGGCCGGGGCATAGACAGGTGCCGGTGCAGGTGCCAGGGGCGCCAAGCCATTGATGGTGATGACCGGCAGGCGCGACAAATCCACATAGCCGTATTGGCTGGAAAAGGTCACCGAGTAGCCGCCGCTTTGCTGCTGCGACACGCCACCGATGTTGTGGTCCAGCGTGTCATACACAACGACTTGGCCGTTGGACTCTATGGCCAGGCGCCGAGCCTGCGCAAACCAGGCGTAACGCATGCCGTTTTGGCCGCCCGAGGTGTTGGGAAATTTCAGATCCGGGCCCCACCAGTTGGGCTGCGCTGCCACTTCCACAAACAAGCCCGGTTGGTTGGCGCACAGGCGCGCCAACTCGGCGCACAGGTTGTCTACCCTGCCCTTGAGGTAGTTGTTGAACATGTCACCAATCATGGTCATGCCGCCCTGCATCCACTGGCCGGAACCACCGAATTCGTAGTGGCTGAATTGGGCCATGCTGCCATTGCCGTTGATCACGGACGTGAGCATGCTTTGCACCGCATCGAAGCTGAAGCCGTGGCGCTGGGCGATGTCTTGAACGGCGTTGATGCCAATAGGGGAAAGTTGAGCCATGGGGTGACCAGGTTGAATCAAAAGAAGGCGCCCGATTGCTAGGCATTCGGGAAAACCCTGCACTGTAATTCATTCCCAACTTGGTGCATGAATGTGCAGGCCCCCATTGGCGTTGATGCACATCAACCCACAGCGGTGCAGAGGGCGGAAGATGGCTGCATCTCCACCCCCCACAAGACGAGGATTCGACATGAGCACGAGCCAAAAATTTGTCTATGTTTTCGGTGCCAGCAAGACCGAGGGCGACGCCGGAATGAAGAACCTGCTAGGCGGCAAGGGCGCCAACCTGGCCGAGATGTGCCGCCTGAAAATTGTCGTGCCTTCGGGCTTCACCATCAGCACCGAGGCCTGCACCGCCTTCACCCAATTTGGGCGCGACCACGCGCTCGACCTGATCCGCCAAGAGGTGCTCGCCGGCATCACCTTTGTCGAGGGCGAGATGGGCAAAAAATTTGGCGATTCGGCCGACCCGCTGCTGCTGTCGGTGCGCAGCGGTGCGCGCGCCTCCATGCCCGGCATGATGGACACCATCCTCAACCTGGGCCTCAACGACGAGGCCGTGGTGGGCCTGGCGAAGAAGGCCAATGACGAGCGCTTTGCCTGGGACTCGTACCGGCGCTTTGTGCAAATGTATGGCGATGTGGTGATGGGTCTGAAACCCGTCAGCAAGGAAGACCACGACCCGTTTGAAGTCATCATCGACATGGTCAAGGAGCAGCGCAAAGCCAAGCTCGACACCGACCTCACGGTGGACGATTTGAAGGAGCTGGTGCAGCGCTTCAAGTCGCTGATACGCGCGCGCATTGGGCGCGACTTTCCGACCGACCCCTGGGAGCAACTCTGGGGCGCGATGGTGGCGGTGTTTGAGAGCTGGAACAACGACCGCGCCCGGGTCTACCGCGAACTCAACGACATCCCGCAAAGCTGGGGCACGGCCGTCAATGTGCAGGCCATGGTGTTTGGCAACCTGGGCAACAGCAGCGCCACCGGCGTGGCCTTCTCGCGCGATGCCGGCACCGGCGAGGACCTGTTCAATGGCGAGTTCCTGATCAATGCGCAGGGCGAGGATGTGGTGGCCGGTGTGCGCACGCCGCAGCAAATCACGCTCTTGGGCTCGCAGCGCTGGGCGCAACTGGCACTGGTGGACGAGGCCACGCGAGCGCGCGATTTCCCCTCACTTGAAGAACTGATGCCCGCCATCTACCAGCAACTGCTGACGGCCGAGACCCTGCTGGAGAACCACTACACCGACATGCAGGACATGGAGTTCACCATCCAGGAGGGCAAGCTGTGGATGCTGCAAACCCGCAACGGCAAACGCACCGGCGCGGCCATGGTGCGCATCGCCATGGAGATGCTGCAGCAGGGCATGATCGACGAGAAAACGGCGCTCACACGCGTCAGTCCTGAGCGCCTGAACGAGCTGCTGCACCCGGTCTTTGACCCCAAGGCCATCCTGGCGGCCAAGGTGATCGCACGCGGCCTGCCGGCCTCACCCGGAGCGGCCACCGGGCAAATTGTGTTCTTTGCCGATGAGGCCGAGGAATGGGTCAAGCGCGGCTTGTCCGTGATTCTGGTGCGGCTGGAAACCTCGCCCGAAGACCTGCGCGGCATGAGCGTGGCCAATGGCATTTTGACGGCCCGCGGCGGCATGACCTCGCACGCCGCAGTGGTGGCGCGCGGCATGGGCAAGTGCTGCATCTCGGGCGCCGGTGCCGTGCATGTGGACTACAAACTGCGCACGCTCACCATTGGTGATCTCGAACTCAACGAGGGCGATTGGCTAAGCCTCAATGGTTCGAGCGGCGAGGTGTTTGAAGGCCAGATTCCCACACTCGAAGCGCAGCTCAGCGGCGACTTCGGGGCGCTGATGGCACTGGCCGACAAGTACAAACGGCTGGAGGTGCGCGCCAATGCCGACACCCCGACCGACGCCCGCGTGTCGCGCAACTTCGGCGCCACCGGCATAGGCCTGTGCCGCACCGAGCACATGTTCTTCGAGGGCGAACGCATTGTGGCCGTGCGCGAAATGATTCTGGCCGACAACGAAGCGGGCCGGCGCAAGGCCCTGACCAAGCTGCTGCCGATTCAGCGCACTGACTTTGAGGGCCTGTTCAAGGCCATGAACGGCCTGCCTGTGACCATCCGTTTGCTGGACCCCCCGCTGCACGAATTTGTGCCGCACGACGAGGCGAGTCAGCGCACCATGGCCGCCGACATGAAGGTGTCGCTGGGCAAGATCAAGATGCGGGTCGAAGAGCTGCACGAGTTCAATCCCATGATGGGCCACCGTGGTTGTCGCCTAGGCATCAGCTACCCCGAGATCACCGAGATGCAGGCGCGCGCCATCATCGAAGCCGCGCTCAACGTGCGCCAACTGGGCATCACCGTCAAGGCCGAAATCATGGTGCCGCTGGTGGGCTCGGTGCGCGAGTTCAACGCACAGGCCAAAATCATCCGCGCCACCGCAGAAGAGGTGTTTGCCGAGCGCGGTGAACGCATCGCCTACCTGCTGGGCACCATGATAGAGACGCCGCGCGCAGCGCTGATTGCCGACAGCATCGGCAAGCAGGCCGAGTTCTTTTCGTTTGGCACCAACGACCTGACGCAGATGACCCTGGGCTTCTCGCGCGACGATGCCGGCAAGTTCCTGCCCGAGTATTTGAAGCGCGGCATCTACGAGCGCGACCCCTTCCGCTCCATCGACCAAAAGGGCGTGGGCCTGCTGGTGGAGATGGCCGTCAAAAAAGGCCGCGAGGTGCGCCCCGACATCGAAGTGGGCATCTGCGGCGAACATGGCGGCGACCCCACCTCGATCGGCTTCTTCCACCGCGCAGGTCTCGACTACGTCAGCTGCTCGCCGTTCCGCGTGCCAATCGCCAGGCTGGCGGCGGCGCAGGCTGCGCTGGGGGTGTGAGGGATTTGGAGTGCGAGCGGCCCCGCCTGCAGGCGGGCTCTGGTGCTGCTCGGCCCAGGGACAGATTCACACCCTGGGTGAAATCTCCCTCTTTGCAAGAGGCCAACATAACCGACAATAGACGAGGAACAACTTCACCAAACTTCAGCGAACACCGCTCTCAGGAATAGGCCATCGTGGCAAGCTCGGAACAACTCAAAGCGCTCATCAAATCGCACATCAGTCGCGACGACGGATATTTCTATTCCGTCGCCATGCAGATGGCTGCGCATGAAGCCAAACTGGGCCACGGCAAACTGGCCGAAGAATTGCGCGACATGATCGACGCCGGCAAGACTCGCCTGAGCCAAGATGCCTCCGGCAAGCTGGTGCCCATATCCGGGGCACTCAACCACGCAAGCAAGCCCAGGGGAGAGCTGGCAAACCTGCTGACCGTGACGCATCCCGCCAATCGCTTGGCTGACATGGTGTTGGACGACGTGGCAGCCAAGCAGTTGGCGCGCATCATCAAAGAGCAGCGCATGTTGGCCCGCATCAAGGAGCACGGCCTGTCCCCCCGCCGAAAACTGCTGCTGGTCGGCCCGCCTGGCACCGGCAAGACCATGACGGCTGCCGCCTTGGCTGGCGAACTGGGCCTCCCGCTGTTTGCGGTGCGCCTCGATTCGCTGATTACGAAATTCATGGGCGAGACAGCGGCCAAACTGCGGCAAGTGTTTGACGCCATCGCAGATATTCGTGGCGTCTACTTCTTCGACGAATTTGATGCCATCGGTTCGCAGCGTGGCTCCGCCAATGACGTGGGTGAAATTCGGCGCGTGCTAAACAGCTTTCTGCAGATGATTGAGCATGACCAGTCGAACAGCCTCATCATCGCTGCCACCAACCATCCCGAAGTTCTGGACAACGCCTTGTTCCGGCGCTTCGATGACGTGGTGGAATACCAGCTGCCAACGCCAGCACAGGCGCTGGATCTGATCCGCTCGCGTTTGGGTGGCTTTGCCCCCAGGCCCTTCAAGAAGGACGGACTGATTGAGCAGGCTGAAGGGTTGAGCTACGCGGAAATTTGTCGCGCAGTCAACGAGTCCATCAAGGACGCGATCATGCATGACCAAACCAAAGTGCAACGCGTCGAGCTGGAGCGTGCGTTAGGGGAGCGCCGACTGATCCATACAAAGCTGGCTCAGAACAACAAGTACACACCAAGCCATGCCGGAACAAGCCCAAGATAAGCGCCCCCATCTTGTATTAGCCAACACCTCCAAGGCCCAGCCCTTCACGGCACCATCTGCTGGTGGCGCAGGTTCACCCGAAGTACCCAAGCCCAACCGCGCCGAGCATGGTGCCCGGCTTCAAGCCCAATTGCTGGCCCTCAAACCCTTTGCCGCGCAAGCTGTCATCGCGCAGAAAGAGCGGGGACTTGAAAGCGGTCTGGGCTTGCAAATCCAGTTCGTCGGCATGCCCCATGTCGAGCTGGCCTTTCAAAGCCTAGGGGATGAACGCAATCGCGACCCCGCCAAGCAAATTGAAGTGCTGAGTGTTCGCACCGAAAGCGGTACGACGTTAGCCAACGTCTATGTGCCCGATGGCAAGCTGGAACATTTCGAAAAGTACGTCGCTGAGTATCTGGTTGCCAAGACAAATAAGAACGGCAAGCTGATTGACCACGGCACCTTGCTCAACGCAATCTCCGCGATGCGCAGTGCAGGAATACGCGCACTCTGGACCGATGAGCCTGCGCTGCTTCCGCAAGATGTCACTGAGCAGTTTTGGTGGGAAGTGTGGCTTCCGGTACGCGGCCAACGCAACGCTGTGGCGGCAGATTTCCGCAAGCTCGCGCTCTTGGCCGAATGCCAGGTCAGCGCCCACCAGATCAACTTTCCGGAGCGTACCGTCGTTCTGATGTTCGGATCACAACAGCAGTTTTCCACCTCGGTCATGACGCTGAACTGTGTGGCCGAGCTTCGCCGCGCCAAGGAAACGGCCGAGTTCTTCGACGGCATGACACCACCAGAGCAGCAACAGTGGGTCGATGAAACATTGGCGCGTTTGACTGTCGCGCCCGAGGGCGATGCAACGCCCCGTGTCTGCCTTTTGGATTCGGGTGTGAACCGGGGCCATCCTCTGCTGTCCCCGTTCATTTCCACCGCCGACCTGCACACGGTCAATCCTTCCTGGGGCGTGGACGACAGCGCCAACCACGGCAGCGGTCTGGCCGGCCTGGCGGCGCTGGGCGACCTGTCCCAGGCGCTGGCATCCAACGAGCCGCTTGTGGTCCATCACCGTCTGGAGTCGGTAAAGATGACCCCCGAGCAGGGTGCCAATGACGGCGATTCCAAGCAGCACGGCTACCTGTTTGCAGAAGCCGTCGCGCGGCCAGAAGTGGCTGCACCCGCGCGCCCACGGGTCTTCACTTCCGCCGTCACCTCCAGTGATGACCGTGACCAGGGCCGCCCTTCCGCCTGGTCTGCCACCGTGGACCGCCTCGCCGCTGACTCCGATGGCAACGGGCTATTTCCTCGCCTGTTTGTTTTGTGTGCGGGCAACACCCAAGACCAGCAGTCCTGGAGCTCCTACCCCGCAAGCCTGAGCACCAACGGCATCCGTGACCCCGGCCAGGCATGGAACGCCATCACGGTGGGGGCCTACACCGAGAAGGTGCTGATTACCGAAGCCAATGCCCAAGGTTTAAAGCCCGTGGCACCCAGCGGCGGGCTCAGCCCTTACACCCGCACATCGGCCACCTGGAGCAACGCGTGGCCCTTAAAGCCCGAGGTGGTCTTCGAAGGCGGCAATGCCGGCAAAGATGCCTTGAGCGCCGTGGGCATACCCAGCCTGGATCTGCTCACCACCCACAACCTGCCGCTAGAGCGCCTGTTCACTACGACCAACGCTACCAGTGCGGCCTCGGCTCTGGCTGCACGGATGGCAGGCCAACTGATGGCGGCGTATCCCGCTCTGCGACCCGAGACCATACGCGCGCTGATCGTGCATTCGGCCC
This sequence comes from uncultured beta proteobacterium, assembly GCA_903886275.1. Lineage (GTDB taxonomy): Bacteria > Pseudomonadota > Gammaproteobacteria > Burkholderiales > Burkholderiaceae_C > Allorhodoferax. Next base: position 1,474 of record CAISLN010000103.1, on the reverse strand, counting down.
AATGGACCGACGCCATGCGCGCCACCTATCTGCCAGCCAACAGGTCTGCAAACAAGAGCGACTATGTAAACATGCTTCGGCACTGCGGCTGGGGTGCGCCGCAATGGGACCGGGCACTGTGGAGCGCGGGCAACTCGCTGACCCTGGTGGTTGAAGACCAGCTACGCCCCTACCAACAGGTGAAAGGAAAAGGCGTGGTCAGCAAGGACATGAACCTGCACGCACTGCCCTGGCCCAAAGACCAGTTGCAGGCGCTGCCGCCGGACACCCAGGTGGAGTTGCGCATCACCCTGTCCTATTTCATCGAGCCGAATCCTTCCGCGCGTGGTACGTCCTCCAAATTTCATTACCCGTCGCACCGCCTGCGCTTTGATGTGCAACGCCCGCTGGACGCCACGACCGCAGACTTTGTAGCCCGCGTCAATGCGGCCGCCGAGCGCGAGGATGATGGCGATCCGATCGACCCCAAAGACCCCGACTGGACTCTGGGCGACCGCCAGCGCCATCGCGGCTCCTTGCACCAGGACGTCTGGCACGGCACAGCAGCCGCACTTGCCAGCCGTGGCTTCATTGCCGTCTACCCTGCCAAGGGCTGGTGGCGTACCCGCCCGGCCCAGGACCGCTACGACCTGCCAGCCCGCTACAGCCTCATCGTGTCCATTCGCACCCCCGAGACAACTGTGGACCTCTACACCCCCATTGCCCAACAGATAGCCGCGCAAATCGCGTTGCCTGTTGTCGTGAACACCTGATTGCCGATTGATGGATTACCAAGAACTAAAGCTGCTCGAAGACGCGCTGCCCAAAGACTACCTCGGGCTGGCGCAAAACCTGCTGGCCGAGCTAATGAAAAATAGGGGACCTTTATGAAGTCTCAAAACACGGTGAATCTTCCCGACGACAAGAAGAGTTGCGAGGTATGGACTGGAACGCGATGGGAAATTTGGCCTGTTTCGGCCGTTTACCCGCACGGCAAAACTGCGACGTCACGGTGCTACGAATGCCATGGACCAGTGCTACTTATGGATGCAAGTAAAGACGGACGCAATGATGCGCACTTTGAGCATCATCCAACGCATGCCGGATGCTCGCTGGTGCATAGGCACTTCACGGGTAGTAGAAGTCAGCATCCGCAGGCCGTCAAAGATCCGACAAGGTCCGACCGCCTTGCTTTTACCGAACACATACCAGACCAAGCGGCCGAGGACATCATAGGACCGGTCAAAGATACAGAAAAAGAGCGTCTGTTGCTGGCACGTGTCGGCCAAGGCGCGTTCAGGGCAAAGCTCATAAAGCGGTGGGGAAAATGCAGCGTTATGAATTGCGGACCCGAGACGAATGGCACTTACTTAAGCTTCCGCTCATGTCCATGTAGTTGGACATGTCGTCTAGCCTTAGCGCGAGAAACCTTCAACAATGGGTAGGCTTTGGATCGTCTTTTTCGCATTCTTGGCTCGATTCGCCCTGGACGTTT
>CAISLN010000102.1 GCA_903886275.1 uncultured beta proteobacterium | reverse complement strand
AGGACCGGGATGGCTGCGCTCGTCACGGTCAGGGCGCGCGGGGCATTGAATAATTGAGACATACCGACTCCATGCGTAATGCCGAATCGTAGCGACGCGACAAAAAAAATACCAGGACTGAGAGGTCGGGGCGACCTGAAGATATGTATGTTGGCGCGCCGCACCGTCGCAGATGCACATCAGGACGGGAACGGCAAGAGAAGAACAAGTCGCCTGCGCATGGGCAACATGTGGGCGCGATTATAGGGTGGTGATCGCCATCGTTATGGTCAGACGGGAACGGCCAAGATCGTCTGGAGGTAGTTGAATGATCGCTTCAAAATTCTCAGGCAACGCCGTTGTCGGGCTACATCCCTTCGCTAACTCCTAGGTCATTCCTCTCCCCAATCCATCGCGCAATCCGGCTACCTCACTGCAAACGCAGCAGCAGCTCCTGGCTTGGATAGCCGTCGGCCGGTAGGCCCTAGCTGCGCTGGTAGGCGCGAAGGCCGCGCGTATGGCATCGTTCTGTTCTTGCAGGCCCTTGGCCACTTCGCCCTTGTCGCTTGCGTCCTGCGCCTGGTTTGCGTGGGTTCAGATGGAAGGGTCGGCGCACTTCAATTTCTGGCGATCTCAATTTCCCAGCCGGAGCCTGGACTTGACGTTCTCCCAGCCATCAAACACTTCCTTCATGCCTTCTTGCAGTGCATCTTCCGCTTTTTGAGCTGCCTTCTTTGCGGCTGCTTGCGCCGCATCTGCAAGTGCGTTGGCCCTTTCCTTGGTCATATTCACGGTGTCGCTCACCGCCTGGGATGCGGTGCGGTAGGTGCTCACCACAAACGTCTGCCCAGCATCTACCGTTTCAATCACAACCTGCTTGCCGGTGTTGTATGTTTCAACGGTGAACTTCTGACCGGCATGAAAGGAGTCCAGCGTGAATTTTTCTCCCACCTGGTATGTGTGTCTGGCGAGCAGTTTGCCCTCGAACCACTTCTCCACCACGATGCCTTCGGCAACATGCATGATTTTGATGGTGGCATCCACCATCTTGACTGCGGTGTCGTACCAGGGCGCGAGCACATTGCGCGATGATTCATTGACACCGCGCGAGGTGAAGTAACTGAACGGCTCCGCGTTGCTCAAGAAATCCACCTTGGAGTCATGCACATAGTTGCCAATGAAATTCAGCGTGCTGTTGCCAGCTGTTTTGCGCCATGCGGCCAAACGCCAAGGCTCGGGTCGTACTGTCTGAGCGTAGGCAGCGCTGGGAAACTTAAACACTACTTCGTTCAGGCCCATGGCCTGGACCTCCTCAAATTGCTTCGCCTCCCACGCGATACCGTTCCCCCCCAAATAGGCCAACTTACGTCGGCCCTCTACCGTCAGCGATTTACCCGATCGGTGGTACGTGCCGTAGCAGGCATAGAGCTGCTCCATGTGGGACTGCATTTGACTTTGCACAGACCCACTTTGCGATACGGTGGCCTTGTAGGCGTCGTATGCCGTTTGGGTTTCTGGGAGAATTTCTAGGCGCATCTTAAACAGCGGTGAGTTTATCGCATTGACGTCTAGGTAACCAGGTATCCTCACGCCATTTTTCACCGCCTCGCGCATCATGTCGCGCATGGGGATGCGCGCATAGTTGTTGCTGAGGGCTTGTCCGTCCGGGTCTACCCCCTTCGGGCCATAGCCACCGCCCACATCGCTGTGCACACCGGGGTAGACACTTTCCGTCCAGTTCTCATCCAGCGTGCCATTCTTCTGGATCAAATCCACAGGAAAGCTAAAGCGCAACTCATGTGCCGCCACGTAGTGCACACAGCGCTGCACCCGCTTGTCGATCACCAGATTTTTTTCTTTCCAGGGCAAATCGATATTGGCTGCAGGCAGGCCGAACGACGCCACCGTGTCAAACAGCCCCATAAAGTGAATACGAACCGGATTGCCCTGATAGGTCAACTTCCCCTGCTCATCCGTCTTGCACTCCTTCAGGAAGGCATTGCTGAACGCCCGCGCCATGGCGGCCCCGCGGGAAAAACCAAAAATGGACAAGTTGATCTGCTTGATCAGCCGATGGGCACCGAGCGCTTTGCTCAGATCGGCAAAGCCCTTTGCCTGGTTGGCCTTGGCGTACGCTTTGGTGGTGGCATTGAGCTTTTGCGCATTGGACAAAAGTACGTTCTTGAGCGTGTCGTTCAGTTGGTCGGTACCAAAGTCCAGGCGCCGGTCAGCGCTAAGGCCCATGCCTTTCCCTCCGATGTCACCCTCACCAGCCAATCTGCCGCTCACCTCATTTGGTTTGAGCGCCTGGGGGTTAAATGGAGTGCCGACGCCTGTGATGTAAATGGCATAAATTGCTTTCTCGTCAGAAGCCACCACAAGTGCGGCATCATGCATTCGTGCAACGTTGCTCCACCGCTGAGTCGGACTGTCTTCGTCCTTGTTATTCCCCGTACCATCAAAAAATATACTGAGGTTAACAACGTCACTGCAATCCTGCTTTGGGTCAGGCTTGCAGTTGGGAACGTCGCGCGCACAGGCAACAGCGCCTTGTAGTTGCTCTTTGGATGCGCCAGGACTACTTGCCATTTCGGCTCCCTTCTTCCCACAACTGGCGCCCGCGGTCTGTGGCCTTAGGCAAACCATTGGCAAAGCTTAGCTCCGCTGTGTCGTCTGGATAGATGTGAACGCCTACATAGCGCGCGTCGGACGGAATACGTTCCCTGTCAATGACCAACTTGTTCTTGGCCGTGACGGTGTCCCCATTGCGTGCCATGCCTTCCGGCCCTCCCAATATCCATGTCAGGGTTTGCTCACCCAATGGAAGTTGTACACCTGCCATGATGCCACCACCGCCGCTGAGTGGCCCTGCACCACCTGCGTTTTTACCACTTAAAAAAACGTCGAAAACTGCCGTCTTGGTGTAGTTAAAGGTAACCGCGTTAAGGATGACATATGCGCGTTGGTTGGTGCCATTTGAGTTGTTCATGGGTGTAGTTCCGCCGGTGGAGTTGGTGTCTGCTTGGCAAGCGCTCAGTGTTGCGAGCAGTGCCAGGGAAAATCCACAGGTACAGATTTTTATATCGTTACGCATAGACTGCCTCTCTGCCCCGACGGTTTTGCGACTGCTGGCGTTGGTATAAATCGCCTTTGCCGTTTTCTGTGCCGACAAGGAAGGCGCTCAAGTTCACCACGTCACCGCAATCCTGCTTAGGCTCTGGTTTGTCGTTGGGTACGTCCCGTGAGCATGCCATTGCACCCTGCAGATCTTCCCTTGATGTACTAGGTTTAGTCGCCATTTTTTCTTCTCGCGTTGTAAAGTTCCCGTCCTCTTTCAGTCATTTCAGGGAGATCTTCTGCAAAGTTAAGTTCAGCAGTGGCATCCGGATAAATATGCAATCCCAGGTAACGAACGCCTTGCCTCAGGTTGGAAATTTCTATAACCAGCTTGTTTTTTACGGTCACAGTCTCTCCGTTACGAGGCGTACCTTTTGGCCCACCAAGCTCCCATGTCAACGTTTGCTCTCCCAAAGGCAGTTGCACGCCAGCGATAATTCCATGCGCACCCCCGTAGGCGCTCATGGCACCTGCAGCCCCTTTACCGCTGAGATACACATCGTGTATAGGACGGTCGTAGTAATTGAAGGCGACCACGTTCAGGATCACATATTTAGCTTCTTTTTTTTGATGCTTGGAGTCTAGGTTCATGAGCGATTCCAGGGTTGTGTTGGTATCCGCTTGGCAAGCGCTCAGAGTTGCGAGCATTGCCAGGGAAAATGCACAGGTACAGATGTTTATATCGTTACGCATAGACTGCCTCTCTGCCCCGATGGTTTTGCGACTGCTGGCGTTGGTAGAAATCGCCTTTGCTGTATTCTGTGCCGACAAAGAAGGCGCTCAAGTTCACCACGTCACTGCAATCCTGTTTTGGGTCAGGCTTGCAGTTGGGAACATCGCGCGTACAGGCAACAGCGCCTTGTAGTTGCTCTTTGGATGCGCCAGGACTACTTGCCATTTCGGCTCCCTTCTTCCCACAACTGGCGTCCGCGGTCTGTGGCCTTTGGCAAACCATTGGCAAACCATTGGCAAAGCTTAGCTCCGCTGTGTCGTCTGGATAGAGGTGAACGCCTACATAGCGCGCATCGGACGGAATACGTTCCCTTTCAATGACCAACTTGTTCTTGGCCGTGACGGTGTCCCCATTGCGTGCCATGCCTTCAGGACCATCCAGCCTCCATATTAGGGTCTGCTCACCCAATGGAAGTTGTACACCTGCCATGATGCCACCACCGCCGCTGAGTGGCCCTGCACCACCTGCGTTTTTACCACTTAAAAAAACGTCAAAAACTGCCGCCGTGGTGTAGTTAAAGGTAACCGCATTAAGGATGACATATGCGCGTTGGTTGGTGCCATTTGAGTTGTTCATGGGCGTAGTTCCGCCGGTGGAGTTGGTGTCTGCTTGGCAAGCGCCAAGTGAGCCAAGCAATGTCAGCGCAACTGCCGCCGCTACGGTTCGCTTGTTGGCAAGGTGATGGGTCATGGGAACTGCTCCAGCGCCTGCGTCAACTTGAGCTCACGCTGGCGAACCTTGCCCAGCAATTCAACAATTTCGTTGTCTGTTGTGATGCGCTCGCCATAGATCAGTCCCGCTGCAACGTAGTTGAGAATGTCCGACATTCCTTCCAGACGCAATTGCCGCGCACCAAGCAAATGCCTTTCTACCTGAGCATATTGCTGCGCCAATGCAATGGGTGCCAGCAGCGCCGGCTGGTTTATTTGAAAGTGGCTGATGATGTGGTCAGGTACGCTGGCCTCCACCAGCATATCTACCTGTACTTGCACCAGTTTGATTCTGTTTTCAAAATCAAACGTGACCCCGTCACCTTGGTTGTCCATGCGCTGTAGCTTCCCATCCCTGTCCCAATACCACCACACGGCAATAGGCGAGAGCAAGGCCTGACGTTGTTTGGCAGTGAACACGGGGCCATCGACATGCAATGTGGTGTCTGCCTTGTTGCCCATGAGCGTGCCCAAGATGGCCGGGTCCCAATAGGCCAAGACCATGGCAGTCTCATCCGGCAGCCGAATTTCGGTAAAGTAGCTCAGGTGCTTGTGCAACTTGGTGAAGGGGTGCATTGACGCCAGCACAGTCAAAGCTGCCGGGTTTTTTTGTGCAAAGCCGGTCAGGTTTTTCCAAAGCTCTGCGTCGTCGCTCGGGCTGGGAAGCTGCACCAAAAACGGGGCTACGGTTGCGGCTTCGTCGCTGGTGTCTGAGGGGTCCAGCAAGCTGCTTTGATTTTTAAACTTGGCTTTTGGCAGGTATTGTGTGCGCAGCTTGATCTCCTGCGCCGGATCGGCAATGGCATAGAGCGTGAAGGCTTTTCCCTCCTGTTTGAGCGCTTCAATTTGGGTGAGTAAATTCGTTTCTATTAGCATGGTCAGCTCCCCTTGTTTGCGAGGGCAGAGCGCTGCGTTGCGCGCTTCAAAAGGCACTCGATGCACACATCGGTCGGAAAAATAGGCATGGCTTTTTGAATGCTCTTAGGCCCCGGGTGGCCATGCTCCTCGGCAAACGCAACATGGGGGCCGGTGGTGCCGGACTTGATGCCAGCGGCACTCCAGCGGGTAAAGCTGCCGCCGCCATTGAACGTCGCGCTGTCCTTAGCCACCAAGGTGATGCGCTTGGCCGTCATGGTGATGTCCATTTTGGCCAGCAGGTGGACGCTGGTTTTGAGGGCCTGGATTTCGATCAGGTCCTTGGCTGATACCAGCTTGATGCCTTCCTTGTAGGCAAACATGCGCACCGCTTCTTTGGCGCTGACCAAAAAACTCTTGGCGCTGCTGATGCTGGTGTGCAGCGCGCTGGTGATGGCGTGGTGCAGTCCGCTGTGCAGGTGCGTGCTGCCGGGGGTGGTGGATGCAATGCCGGCCGGGCTAGCGAGGACGATGTGGGGCTCGGCCAGTTCGGGGAAGCTGCCCTCTTCTGCATCCACACCGCGTATGGCGTCGTTCTGTTCTTGCAGGCCCTTGACCACATCGCCCTGGTCGCTTGCGTCCTGCGCCTGGTGCTGTTTGGCCAACTCGCCCAAGGCGTCATGCTGGTCCTGCGCTTGGTTCAACTGGGCCGTGGTCTCGCCCATGTCCTTGGCGTGGGCCTGTGCTGCCGTTCGCGCTTCGGTGCTGATGAGCAGGCCATCTTTGGCGCGCAGCACGCCGTGGCCATCGGTGCGCAGCTCAAGGCCTTCGCCCCGCGCATCTTTGCGACCGGCCTTGTCTTCGATACGGGTGATGTGGCCCAGGCTCAGGCTGCTGTGCTGGTGGTCACTTTTGAGCTGGGCTTGGATCTTCTGTTCGGTGTCGTCGAGGATCAGATGGTTGCTGCGACCCGCTGCGCTGTTGCCGCCACCGGGCACCAGTTCACGGCTTCTGAAGCCAGACAAAGCCTGCTGATCGGGCAGGCTCCAGGGCGGCATGTTCAGCGCGTTATAGCCGCGCCCGGTAACGATGGGGCGATCTGGGTCGCCGCCCAAAAAGCTGACCACCACCTCCTGCCCAATGCGCGGAATATGCATGGCACCGAGCTGGTTGCCCGCGAACTCGCCCGACACGCGCACCCAGCAGGAGCTGTTTTGGTTCTTCTTGCCGTAGCGGTCCCAGGGGAATTGCAGCTTGATGCGACCCAGACTATCCGTATACATATTGCTCTCGGCGGTGTCGGCTTCAGGCCCCACCACCAGCGCAGTTTCAGGCCCACCGGTCTTGGGTTTGCGTTGTGTTGCCACCGGGCGCAAGACCTCGGAAGTGGGTTGCACTTCGAAGTGGACCACCACGCGCCATTTGGGTTTACTTGGCAGGAACGCTGGCGGCTGCTGATGGGGGTGCTGGCGGTGCATCGTCT
>CAISLN010000101.1 GCA_903886275.1 uncultured beta proteobacterium | reverse complement strand
CCTGTTGGCCAAAATGGACATCACCATGACGGCCAAGCGCATCACCTTGGTGGCCAAGGACAGCGCGACGTTCAATGGCGGCGGCAGCTTTACCCGCTGGAGTGCCGCTGGCATCAAGTCCGGCACCACCGGCCCCCATGTTGCGTTTGCCGAGGAGCATGGGCATCCGGGGCCTAAGAGTGTGGAGGCGCAATTGCCCAAATACCCAAGCGGCGTTTGCATCCCTTGCATGCTCAACGCAATGAAGGCCGGTTCGCCTTTGGCATCTGTCTAAGCGAGCGGAGCACCACACCATGGCATCTAACTACTACGGCCAAAACACCACCCACACCAAGGCGGTGATGCAGGCGCTTGCCCCTTACCTTTTGGCCCATCCAGAGCTGCACTGGGCGGTGCTGCTCGACAGCGCCTTTGACTACGAAGCAGGTGCAGCGCCCAGCGGCTTGGGTCAGCCCATCAATTGCTACAGTGGCTTGGACGATCTGGACGACCTGGCACCGGTTGCGCCCTGCCTGTACCCAATAGATGCCACAGCGGATGGCTGCGCAGGGTGCGAGGCCTTGCTGGATCACGCCAGCGCACGCCCCATGCTGAGCATCGTGGCTAGTTTCAAGCCATTGAAAGACTTGGCCGAAACCTGGGCACCCTTGCATTGGGTTTATGCCAGCGATCCAGAAGACAAACAACGATTTGCGCTGCGCTTTGCCGATAGCCGCAGCTTGCAAGCCTTGCCAAGTCTTCTGCCGCCCTCAGCCTGGCAGGCATTGCGTAGTCCACTGGCCTTTTGGTTTTTGGTCAACCGCGCGGGCGAGCTCGAAGCCTTGCCCGCAGCACCTGAAGGCACACAGGCAAGCAGCCGCATTGCCCTGAGCGCAAACGCCATGGGAAAAATGCTGGAGCAGGCCATGCCCGATACGCTGTTGCAGCAACTCGTTGAACGTGCATTTGACGACATCGATACCACGCTGCCCCATCTGGCCCTATTCAAGTGGATGCAGGATGCCCATGCCCTTGGCGCTGAAAGTGGCCTTGGCAATATGAATGACTTGGGCGCTTTGGCTTATGGCACCTTGCTGAGCAAGGGCGCTGTGCTGGAGAACGAAAAAGTACAGGCCTTGCTGCGCGACAAGGCCTTTGTACCCGGCCGCCTGGATGAGGCGCTTGCCGCGCTGGACGTGGTCTAGCTTGCAATACCGCGATAGCCTGCGTTTCAATCGCTTTCACCCCTTCGATATGCCCAATACCAAGCGACTCGCAAACACACGCGTAATGGAATTTTTAGGGCTGCTGCTCTGGCTCGCTTGTGCGTTTTGCCTCAACGCGTGCAGCTTCCAGGAGGAGCAGGTGGGGCTCAGCATTGTTGGCTACAACCACACGACTGACAGATCGATCTACCACTTCAGTGTGAATGGCAACATGGGGGCCGGACCTGGACCACGCAGTGGCGGCGGAGGCTTTAGCTGCTGCGTTAATTTACCTAAGGTATGGCACCCCGGAATCAAGGTCAAGATTGAGTGGGAATACCAGGGCGGGGACATACTCCCGCCGCCGCCGCCCGATCAAGTGGTGGAGATTGAGGTGCCCAAATATGGCCCTG
>CAISLN010000100.1 GCA_903886275.1 uncultured beta proteobacterium | reverse complement strand
TGGCTGCGCCGGGTGCTGCGTGAATTGCCTGCGGCAAAGACGGTCGAAGAAGTCGAAGCACTTCTGCCCTGGAACCTGCGCCTACCAGAAATAGCGCCCATTCCATTGCCTTGACGACTTGGGGTTGATGGAGCGCTTACGATGTTTGCAGCCTAAAAGAACTCACTCAATTGACCGCACTTACTTTATTAAGTAGCGGTGTTCAAGACATCTCTTGCTTGAAAAATCTCAAAGAACTTGTGGATATAACCCTCCAAGGAAACCCGATTAAGAGCATCGCTGAACTGGCCCCGCTGCCCAATCTAATGAATCTCAGCATTCAAAACACATTGATCGAAGACCTCTCTGCATTGACGGGCAATCCAAACATGTACATCGTCGAAGCAGAAGGCACCCCTCTGCGCTGGTGCTCGCCCAAGACGGCCCCAGAAATCCAGAGGGGTGTCTCCTGCTTCTATCCGGACGGAAAAGAAAAGCCGTGGTGGCGCAGGCTGTGGCGGTGGTCGTGAACATAGCCCATTCACCAACGCCTTTTGACTCCGACTTCATGCAAGCATGGCCCGTGGTTGCCCGCGCGCCACACTGGGTCCAAACGCAGCGGCACCGTGCAAGACCGGCCACGCTGCACAGGACATGTACCTGTGGCGCGGCGACAAAGCTGCCGGGCGTAGGTGGCTCGGACCACAGCCAATCCAATCGAGGTGCCGACAAGGCGGCCAACCAGACCGAGCCACAAGACAAAAAGCGGGTTCTGCCGCTGGCCGGGCTTTGGGCGGGCGGGCCCATGGGTGTGTTTGCTGGCGTGGTGTTGGCTAAAAAGCTAACTGAGTTGCCCAGTGCTCCGGGCACGAAGCACCAAATTCCCTGCATCAAAGAACAGTGGAACGGCATAGATCGCCACGGCATGGGCAACACGCTGATGAGCTTTCACAAAATGTTGCGCGACGCCGAGGCTGATCTGCGGCAACAAACTGGCGTGCAATGCACCCAAGCCGTGATGGTATGAAGCGCTGGTTGCACACCGATTGGATAGGCCACTACCTCATCGTGGCGCTGTTCCTATTTTTTTTGACCGCTTGTAAAGGACACACCATGGTTCCGTCGCCCGAGACCTATTTCACTGGCAAGCAATTGGAGCTGGCCCGCTTGGTGGATAAAGCAGAAGCCGAGGCGGTTTATCAATACGCTATGGGCATGACTCTGGATGAGCTCAATGCGTTTGGACAGGAGAAGATGACTGTGCTGCTTTACGCGGCAAGACAATCTATGCCTAAGCCCGAAACGCTACCTACTCTTTCACAACTATTGCGCGCTGGCTCCGACCCACAGAAGGAAGGCTATAGAGATATAAGTTTTTTGGGTATCGCAATTGGCAACGCTTTTGCTTCAAGAGATCTTTCTTTACTGAAGGCAGCTTTAGACGGCGGGGTAAATCCCGACACCGACGCTTACCAATCCAGTAATTCCCCCCTACTCCTCCAAGTGGCCGACCAAGATGGCTTGGGTGCCATCAAGTTGCTGGTGCAGTACGGAGCGGATGTGAACCGTCGTGATTCTCTTGGGAGCACCGCGCTATTGGATTCAATAGCCACCATGGGCATTGCTGAAATCAACTATCTATTGGATCAGCGGGCTGACCCACGCGTGGTGGACTATCGTGGCATATCCTTTGCCCATGCGTTGAGAGAGGCAATAGGTCGAATGAAAAATATCCAAGACCCCAGGGTTGCGCAACTGTTGGCCATTCAGGATCGCATTATTGCCATGGGTGTGACATGGCCGCCGGAGACGCCCGAGCAGCTCAGGGCACGTGTAATCGCTGAGCGAAAGAACAAGACCGGCGAGACCTTTGTGTTCATGCCACATGAAGGCTACGAAAAATTCTTCGCCGCTTACACGCCTGCCCCTGTGAGGAAAGTTCCGGTTCCACAGCGATGAGGTTTTGCCCACTCTGCTTGCCGAAGAAAAATGGTCGGCCGTGCTGCGCAAATGAGAAATTTGAGGCCACGGTAGGCGTCTACCGAAAGCTGGGTGTGCGGGGATGCCAAAGGTCAATCGTGAGCAGTTGTTTGAATTCCGTTGGTCCATACCTTCAGTGCAGAAACAGAAGGAACTTGCCCTAAATTTGGATGCGCCACATGAAGAAATCCAAGCCCTTACCGCCCTCTACCGCCGCAAACGCATCGCCCTTGAAGACCTGAAAAAATCCCTGCTGCAGCGGGCCTTTGCCGGTCAGCTCTAAGCCCGACAGAAGATCCCCACCGTCTCGCACGGCCAGAGCCTGCAGTTGCGGTTACTGCGTCAATAGCGGTTGCAACGTCCTTCCGTTCCTAAGGCCATCACGCACTTTGCCGGCTAGCCCAGCCGAAGGCGAACACTGTCTGCAGCGGGCCTTCGCCTTCACAGTGGGACGGGAAATCGACTGGGTAGCCGTTCCCGTAAACCATGGGATCAGTCCTTTGTTTGCCAGCGCAGCGATGGGTCTGTACGCTGACCCATCATGTTGGACAAGTCCCCGATTGCCTACGCCACCCTGTCACTGGCCGAGTTGCGCCAACTGGCGCTGGGCAGCCAAGGACAGCCGCCCGATGCCCGGGCGCGCTTTTGCTTGGCGCAGCGCTATGCCACGGCCAAGGGGGTGGCGAGGGACTATCCAAAGGCGGCGCATTGGTTTTTGATGGCGGCCGATCTCGGGCATTTGGAGGCGCAGCGCCAACTGGCTTTTGCTTACTTGCAGGGCCGGGGCGTGCAGCGCGACGAGGCCGAGGGCATCCGCCTGCTGCGCGCTGCAGCCGAGCGCGGGGATGCGCCGGCGCGCCGGCAATTGGGTTACCACTACGCGACCGGTACCGGCGTGGCAAAGAACGAATGCGAGGCCGTGCGCTGGTTTCGCATGGCAGCCGATCAGCACGATGTCTTTGCGCAGTACAACCTGGCCTTTGCCTACGCCAGCGGGCGCGGCGTTGCACCGGACCCCTTGTGCGCCGTCGCGTGGTACCAGCGCGCCGCAGACCAGGGTTTGGCCGATGCCCAATGCGCCTTGGGCGCGGTCTACGAGCATGGGCTGGGCGTTGCGGTGGACTATAAAAAGAGCCTGCACTGGAACCGCTTGGCGGCGCTGCAGGAGCATGCCGAGGCCTGCAGCAATATGGGCTGGCTTTATGAAAATGGCCTGGGCGTGGCGCAGAACCTGGACCAGGCCGAGCATTGGTATGGGCTGGCGGCGCAGCAGGAGTTTGTCCAAGCCAAGGAGCGCCTGGCCAGGCTGCGCGAGAAGCGCCATGAGCAGCCGGTGGAGATTGTGGATAGGGTGAACACGGTGGAGGGGGTTCTGCCCAGCGCCACTGTGGCGGAGTTGGGCCAGCCCCGCGCGCAGCAGCCATCGGCCGCGCAGTACCTGGAGCAGGCCTTTGCCTCGCTGGTGGGCATGGAAGTGGTGCGCCAGGAGATTTCGCGCCAGGCCAGCTACATCCAGGTGCAAAAGCTGCGCGCCCAAGAGGGCCTGCGCGTGCCCAAGTTCCCTTCGCGCCATCTGGTTTTTATGGGCAACCCGGGCACGGGCAAGACCACGGTGGCGCGCATCATCGCCGGGCTCTATGTGCGCCTGGGGATTCTCAAGAGCGACAAGGTGGTGGAGACCGACCGCGCCGGCCTGGTCGCACCCTACATAGGCCAGTCGGCTCTGAAGACGCGTGCGGTGGTGGAGTCGGCACTGGGCGGTGTGCTGTTCATCGACGAGGCCTATGCGCTGGCGCGTGAGGGCGCGCAGGACTTTGGCCACGAGGCCATAGAGACCCTGCTCAAGATGATGGAGGACCACCGCGACGATCTGGTGGTGATCGTAGCGGGCTACACCGCGCAGATGGAGCAACTGCTGCAGTCCAATCCGGGGCTGGCCTCGCGCTTTAACCGCTACCTGCACTTTCCGGATTACACGCCGGCCGAGCTGGTCCAGATTCTGCAAAATTTTTGCTCCACCCATTCGTATGTGCTGGACCCTGGCCTGCTGCCCGGCTTGAAGCTTGTGCTGGGCCGCGAAATCCAGCGCCAACGCGACCACTTTGGCAATGCGCGCCACATGCGCAATTTATTTGAGAAGACCATAGAGGCGCATGCGCAGCGGGTCTGTGCCATGCCGCAGGTGTCGGCATCCGACCTGCAACAGATTTTGCCCGCAGATGTGGAGACTGCGCTGGGCGAGGCTCTGCCGGTGGCCGACGGAACTGCTGCAAATTTTGACGCGGTGCTTAAACGCCTCAACAGCCTGGTGGGCCTGCGCCAGGTGAAGCAGCAGGTGCAGCGCCTGTTGGCCTTTGTGCGCCTACAGCATGTACGCCAGCGCGCCGGCAGCAAGGCGGCAGGTGGTTTTTCGCAGCACCTGGTATTTACGGGCAACCCGGGAACGGGCAAAACCTTGGTGGCCCGCATCATTGCCGACCTGTATTGCAGCCTGGGCCTGATCGCCTCGAACCGCTTGGTGGAGGTGGACCGCTGCGCCTTGGTGGCGGGCTATGTAGGCCAGTCGGCGCTCAAGACGCGCGCGGTGATTGAGTCCGCGCTGGGCGGCGTGCTGTTTATCGACGAGGCCTATGCGCTGACGGTGGGCGCGAGCGAATCCGACTTTGGCAGCGAAGTGGTGGACACCCTGCTCAAGGCCATGGAAGACCATCGCGGGCAACTGGTGGTGATCGTGGCGGGCTACACCGCGCCCATGCAGGAATTTATCCAGAGCAACCCGGGTCTGCGTTCGCGCTTTAACCACCGCATTGTGTTCGAGGACTATGCGCCCCAGGAGCTGCTCGACATCTTTGGCGTGTTTTGTCGGGAATCGGAATACACGCTCGACGGCGCGGCGCAGGCGCCACTGCTGCATGCGTTCGAGCTGCTGTTTGATGCCGGTGCGACGCTGTCCAACGGCCGCTTTGTGCGCAATGTGTTTGAGCGCGCCATCGAGGTGCAGGCCGCTCGCCTGGCCACCCTGGATTACGGCCAGCAGACCGACATGAGCCTGCTACTCAGCGTGGATGTGCTGCAGGCGCTGCAAGAGGTGAAGGCCGAGCGCCTTTAAATTCCTAGCAGCAGGCGCCCCGGTGGAGCGCCCAGGCCGTTGCAAGGCCCGAAGAAAAACGGTCGATCCATGCCGGAACACAAAAAATTCAAAAGTGATCGACGCGCCGTTTTAAAACTTAAAAACCTAAAAAGTCTTTTTAAATAGCATTTAAATCTATATTTCATTGATAAATTTGCCAATAAATCTGTTTCTGTCACACAAATGAAATACAGGGGCGACACCATCAGCACCCAGGCCCGCTATTTCCGGTTCAGTCGGTTCTGAGGTGCAGCGTGGCGAAGGTCGTCACGTGGCCCAAAGGCAAAACGACGCAAGAGCGATTCAAGCGTTGCCCGCAGTGGAGGAAGCTGCGTGGTTGGGGGTCTGGACGGATGGATATTTCACAAGCACGGTCGGCAAACCTGGAGACAGGGCGACGACCTGCAACGACATAAAGAAGCAGGGACAAGAGTACCAACAGCCACATTCAGATTTTCAGCCGGTGCTGATCTGAATGCCCGCCCCTCCGGGGGTGTGGATTTCTATTCAACCATGGAGAACAAATGCGCAACCCCAACGAACACGATGACAAGAAAATTGTCCCTTTGCCAAACACCCCCCACGCGCGCGACCCAGTGGCCCTGCGCTTGAGCCGTCGCCAGGCCCTCAAGGGCGGTATGGGCGTGACGGCCACCGCCTTGCTGGGTGGTTTGGGCTTGAGCGCCTGCGGTGGCGGTGGCGGTGGCGGCCCGTCAGTGGGCAATTATTTTGTCACGGGTACGGGACCGAGCAGCAGCCAGACGCCTTATATGACGCCTATCCAGAGTGGGGTGCAGTTCGCCTCGGTTCTGACCACGGGTGACGTCGTGGGCAGCTACCGCATGGCGGGGACTCCCGACGGCTTGGGTGCCTACGACAACGGCAATGGCACGATCACGGTGCTTATGAACCATGAGCTGGCTGCTACGCTGGGCATCCAGCGTGCGCATGGTGCCCTTGGCGCTTTCGTGTCAGAGTGGGTAGTCCACAAGGACTCCCTGGTGGTCAGTTCGGGTGCAGACCTTATCAAGTCGGTTTCTACCTACGCCAGCAACAGTTGGACGATCTCGACGGTGGCGTTCAACCGTTTTTGTTCGGCGGATTTGGCGCCCGCAAGCGCCTATTACAACAGCGCGTCGGGCAAAGGCAGCCAGGCGCGGATTTTTCTGAACGGAGAAGAAAGCGGATCTGCCACGGTCGCCTGCAAGGGGGCTGCCCATGTGGCCACCGGCGCGGACAAGGGCAAGTCCTACGTGCTGCCCTGGGCCACCATGACCAATGTGGGATGGGAAAACTTGCTGGCCAATCCCGGTACGGGTGACAAGACGGTGGTGATGGCGAACTCGGATGGCGGCTTCAACGGCGTTTACCTGTATGTGGGCAGCAAAGCCACGACCGGCAACGAAGTGGAGAAGGCAGGGCTGGTGGGTGGAACGATGTACCGTGTGCTGGTCAACAACGCCTTGGCCGAAACCACCGCTGCGGACGCAGGCCTGGGTCTGGTGGGCGGCGCCAGCACTTTCACGCTCACGACCGATTTGACCACGACCTCTGGCGGGACCGCCTTTTTGCGCCCTGAAGACGGGGCCTGGGACACCACCAATGCGAGCCGCTATTGCTTCGCCACCACCAACACCATCGATGCGGCAAAGGACGGCAATACCAACCCCGACATCACCGCCGGTCAGGTGGGACGCACGCGGGTATGGCGCCTGACCTTCACAGACATCATGCGTCCCCAACTGGGCGGCATCATTGAGACGCTGGTGGATGGCACTGAAACGGTAACTGTCAACGGCCGCTCCCAAGGCCCCCAGATGCTGGACAACATGGCCATGACCAGCAACGGCGATCTGATCCTGCTGGAAGATGTGGGCTTCAACAAGCACAACGGCAAGATCTGGAAGTTTGTGCCCGGCACCAAGGCGCTCACTTTGTTGGCCCAGCATGATGAGGTGCGCTTTGGAGACTACGTCACCAATGTGACTGGCACCTTGACCAAGGACGAAGAGTCTTCGGGTGTGATCGACGTCACAAGCCTTTTGGGGCGCAGCGACGGCCGCTCCTACTTTCTGCTGGCGGTGCAAAACCATGCAACCGCGACGGGCGCCAACGCCGTTGAATTGCGTGAAGGCGGACAGCTGGTATTGATGTCTTACTGAGCTTGGTACCAAGGGCCACCCATGAACAGGGAGCCCTGAACCACACACCGATAGCGGCCGCCCGAAAGCGGTGGCTATCGGTACTAGCTGCCGAGCAACAGGCTCAGCGCCAAGGCCAGCATCACCAGCGCAATCAGGCTGTCGAGCAGGCGCCAGGCCAGGGACTTTGCAAACCAGGGCGCCAGCAGGCGCGCACCAAAGCCCAGGGCCGAGAACCACAGCACACTGGCGCACATGGCGCCATAGCCAAACGCCCAGCGCCCTTCGCCGCGCTGACTCGCCACGCTGCCCAACAGCACGACGGTGTCGAGGTACACATGGGGGTTGAGAAAGGTAAAGGCAAAGCAGGCCGCCAGGGCCGCAGCCAAATTTCCCACGCCCTTTGCTTCGATTTGCAACTGCTCGCCAGCCCAGGCCCTGTGCGCGGCCAACAGGCCGTAGCTGCCCAGAAACAGCGCGCCGCCATAGCGGGTGAGATCCATCAGCAACGCATTGCCGCGCAACAGGGCACCGGCACCACCGACACCGGCGGCAATCAACAGGGCATCCGAGGCGGCGCAGAAAGCCACAATCGGCAGCACATGTTCACGTTTGAGCCCACAGCGCAGCACAAAGGCGTTTTGCGAACCGATGGCCACAATCAGGGCCAGGCCGGTGGCCATGCCGGCCCAAAAATCGGCGTTCAAGGGTGGGCCTTCAAAAGTGTGAGCAGGTGGGTCAGCGCATGCTGCACGCTCGCTGCACGAACAGCGGCGCGGTCGCCGTCAAAGTGCTGCACTTGCGCGTGCAGGCCCGAGGGCAGGGCCCAAGCCAACCAGACCGTGCCCACCGGCTTGTCGGCGCTGCCGCCGCCGGGCCCGGCCACACCGGTCACAGCCACCGACACCTGCGCCAGCGAATGCTGCAGCGCGCCCTGGGCCATGGCACGCGCCACCGCCTCGCTGACGGCGCCGTGGGTCTCGATAAGCGCCGCGTCCACGCCCAGCATGCTGGTCTTGGCGGCGTTGGAGTAGGTGACAAAGCCGCGCTCGAACCAGTTGCTGGAACCTGCCAGATCGGTACAGGCCGCAGCAATCAGGCCACCGGTGCAGCTCTCGGCGGTGGCCAGTTGGTACTTGTTTTGCAGCAGCAGGGCGGCGAGCTGCGTGCAGCATTGCAGCGGTGCATGAAGGGTTTGTTCGGTCATCACAGGAGCTTCCAGAGCGCTATGACCAGCAGCGTGCAGCCGGCCGCCACCAGGTCGTCGAACATGATGCCAAAGCCGGCCTTGCTCCAGGCGTGGCGGTCGGTCTGCGGGTCCACGTTGTGGAACAGGGCATCGGCCCAGCCCACCGGGCCGGGTTTGACCGCATCGAAGAAGCGAAACAGGCCAAAGGCTACGGCCTGGCCCGCAAGGCCTGTCGGCATCACCAGCCACAGCACCAGCCAGAATGCGGCAATCTCGTCCCACACCACGCTGCCAGGGTCCAGCACCCGCATGTTGCGGGCCGTCACCGTGCAGGCCCACCAGCCCAGCGGCATGGAAAGGGCAATCACCCAGGCCCAGCCTGCGTCATCCAGCCAGCGCGACAGCAGTACGAACGCCACCCAGGCCCACAGCGTGCCAGCGGTGCCCGGTGCCACCCGTGACAGACCGGAGCCAAAGCCCAGCGCAAACCAATGCGCCGGGTGCGACAGCATGAAGCGCAGCGAGGGGCGGGTGATGGGTGCGAGGGGCGCCTCTGCATACATGCGGGCCACCACATCGATAGGGTCGGAGTCTGGGAAGTTTTGCATGCGGGGATTATCCAAGACCGGACTGGCCGCCTGCGCTCAGGCGCTGGCACCGAAATGGTCAAAGGACTGGAAGCGCTGCGCCAGCAACTGGCCCTGTGCATCCAGCAGGCGCAGGCCGGGCGTTGCTTCGATCTGGCCTATGCGCGTGACCGGCGTCTGGCTGGCGCGGGCGGCTGCCTGTACGGCGTCACGCTGTCCAGGCGCTGCGGTGAACACCAGCTCGTAGTCATCGCCACCGCTGAGCACATGCTGCAACAGGCGCTCGCGCATTGCGGGCTCGCCCAGTTGGGCGGCAGCTTGTGCCGAACGGTGGGGCGCGCCCAGCAGGCCAAGGGCCTTCGCCGTATCCAGCGTGGCGCCCACACCCGAGCGCTCCAGGATATGGCCGAGGTCGCCGAGCAGGCCGTCGCTGATGTCGGCCGCCGCCGTGGCAACACCGCGCAGCGCCAGCCCCAGGGCCAGGCGCGGTGTGGGCCATTCCAGCCGTTGGCGGGCCAGGGCCATGTCTTCTGCGCAGAGTGGCAGCGGCGCCGCGTCACCATTGCGTTGGGCCAGCAGTTGCGCCAGCGCCAGGCTGGCATCTCCCAGGGTACCGCTGGCGTACACATCGTCACCGGCCCGCGCGCCGCTGCGCAGCAGGGCCTGACCCACCGGCACTTCGCCAAAGACGGTGATGCAGATATTGAGCGGCCCCTTGGTGGTGTCGCCGCCCACCAGCTCGCAGCCGTGCAGATCGGCCAGGGCCAGCAGGCCTTGCGAAAACGGTTCCAGCCAGGCCTCATCGGCCTGCGGCAATGACAGCGCCAGGGTGAATGCCAAGGGACTTGCGCCACAGGCGGCCAGATCGCTCAGGTTGACGGCCAGCGCCTTGTGGCCCAGGGCGCGCGGGTCCACATCGGCAAAAAAGTGGCGCCCACTCACCAGCATGTCGGTGGAGATGGCCATCTGCATGCCGGGCTTGGGTTGCAGCAGGGCGCAGTCGTCGCCCACCCCCAGCACCGCGCGCGGCGTGGCTCGGGTGAAGAAGCGCTTGATCAGGTCGAACTCACCCATGGTGTCTGTGCAAAGGGTTCAGCCGCTGCTGCGCGCCGGCCATAGAAAGCTCAGGGGTGCGGACAGCAGGCGCTGGCCTATGCTCTTGTAGATCAGGTTGCGGCCCATTGCCGAGACCTCATGGGCGCGCAGGGCCACGCGAAACGCAAAGAAGTAACTCACGCCCACGTTCATCAGGCCGATCAGCGGAATCGCCGCCACGGCCCACCAAAACTCGGGTTGCTGCAGCACCTCCGTCCCTAAGCTGGCGCAGGCCGCGCCGAGCTGACCGGCCGACAAGGTGACATGGCGCACATCCAGCGGGATGGCAAAGAAGCCCAGAACGGCCGGTGCCAGACCCAAGATGAAACCCAGCGAGATATTGGCCGCCAGGCCCGAGATGTTGTGGCGCCAGAAAAGCGCCCAGCGCGCCGCCCTTTGCACGCCCAGCAGGGCGGTGATGCGCGGGTTGTAGCGCAGGGCCGAGTCCAGTCGGTGCAGCACAAACCAGTTCTCCACCCAGCCGGCCAGGATGCTGCTGGAGAACAGTAGCACGCCGGTGAAGGCGGCGTACAGCAGGCTGGGGCCCTGCAGCGAGAGCGAGTGCAGCACGTAATGGGCGGTGGCGGTATCGATCATGGGCGCGCCGCGCAGTTGCTGCACGGCCAGCGCTAGCAACACGGTGACGGGAAACACCAACGCCACATTGCCGATGACGGCGGCCGTCTGCGAGCGCACCAGGTGCGTCACCTCGTCCACAAAGGCGCTCAGCGCAGCAGGGGTGGACACATCTTTGAGCTTGGCGGCCATGGCCGGTGCCGTCATGGCGGGCTGCTTGGTGGCCAGGGTGAAGTGCAGCAGCTGGATCAGCACAAAGCTGGCGGCATACACCGCGCCGGCCCAAAAGCCATACCAAAAGGCGCTGAGGCCCAGCGCCATTACGGCAAACTTGAGCGCCGTGGTCAGCGCCGTGAGCGCACCGCCGCCGGCGGCCTGGCCCAGCATGCTGCGGTATTCGGCGAAGTTGCGGGTGATGTAATGCTCGCCGGTTTCCGAGTTGCGCTCGGCCACCTTGGCCGCCAGCAGGGAGCTGCTGGCGTTGATCAGTGCGCCCACGCTGCGCAGCTCTTGCTCGCGCGTGGCCAGGTGGACCAGCAATTGCGCGCTGTGCTGGTGCTGCGCATCGTCGAGCAGGCACAGCAGCAGGGTGCGCACGCGGGCGATGCGGTCGCGCAACTGGCGCAGGCGAAACACCAAATCCACTGAAATGCCATGCGCATCCAGATGCTGGTAGACGCTGGAGGCGGCCTGGTTGCAGGCTTCGAGCTGCTCGCTATAGGCCGCCACCGCCTCGGGCAAGTCCTGGCCGCTGAGCCAGACGTCGCGCAAGCGGTCAAAGCTGGCGCTGAGTTCGCGAAACGGGCTGTGCTGTTGCGCTGCGCTGTCCATGCGCAGGCGAATTTCGGGCGAGAAACCGGTGGCCCGGATCTGGCTGTTGCAAAAGGTGAGGGCGTCCAGCAGCGTGTCCTGCCAATGCGTGAGGCCGGGGTTTTCCTTGACATGGTGGCCGTCCGACGGAGAGCTCAGCAGGCTGGCCAGCCGCTGGAGCGTCGGGGCGCTCAGGGCCGCCAGCCACTGGGCGTCGGCCGGGTGCGACAGCACCAGGGCGAATAGTTCGCCTGCGTCACTGGTTTGCGGTGAGGCCGGCAACCAGCGGTGGTGCAGGCGCTGTACCAGTTCGCTGACAAAGGCATTGCGTGCGGAAAAACCGTAGTCGGACAGCAGGCTGCTCAGGTCCACCGCCTTGAGCAACTCGCGCCACCAAAGCTGAAACTGCTGGCGCAGCTCCGGGCGGGCCTCCAGTACATCGAGCAGCATGTCGATGTGGCCCAGTGCCGTGGCCTTGTCTGCCTTGGGCCCGCGCAGCCATTGCAGCAGGGCAATCAGCCAGAGGTGGCGTTGCACCGGGTCGGCTTGCGGGTCCAGCGTGTCGAGCAGGGCAGGGAGGTCGCGTGCGGGTTGTGCCATGCGCTAAGGCTGGCTAGTGCAGGGTACGTGAGCCGCCCAGCCCGTGGTCGCCACTGAGGGCATCGAGCACGAACATGGGCACGTCGGCATCGAACTTCTCGCCGTCCTCGGCAACGCAAAAGAAGCTGCCGTGCATGGTGCCGGTGGGGGTGCGCAGGCGCGTGCCACTGGTGTATTCAAAGGATTGACCGGGTTTGAGCAGGGGCTGCTGGCCCACCACGCCCAGGCCGCGCACCTTTTCGGTATGGCCGTTGGCGTCGTTGACATTCCAGACGCGCGATATCAGCTGGGCCGCCACCTCGCCGCGGTTGGTAATGGTGATGCTGTAGGCAAACACGTACAGAGCCTCTTCCGGGTTGGACTGGTCGGGGAGATATTGGGGTGCGACTTCGATCTGGAATTCATACTTGGGCATGCCCCGATGCTAACTGCGAAAATCAGGCAGCCTGAATTTCAAGCCCAATATCCATCAACCGCCCCAACCCTAGGCACAGACATGACCTTTCGCATCGCCCCTTCCATTCTTTCTGCCGACTTTGCCCGCCTGGGGGAAGAGGTCAGCAACGTCATCGCCGCCGGTGCCGACTGGATCCACTTTGACGTGATGGACAACCATTACGTGCCCAACCTGAGCTTTGGCCCCATGGTCTGCGCAGCCCTCAAGCCCCATGCCAAGACCGCCGCAGGCGTGGCCGTGCCGATCGACGTGCACCTGATGATCTCGCCGGTGGACGCGCTGGCCGGCGCCTTTGCCGATGCCGGTGCCGACCTGATCAGCTTCCACCCGGACGCCAGCGGCCATGTGCACCGCAGCATCCAGGTCATCAAGTCCAAGGGCGTGAAGGCCGGTCTGGTGTTCAACCCGGCCGAGCCGCTGGATGTGCTGGACTGGGTGATTGACGACATCGACCTGGTGCTGATCATGAGCGTCAACCCCGGCTTTGGTGGCCAGGGCTTTATCGACTCCGCGCTGCGCAAGATCGAAGAGGTGCGCAGGCGCATCACGGCCAGCGGCAAGGACATACGCCTGGAAGTGGATGGCGGTATCAAGACCGACAACATCCGGCGCGTGGCCGATGCCGGTGCCGACACCTTTGTGGCGGGCAGCGCCATCTTTGGCAAGCCCGATTACAAGGCGGTGGTGGATGCCATGCGCGTGGCGCTGGCGGCCTGACGGCAGGTATGGACTGCTGCGAGCACTTCGATATCGAGCAGTACCTGTCGGTGCTGCCCCTGTTTGGCGATCTGTCGCCGGCGCAGCGCCAGCGCCTAGTAGCGGGCTGCGCGCTGCAGCCCTTTGCGCAGGGCCAGCAGGTTTTCTCGGTCAGTGACCAGTGCCAGGCCTTTTATGTGGTGGTGACGGGCAAGGTCAAACTGTACGTCGCCTCCCCCAGCGGCCAGGAAAAGGTGATCGAGCTGATCGCACCGAGCCAGAGCTTTGCCGAGGCCTTTTTGTTTCTGGACATGGCCTGTATGGTCAATGCCCAGGCCCTGTCGGACAGCCTGCTGCTGCGCATCAGCAAGGCAGTGGTGGTGGGTGAAATACAGCGTGACCCGCAACTGGCCATGAACATGCTGGCCGGGATTTCGCGGCGCATGCACGGACTGATACGCGATGTGGAGGGCTACGCCCTGCACAGCGGTACGCAGCGCCTGATCGGCTATTTGCTGCGCGAAATTGAAAGCGGCGCCTGCACGCCGGGGGAGGGCTGTTTGACCGTTGCGCTGAGTGCCAGCAAGGCCACGATTGCCTCGCGCCTGTCACTCACGCCGGAGTATTTTTCGCGCGTGCTGCATGAACTCGAAGTGGCCGGCCTGATCGAAATCCAGAAACGCGAAATCCGCATTCTGAATGTGCCGGCCCTGGCGGCCTTCGGCTCACATTAGGTTAAGGATTTTGCAGCTTGGCCAGCAGGGGCTGCAGCGCTGCCTTCCTGGCCGGGTCCAGGCGTATGGCTTCGTTGAAGGCCGCCAGCGACAGGCTGCTCTTGCCGGTGTGCATATAGGCAAAGCCCAGGCCCAGCCAGGCCCGCACGCTGTTGGCATCCAGACCAATGGCGTTTTGGTAGGCCGGGATGCAGGCGGCGAAGTCGTTGTTGGAGAGCTGCAGCCCGGCCAGCTTGAGCGCGATGTCCACCGCCCCGGGCTCGGCCGCCAGGGCGGCCTCGAAGCTCTTTTGGGCATCGGCCAGTTGGCCAACCTTCCATTGCTGCTCGCCTTGGCTGATAAGGGCGCTAGCGGTCGTGGCCTGGGCCGCGCCGCCCAGCAGGGCCAGGGCCAGCCACGCCGCCGTGAGAAAGGAAATTTTGTGCATGGCCGGCCTACTTCAGTGAGCCCTTGCCATAGCGGTCTTCGTAGCCACGGCGCACCTCTTCGATGGCCTTGGGGCCCATGCCGTTGAAGAACCAGTCGTGCCCGGCAATCGGCTTGAAGTATTTGTCCAGCAGGGCGTTGGCGAAGTCTTCGTTGCCGTCCTTCTTCTGGACCACTTCCTTGAGCTCAGGGATCCATTTGAAATAGGTGTGCTGTGCCACTTCGTAAATGCCGTGCCACCAGGTGTAGTCCGGGCCGTTCATGGAAGCGCCGTGGCGGGCACGCCGGCCTTCGTGGTGCCAGATCTCGAACCAGGTCCACTTGATCTTGGCATCCATGGGCTCCTTGCTGAGGTAACCCTTGTCTTCGAGCTCCTTCATCATGGCGGAAATGGGCTTGGCGTACTTGTCGTTGTACAGGTCCACCACATCGTCAAACTGCTTGTAGTGTCCGGCGATGGTGCGCTTGCTGTGGCAGGCGGCGCAGACGTCTTGCATCTTGTCGCGGCGCTGCTCCCAGGTCAGGATTTCTGTGACGGTGGAGCCCTTGATGGCGTCACCTATTGCGGGCAATGCTTTGCCTTCGGGCTGGTCAAACTCGTCGCCATTGGCCAGGCGGATCATGTTGAGCTTGGTCGATACAGCCGGGCGCAGGGTCCAGGAGATGCGCTCGCCCACATCGTGCGTGACCTTCTGGTCACGGGTGGCGCCCATGTGGCAGGTGGAGCAGGTGGGGGCAGCGGTGTAGTCCACGCCGACCACCCATTTCTTGGACTTCAGGTTCATTTCATCGATCTTGGCGCGGTACAAAATGCCGTGCTTGGATTCGTTGTAGATCTCGATCTGCGGATGGTCCGGACCCATATGGCATTTGCCGCAGGTGTCGGGTGTGCGCGCCTGGGCCGATGAGAAGCTGTGGCGGGCGTGGCAGGCCGAGCAGGAGCCCAGCGAGCCATCGGTGTTGATGCGGCCAATGCCGGTGTTGGGGAAGGACTGGGGCGTGGGGCGCTTCTTGTCATCCAGTGTGATGGTGCCGCCGTGGCACTGCAGGCAGCCGGCGTTGACCGCAGCGGGGCCGCCAATCACTTCACCCAGCAGGTTGTCGATGGAGGCCAGAATGTTGCCGGCCTTGGCATGGTGCGAGCGCTGTTGCTGGGCCACTTCGGCCTGGTGGCAGCGGGCGCAGGTCAGCGGTGTCACCACGGTTTGGATGGTGGCGCCATGGTGCTCGTAGGCGGCCTTGTCACCTGGCTTGGATTTGTGGCAGTCGTAGCAGTCCACGCTCTTGGCGGCGTGGGTGCTCTTTTTCCATTCGCCGTAAATGCCGGGGTCGTCTTCGGCGCCGTGGCAGCTCAGGCATTTTTTGCCCATGGCCGTATCGGCCGCAGATTTCTTGACCAGCGGTTTAGCCTGGATTTTCCCGCTCTCAGCGGCAAACGCCGGGGCCGCAAAGGCCCAGACAAACAGGCACAGCAGCACCCACAAGAAATGGCTTTTTGGTCTGTGTTTTGACATTTCGACTCCACTTGGTTGAGGCAACCATGGGATGGTAGGGCGGGCGGTTGGGAGTAGCCCCGCCTAACTGGGTCCAAACTTAAGCCAGCTTAAGAATGCGAGTCGATAGGGTCCGCTTGCAGTTTGAACGCCGATGCTGCCTGCACCAGCTCAAGGGCCAGGCTTTGCAGGCTGCTGGCGGCGGCGGCCATTTCTTCTACCAGGGCGGCGTTTTGTTGGGTGGCCTGGTCGATCTGCTGGATGGCCTGGCCGACCTGTGCCACACCCGAACTTTGCTGGGCGCTGGCCGAACTGATCTCTCCCACGATGAAGCTGACCTGCCGGATGGCAGCTACCACCTCGTTCATGGTCGCGCCGGCCTGGTCCACCAGGCTGCTGCCCTGCTCCACGCGCGCCACGCTGGTATTGATCAGGCTCTTGATCTCCTTGGCTGCCTCGGCCGAGCGCCCGGCCAGGGCCCGCACCTCGGAAGCCACCACCGCAAAACCGCGGCCCTGCTCGCCGGCCCGCGCTGCCTCCACGGCGGCGTTCAGCGCCAGGATATTGGTCTGAAAGGCAATGCCGTCGATGACGCTGATGATGTCGGAGATGCGCCGCGAGCTGTCGTTGATGCCCTTCATGGTCTGCACCACCTGACCCACTACTTCGCCCCCGCGTACAGCGATGCTGGACGCGTTGCTGGCCAGCTGGTTGGCCTGGCGCGCATGGTCTGCGCTGTGGCCAACGGCGCTGCCGAGTTCGGCCATGCTGGAGGCGGTTTGCGCCAGTGCGGCGGCCTGTTGCTCGGTGCGTGCCGACAGGTCGTGGTTGCCCTGCGCAATTTCTGTGCTGGCGCTGGCCACGCTCTCGGAGCCCTGGCGCACCCGGTCCACCAAGTCGCGCAAGTGGTCTTGCATGGCGACCAGTGCGCGTAGCAGGTCGGCGATTTCGTCTCTGCCCTGGCTCTCCACCAGAGAGCTGAGGTCGCCCTGCGCCACCTGCTCGGCAACGCGCACCGCTTTTTGCAGCCCGCGTGCAATCTGGCGGCTCAGCACAATGCTGCCCAGCATGGCGGCCAAGGTGACAAGCAGCATGGAGCCCAGTGCGACTTGGTTGGCGGTTCGGGCGCCGCTAGACGCGCTGGCAGTGGAGGCCTCCTCGGCCTTGGACAGCGCGGCGCGCAGTTCGTTCAAGGTGGCGGAGGCGGCCCTGTCTTTGCCCTTGGCGGCCAGGTCACCGGCCGCCGCGTTGTTGCCAGCGGCCTTGAAGGCGGCAAAGGCGCTTTGGTAACCCGTCTGGGCGGATTGCATTTCCGTGCGCAGCCTGCCCACGAGTGGGCGCAAGGCGCTGCGCGCATCCACCAATGTGTCGAGATCTTGGAGGCGGCTATTCACTTCGGCCATTGCTTTTTGGTGCGAAGCCCAGTATTTGTCCTGTTCCTTGGGGTCGGAGCCGCGCAGCAGGGTGTTCTTCCACTCCTGAATGGCAAGGGCGAAATGCGCAGCGATTTCAGCACCCTTGTTCTGTGCCGCCACCTCATGCAGCACGTCCACCTCAAAGCGGGCCACGGCGCTGTTGAGCCGTCCTATGCCAAACAGCGCACCGGCCATCAGCAGGGCCAGGCTCAGACCAAAGGCCAGTGGAAGTTTCAGGCTCAGCTTCATGGTGCACTCTCAATTGATATAGGCGGCCCTTTTGGGATGATGGACTCTAGACGCAATTGGGGGCGCTGTCAGCACAAAACGCGCGCCTGACCGACACTGTTTTGCGCTCTGTGTTTTGCTACACTGGTGTTCATGTTTATTCACCGCATCAGCATTACGGGTTGTAGCGACCGGGGGGCCTGGCCCTGGCAAACCTGCACAGCCCTGGCTGAGCGCAGCCCCAAGTCCATCGCCTGACATGCGGCGAACCCGGGGTTGATGTGCTCGCACCGCGCGCCTACTCAATCCCTCAGGCATTGATCACACTCTGCGCTTGAGCAAGGCGCACCCCTTCTGCCCCCACACTGGGGACAATGCAATCCTGGATAAAGGCACGACCGACGTGATGACTGAAACACAATTCCAAGCCCTGCGCGACCAAGGCTTCAACCGCATCCCGCTGATGGCGCAAGCCTTTGCGGATCTGGAAACCCCGCTTTCCCTTTACCTTAAATTGGCCCGCGCCCCGGGTGCTTGCGAGCCCGCTCCCTTCACTTTCCTGCTGGAGTCGGTGGTGGGCGGCGAGCGCTTTGGGCGCTACAGCTTTATTGGCCTGCCCGCGCGCACCCTGTTGCGTGCCAGCGGTTTTGGCGAGCAGGCGCGCACCGAGGTGGTGACCGATGGCGTGGTGGTGGAGACATCGCATACCAACCCGCTGGACTTTATTGCGCAGTACCAGGGCCGCTTCAAGGTGGCGCTGCAGCCCGGTCTGCCGCGCTTTTGCGGTGGCCTGGCCGGCTACTTTGGCTACGACGCGGTGCGCTACATCGAGAAAAAGCTGGAGCGCAGTTGTCCGCCCGATGAGCTGAACTGCCCTGACATCTTGCTGCTGCAAACCGAAGAGCTGGCGGTCATCGACAACCTGTCGGGCAAGCTGCATCTGATGGTCTACGTGGACCCGGCGCAGCCCGAGGCCTTTGCCAAGGGGCAAGCGCGTCTGGCTGCGTTGCGCGCACAACTGGCGCAGGCGGTGATCGCGCCGGCAGTCATTCCCACGCAGAGCCATGAAGCGGTGCGCGACTTTGCCAAGGCCGATTACATCGCCGCCGTGGAGCGCGCCAAGGAGCTGATTGCCGGTGGCGACTTCATGCAGGTGCAGGTGGGCCAGCGCATCAAGAAGCGCTACACCGAGTCGCCCCTGAGCCTGTACCGGGCACTGCGCGCGCTCAACCCCAGTCCCTACATGTACTACTACAACTTCACCGGTGCAGATGGGCAGGGTGGCGACTTCCATGTGGTGGGCGCCTCACCCGAAATCCTGGTGCGCCAGGAGCAGGTTGTGACCGATGGCGTGACCGAGCAGAAGGTCACGATACGCCCCTTGGCAGGCACACGCCCACGCGGCGCCACGCCGGAGCTGGACCGGGCCGCCGAGGTGGAACTGGTGAGCGACCCCAAGGAGCGCGCCGAGCATGTGATGCTGATCGACCTGGCCCGCAACGACATAGGCCGCATTGCCAAGACCGGCACGGTGCAGGTGACCGACGCCTTTTGCGTGGAGCGCTACAGCCATGTGATGCACATCGTCAGCAATGTCGAGGGCACGCTGCTCGATGGCATGACCAGCATGGATGTCCTCAAGGCCACCTTCCCCGCCGGCACCCTGACCGGTGCGCCCAAGGTGCATGCGATGGAGCTGATCGACCAGTTGGAGCCGATCAAGCGCGGCATTTACGGCGGCGCCTGCGGTTACCTGAGCTATGCCGGTGACATGGATGTGGCGATTGCCATACGCACCGGCATCATCAAGAACCAGACCCTGTATGTGCAGGCGGCCGCCGGTGTGGTGGCCGACTCGGTGCCCGAGCTGGAATGGAAAGAAACCGAAGCCAAGGCCCGTGCCTTGCTGCGCGCCAGCGAGCTGGTGGAAGAAGGACTGGAATGAACGCCATGACAAACAAAATCAAGTTGCTCATGATCGACAACTACGACAGCTTCACCTACAACATCGTCCAGTACTTTGGCGAGCTAGGGGCCGAGGTCGAGGTGTTTCGCAACGACGAAATCACGCTGGAAGAAATTGCCGCCCGCAGGCCCGACCGGCTGGTGGTGTCGCCCGGCCCCTGTTCGCCCAATGAAGCGGGCATCTCGGTGCCGGCGATTCGCCACTTTATGGGCAAGCTGCCGATCCTGGGCGTGTGTCTTGGCCACCAGAGCATTGGTGCGGCGCTGGGTGGCAACATCATCCGCGCGCAGCAGCTCATGCACGGCAAGACCTCGGTCATCACGACGACGCAGGAGGGCGTTTTCGCCGGCTTGCCCAAACAGTTCACGGTGAACCGCTACCACTCGCTGGCGATTGAGCGCGCCACCTGCCCCAAGGAGCTGGCCATCACCGCCTGGACCGAGGACGGTGAAATCATGGGCGTGCGCCACACCGGTCTGCCATTTGAGGTCCGCATGGAGGGCGTGCAATTCCACCCGGAAAGCATACTCACCGAACATGGCCACGCCATGCTGAAAAACTTTTTGGAGTGAACCGTATGAACACAGCCGATTTCCGAAGCGACACCGTGACCCAACCCACGGCGGACATGCGTGCGGCCATGTTGGATGCGCCCTTGGGCGACGATGTGTTTGCCGACGACCCCAGTGTCAATGCACTGCAGGACAAGATCGCTGCCATGCTGGGTTTTGAGGCGGCGCTGTTCATGCCCACAGGCACGCAAAGCAATCTGTGCGGCATCCTGGCCCATTGCCAGCGCGGCGACGAGTACATCGTCGGCCAGTTGGCGCACACCTATCGCTGGGAGGGCGGCGGTGCCGCGGTGCTGGGCAGCGTGCAACCCCAGCCGCTCAACCACCAGCCAGACGGCACGCTGTTGCTCTCGGATATCGAAGCCGCCATCAAGCCCGATGACGCGCATTTCGCCAAGACCAAGCTGTTGACGCTGGAAAACACCTGGGGCGGCAAGCTGCTGCCCTTTGCCTATGTGCAGGCGGCAACCGAACTTGCCAAGGCGCGCGGCCTGAGCCGCCATCTGGACGGGGCTCGCCTGTTCAATGCGGCCGTTGCCCAAGCGGCGTTGAAGGGTACTGATCCCACCGACGCCGCCCCGCCCCTAGTCGGTGACGGCCCGGGGCAGCGAAGCACACGAAGTGGCGAGCGTGGGGGCGATGTATATGCACAAGCGCGCGCCATCGCGTCCTGCTTCGACAGCGCCTCGGTGTGCTTTAGCAAGGGCCTGGGTGCGCCCATAGGTTCGGCGCTGTGCGGCAGCAAGGACTTCATTGCCCGCGCCCACCGCATCCGCAAGATGGCCGGTGGCGGCATGCGCCAGGCCGGCATGCTGGCCGCAGCGGCGACCCATGCACTCGATCACCATGTGCTGCGCCTGGCAGAAGACCATGCACTGGCTGCACGTTTGGCCCAAGGTCTGCGCGGCATAGCCGGCCTGGAGGTGGAGGCACCGCAGACCAATATCGTGTTTGTCGATCTGGTGGGAGCTGCGCGGGCGCAATCGGCCGCGTTGCAGGAGCACCTCAAGGCGCAGGGCGTGCTGATCACGGGCCTGTACCGCCTGCGCTTTGTCACGCATCTCGATGTGGATGGCGCTGCAGTGGATCGCGCGGTGGCGGCGGTGCGTAGCTTTTTTGCCGCTTAGGGCATGCCCTTCGACCAACTGCTGCTGTTCGTTGCCGCCGGCCTGCTGCTCAATCTGACACCGGGGCCGGACGTGCTTTACATCGTGAGCCAGGCGCTGCGCCATGGACTGCGCGCCGGGTTGGTGGCGGCGCTGGGCATCACGGCCGGTTGCTTCGTGCACATCTTTGCAGCCGCTGTGGGTGTGAGCGCGCTGATGCTGGCATCAAGCACTGCGTTCACGCTGCTCAAGTGGGCGGGCGCGGCCTATCTGGTCTACGTGGGTGTGCGCATGGTGTTTTCGAGCGTCCCAAAGGTTTCAGCCGTGGAGATCGATAGTGCAGCGGTCAGCCAAATTTCGGCGAGCCGCCAGCAGCTGAAAACTATATTTCTGCGCGGCTTCTGGACCAACGCACTCAACCCCAAGGTTGCGCTGTTTTTCCTGGCCTTCTTGCCGCAGTTCATTGCGCCCACGGTGGAGCACAAGCCGCTGGCCTTCTTGCTGCTGGGCCTGCTGTTTAATTTCAATGCCGTCTGGGTGAATCTGGGCTGGGCCTGTGCCGCCGTCTGGTTGGCACGCAAGGCCGGTGGCTTGCAGGCGCGGCTGCACTGGCTGGACCGCGTGGCCGGTACTTTGTTTATCGCGTTCGGCTTGAAGCTGGCCTTCACCGACAACCCTTCATCTTAAGGAGACCTTATGCCCCAAACCAAAGGCCACATCACGCCGCAAGAAGCCTTGCAACGCACCATCGAACACCGTGAAATTTTTCACGACGAGATGCTGCACCTGATGCGCCAGATCATGTCCGGCGAAGTCTCGCCGGTGATGATCGCCGCCATTACCGCAGGCCTGCGCGTCAAGAAGGAAACCATTGGCGAGATCACCGCCGCGGCGCAAATCATGCGCGAGTTTTCCACCAAGGTGGAGGTGGCCGACAAGACCCATTTGGTGGACATTGTGGGCACCGGCGGCGACGGTTCCCACACCTTCAACATCTCCACTTGCTCGATGTTCGTGGCGGCCGCAGCCGGCGCGCGGGTCAGCAAGCATGGTGGACGCAGCGTCAGCAGCAAGAGTGGCAGTGCCGATGTGATGGAGGCGCTGGGCGTCAGCATCAACCTCACGCCGGTGCAGATTGTCCAATGCCTTGCCGATACCGGCGTGGGTTTTATGTTCGCTCCCAACCACCATCCGGCCATGAAAAATGTGGCGCCGGTGCGCCGCGAGATGGGCATCAAAACCATCTTTAACCTGCTGGGGCCGCTGACCAATCCGGCCTCGGCGCCGAACATCCTGATGGGCGTTTTCCACCAAGATTTGGTGGGCATTCAGGTGCGCGCGCTGGAGCGTTTGGGCGCCGAACATGCGGTGGTGGTGTATGGGCGCGACGGCATGGATGAGGTGTCGCTGGGCGCGTCCACGCTGGTCGGTGAATTGAAGGACGGCGTTATTCGCGAATACGAAATCCACCCGGAAGACTTTGGCATGGTGATGGCAAGCAACCGCGCGCTCAGGGTGGAGGATGCTGATGCGTCCAAGGCCATGCTGCTGGGGGTGCTGAACAACCAGGCGGGTGCGGCCAAAGATATTGTGGCGCTCAACGCCGGTGTGGCGCTGTACGCGGCCAATGTGGCGCTCAGCATGCAAGACGGCATTGCCTTGGCTTATGCTGCAATCGAATCCGGTGCGGCCAAGGCCAAGTTGGACGCACTGGTGGCGCTTTCTGCCCGCCTTGCAACTTAAGGAAAATATGAGCGATATTCTGGACAAAATTGTGGCGGCCAAGCTGCAGGAAGTGGCTGCTGCCAAAACGCGCAAGTCGCTGGAACTGGTGCGCGCCGACGCCGAGTCGCGTGTGCTGACACGCGATTTTGTGGGTGCCATCAGGGCCAAGATTGCGGCGGGCAAACCGGCGGTGATCGCCGAGATCAAAAAGGCCAGCCCTTCCCAGGGCGTGATCCGCGAAGACTTTATTCCCGCCGACATTGCCCAGAGCTATGCCGAGTTTGGCGCCGCCTGCCTGTCGGTTTTGACCGATGTGGAGTTCTTCCAGGGCTCGGTGGACTACCTGAAGCAGGCGCGGGCTTCCTGCCAGTTGCCCGTGCTGCGCAAGGACTTCATGGTGGATGCCTACCAAATTTATGAGTCGCGCTGCATGGGAGCGGACGCCGTGCTGCTGATTGCCGCCTGCCTCGATGATGCGCAGCTGAAGGACATGGAAGCCATCGCGCGGGGCATGGACATGGCAGTGCTGGTGGAGGTGCATGACCAGAGCGAGCTGGAGCGCGCGCTCAGGCTCAGGACGCCGCTGATAGGCATCAACAACCGCAACCTCAAGACCTTTGAGGTCTCGCTCGACACCACGCTGGGCCTGCGCAGCCAGGTCCCTGCAGATCGCATTGTGGTGACCGAGAGCGGCATCCATACCCGCGAAGATGTCTTGCGCATGGGCGCTGCCGGCGTCAACGCCTTTTTGGTTGGCGAGGCGTTTATGCGCGCTCCCGAGCCGGGCGAGGCGCTGGAAGCACTGTTCGGCTAAGTTGTGCAGCAAAGCCTGCTGAAAGCAGTGAGCGATCAGCTGCAAAGCGCCCATCCCACGGACTGGCCGGTGGCGGCTGGCTGGCAGCCCTTGGTGGACGCATTCTTCCAATCAAACGAGGGGCGCGAACTGCTGCAGTTTTTGGAGCAGCGCCTGCAGGCGGGCGCCAGCATCTTTCCGCCACAGCCCCTGCGCGCACTGCTGTTGACGCCCCCTGAGGCGGTGCGGGTGGTGATCCTGGGGCAGGACCCCTACCACGGTCGCGGCCAGGCCGAGGGCCTGGCTTTTTCGGTGGCGCCGGGCGTGCCCTGTCCGCCCTCGCTGCGCAATATCTTCAAGGAAATCCAGCGCGATCTGGGTGTTGCGCCGCCCCCGTTTCCGCAGCCCGGCGGCAGCCTGGTGGACTGGGCAGGGCGGGGCGTGCTGCTGCTCAACACCTGCCTGACGGTGGAGCAGGGACTGCCCGCCAGTCACGCCAAACGCGGCTGGGAGGTGCTGACCGACAGCGTGATCCGCCATGTCTCTTTGCAGTCGCAGCAGGTGGTGTTTTTGCTCTGGGGCGCGCATGCGCAGAGCAAGCTGGCCTTGATGGACCGCACCCGCCATCACGTGTTGATGGCCAACCATCCCTCGCCCCTTTCGGCCCTGCGGCCACCGCTTCCTTTTATCGGATGTGGACATTTTTCACATTTCTGCGTGAGGAGTGTGATCTGCAATTGATTTCATGGCATAATTTGTGGCTCACCTGGGAGAGGTGGCCGAGTGGTTAATGGCAGCAGACTGTAAATCTGCCCTCTTACGAGTACGCTGGTTCGAATCCAGCCCTCTCCACCAGTGATGGGTTAATTGTTGAGCGCGTTCCCATAGGGGCGCAAGATTCTGCCTCGCTATGCGAGCCAGGTTTGTGCGGGGTTCGTATAGTGGTAATACCTTAGCCTTCCAAGCTAAAGCGAGGAGTTCGATTCTCCTACCCCGCTCCACAGTTAGTGCGTTACGGTTTGTGATTGAAGAATTTGCCCTTTTGGCTCAGTGGTAGAGCACTCCCTTGGTAAGGGAGAGGTCGCGGGTCCGATTCCCGCAAAGGGCACCAGTTTTGTATGCTCACCTCCAGTCGGGGTGGGCATACGGGGCTTCTTGATGTTTTTATCTCACTACTTTTCGGAGTCTGACAATGGGTAAAGAAAAATTCACACGTACCAAGCCTCACGTCAATGTGGGCACCATTGGCCACGTTGACCATGGCAAGACCACGCTGACTGCAGCCATCACT
>CAISLN010000099.1 GCA_903886275.1 uncultured beta proteobacterium | reverse complement strand
GGTACACCAGCTTGTGCTCGTGTCGGTAAAAGTCAGAGCCCTTCACTAGGCCAACAATCAGGCCGTGGGAGTCGTTGTTCAGTAAAAGAGCACCCAACAGGGAGCTTTCAGACTCGATGGAGTGTGGTGGAACGCGCAAGGCTGATTCAGGCTGGAAGTCGTTGGTACGGTCGTTCATGGCGCTCATTCGGGTTGTTCTGTTGCAGTGTCGACCACTGAAAAGTCTCTTTCCTTCGTGAAGGTGTTGATCATTTCAGCAAGGAGAAGGGGCGCCCACACACCGCTGTTTGCGTTTTCAATCATCCGGGGCGTGGCCATACGTCGTTCTTTCAGGGCACCGAGCGCCTTCTGAGCGAACTGGGCCTTGATCGGATCAGGCAATGCCATGAACTCGTCACGGATCACCGTGTGCTTGGCGGCTAAATCCGCCTTGACTGGATCAACTTGCGGCTTGTCTGCGGTGGGCGCAACCTTGTCGGCAACAATATCAATAGGTTCAAGATCCTTCAAGATCGATGCAAAGTAGCTGTTTGGCTTCTCAATTGGATCCAATTCCTTCTTGCTAAAGCGACCTTCAAATTTCGCCAAGGCAAGGGACACCTCATCTTTGCTGTTGGACAGGAGCGCAGTCTCAATCCTTGCCTGAGAAATCCCCATCCGAAGACCCTTCTTCATCAGATCGAAGTGGCCCGATTGAACTTCCCTTGAGGTACCTCGTTTTTGACGAACTGAGAACTGGATCAGGACTACAGAACGATTTTCCTTTTTCTCAATGAGCTCCACATTTAGATCAGTCTTTTCGTTGATTTCCTTGATCGCTTTGAGGACAAGTTCGCTTTTGACCTTGCGCCACTCCCTGCGCTTAACCTCGCCTGTCTTCTTGTCAGCCTTTGGTATGACATTGGTTAGTGCATCAACCCACCAATCAGGATCGCTCGCGCTGGTCAAGCAAATGCCGTCACCGCCCTTGAGATAGTTGTTCCGGTAACGGGCGCAGATTTCGTACAGCGCCACGTCGGTGTAACCACTCAGTTTGGCAATTTGCGCCAAGTCCAAACGTGTGAACGGGAACTCCTTTGTATTGGAGATGGCATTTGTCAGCTCATCAGAGAGCTTCCATCTTGCCCAAAGGCGCCCCTCACGCAGGTAGTGCAACATTCGTTCTGTAATTTCCCGAACCACTGAAACAGGACTTATTGCGAAGTGTTCCTGAATGCGGTTTTGGTTATTTTTTAAATCAGGCCCCTGCCAGGCCGCCGGAGGCCCCCCCCCGGCGACCGTTTGGCGAGGCTGGAGCGACACAGAAAGAATATATTCATCATGGCCCAACGAACCCAGCTTGACGATGCCAGCAACCCGCTGCACGAAGCCTACGCCTGCCTGCTTGCCAACGGCCTTGACGGCGCTGGCGAAGCCTTGCGAATTCTGGTCAACGAGGCCTCGCGCATCGAGCGTGCCCAGCACCTTCAGGCGACACCTTACGAGCGATCGGCCCAGCGCGTGGACTACGCCAATGGCTACAAATCCAAGACAGTTTTAACCCGTTTGGGCGAGGTCACTTTTGAGGTGCCCCAAGTGCGCTCTGGTGGCTTTTACCCCAGCGCCTTGGAGCGCGGCACGCGCTCCGAACAAGCCATGAATTTGGCGCTCGCTGAGATGTATGTGCAGGGTGTCTCAACCCGCAAAGTGATCACCGTATTGCAAAAGCTGGTGGGCCCGCAGATCAGCATCTCGTCCACGCAAATCAGCCGCTGCACGGCGCTGCTCGATGAGGGACTGCAAGCCTGGCGCACCCGCCCCCTGGAGGAGACGCCCTACGTGATTTTGGATGCCCGTTATGAGCGTGTTCGTGAGGGCGGGCGAGTGGTGGACTGTGCGGTACTGGTGGCCATTGGCATCACCGCTACAGGGCACCGCCGGGTGCTGGGTGTGTCGGTGGCGCTATCGGAGGCTGAGGTGCATTGGCGAGCCTTTTTGGACAGCCTTATTCAGCGCGGTTTGCGCGGGGTCAAGTACATCGCCAGCGATGACCACGCAGGCCTTAAAGCGGCCCGCAAAGCGATGTTTCCCGGTGTGCCTTGGCAGCGCTGCCAGTTTCACCTACAGCACAACGCGCAGGGCTACGTGTCAAAGCTCGATCAGCGCACGCCGGTGGCCAGACAAATACGCGGTATCTTCAATGCGCCAGATGCTCATGAGGCCCAGCGTTTGCTCAACGTGGCCCTCAAGGAGTGGCAGGTGAGTCACCCTCAACTCGCCGCTTGGGCCGAGAACAATCTGCCCGAGGGTTTTGCTGTGTTTGGCCTGCCTGATGCACATCGAGTGCGCATGCGCACCACCAACGGATTGGAGCGATTGAACGTAAGCGCTCCATGAACCCCAGACTTGTCGCGGGAAGCGGAAGCCGACAAGCTCAATCCATCGAAACCAGATGGAGAGATGAGTATGAAAAGTTCCCGCGAATATTGGTCAAGCCACGTAGCGGCAATCATGGCCCAGGT
>CAISLN010000098.1 GCA_903886275.1 uncultured beta proteobacterium | reverse complement strand
TGGCTGTCCTTCGCAAAGATAGTTTGGGTGCGTGGTAACAACCATCCTATCCACCCTTAGGTCAGCCACCTGTTTCCATACCAAAAATCAGCTGCTTTCGACCGAAACTTCGAGCCTTTTTGGCTTAAGTAAGTGCCATTCCGCTCGAACCCCTCTACTGTGGTCCATGCATGCAAGGGTTCGCGCCGCCGTATACCCTTTTCATCGGAATAGGACTTTGTAAGGAGATGAGTATCACCCGGCGTAGCACCATCCACAGGCATCTTTCTGGACCGCCCCGTATAGGGCATGCATTACGACACGGCAAGCGAGAATGGTGATGCCGATGGATAGTTTCAATACCCGCCTAGCAAATCGGTCACTTTCGCGATCGGCAATATCCAATTTGCAGCGGCTACTGCCAAGTCGGTTATGACGCCGCTACTTCTTCCACCTGAAAACATCGCAACATGAAAGCGCACCTTCACTGCGGCCTTGCAAATCCTCGTCACAGCTATGCCTGCGCATTGCCCTGAGGACGCATCGATCACTTTCAGTCGATAAGGACTCCATCGCCCGGCTTACCGCTGTCCCAGCTTGCCGGCTTCCACCACCAATGTCTTGCCATCGCTGAAGGTCACCGTCATCGGTGCCTTGCCTGCGTTATAGGCCAGGTAGCGGCGCTTTCCATCGGGCTGTTGGAACACGGCATAGAGCGTGGTGTTGGCCGTCACGCTGAAGTCTGGGCGGCCCATTTCTTTCAGGCTTTGCAGCCAGTGCAGCGCGTGGGTGCGGGTGTCTCCCAACTCGAACGAGCCCCAGCGGTTCCAGGATGCAAGCCCCGCATCCGCGTCGGCCAGGCCCAGGTACTGCGCAAAGATGTCTTGCCAGATATCCGCTGGCTTGGCGTACAAGCCGCGGGCGTTGTAGAGGGCGGTTTCACCGGCCAATGAGGCGACGTTCCTTTTGACAAAGGCCGGGTCTTGGCCCAGGTAGGTGGAGGCGGTGGTGAGGGGCAGCAGGTTGATGCCCTTGATCTGGCGCGGGTCGTCAATCCACCAGGTGTTGTGCGAATACATGCCGCCAAAGAGTTGGCTCACCTCCAGGTTTTTGTATTCGGGTGCCAGCACCTGGCCGTGGATGTCGAACCAGTAATGGTTGATGGCGTTGATCTCTGTGGTGTAGAGGTACAGGCCCAGGTCGCGCAGCGCCTTGTCACCTTTTATTTCGCCCCACAGTACCAGCCCTGCCCAGGCGTTGATGGCCTCGGACGAAGACTCCTGGTTATTGCCCAGATCACCCACGCCAATGCCAGACGCCCAGGAGTGGCCCTCGTAGGGGTCGAAGTTGCGCAGGAAAGGGAACTTGGCCTGGCTGCGTTGGGTGGTGGCAATGTCGGCAATCAGCAAATCGACCATGCCGCCCCATTTGTCGCTGCTGGCCCATTGCGGATCGCGCAGGGCGATGTCGGCTGCCGCGCGTATCCAATAGCCGTAGGTAAAGTGGTGGTCATTGAGTTGCTCCACGGTAAAGAACTCTTCGGGGTAGCTCGCCACCGTGCCCTGTTTGGCGTCGTAGTGAAAGTAGCCGCCGCCCTCGCCGGTCAGCCAGGACTCGGTGCGCTTCTTGACCAGCTCCAGCAATTTGTCGCGGCCCTCCAGATCGCCCTGTTGCTCCACCACGTCCATTAGCTTGAGGATGCGCTGCAGGCCCTTGCCCTGCCAATAGGGGCCCTTGCCTTCCTCCAACATCATGCGCCGCGCATTGCGTTGGTCCACCTTGCCGAGCTCCGCCAGTTCGGCCTTGCGTGTAGGGTCTGTGATGCCCGGCCAGAAGGGTACGAAGCCGGTGTAGGTGGCGCTGGTCTTGAAGCTGTTGGACTCCAGCAGCCGGATCTTGCCGCGCACCGTGTCGTAGGCCGGACCCAGCCGTGATTCCACCGAGGGGTTGTTAAACCATTGGTGCGGATACAGACCCAAGAGCGCGCCGGAGGACGCGCCTTCCATGGCCCGGGTGGTGGCGGTGAAGGTGGTCTCGACCTTGCTGCTGGCTGCGTCAAACGCCCAATCCACGCGGGTATCGTCCACGAAGGCGTAGGCATGGCGGGTGAGCATCGCCAGTGTCTCTGCACTTTGGTCTGGCAGGGCGGCGGCGCTTAAATAGCCCTTGCCAGCCGGCAGATGCAGCAACCAGTCGCTTGCGGTGCTTGGCTTCCAGTCTGAGCCTGTGGGGCCGAACACCGCGTAATGCACCTCCCCTGTATGGACCAGCAACACCCGGCTGTCGGCCGGATGGATGCTTGCCGTGGCCCCCACAGGCAGGCGCGTCAGAGCGTCGCCATGGCCAATTTTGACAAAGGCATAGGGCATGCCATGCGCCACGCTGACGGTCATGTCATCGCTGCCATTGGCCATCGAGATGTCCACCGACCAGTCGCCTTTTTTGGCCAGCTTGGAGGGTCCGGGTTGGAAGGCGGTGGGCGCAATCAAGAGGCTCGAGCGGTGCGGATAGCGGATCTCCACATCGCGCCTTTCCGTGGCGCGCACTTCTTTCACGGGCAGCGCCAGCTCCAAGCCTGCCGCCGTGGGCTTGATGGTTAGCGGTTGCACAAAGAGGGCCTCGGGCTTGGCGCTGTAGACCACGGTGGAATACCACTGCGAGGTTTGTGCCGGGGTGTCGATCAGCGCAGCGGTGCGCAAATGGGCCGGTGGCACCGACCGGTCGCCGCTCTTGGGCGTGGCGAAGTAAGCACCTGAGCCCAGTGGCACCGGCTGCGCGCTCGCAGCGAAGCAGGAGAGGGAAGCAAGTGCAACTTGGAGGCAGACGCGGGCCAGCATTTTCATGTCTTATTCCTGAAGATCTGAGGGATGCACCCATTTTAGTGAAAGCGCTTTCAAATAGGGTGCGGGTTAACCCGCGCCCTTAACAGATAGATGTGTTTCAGCGTATATAGGGAAAACACGGGGTCCTATGCCATTGACGCAGCTACAGTCCCTAGTTATTCTACTGAAAGCGCTTTCAAACTTTTACATACGCCATGAAAAATAGAACCCATCAAACAGTCTCCGTTCAGACGGATGCCATCCAGCCCGGACTTGCCGCCGGGCTGATGAAGTCCACGGCCATTGCGGCCATGCTTCTGGGCAATTCCATGAGCCAGGCCACCGACTTTGGTCCGGAGGGAATGTTCAGCCTTACGGGTTTTGCTGAGGCAACGGTTGGAGTGCAGGGCAACTACTGTCTGAACTGCCAGGTGGCCACCAGCACCGCGTCCAAGCAACTGCGCGCCTCTGACGCCATCATTCCGGGCAAACAGTACGACACGGTGGTGACTACCAATTGGCAGGTGCAGCCCTATCTGGGCGCCAAGTACAAGCTTGGCAAGGGCTTTGAAATCTCCGGGCTGCTCAGCCAGCGCTGGCGCCAAGGCACGATCAACGGGGACACCGTTGAAACCCGCTACGGCGGCACCGTGGACGTGCCGGACTACTGGTACGAGAAAAACATTGCCCTGCGCCATGACGACTACGGAAGCGTGCGCATAGGCTCCATGACCACCAGGGGCTGGAGCGTGGCGGACTATCCCTATGGCGGCAACTTGGGGCAATCAGACGCATGGGGTGCCAGCGGTGCGGGCTATGGCATGCTGACCAATGCCATTCGCATCGGTAGCCGCCAGTTGGACGTGGCAGAGGGCGACCTTTTCCTGGAGCTGACCTACGACCAGGGCAACACCAACTTCAAGCGCCTGAGCCCGGCCTTTTACGAGCTGTATGCCCAGTACCACAGGGGCGATCTGGTGGTGGACGCCGTCTACCAGGATGCGGTGAACGGTGGGGCCGGCGCCTGGGGCCACGCACCTTTTACCGGCGTGACTCCCTATGCATTGGACGACAGTTATAGCGCCAGCAACGGAACCCGCTTCCAAGGCAACCACCAAAGCATCGCCATGCTCATGGCCCGCTACCAGCTCAATGCCAAGGTGGAAGTCTCAGGCGGCATTCGGCAAAACAACTGGAGCGGCGCAAGCACTGCCTATAACCCTGCCACGCAGTGGACCTCGGGTTTCAATGTGGACTACAGCAACCCCTTGGCCGCGAGCAATCCCGGTTACTCCGCCTCTTCGGTGGACCTCTTGCTGGGCGGACGCTACCGCAGCGGACCCTGGACCTTCTTTACCGCCATGGTTTATTTGGGCGCAGCCGACACCCACAACCCGAGCGAACGAGGCCAGTCCAACACGGCGTTTTTCAACACCCTGGGCTTGAAGTACGACTACGCACCCGGCCTTCAACTAGAGGCCACTGCCGGTATGGTGAACTACAGCAAGAAGGGCCTGTCGCCCATGTCCATGCCCGGAAATGCCTCTTTTAGCAATGTGGATTCGCGCATTACCCAGAACGGTGAATGGGTGACAGTTGGAATGATTTACAACTTCTAAAAAATGAAATTTCTCAAAAATAACCAGAAAAACGGTCTTTCGATCGGAGTAAATATGCACCGCAATCCCATCTATGTATCGTCAGCGCTCAGCCTGAGTTTGGTTGCCGCGCTTGTGGTGAGTGCCTGTGGCGGTGGCGGCACCACGTCGGACCAAAGCAATGCGCCCACTTCAGCGACCAGCAGCGGCTTGCGCGCCCTGCCCAGCGTCTTTACAACGACCAAAGCAGTGGCCTATTCGCCCTACAGAACAGCGACCAAAGAATCAGAGCGTGCTGCTGAAGTCATCACCGATGCCCAGGTCAAGCAGGATCTGGATTTGCTGGTAAGCGCTGGCATAGGCCTCATTCGACTATTCGATAGCTCGGATAAAGTGGCGCTGCGTACCCTGCGCCTTATCCGTGACAACGCGATGCCGATCAAGGTGATGTTGGGTGTATATGTCAATTCCTACGAATACGCAACCGACCCTGTGGTGCGGGCCAGTATCCAGGCCGCCAACCAGGATGAGATGGCGCGCGGTGTGACGCTGGCAAAGACCTATGCGAATGAAGTGGTTGCGGTCAGTGTGGGCAACGAGACCATGGTGAGCTGGTCCTTCCACCCGATATCCACCATCGCCATGGCAGGCTATATCAAAACGGTAAGGGACCAGGTTGCGCAGCCCGTAACGACCGATGACAACTACGCCTTTTATGCCGGCTATGCGCGCAATGCGGCCGAGCAAGCGGCCGATGTGTTTAGCCAGATCGACTTTGCGACCATACACACCTATCCTATAGAGGATGTGCAACACAGCAATACGGCCGACAGTAACCCGCTTCCGGATTGGGATTGGCAGCAACTCGCAGTGACCGATGTCACCAAGCGCGCAGCGGCGATGATGGATGCCGCCATTGGCAAAACGCAATCGGACTATGCCCTTGCGCGCAGCTATCTGGATAAGAATGGGCGTGCGAATTTGCCCATTGTGATTGGCGAGACCGGTTGGAGGGCTGCCGACCCCAGTGGCACCGGCCTCTACAAATACCTGGCCAGCCCCGCCAACCAAAAAATGTATTACAACCGCCTGCTGGATTGGGCCTTGGCATCGCGCACGGGCAATGGGCCCAAAGGGATTGTGTACTTCGAGGCCTTCGACGAACCCTGGAAGGGCACCGACAACAATTGGGGCCTGTTCAATGTCAACCGCGAAGCGCGCTGTGCCGCCCAGGCGCTCAACCCCGCTGCCACCTGGAGCAAAGAAAGCGGTGCTTGCGCCGAGACTGCCGCACTGTACTTTGCACCGCCGGTGCCCAATGCCGCTGTGGCTACTGCAACGCTGGATATTTTTAGCCAATCGGTGACCGGATGGCCCACCGGCATGCGCGCCGATGCGTTTGGCAAAGGGGTTCCCTACACCTTGGCGTACCCGGCCAGCGGTGACCATGCGCCTAACGATAGCGCACCCATCAGCAATAGCTATATCTCCCTAAAGGACTTCCTGGCCCAGGACAATAGCTACGGCTGGGGCCTGTTGTGGCAATCCGACGCCAAGCCAGCCGTAACAGCCAATATGTCGAACTTTGCCAATGGCTCTGTCCATTTCAGCATCAAGACTGGCTATGTGGGAGCCCTGCGCATCGCCATCTCTAGCGACACGGTGCTGGGTGCAGGGGCCGAGGCGGTTGTGCTGGTCTCCAATGGCAACTACGGCTATTGCAATACCGGTACGACATGGTGCGATGTCAGCATTCCGGTGAGCGCATTCCTAGCGGCCAATCCCAAGTTGGATTTGAGCCTGGTGTTGACCCGCTTCTCGGTCTCCGACATCTGGACAGCGACTGGCAACGTCGCCCGCTCGGGCATGCCCGAAATCCGGCTCGACAACATCTATTGGAAAAAATAGGCGTGGCACAAAACGCTACGCCGCTTTAGCCAAGGCAGCGCAGCGTTTTCTCACAGCGGGGCCTCCATGCGAGCGCCCAAGCCTGGATGGGTCCGTTGGCATATTGATCGGCCAGAGACCGGACATTGGTGGTGTCCGGGGCGCGATGCATCAGAGACTTCGATTGCCCGTCCTGCCCGCTACCGCAGGCGACTGCGCTA
Source organism: uncultured beta proteobacterium (assembly GCA_903886275.1). Classification (GTDB taxonomy): domain Bacteria; phylum Pseudomonadota; class Gammaproteobacteria; order Burkholderiales; family Burkholderiaceae_C; genus Allorhodoferax. The sequence continues at coordinate 68,943 of CAISLN010000098.1, read as the reverse complement.
ATCCCGCGTCACCCGCAGCAGCTCTTCTGGCGAGGTCACACCGGACTGCACCAGGCGCGCGCCGTCGTCGCGCATCAGCACCATGCCGGCTTGCAGGGCGGCCTCGCGCAACTCCGCATCGGACGCGCGGCGGTGGATCAGGGCGCGCTGGGCGTCATCGGTCACCATCAACTCGAAGATGCCGGTGCGACCCTGGTAGCCGCTTTGCGAGCAGGCGCCGCAACCCTTGCCCTGGCAGGCGACGCAGAGCTTGCGCACCAGACGCTGGGCCAGCACACCGAGCAGGCTGGAGCTGAGCAAAAAGGGCTCCACCCCCATGTCGATCAGGCGCGTCACGGCGCTGGGCGCGTCGTTGGTGTGCAGCGTGGCAAGCACCAAATGGCCGGTGAGCGAGGCCTGGATGGCGATGTGGGCGGTCTCAAAGTCGCGGATTTCGCCGATCATGATCACGTCCGGGTCCTGGCGCAGGATGGCGCGCAGGGCCTTGGCAAAGGTCAGGTCGATCTTGGCGTTCACCTGGGTCTGGCCCACACCCGAGAGCTCGTACTCGATAGGGTCTTCCACCGTCATGATGTTGCTGCGCCCGGCGTCCAGGCGGCTCAAGGCCGCATACAGGGTGGTGGTCTTGCCCGAGCCGGTAGGCCCTGTGACCAGAATGATGCCGTGCGGCTGGCTGATCAAGCCTTCCATGCGCTGCAGGATGTCGCCCTGCATGCCCACGGCCTCCAGATTCAAGGCGCCCTGGCTCTTGTCCAGCAGGCGCAGGACGGCGCGCTCACCGTGCGCACTGGGCAATGTAGAGACGCGCACATCCATGGCCCTTGTGCCTATGCGCAGCGAGATGCGACCGTCTTGTGGCAGGCGGCGCTCCGAGATGTCGAGCTGGGCCATGATTTTCAGGCGCGAGATCAGCGCCGCATGCAGGGCCCGGTTCGGTTGCACCACCTCGCGCAGCGTGCCGTCCACGCGAAAGCGCACGCTGCTGTGGCGCTCGTAGGGCTCGATGTGGATGTCGCTGGCACCGTCACGCGCGGCCTGCGTCAAGAGGGCGTTGAGCATGCGGATGATGGGCGCGTCTCCCGCGCTTTCCAGCAGGTCTTCCACCGCTGGCAGCTCCTGCATCATGCGCGACAGATCGGCGTCGCTTTGCACTTCGCTGACCACCGATGCGGCGCTCGACTCACCCTGCGCATAGGCGGCGCTGATGCGCTGCTGCAGGCTGTCAAACGCCAGCAGTTCGATCTGCTGCGCGTCGAATTTGCGCAGCGTTTCGCTGATGCCGCCGGGCGGCGTTGCCGCGTGCAGCCACAGGGTCAGGCGCTCGCCCTCCTGCTCCAGCAGCAGCTGCTGGTTGCGTGCGAAGGCGTAGGGTAGTGGGTAGCGGGTGGCCATGGGCTTACTTTGACGGCGGCGTCTTGGCCGGCACCAAGGCCGGCTTGGGCCTGGGCAGTGGAGCGGGAGGCAAAACAGCCGACTCGTTGATGGGCATCACACTGCTGGGCACCGGTTGCGAACCCTGTTGTACCGCACGCATTTGCTCGTAGCGGCTGTTGGACAGGGCGTCGCTGCCGTTGGCATCGCGTATCACCACCGGGCGCAGGAACACCATCAGGTTGGTCTTGCTGCGGCTGCGCGACTCGCTGCGAAACAGGGCGCCGAAAAAGGGAATATCGGACAGCCCCGGAACGCGGTCGTTGTTGCCAGCATAGGTGTCTTGCAGCAAGCCCCCCAGCACCACGATGGAGCCGTCATCCACCAGCACGCTTGATTCGATGGAGCGCTTGTTGGTGATCAGCCCGCTGGGCGAGTTGACGCTGGAGGCCTGCACCGTGGAGACCTCCTGAAAGATGGACAGTTTGACGGTGCCGTTTTCGCTGATCTGGGGCTTGACCTTGAGCGTCAGGCCCACGTCCTTGCGCTCTATGGTCTGAAACGGCGTGACCGTGCCATTGGCGCCGGCGCTGGCGTTGGTGTATTGGCCGGTGATGAAGGGCACGTTCTGGCCGATCACGATCTTGGCCTCCTCGTTGTCCAGTGTCAGCAAATTGGGCGTGGACAGGATGTTGCCGTCGCCGTTTTGCTCCAGAAAGCGCCCCAAAAAGCCCAGCGTGTAGACGCCGTTATTGAGCGTGGCAGCGCCTATGTTCAGCCCCACCCCCGGTGAGACGGTGCCAGCTGCGCCACCCGTAGCCAGGGCAATGATGTTTTTGCCACCGCTGCCAAAGTTGGTGCCCAAGAGGCCAATGGTGGCGTCGCCGGCCTTGCCGATGGGGCCCTGCCACTGGATGCCGAACTCGGCCGCCCGGTCGGCGTTGACCTCGACGATCAGGCTCTCCACAAAGACCTGGGCGCGCCGGGCGTCGAGCTGGTCGATGACGGCGCGCAACTGGCGGTACTGCGGGTCGGGCGCGGTGAGGATGAGTGAATTGGTGGCCACATCGGCCTGCACCTGGCCGCCAGTGGTGGGCGCAGCTGCGGGTGCCGCCACGGCCATACTGCTGGGCGCGGCACTCAGTGCAGACGCTTTCACTTCGCCCGCCATGACCGCGCGCAGCGTGGCCGCGAGCTTGGTGGCATCGGCATTCTTGAGCATCACCACATGGATGTTGCCGCTACCGCCGTCGCCCTGCACCGTGGGTTGGTCCAGCCGCGCCACCAGCGACTTCACCAGCGACACGCGGGCCGGGTTGGCGGCGCGCACGATCAGCGCATTGCTGCGCGGCTCGGCAATGATGGTGGTCTTGAAGCCGGTGTCGGTCTGTCCGGCCGTGGGCGCAGCACTGCCGCTGTCCATCAGGCGCAGCAGCAGCGGAGCGAGGTCGCTGGCAATGGCGTATTGCAGTTGCAGGATTTCCAGGTCGCTGCCATTGGCCACGTCGCTGGCGGCAATGATGCGGGCGATGCGCTGCAGGTTGTCGGCGTAGTCGGTGATGACCAGCGAGTTGTTGCCGGGGTTGACGTTGATGACGTTGTTGGGGCTGATCAGCGGGCGCAGCACCGGCAGCAGATTGGCCGCGCTCTCGAAATTGAGCTTGAAGATCTGCGTCACGATCTGGTTGCCCGGTGTGCCTGACTTGGCCACGCCATCGCCATCGCCACCGACGCCGCTGCTTTGCAGCTTGGCATCGGCCTCGGGCACCACCTTGTCGAGTCCGGCCGACTCGACCACGGTATAGCCCTGCAGGCGCAGCGCGGCCAGAAACTGGTTGTAGGCGCGGGCCGGAGAAATGGGCTGGTCGCTGTTCAGGTTGAGGGTGCCCTTGACGCGCGGGTCCAGCACCACCTGGCGCCCGGTCATGCCGGTCATGGCGCGCGCCACGGACTCGATGTCGGCGTTGACAAAGTTCAGCGTCACCGGTGCACCGCGTGACAGTTTGAGCGACACCGGAGACTCGCTTTGCGCCAAGGCGAAGCAGCAAGCGGTCAGTCCGCCCAGCAGGCCAGTAGCGCGTATCAGTGCGCGTAAAGAGTGGGAAGGCAAAGAAATTTGCATGCGTCTAGCCCAGGGTAATGACGGACCGCGCGCCATCGCGCCGTCCCATGATGTTGAGAAGATTGGAAAGCTCGGCCTCGTGCGCCGCATCGGCGCGGGCCTCGCCCTCAAAGCGCAGATGCGCCGCCGTCCAGCGGCCGCTGCCTTTGAGCTGCAGGCTGCCCTGCAGCGTTTGCAAATCAAGCGTGGCCTGCTCGCCGCCCTGCAGCTGCAGCCGGTAGCTGCCCAGGGGCCGCAGGGTGGACAGGCTAGACGCCAGCGCTGGCAGGTCCAACTGTATCGAGCCTTCGACCCGCATACGGTCCACCGCCGACACCAGACTCAGCCCGTCGGTGTGGAACAGCAGCGGGCCTTGCAGTTGCACCGTGTTCCAGGGCGTGCCCAGGCCCGTCAGCAGTGCAGACGGCCAGGTAGAGTCGCCAGCGGCCAGTTGCAGGCGCCAGCTGCGCAGGCCCGGCGTGAACGACAGCAATTGCGCCTGCGGGGTGCAGCAGTCGGCATGCAGGCGCAGGCGCAGCAGCAGCTGCATTCCATCCAGGCCGGGGCGCAAGTCCCATTGCACGCGTCCGGGCAGGCGGGCGGCATCGCTGCTGCCCGGGCCGCCACTGAGGGTCAGCTGGGCCGAGCCCTGCCAGACCGTGCCGCGGCTTTCGCTCAAGGCGAGGCGGCCATTGCTGGCCTTGTAAGCCGCCCGCTGTAGCCAGACGGCGGGCGCAAATTGCAGCGTGGCCCACAGCAAACCCACCAAGGCGCCCGCAGCCGCCCAGGACCAAGCGCCATGGCTAGAACGGTAGGCGGTGCGGGCCATGCGGGTGCTACGGGCTGTGTGGAGTGAGGGTGGCTTCACGGCGCGGTCGCTTTGAGCCCTGGCAGGCGAAACACCAGGGTGCCGCTCCACTGGGGCTCGGCGCTGTTGGCATCGCGCTGCAAATGGACTTCGGAAGGGCTCAGTCCCACGCCGGTTTCGGGCGACAGCCAGGCCGCCAGGGCGCTCGCGCTGATCTGGCGCAGGGTGACCGTGGCCTGCTCACCCAGCACCTGTAGCGAGGCAACCTTGCCCAGCGCCGTGGTGGCGGATTGCAAGGCCCTCAGGGTGTTCGCAGGTGTGGCCAATGGCTTGGCCTGCAGCAGCTTGGCGCGGGCCTGCAGCGCCTGCATGCGCTCGGCGGTGATGCCGAGCTGCATGTTCTGCGCCTCCACGCCCTTGAGGGTGCGCAGGGCCGGCGCCAGTGCCACGCTCCAGACCAGGCTTGCCAGCACCAGCGCGCTAGCAATGCCCAGGCCGCGTTGCTCGCGCAGGGCCAACGCCTGCCAGCGCGTCTTGAAAAGAGTATGCCAGGCCATTAGCGCGATTCCTTGTGAGCAATCAGGAGCTGGCCGTCTTGCAGCCGGGCGCTCAGACCCTGGCCGTCCAGGCTTGCCAACAGCGGCTGGGCTGCGGCTTCGTCCAGACCGCTGAGCGCCAGGCGCAGTTCGCGCTCGCCCAGCTCGATGGCCGACAGGCGCAGCGTTGCCTGCGGACCGATGATGGAGAAGACGCGTCCCAGCCCGACGTCCGAGGCCACGCCATGGGCGCGCGCCAGATCGTCCACGGCGCGTTGCATTTGCAGCGGCGCATCGACCACCAGGCGGACTTCGGGAAAGGTTTGCTGCAGCACCGCCGCAATGGCAGCGCGTTTTTCATCCAGCAAACGTCTCTGTTGCCAGGCCAGCGCATTGAGCGCCAGCACCTGCACCAGCAGCAGTGCCACCAGGCCCCAGCGCGTCGGGCGCCAGGCGGGGGCCTGCAGAAATTGTTGCCAGGCCGCGCCCAGGCGTTTGAGCAAACGCCCACCGGGCGAGGCGCTGAGTTCCAACTGGGCCAGGTTCCAGGGTGATCGCGCCGCCGCCAGCATGCGCTGGGCATGGCCCTGCAGCTTGACTTGGTTGCCAAAATGGGCCTGTGCCCGTTCCATCACGGCCGGTTCGGCCACCACCTTCAGGGTCGGTTGTGCCAAGGCCAGTGCCAGGCTGGCCGGCAGCAGGGGCAGCAGGCTCACGCCATGGGGCGTACACAGGAGCAGTTGGGCCGGCTCCACCGCATCGCTGAGCATTGCCAGGGCGGTGCCGGGAGCGCTCGGTGTGCATTCGGCCACGATGCGCGCCGCGCGGTAGCCGGCGGACTCCAGCGCCTGCAGGCCAGCCTGCAGCCAGGCCCGGTCGCACACCGCCACCCAGGCGCTGTCGCCAGACGGCGCCTCGGGCACGGCAAACAGCGCAAAGTGCAGCCGCTCGGGTTCGTCCAGCAATTGTTCTTCCAGTACACCGGCCAGCACGCTGCGCGCCCGCAAGACCTCCATGCGCCCAGTCAGCAGGCTGCGCAGCACGCGCTCTGGCAGGGTAATGCGGTGCCACGACAAGGCGCGCGCCGGAACCATGGCCACCACCTCGGTGCTGCGCGCAGCCAGCGTGGGCAGCAGGGCCGCTGTCGCGTCGCCTTGGGCGGCCACAGCCAGGCCATCGGGCGTGAGCACATAGCCGTATTCCGGCGTGTTGCTGTTGCCGGCAAGGGGGAGGGTGAGAATCAGTGTGGACATCGTGAAGTGGGCTTATTGTAGGGAAGCCGTTGCCATGGCCGTTAGGGCCTCGCGTTGGCGCCAGATGACCTTGACCAGTGCGCCCTGGCGCTCCAATAGCGAAAACTCCTGCACCGCGCTGTCGCCCAGGCGCAGGCGCCCACGCACCGCAAAGTAATGCGTGCCCACGCTCAAACCCACGCCCTCGACCGCTGCCGGCACGTTGACACCGGCGGCCTTGAGCCCCTCGTCCACGGTTTTGAAATGGGTGCTAGAGCGCTGCGCCACCAGTTGCTGCGCCCGGCCCAGCGCAAAGTCCGGCAGGGTCGCATGCAGCACCTCGGCGCTGGCGGTGTTGAGGTTGACCGGCGTGGCCACCGGCAGCAGGGTGCAGTAGGGCGTCAGCGCCCGCAGGGTGCTGGCCGGCAGGCCCAGCCAAACCAGCTGCTCCATGCGGTAGGGTGTGAGCGGCGCGTTAAAGGCTGCGTCCGCCATGTTGTAGGTGTCGCTGTCCGCGCTCGCCTTGTCGCTGGCCAGCAGTTGGTCCTGCAGCAACTGCAACTGGCTTTGTGGCAGCTTCAGCAGGGTGAACAGGCGCGCAAAAACTTGTCTGGCGGCGCGGCTGGGTTTGCCGTCGGGCACCAGGTTGCGCACGTTCAGCAGGGCCTGTTGGTCGCTGATTTGGCCGGACAAAAATGCCTCCATGGCATCGTCGGTATGGTTGCTGTCCAGCGCCAAAAAGCTCGACAGCCGCGCCTCCTGCAGCGGCAAGGCCCAGGGTTCGGACAGGTGGTCAACCTCGCCATTGCGCCCATCCTCTTGCAGAATCAGGCGCGACCAGTCGAGCGCGCCATTGAGCACCCACTGCATCTGGGTGCGGCTGCGCTCGGCGGCCTCGATTTCCACGCTGCGCCACTGTTGCCACAGGGCCGCCGAGGCAAAGGTGGCCACCAGGGTGACGGTCAGCATGGCGGTCAACAGCGCCACGCCACTTTGCCTTATGGCGAACCCCGGCGACTGGTGGGTTCTCATGATTTGGCGCCCACCGCGTTGGGGCGAATCCAGTCGCGCGTCAGGATGCCGCTCAGGGGCAGGCCCTCGGGCAGGGTGAGCTGCAGGCGCACACCCTCCGGAATGGCGTCGGCGGCCTCGCTGCTGGAGCCGGGGTTGCTCCAGGCTCCACCCCGGTAGTAGTAGATCTGCCAGTCCACCAGCGGCACGATGCTGACCCGTAGCGCACGGCTGGCGGCATCCGGGTTTTGCGCCCACAGCGCCGACTGTAGCCAGGCCCTTTGCAGCGCTGCGTGCGATTGCAGCAGGGGCGACTGCCAGCGCAGCCAGACCTTGCGGCCCTGGTCTTCACCCATCGCCCAGGCCACCACGCGCAGGCCCGACAGCTCGCCGCTGTTGCTATAGCGGGTGATGCGAAGCACCTGGCCACTCCACTCCAGCGGGCTGGCCAGGGAGTTGATGTTTTGTGCCGTGGCCAGCTCGGTGGCCATGGCGTCCAGGTCGGCGCCCCATTGCGCCAAGCCGCTCTGCAGGGCCAGCACATCGTCGGCGCGGGCCTGGGTCTGGCTTTGCGCCCGGCCCATGGCGTCCAGGCCGCGCCAGCTCATCAGGCTGAGCAGAGCCATCACCATCAGGGCCACCATCAGCTCCACCAGGGTAAAACCGCGCAGACCTTGCCGGCGCGCCATCAATTGCGTCCCATCACGGTGCTGATCTGAAACAGGGCGGCGCCGTTCTTGAACACCCTGGCGTCTACGCGCAAAAAATTCGGGTTGGGCGTGGGCCGCACAGAGTCTTGCACCTGCAAGGTTTCACTACCCTGGGCACAGTCGCTGCTGCTGTCGCCCACGCCCGGCAACTGGCGCGTCAGGCGCAGCTTGATGAGTTCGTTCTCGGCGCACAGTTGGGCCAGCATCACATCCGACTGGCGCTCTGCATTGCGCGTCAGCGAGGCGGTGGCCTTCAGTCCGGCGGTGAGCGCAATGGCCACAATGCCCAGGGCCACCAGCACCTCAATCAGGGTAAAGCCGCGCGGCCTGTTCCAAGGGATGTGCCGGCTCATGGCGCCACCCCGGTAGCTGCCGCACTGTCTGCCACCTGTACAGAAAACGGGCGCAGGCCATCGGTGGCCACGCGCCAAAAAACAGCGCCTTGCTGCAGGTTGCCCAGGGTCACCGACTGCGCTCCCACAATCGGTTCGGGCCCCAGTTCCAGGCGGCTGCCCGGGGCCACGGTGGTGTTGCTGTCAAGCCAGTTTTCGGGCAGGGAGCCCTTGGGCAGGCCGTCAAAGACGAAGCCCTGTGCGGTGCTGCGCCAGACCACGGCCACGCCCTGAGTGCGCGACTGGGCGCGTGCCGATTCCAGCAGGGCGGACAGGCGCTGGGCCTCGCGCTCGGTTTGGGTCTGTGCACTGTCTCGCATGGAAAATGCCACGCCGGCACTGGCGATGGCGACGATGCTGACCACCACCAATAGCTCCAGCAGCGTGAAGCCGCGCTGGCCTGGCCTGCGTATGCGCCCCGGCTTACTGCCAGCTGCCGATATCCGCATCTTTGCCTTCGCCACCGGGCTTGCCATCGGCGCCCAGTGACAGCACATCGACTTCGGCCTTGATGCCGGGATTCATGTACTGGTAGGCGCCGGCCCAGGGGTCAGCGGGCAGCTTGTCCAAATAGGGCTTCCAGTTGACGGGAATCGGGTCGGTGGTGGGCTTGGCCACCAGGGCCTGCAGGCCCTGCGCGCCGGTGGGGTAGCGCTGGTTGTCGAGCTTGTAGAGCTTGAGCGCCTGCATCAGGTTGCCGACATCGGTCTTGGCGGCGGTGACGCGGGCATCATCGGCGCGGTCCAGCACATTGGGCACGATCAGGGCGGCCAGCACCCCGATGATGACCAGCACCACCATTAGCTCAATCAGGGTAAAGCCCCGGCTCAAGCGCCGGGCAGATAGGGAAACAAAATTCATGGCGAACACCCATTGGGATTACAGCGTCCCGATGATAATCGCGAACATGCAAGTTACTGCCTGGAAACCCTGGATGCCTCGTCTCGCCGCCTTTGGGGTGGGTCTTTTGCTGGCCGCCAGCCTGGTGTTCTGGGTGCTGTGCTGGCCCACGCCAGCCCAGCACAGCTTGGCGCCGCCCGCCACCAGTGAAGAGCTGCAAGCCGCCCCTACCGAGGTGGTGGCCCGCCTGCTAGGCGGCGTACCAACAGTAGCCAGCGCAGCACCCGATGTGGCGAGCCGCTTTCGCCTGACCGGCATCATCGCCTCTAGCGCGGGCGGTCAGGGCGTGGCCCTGCTGTCCATAGACGGCCAGCCTGCAAAGCCCTACCGCGTGGGCAGCCTGCTCGAAGAGGGCTGGATGCTGCAGTCGGTACAGCAGCGCAGCGCGGCTCTGGCCCCTAATGCCCAAGCGCCGGTGCGCCTGCAACTCGAACTGCCGCCGCGCCAATAGCTGCGGGCGGGATTTTTCTTCGCAGGCAGTAGCATGGGCCCCATCCCATAAAGGCATGCCCGTGACCGGTCTCTCCAGCCTACAAGCCCAAGCGCTGCTCTTGCAGCATGGCCCCAACCGGCTGCAAAAATCGGTGCAGCGCGCGCTGCTGCTGCAGTTTTTGGTGTGTTTTCGCAATCCCCTGGTGCTGGTGTTGCTGGCGGCCAGTGTGCTGTCGGCCCTGAGCGGTGACGCCAGCGGCGCGCTGATCATTGGCGTCATCGTCTTCCTGAGCGTGACGCTGGACTTTGTTCAATCGCACCGCGCTGGCCAGGCCGCCGAGCGACTGGCGCTGCAGGTGGCGGTGACGGCCACGGTGCTGCGCGATGGCGTGGCCTGCGAGCGCGTGGTGGGCGAGCTGGTGCCCGGCGATGTGGTGCTGCTCTCGGCCGGCTGTCTGGTGCCGGCCGATGCCTTGCTGCTGGAGGCGCATGACTTTTTCGTCAACCAGTCGCAGCTCACCGGCGAGCCGTATCCGGTGGAGAAGACAGTCTGCGACTTGGGCTTTGGGGCTAAGCAGCCGGACCCGGACTCTGGTTGGGAGCTCGATGCCAGCGAACGCATTTACCTGGGCAGCTCGGTGGTCAGCGGCTCTGCGCTGGCCCTGATTGGGCGCACCGGCAGCACCACTGCCATAGGCCAGATTGCGGTGGACCTGAACCGGCGCGCGCCGCCCACCGCCTTCGAGTCGGGCACGCGCCAATTCGGCCTGTTGATCATGCGCCTGACCTTTGTGATGGTGCTGTTCACTCTACTGGTCAACGTGGCTTTGCACCGCCCGCTGCTGGAGTCTTTTTTGTTTGCCGTGGCGCTGGCGGTGGGCCTGACGCCCGAGCTGCTGCCCATGGTGGTGTCGGTCACGCTGACCCGGGGCGCCATGCGCATGGCGGCCTTGAAGGTGATCGTCAAGCGGCCCTCGGCGATACAGGACATGGGCGCCATGGATGTGCTGTGCACCGACAAGACCGGCACCCTGACCGAGGCCCGCATCGAGCTGGAGCAACACCTGGACCCGCAGGGCCGGCCCTCGCAGCAGCTGCTGCAATTGGCCTATCTGAACAGCTACTTCGAGAGCGGCCTCAAAAGCCCGCTCGATGACGCCATCCTGCGCCATGGCGAGGTGGATGCCAGCGGCTGGAGCAAGATCGACGAGGTGCCGTTTGACTTTGATCGGCGCCGCGTTTCGGTGCTGCTGCAGTCCACGGCCGATGGCAGCCGGCGCCTGATTGCCAAGGGCGCGCCCGAAGACATGCTGGGCCTGTGCACCCATTACATGGATGCGGCAGGCCAAGAGCAGGCCATGGACGCAGTGGCCCGCGCCGAGATGGACGCGATTTTCAACCGCCTGGGCGAGCAGGGTTTCCGGGTGCTGGGTGTGGCCTGGCGCGACGAGCCGCTGCAGATGGACCATGCCGTGGTGTCGGACGAAAGCGCCCTGGTGTTTGCCGGCTTCTGTGCGTTTTTGGATCCGCCCAAGGCCAGCGCCGGCCTGGCCCTGCAGGCCATGGCGAAAAGCGGCGTGGCGGTGAAGATCGTCACCGGCGACAACGAGCGCGTCACGCGCCATGTCTGCGAACAGCTCGGTGTGGCCATTGAAGGCCTGTTGACCGGCAGCGAGATTGCTGCCCTGAACGACGACGCATTGCGTGCAAGGGTGGAGGGTGTCAATCTGTTTTGCCGCGTCAACCCGGCGCAGAAGAACCGCATCATCCTGGCCCTCAAAAGCCGCGGCCATGTGGTGGGCTATCTGGGCGACGGCATCAACGACGCGCCCTCGCTGCACACCGCCGATGTCGGCATCTCGGTGGCGGGTGCGGTGGATGTGGCCAAGCAGGCCGCCGCCATGATTTTGCTGGAGCACGACCTGATGGTGCTGCACGCCGGCATCCTGGAGGGGCGGCGCACCTTTGGCAATGTGATGAAGTACATCATGATGGCTACCAGCTCCAACTTCGGCAATATGTTCAGCATGGCGGCGGCCACCCTGCTGCTGCCGTTTTTGCCCATGCTGCCGCTGCAAATACTGCTCAACAACCTGATGTATGACGTCTCCGAAATCGCGCTGCCGCTGGACGATGTGGATGCGCAGGACCTGGCCACGCCTAAGCGCTGGAGCATGGGCTTTATCCGCAACTTCATGCTCACCATTGGGCCCATCAGCTCGCTGTTTGACTTCCTCACCTTCTACCTCCTCAACCGCCTGCTGCAGGCCAATGAGGCGCTGTTTCACACCGGCTGGTTTGTCGAGTCGATTGCCACCCAGGTGCTGGTAATTTTTGTCATCCGTACCAGGCGCAACCCGCTGCGCAGCCGCCCCAACCGCTGGCTGGTGCTGACCTCTTTGGGCGTGGTGGCGCTGGCCCTGGCGTTGCCGTTCACGCCGCTGGCACCCTGGCTGGGCTTTGCGCCCCTGCCCCCGGGTTACTTCGTGTTGCTGGCGATTTTGCTGCCCTCCTACCTGCTGATGGTGGAAGCGGCCAAGCAGTGGTTTTACCGCTGGCTGCTGCCACGCACTACATCGCTTTAAAGCGGCTGGCGTAGAGGCGGCTGACGGCCAGCGTTTCTGGGCGCTGGCGCAGCAGCAGGGTGGTGCGGCCGGTCTCGTCGCGCTGCACGGCGGCAATGTGCGCCACTTGCACCACCGTGCCTCGGTGGACTTGCCAGAATTGATCGGGGTCGAGCCGGGGCAGCAGTTCTTTTAGCGGGGTGCGCAGCAGGTATTCGCGCTCGGCCGTCAGCACGCGCAGGTACTTGTCGGCCGCCTCAAAATACAGCACATCGGCCACCGGAACCAGCGCGATGGAATGGCCCACATCGACCTGCAGCAGCGCAAGCCTGGGTGCCGCTGCGGGCGATGTGCCTTTTGCGAGCAGGCCGCGCAGTTGCTCCAGCGTGTTTTCAAAGGCGTCGGGGGCGCGGGCCAAGCGCTGTTGCAATCGCTCAATCGTCTTTTGCAAACGCGCCGTCTCCACCGGCTTGAGCAGGTAATCCACCGCCTGCGCTTCAAAGGCCGAGACGGCGTAGTGGTCGTAGGCGGTGACAAACACCAGCTGTGGGAATGCGCGTGGCTGTGCTGCGTGGGTGGGCCAGCGTTCGGCCAGTTCGGCAGCGGCATCGAGCCCACTTTGGCCGGGCATGCGGACATCAAAAAACAGCAGGTCGGGCAGCAGGGCCAGCGATTCACGCACCGCCGAGATGCCATCGCCCACCATGGCCAGCACCTGCAGTTGCGGCCACTGCTGTGCGAGTTGCGCGCGCAGGGCCTGTGCCAGCAGGGGTTCGTCTTCGGCGATCAAGGCGGTGGGGCGCAGGGCGTTCATGGTGCGATGGGCAATGTGGTCATTGGCAATGTGATGCAGGCGCGCACGCCGCCGGTTTGCCCGGGTTCAAACTGCAGCTGCGCCGCCTCGCCATACCGGCTGCGCAAGCGCTCGCGTACCTGTGTGATGCCAAAGCCAGCGGCAGGCTGCGTGGGGTCAAAGCCGGCGCCGTTGTCTTCCACGCTCAGCTGCAACTGCGCTCCCACCAACTGTGCGCGCACCGTGATGTGACCCCCTGCAATGGCCGGCTCCAGCCCATGCTGGATGCTGTTTTCCACCAGCGGCTGCAGCAGCAGCGAAGGCAGCTGTTGCTGCGCCAGATCGGGTGGCAACTCCAGCGCAAATTGCAGCCGCGGCCCCATGCGGATGGCGATCAGTTCCAGGTAGTCGCGCAGCCTATCGAATTCGGCTTGCAGCGCATGGCTGCTGGCCAGCGAGCCACTGAGCGTGGCACGCAGGTAGGCCGTCATGCGGTCGAGCATAAAGGTGGCGCACTGGGGGTCGCTGCCAATGAGCACGCGCAGGTTCGACAGGGTGTTGAACAGCATGTGCGGCTCTAGCTGCGATTCGAGCAGACGCAGGCGTGCCTCAGTGGCCTGGCGGCGTGCCACCTCGGTGTTTTGGCGCTCCAGCGCGATGCGCTCGCGGCTCATGAAGTAGTAAGTGATGGCCGTGCCCGCCACCAGGCTCAGCAGCAGAAAGCCCGGTAGTTTTTGGGAAGGGTGGGCCAGGGTCTGGATGCCGCCCAGCGCCAGCAACGCTTGGGCAAGGGCGGTGCCCAAGAAGTTGCCGCTCACGGCGGCCAGGGGCACGGCCAGCCACAGGCGGCGCCACTGGGTTTGGCGCTGGCGGATGAAGAGCCGCATCTGCAGCTGCAACAGGCCCCAGATGCACAGGCCTATGCAATGCGAATACACCAGGTTGATGAAAAGAAAGCGTCCGTCAAAGGCCGTCAGGCCCAGTGCAATCAGCGTATCAAACAGCAAGACCCAGGCGAATTGATAGCGCGCGGGCATGGCGATGGTGGGGAGTGGGGTGGTCTGTTGCATGGTGCGCAGCTTCGCAGTATGCCAAGGCGGCCAGCTAAAAAGCCCAACGGCCCAACAGGTAGGCCTGCTGGCGATAGGGCAGTTGGGCCAGCACCGCAATGCTGGGCCCGCCATAGTCGCGCAGGCCGCCTTGCAGCTGCATGCGGTCGCCCTGGTAGCGCAGGGAGACGGTCACCACAAGGCCGCCGTCTTGCGGATGGTGCAACAGTTCGATGGCCGGTTGCCAGCCCTCATGCTCCCAGGCCAAGCGCAGGAAGAGGTTGCTGCGCTGCAGGCTGCTCGACGCCGCAAAGGCATCGGCCTGCCAGGCCAGGTTGCCGGCTACCGCAGCGATGGGCGCGCCCTGCGCGGCCAACAGACGCTGGTTGCGCAGGCGCCATTCGTCCCACTGCGAAGGCGACAGGGCGCTGCCATCCCACCAGGCTTCGAGCAGCAGGCTGAGCTGATTTGCGCTGGTCCAGTTGGCCCCTAGCAGGGCCTGTGCGGTATTGCCGGTGCTGCTGTTGCGCCAGGGCGTTTGCGTGGCCAACAGACCCACCGGTGCGGCATAGGCCAGCGTGTCGGCCTGCTCCAGGGCGCGCACCGAGGCGTGCAGTTCCAGCGCGTCGCTGGCCACCCATGCCAGGGCCAGGCCCAGGCTGTTGCCACTGCGCTGGCCGCTGCGGGCAAAGCCGAACCAGTCGGAAGCACCCTGGTGCAGGTAATAGCGTGCGGCCAGTGCGGGCTCCTCTGCACCCCTTGCATCGGGGCTGTTGCCGGGGTTGACCCGCACCAAGGTCCAGGCGCTGTCGGCTTCAAAGCGCTCGGCCTGCAGCAAGGCCCGCCCGGTGGCGGTGCTGCTCACCAACGTGCGGCGTACCTCCTGCTGCACCAGGTCATTGGGGCGAAAGGCATAGCCCACATCCCAGCTGACGATTTTTTTGCCGGCAGTGAATTGCCAGTTTCCGGCATTGCCGCTGTAGGCCATCTCATTGACCCAGGAACTGGTATTTGCAGACTGGTTTTGCAGGGCCTGCTGCTGCAGCGTGACGAGCGCATTCCAGCCCCCAGCGGCCGCGCGCAGTTCGGCCTGCAAGGTGGTGCCGTTGCCCGTCTGGCTGGTGGTGCCAGGCTGCAAGGCATTGGCACGCGCCAATGGGCCCCTGTCGGAGGCGGTTGCGCTGTCCACTTGCAGTTGCAGTTTGCCGCCCCAGTCGATCGCGGCGTCGAGCGTCTGGGCGGCGGCGCCCAGGCAGTACGCCAGCAACAGGGTGGTGGTCGCTATGCGCTGCATGTACTTAGTCCAGCGCCGGATTGCGCACCAGGAACATGGGGTTGAGCCACTCCTGCGGCACCTGGCGTTCCTTGCGACTGAGGTAGCGGATATGCGTGGTCTTGTGGTGGCTGACCTGGTCGCTCAGCACCATCTCGGTGACGGTGGTGGGCGCGTCCGGGCGGTCCATCACAAAGCGCGCCTGCTTGGCCAGCTTGTCGGACCGCACATACAGATCTGCACGCACCGGTTCCCCATGGGCCTTGCCCAGCCAGAGTTCGATGCGCTGGTAGCTCACCGCGCTGCGGCGGGCCTGCAGCTGCAGGTGCCAGCAAGGGGCGGTGGGCTTGCCGGCCTCACAGGGCTCGCTGCCCACCAGACTGGCGTCGTAGTCGCCCACCCAGGCCATGGTGGCAATGTCGCCGGTAGAAGCATCTCCCAGCAGTTTTTGCATCGGCGTGATGCGCAAGGGGCGCTGGCTCTCAGGCATGAGCAGCCAGAAGTCATCGCCCAGCATCAACACCTTCTGGCCCTTTTCTGCCGGGCTTTGCATCAGCACCAGCGACTGCCGGTGGCCCTGGGCAAAGACCCGGTAGCGGCGCTCCTTGTCGGGCGTTCCATCGGCATTGACCACGTTGACCTGGGTCTCGATTTGCAGCCGGTCGGCGCCCATGCGAAAGCGGTCGGCGGCGACCAGCAGCGCATGGACATCCTGCGCCAGTGCGGTGGTGGGCAGGCTGAGCCAGGCCGCAGCGCAGAGCGCGGTGACCCGCAGCGCAGGGCGAAAACACAAAGTGGGGTGGTGCATGGTGCTTCCTTAGGTGTGCGCTAAGGCGCTGGTGATGGGCATGTGCACGGTCCTGCGCGCCACCCAGTTGGATGCCGCCATGGTCAGCAGCACCATGGCGAAAATCGTTGCCAGGTACTGCCCGGCGTCCACCGTGATGGTCAGCGGATAGCCCACCGAGCGGCCCGGCGGCGGAGGCATCTGCACGTCCACCCCATACAGCAGCAGCGACACCGATAGCGCCACTGCGGCACCGGCCAGCGCACCCACACCGCCGAGCAGCATGCCTTCTAGCGAGAGGGTGCGCAGCAGTTGCGCCGGCAAGGTGCCCAGCGCACGCAGCGTGCCGATTTCGCGGGTGCGCTCGATGATGGCCATGGACATGGCGTTGCTCACCACAAACAACACGATGACGCCAATGATGAGTCCCAAGGCGCCAAAGATGCGGTTGTAGAGGCTGCGCACCGCCTGGTAAAAGACGGCCTGCTGTTCCCAGGTTTGCACCTGCAGGGCGGGCAGGGCGGCGGCGATGCGGGCCTGCGCCGCAGTGGTGTGCTCCATGCGCGCCAGGAACACGCCCAGGCTGGAGACGCGCCGGGTTGCCAACAGCTTTTGCGCCGTGGCCAGATCGGTGTAGACCAGGCGCTTGTCGATCTCGGGGATGCCGGTGGAGAACACGCCCTTGACCTGCACGTCGATGGCATTGAGCGCGCCCTCGGTGGTGCTGGCCAGCAGGGTCAGGCTGCTGCCCGGAACGGCCTTGAGGCTGCGCGCCAGTGCAGCGCCCAGCATCACCTCGGGCGCCTTGGCCTGGCTGCCCAGCACATCGCCCTGCTGCAGGGTCAGAAACGGCCCCTTCACCGAGAACTCGCTGTCGGGCTCCACGCCCAGGCCCAGCATGACCACCGACTTGTCGCCATTGCTGATCAGGCCGTTGAACTCCACATGGGGCAGCACGGCGCGCACCTGCGGGTCGGCCAGCAACTGTGCGCGCAGGGCATCGGCCTGCTCCAGCCCGAACTGCAGCGGTGTGTCTTCCTCCTGCGTAAAGTGCGCCGGCATACCGATCACCAGATGTCCGGTATCGCGCGCGGCCGCCTCGGCCAGCGCTTCGTAGGTAGACAGCGCAAAGCCACCGGCGAGCAAAATGCCGGCCGTGCCCAGGGCTGCAATGGCCACCGTGACCAAGGAGCGGCGCCGGTTGCGCAGGGTGTTGTGCAGGGCAAAGCGCAGCCACATTGCGTTCATTGCAGTCTCCCGTCGAGCAGTGACAACACGCGGTCGGCGCGGCTGCTGGTGCGGCTGTCGTGGGTGGCGACGACAAAGGCCGCGCCCTCGGCGTGGCAGCGTTCGCGCATCAGGTCCAGCACCTGATCGGCGGTGTGCGAGTCCAGGCTGGCGGTGGGCTCATCGGCAATCACCAGACGCGGGCGCTTGACCAGGGCACGGGCAATGGCCACGCGCTGGCGTTGTCCGCCCGACAGGGCGTCGGGGCGGTGGCGGGCATGGTCGAGCAGGCCCACGCTGCGCAACTGTGCCTCCACGCGCGCCTGGCGCTCAGGCAAGGGCAGGCCCAGCAGGAACAGCGGGTAGTCCACGTTCTCGGCCACCGTCATCACGGGCACCAGGTTAAAGCCCTGGAACACAAAGCCCAGCAGGTCGCGGCGCAGCACCGTGCGCTGCACCTCGTTCAGGGTGTTGACGCGCTGGCCCTGCAGGCAGACCTCGCCGCTGTCGGCGTTGTCGATCAGACCGCACAAATTGAGCAGCGTGCTTTTGCCGCTGCCCGAGGGGCCGCTCAGTGCCAGCACCTCACCGGGCTGCACGCGCAGGTCCACGCCTCGCAAGGCGTTGACCACATGCTGGCCGAGTTGGTAGGTTTTGTGCACGGCTTGGAGTTCCAGAACGGCATCGTTGACCGGGTTCATAGCCCGAGCTTCGCAAGTTGTGCGCGCGCCGCTTCGGCCTGCGGGGCCTTGTTGCGCAGGATGCTGTCGAGGTGGTCCCGTGCCTCTTCCTTGTGGCCCTGGGCGTTGGCCTGCTTGGCCGCAGTCAGCCAGACGCTACCGCGAAAGGGCAGCGGCGCGCTGTTGAATAAGGGGCTGGAGAGCACCTCCTTGAGCAGGGCTGTGCCACGCGCCGCGCGGTTCATAAAACCGGGTACGGCCAGAAAGGTGCTGGCAGCCACAAAGCGCACTTCCAGCCAGGCCGGCACCCCTTGTTGCAGCGGTGCCTCGCCGGCGGCACTGGACAGCGCCTTGTCCAACAGGGCCAGGCCATCTTCGGCGGAGTGCATTTTTTTCCAGGGCAGCAAGGTGGTCTTGGCCTGCAGCGCAGTGGCGGCACCGGCATAGGCCATCAGCACCGGATTGGTCGGCTCGATTTTCAGCAGGGCAGTGAAGGCCTCTGCCGCTGGGTCTATGGCTTTTTCTTCGCCGCCGCTGGCGCGCAGAAAGGTGGCAAAGGCGGGCTCAAACTGGCTCTCGGGAAGGGCATGGGCCGTGAGCGCTAGCGCCAGCAGACTGGCGCCTAGGGCGAGGCGCAGGGCGCGGGGCTTATGCGGGAAAAGAGCATGCTTCATCAGGGTCACCTTTAAGGCTTGGGTTGCGTATGGCCTGAACTCTAGGCAAGCACCCGCCCGCTTGCACGTGGTTTGCGACGAAGCGGCAACTGGCGGCGCGGACGGTAGATCAGCCGGTGCGAAATGCAGCGCCAAGCCCAGGTGAGCCGGCGCCAATTGCGGGCGAATTGCAGCGGCGCATGCAATGACCGGTGGAGCATCTGCGCCTGCATGGACTGCAACAACAAAGCGGCGCAGTGCAGCTGTCTTTGCCTGCGGGGGATGTTTTGCGGATGAATAATCGGCCATGTCTGCTGCAGCCTGTCATGCTGTACGGGGTTCGTACCAAGGGGAAAAACTTTGAAAAACTTTTCTGCGGCCAGGCCGCAACACCACCGTGCCGATCTGGTGCGCATCGCCTACCAGGCCATGCGCGAGCGCCAGTTGCTGACCGAATTTTCGGACGCGGTGCTGCGCCAGTTGAAGGGCATTGACAGGGCCGCAGTGGACGCCGACCCAGGCGTGCGCGACCTGCGCGCGTTGCTCTGGTGTTCGATAGACAACGACGATTCGCTGGACCTGGACCAGCTCACGGTCTGCGAGGCGCTGGAGCAGGGCCGCATGCGGCTGCTGGTGGCCGTGGCCGATGTGGACGCGCTGGTCAAAAAAGGCACGCCAATTGACGACCATGCGCGCAGCAACGGCGCCACCGTCTACACCTCGGCGCGCATCTTTCCCATGCTGCCCGAGCGCCTGTCCACCGACCTCAGCTCGCTCAACGCCGGTGTGGACCGGCTGGCCATGGTGACGGACATGGTGTTTGCGCCCGACGGGCAACTGCAGCAGTCCACCCTGTACCAGGCAAGCGTGCACAACCAAGCCAAGCTGGCCTATGACGCGGTGGCCGATTGGCTGGTGGGGCAGGGGCCCTTGCCGGCGCCTGCACAAGCGGTGGCGGGCATGGACTGGCAGCTGCGCGAGCAGGATGCGTTGGCGCAAAAGTTGCGCCAACTGCGTCACGCCAAGGGCTCGCTGGAGCTGGAGACCTTCCAGCCACGCGCCCTGTTTGTGGGCGAGCAGGTGGTGGGCATAGTGCAGCAGCAGCACAACCGGGCACGCCAGCTGATCGAAGAATGCATGATCGCCGCCAATGGTTGCAACGCGCGTTTTCTGGCCGCCGCAGGCCACGGCTCGCTGCGCCGCGTGGTGCGCTCACCCGAGCGTTGGCTGCGCATTGTGGAGGTGGCGCGCCAATATGACGAGGCGCTGCCCTCCGAGCCCGATGCGAAGGCGCTGGAAGCATTTTTGGCCCGCCGCCACAAGGCCGACCCGCTGCGCTTTGCCGACCTGTCGCTGGTGATCGTCAAGCTGATGGGCTCGGGCGAATATGTGGTGGAGGCGCCCGGCGGCACACCCATAGGCCACTTCGGCCTGGCGGTGCGCGACTACACCCATTCAACGGCGCCCAACCGGCGCTTCCCCGACCTGTTGACCGCGCGCCTGCTCAAGGCCGCCGTGACCGGTCAGGCTCCACCCTATTCGATGCAAGAGCTGGCTGCCCTGGCCCAGCATTGCACGCACCAGGAAGACGCGGCGCGCAAGGTGGAGCGGCGCATGCGCAAGTCGGATGCGGCGCTGCTGCTGGAGTCGCACATCGGCGAGGCGTATGACGCCATCGTCACCGGCAGCTCGCTCGAAGGGGTCTGGGTGCGCCTGTTGGCGCCGCCGGTGGAGGGCAAGCTGAGTACCTCGGAGCTGCCCGCCATTGGCACGCAGCTGCGGGTGCGGCTGTTGTCCACCAATGTGGAGCGCGGCTATATCGACTTTGTGGTGGCCTGATGGCGCTGCGCGAACGGCACGCCACAGGCCCAGTCCGAGCGCCAAGCCCCACAATCACCGCCATGTCTATCGCCGATGCCGCCCTCATTCTCGACAATGCGCTCAGCGCGCACCAGCAGTGGCGCGCCGCCATCCATGTGGCCGTTGCCACCGGCAAGCGCCTGGAGGTGGCACCCATGCGCCAGGACGACGGCTGCGAACTGGGCCGCTGGCTGCATGGAGAAGGGCAAGCGCAGCACCGCACCAGGCCGCTGTTTACCGAGCTGATCCACAGCCACCAGGAATTTCATGTGGTGGCCAGCGTGGTTGCCTCCATCCTCAAGGGAAAAAGCCCAGAGCAGGCGGTCGCTCTGATGGAGGGCAACAGCAAGTTTGCCGCTTCGTCGCGGGCCCTGGGCATCGCCATCATGCGGCTCAAGGGCGAGTTGCAAAAACTGCCCGAAGCCGACAAGTTCTGATTGCCTGCCTGCCGGGCAGCGTTCACCGTTTCATATGCCACGAAAGAAAAATGCATGCGCACCGAGATTGAACTTCTGACGCTGTCCCTGCGGCAATTTGCAGCGCAGCGCGACTGGGCGCCATTTCACTCGCCCAAAAATTTGGCCTCGGCCCTGATCGTGGAGGCGGCAGAGTTGCTGGAGCACTTTCAATGGATGACCGAGGCGCAAAGTGCGCAGCCGCCAGCAGATCAACGCGCCGAAATCGCGGCCGAGGCGGCCGATGTTTTTTTGTACCTCTTGCAGCTGTGCGACCAGCTCGACATCGACCTGGTGGCCGCGGCCAAGGACAAGATGCTGCGCAATGCGCTGAAGTATCCGGTGCCCTCTTCAGGCGCCCCATGAGCAGGCCCACGCAGAATGAAAGATAGGACCCTTCCACACACAACTGCAGACACCCCCATCGTGGGGCGCACGCTGGCGCGGGCGCAACTGGAGGAATTGCTGGCCCAGGCGCCAGCGCCCTTGCTGTTTGATGGCTGCGATTTTGAGGGCGCCGATCTGTCCCGACTGGACCTGCGGGGCTGTACCTTTCGGGACTGCAGTTTGATAGAGGCGTCGCTGTATGCGGCGTCCCTGTCGCGCACCAGCTGGCAGCGATGCCGCGCCCGCCAGGCCGACTTGGAGGCCAGCGATGCCACCGATGCGCGCTTTGTGAACTGCGACCTCAACAACAGCCTGTGGCGCCGGGCCCGGCTGTCCTCGGCTGCATTTAACGGCTGCAAGCTGACGGGCGCCAATTTCGAAGAGGTGGCCAGCCTGGGTCTGGTGTTCGAGGACAGCCTGCTGGTGGGCGCGCAGCTGGGTCGCATGTCGTTTCGCAAGATGCAGTTGCAGCAGCTGGATTTCTCGGAGGCCGATGTGTCGGGCTGCGATTTCAGGGACGCTGTCTTCCACGGTGGCAGCCTGCGCAATGCCCAGCTCAAGCTGGCGCGCTTTGAAGGTGCGGACCTGCGCGAGGCCGATATCGGTGGCCTGCGTCTGGTGGACGCCAAGCTGTTTCGCGGTGCCACCATCTCGCTGAACCAGGCGGCCGAGCTGCTGCGCGATCTGGGGATCACGGTCGCTTGAGGGGTGGGCGGGCCCGACCTTCCGAGAATTTTGCTCAACCGTAGGCTCCGGCTTTTCCGACTATCTGTTGACCATCGACGGCAAGGCCACCAGCGTGATCCAATCCAAGGAAGAAGGGCGCTACGCCGACCACCTTTCTCGGTCGCCTGCAAACCCTGCCGCTGCTGATTGAAGATGGCCTGTGGCCCGCGCAGGTCATCGCCATCCGCAACCTGGAAAAAAGGAATGGCCGAGACCACTGGAAGAACTCAACCAATAGAATCCATGCGCCAACTTGAGCTTTTCTCCGCCCTGCAGTCCAGCACCGAGGGCATAGACACCGAATTCAAATCGATTCCGGGCAGTGTGGAAAAATCTCTGCGTCATATGCCGTTTGAGAAGATCATGACACCCCTCCTAGGACTTCGCCGATGACTGTTTTGCAAGTGACCGAAATCGTGCGCCGCCTTGATCAAGGCATGACGCGTCCGTTCCTGGTGCGCGCTGAGGACGATGCCTTGTATGTCGCAAAGGGGCGCGAGACGACCCAACGCGGATTGATCGCGGAGTGGATATGTGCGCACCTTGCGCAACGCCTTGGTTTATCCATACCTTCGTTCTCGTTGTTGCAGGTTCCCTCTGAGCTTGCTGCGGCGCTGGGGCCAGAGGCAAGCGCGTTGGGGCAGGGCATGGTGTTTGGCTCGCTGAAGGCGCCGGGTGTGCAGGAGTTTGCCGTTACGCAGCTTCGGCATGTTGATGCGGGGCAGCGCCGTTTGTTATTGGCGTTTGACTGGTGGGTAGAGAATGCAGACCGTTCGCTGTCGCCCCATGGCGGCAATCCAAATCTGCTGTGGCGCGCCTCAGAAAGCAAGCTGCTGATGATTGACCATAACCTGGCTTTTGATGCCGCCTTTGACGAGGCTGCATTTTTTGCGACGCATGTATTCCGGCAGGATGCAGATGCCGTGTTCGGCGACTTGGTGTGCAGGGCTGAGACCTCTGTGCTGTTTGATGCGGCACTAGGGTGTTTTGACGCAGCGTTACAGAGCCTACCTGCTGGGTGGCTGTGGCTCGATGGCACAGCCCAGACTTTGCCTGTTCAGGTAGACTTTGACGCAATCAAGCGCAGGTTGTCGCTTCGCGCTCAACTTGAGAGAGGTTTTCCGTGACACACATCGCCCGCTATGCCATTGTCCGTTTCATGCCGTATGCAGAAACGCAGGAGTTTGCCAATGTCGGTATCGTGATGCTGGCGCCATCGGCACGCTTTTTTGATTTCCAGATATCTAATAAATGGCGGCGTCTGGGCGCGTTTTTTGACACCCTGGATCGACGCGTGTTTGTGCGGGGCGCGGCTGCGTTTTCTGAAGAACTGACACGCACGCGTGATATGGCGCTGCCATGGCTTGCAGAGGGCACGCAACAGCAGGAAAGCGCCAAGCGGGTTTTTGACGATTTGGTGCGACCGCGTGAAGCGCTGTTCCAGTTTTCATCGGTTCGCGCGGTGGTCGCTGCGTCGCCGCAGGACAAGCTGGCAGAGTTGTTTGACCACTATGTGGACCACGACTTTGCAACGCCGGAGTACCAGGAGCGCTTGATCGAAAAGTCGGTGCGCAGCGTGTTGCGGCGCGAAGGCTTGGGCACGCGTTTCCAGCGTGCAAAGCTTGGTGCAGGTGCATTGCAGTTTTCCGTGCCCTTTGCCGAGCTGGATGAAGCCGGTCAAGCGCTGCGGGTCATCAAGCCCTTGCACCTGGCGTACGACGACTCATTGCGCATTCTTGACCATGGTAATCAGTGGTTGGGTCGGCTGCGGCATTTGGAGCGTGTGCATGCGCTGCCCAAATCGCTGCTGTTGTCTGTGACCGAGCCGCCGACTGGCACGGAGCGTTTCAGCGCTTTCGAGGAGGTGCGCCGTGACCTGTCCAATCTCGGAGCGGTGTTTGCGGCTTCGAATGACGAGCAGGCGCTGATCCAATTCGCGCAGGCTGCCTGACCACGCCAAGCTGGGTGAGACGGTGGTGCCGGTGGCGGCGACTGCCTGCAGACCCAACAGAACCAGCGCCGCCAGTTACCGGGTGGCCGGTGACTCCCCCCAATGCGCCCGCATGGCCGGGCTTTTTGCGGAGCTTCAGGCTTTGCAGCCCCTAGCTGAGCCCGCTCGGAAGAACAAGAAGCTGCCGGTTGCTCAGCTCAAAGAGGTCATCCAACAACTTTGCAAAGGCCGTTGGTTGGCAACTTTGGAACTCGCGGCCTTGGTGGACCGTGATGCCGAAAAACTGCAGTCCCGTTTCTTGACAGCGATGGTGCGGGAGGGCGCATTGGAATTGCGCTATCCTGACGTTCGCAACCGTGCGAATCAGGCGTATCGCATCGTTCCCACAACAGAGGCAATTCAATAATGGCAGGCTCCACTTTTCAGACCAACCCCCACGACCTTTCCAAGTTGCTGGAAGACTGCCACCGGGGCGTGTTGCAGTTGCCAGACTTTCAGCGCAGCTGGGTGTGGGACGAGGACCGCATCAAGAGCCTGATTGCCTCCATTTCACGCGCCTTTCCGGTGGGTGCCTTGATGACGCTGGATACGGGCGGCGATGTCAATTTCAAACCCCGGCCGGTGGAAGGTGCGCCTTTGGCCTTCAAGGACGTCAGGCCACAGTCGCTGTTGCTGGATGGGCAGCAGCGCATGACTTCGTTGTACCAGGTCACCATGCGCGGCAAGGTGGTTGAAACGGTCACGCCCAAGAAAAAGAAGGTCAGGCGCTGGTTCTACATTGACATTCGCAAGGCCCTGGACCCGGCCGCAGACCGCGAAGAGGCCATCATTGGCGTGCCGGAGGACAAGATTGTGCGGGGCGAGTTCGGGCGTGAAGCCGGGCCAGACTTGTCGTCCACCGAGCGTGAATACAAGTTGCTGATGTACCCGGTAGCCAAGGTATTTGATTGGGACCGCTGGCAGGACGGTTTTGACCAGGCCTGGGCTGGTGATGCACATGCGGATGTGCGCGAGGAGTTCCGGCGCTTCAAGCGCGAAGTGCTGGAGAACTTCAAGTACTACCGGGTTCCGGTGATTGCGCTGGACCGATCCACATCCAAGGAGGCGGTATGCGTGGTGTTTGAAAAGGTGAACACCGGTGGCAAGCCGCTGGATGCGTTCGAGCTGGTGACGGCGATGTACGCTGCCGACGGTCACGAGCTCCGCAAGGATTGGTACGGTGACGATGCCAACAAGGGGCGGCACCGCCGCTTTGTGGATACGCTGCGGCCTGCCGACTCGCAGGCCGGAATCATTGCCAATGTGGGCAATACCGATTTCCTGCAGGCAGTGTCCTTGTTCTACACGCGTGAGCGCCGCCGCGATGCCGCAAAGGCTGGAAAACAAGGCAAGGACCTGCCCGCAGTGACCGGCAACCGGCAAGCGCTATTGGCTTTGCCACTCGCTGCCTATAAGAAGTATGAGAAGCAAGTGGAACAGGGCTTCTTGCGGGCGGCCAAGTTCTTGCACATGCTGCACATCTACAGGATTTTTGATCTGCCGTACCAGTCGCAGATCGTTCCCTTGGCAGCCATATTGGCCGACATTGGTGAAGACTGGGAGCACGAGGCCATCCGCGCCAAGCTGATCCGCTGGTACTGGAATGGTGTGTTCGGCGAGCTGTATGGCTCGGCGGTCGAGACGCGCATCGCGCGGGATTTTATGGAGGTGCCGGTCTGGCTGCAGGGTGGCGTGGAGCCATCAACGGTCAGCGAGACCCTGTTCCGCGCGGACCGCCTCAAGACCATGCGTATGCGCCTGTCTGCGGCCTACAAGGGTGTCAATGCCCTGCTCATGAAAGAGGGTGCGCAAGACTTTCGGTCGGGGCAAAAGTTTGACCATACGGTGTTCTTTGGCGAGAACGTGGACATCCACCACATCTTTCCGCAGGACTGGTGCAAAAAGCAGGGCATCAAGCCCGCTGTGTTTGACTCCATCATCAACAAGACGCCGCTGTCGTTCCGCACCAATCGCATCATTGGCGGCGTGGCGCCGTCCGCCTATTTGGGCAAGCTGCAAAAAGGGGATGCGACCACGCCTCCTATTGAGCAGCCCAGGCTGGACGGTTACCTGCGCTCGCATTTGATTGATCCTGCCTTGCTGCGTGAGGACAGCTTCGATGCGTTCATGGCGGATCGTCAACGGCAGTTGCTGGGCTTGATCGAGCAGGCCACGGGCAAGGCCGCCTATGTCGGTGACGTTGCGGAAGAAGGCGATGAGGTGGAGTCGGATGAAGATTGCGCCGAGGCCGTGATGACGATCGCGGCCTGATTCGAGAGTTTGAGGTCACAAGATACGACCTCAAAGCGTGGCGGGTGCCCCAAGTTTGGCTGCTTGGGGCAAGCGGCTTGCAGGTCCCAAACCATCGCTGACAGGAGTCTTGTATGCCCGCAGTCACTTCAACACCCACGCGCAAGCGCGCAGTCAACCTCACGCTCAACGAGGGCTTGGTCGCACAAGCCAAGACCTACACCCGCAACCTGTCGGCCACGATCGAGGTCTTGCTTACCGATTACGTCGCACAGCAACATCAAACAAAAGCCTTGCGCCAGCAGGTGGCCGATGCCTGCGCCGCTAACTGGAACGCGGTGCATGCATCCGTAGGTTCCTTTGCAGACGAGCACTCCACGCTGTAATGGCCCAGTTTGATGTCCACCGCAACAAAGGTCCGTTGCGGGAGTCCATACCTGTTGGTCCAGTCCGTGCTTTTTGACAATGACCGCAGGCGTGTGGTGTCGGTGGCGGCTGAGCAGTTGGGTGAAAAAATGGCTTCGCTGGCCGAGCAGGGCCAGACCATTTCGGATGCACTTGATGAATTGCTCACCCGCTCGTGGGGCTGAAATTGAACCGGCAATATGCATATTGCATGCATTGCTGCCCAATGGTAATTTTTCCAATGTCAAAGATGCATGCTGTATGCATACTGAATACAATGCGGTCATGAGATCTTCAGGCATTCAATCCCGTCTAGGCCACGCGCAGTGGTCACTTAAGCCACAAGACTTGGCGATGGCGTTCAAGCTGGTGTGTCTGTTGGGGAAAAGGCTGCCCTATGTGGCGCTGGCACAGGCCATGCACATGTCGCAGTTTGAGGCCCACGCCTGCATGGCGCGCCTGAGTGGGGCTCGGCTGCTGACAGAGGTGAACGACGCTCCCGCGCTGGTGATGGCCGCATTCCGGCCCATGGTGTTGCAAGGTGCAGCGTATTTCTTTCCGGCCGTGCGCGGTGAAATCACCATGGGGTTTCCTACGGCCTATGGCGTGGAGCCACTCAAATCCAAGGTGCTGTTTGCTGATGAAACGCCCCCGGTGTGGCCGCATGCGGAGGGGCCTGTGCGCGGTAGCGCGCTGCTGCCGCTGTACCCCAAGCTGCCTTTGGCGGCAAGCAAGGACCAGCCCCTATACGAACTACTGGCCTTGTTTGATGCTTTGCGCATAGGTCAGGCGCGGGAACGGGAAATGGCACGCAAACTTCTGGAAGAGCGGCTGAGCTGATGGCCGTGCCGCTAAGACCTTGCGCGAACTCGCGAAAGCCCCCTGAATGCAGCCCTATCACGCTGCGCGTTGCATCCATGCACACCACGGCCGAGGTGCTGCTGGCGCTGCTGCCCGGCTGGCAGTTTGCGCGCTTGCCTTACGCTGAGACCGGGTTTGATGAGTGGGTGGTGCGGCCTCTGGGCCTGATGCCTAATTTCGCCTCGGCCTTGTTTTTTCGATGCGAATCTCTTACATTCTGTATTCGCAATTCAAGAATATGGAATTTTATGCAACTCAAACCCCAAGATTTTCTGGTGGCCCTCAAGCTGGTGGCTTGGGGCGAGCAGCGCTGGACCTATGCGCGGCTGGCCCAAGAGCTGGGTTTGAGTGCGTCTGAGGCGCATGGCGCGGTCAAGCGTGGGGTGTTGGCAGGGCTGCTACTGAAAAACCGTGTAGCACCGGCGCCGCCTGCTGAGTTGGGTGAAGCGCCGGAGTTCAGCGTGCAGGAGCCCATCGGTATTTATCGGGTGACACGTCAAAGGGTGCGCCGCAGCGCACAGGCACAAGACGATGGTGCGGCCGTAGACAACCCGGTGCGGCCGCATGCCCACAACTTGGCGGAATTTTCCTTGCATGGAGCCAAATACGCCTTTCCCGGCCTGTGTTTGCCGCTGGCTGTGGGTGTGCCCACCAGCCATAGCGCTCCCGCCTTCGCCGGCGTGTTTGCGCCGGGTAGTACGGACTTTGTCTGGCCCCACCCCAATGGTTCAGTTCGCGGCGTGGGGGTGGAGCCACTGCACCCGTCGGTGCCCTTCGCTGCTATGCAAGATGCAAAGCTGTATGAACTGCTGGCCTTGTTTGACGCGTTGCGCGTAGGCAAAGCACGCGAGCGCGGCATGGCGCTAGATCGGCTGCTTGCGTTGATTGACCCGCAATCCCCCAAACAAGTACAGGAGCCGTTGCGTGGCTAACCCCAATTTGGATCTGCTGATCGCCCTGGCACAGGCCATGGGCACCTTGTGCGAACAAGTAGTGTTTGTGGGTGGTTGCGCCACCGGGCTGCTGGTGGACGACGCCAGATTGATGGATGTGCGGCCCACGGAAGATGTGGATGCCATCGTCGAAGTGGCATCGTTGGCGGGCTACCACCGCTTGGCAGAGCAGTTGATGCAGCGTGGTTTCAAGCAAACTATGGCGGACAACACGCCACCGTTTCGCTGGTACTGGAACCGCATGCAGTTGGACTTGGTGCCGCTGGATGAAAAGGTGCTGGGCTTTGCCAATCCCTGGTACCGGGTGGGCTTCGACGCAGCCATGGTGATTGAGGTGTCCCCAGGGCTGAAGCTGCGG
Organism: uncultured beta proteobacterium; assembly: GCA_903886275.1. GTDB lineage: Bacteria > Pseudomonadota > Gammaproteobacteria > Burkholderiales > Burkholderiaceae_C > Allorhodoferax. Next base: position 40,179 of record CAISLN010000098.1, on the reverse strand, counting down.
CATTTGTCCGCCCCTTATTTCTTGGCAACCAAGTTCGAAGCCTTCAAAGACCGGGGGCGAAATGATGCGTACCTCAGCCATGACCGGGAAGACATCATGACCGTCATCGAAGGACGTGCTACGGTTGTGGCCGAGTCGGCCTGCGCCCGTGCGGATGTGCGTAAGCACTTGGCGAATGCGGTGGCTAAATTGCTTGGTATGCCGGCCTTCCACAACGCGCTGCCGGGCTTGCTGAGCGACCCTGAGCGGGAGCCAACCGTCAAGGCACGGTTGAATCAAATTGCACTCTTGTAAGCCCCCTGAATCCATCCCGCATCAGCTTGACGGCAGGGAACCCACTGGCTCGGTTCCTTGGGCGATCAGCAGCTTGGTGAAGGGTAAGTCCATTGGTTGCTAAACGGGTCCAAGGTGGGTGAGACCTGAACGCGCAGCTTGCAGCCGTTCTCGTAAGTCACAACGCAATTGCCGTTGTTGCAGGACGAAGTGCAGCGAACAGAAGCCGTGCGCGGCCTGCAGTTGGCGCTGGCAGGTGTGGTGGCCGCAGTCTTTTTGGCAAACCCCGCAAAGTCTGCCCAGTTGGTGATGTCCTTGTCGCGGCAGTTGGTGAAGCTCTCCGCGCACGAGGCGTACGCGCCATCAGCCGCGGCCTGTACCGATTCATACCCCGTGACATAGGCGCAGCCGTTGTCGCCACAGGTCAATGCGCCATAACCGGCACCTTTGCCACGCAGGGAAATCGCACATTGCTTGGCAATATTTCCAATGCCATTTTTGCGTGCTTCCGAACGGCAGCCCTCCAGTGCAGCGACATCAGCCTCTTTTTGCGATTCGAAGTTGGATGCGTAATACAGTGCGTCGTTGACGTGATTTTTGATGGTCGCGATGGAAGTGTAGGCATGTCCCAATCCGGAACATGCCAGTGCCACAGCCACCAAAATCAAGCGCACAAATTTTGGAAATTTGTTGGCCATGGCTTCACTTATTCCGTTGGTTTGGGCGCGTCTGTCGGTGCCGGCGAATAGGTGCCCAACAGCGCGGCGAGGGTGCCAATAACTAATTTCATTTTTTTCCTTAGGATGCGAAACGGTGAAGAAGCGGGTTGCCAGCCAAAGGGGACGCAGGGTTGCGCAGAAATCAAATCCCGCATGAATGTCCCCGTCCCTTTGAAAATTGCCAGCTATCAAACGGCAACGCAGCGACTAGGGGGAGCTTGGCAACAAGAGATCACCGAGTGCAACCCAGCCACCCTTCCAGTTGTGACAGTCACTGGGGTCGGGTCTGAGGCTTTGCGTGCGCAGCTTGCGCTGCGTTTGCCAGGGTGCCCTGGTTCAGGCCGCCGCCCGCAGCCGAATCCCATCGAGCACTTGCACCATCTCCGTCACCCGCAGCGGCAGGAACAGCGCCTCTGGCCCCTGCGGGCTGATGTCGGTGAAGGGCGACTCGTACAGCCGGTCTGGCGCCATCACGCCGTTCTCGGTCAGATATTCCACTATCAGGTCTATGAACTCCAATTGGCTGGCCGTGGCCTTGGTGCCCACCACGAACGCGCTGAATGCCTGCTTGGCGGTTTCGCGGTCCAGTCCCACCAGCGAGCGTATGAACATGCCCAGTCCCTGGCTTTGCTCGGTGGCCTGCTCAATGACCTCGGTGGAGCCACCGGCCTCCACCAGCATCTTGCCCAGCTCTTCCAGGTCGGAGGCGGTGAGCGCTTGGTTGCGGCGCAGGCGCTGCAAGGACAGATGGCTGTCATGCGCGCGCAGAAACTGGCGCGCCTTGTCCTTGAACTTGGCCAGGTTCATGCCGGTGGCAATGCCGGGCAGCGTGACCGCAGTACTCTCACCCAGCTCGTCTTCAAAGTCGGTGTAGACGATTTTTTTCTTGCTCTTTTCAATCAGCTTGACCAGGGCGCGCAGCCTCTTGCGTGCGGCCTCCAGCATGGCGATGGTCACGTCCTCCCACCACTCGTCACCGGCAACGGCCTGAATCAGCACCATCTCGGCCTTGACGGCCGGTATGGCCGCCTGCTCTTCCAGCGCGCTGGCAATGGCCTGCATCTGCTCGCGCAAGGCTACAAAGCCCGGCTGTGCCTGCAGGATGGCGAGCTGCGTGCGCAGCACCAGCATGTCAAAGCGCTTGGCCTCTTCGTCGTTGTCCAGCAGGGTGGTGGGCAGCTCTGCCACCTGCGTGCTCAGCTCTTGCAGGCTGTCGGCGTCCAGCAGTTGCCAGGACTGCAGCTTGGCGAATTTCTCCACCGACTTGCGCCTTGGCCGCACCACAAAGTTGTCCACGTTCATGGCCGCTACCTGCTGGTGCAAATGGCCGGCCAGTTCACCGCGCAACTGCAAGTCAGACAGCGTGTTGCCATAGACCGTATGCACATTGGCCGCATGCGCGCCCGTAGCCACACGCTGGTCCAGCTCGGCCACCATCTCTAAGCGCGCGCGGAACAGGCGGGTGCCCAACGCCACCGGGCTGCGGCCTTCGTCGGGTGGCAGGGCCTGGCTGAAGAACTCCAGGTTCTGGCAGTAGTCAAAGACGTTGAAGAACTGCTTGTGCTGGCCCGGTCCATACAGGTTCTTGCACAGGCGCGTGCCCCGTCCCAGCATTTGCCAGAACTTGGTCTTGGAGCGGATGATTTTGAAGAACACCAGATTGAGCACCTCGGGCACGTCGATGCCGGTGTCGAGCATGTCCACCGAAATGGCAATGTGCGGCATGCCCTCCTTGAGGGCAAACGCATCAATCAGGCTTTGCGCGTACTCGGTCTTGTAGGTCACCACGCGGGCAAAGGCGCCCTTGTAATGCGGGTAGTTTTTGTCGAAGCGCTCGGCAATGAAATCGGCGTGCGCATTGTTCTTGGCAAAGACGATGGTTTTACCCAGGCGGTCGCCACCGGCCACCTTCTCGCCGTGCGTCATCAGATGGGCCAGCACCTTGTCCACCGTGTCGGTGTTGAACAGCCACTTGTTCAGCGCGGCATTGTCCACGGCATCGGGCACATTGCCTTCTTCGTCCCACTCCAGCGCGTCCCACTGTTCCTTGTCTTGCTCCGACAGGTCCTTGTATTGGATGCCCTCGCGCAGGTATTTCAGCGGCACCGATATCGCATGGGGCGGCACCAAATAGCCCTCACTCACTGCCTCGTCCAGGCCATACACATCGGTGGGCACGCCACTCTCTAGGTCAAACAAGCTGTAGGTGTTGTGGTCAATCTCGTCCTTGGGCGTGGCGGTCAGGCCCACCAACAGGGCGTCAAAGTATTCAAAGATGGCGCGGTACTTCTGGTAAACAGAGCGGTGCGCTTCGTCGATGATGATGAGGTCGAAATGCCCCACGCCAAAGCGGCGCTGGCCGTCCACCGCGTCATCAATCAGCCCCATCATGGTCGGGTAGGTGGACACAAAGACACGGCCATCGGTGTGCTTTTCGGTCACCAGGTTCACCGGCGCCGAATCGGGCAGGTGCGTCTTGAAGGCGCCTACCGCCTGGTTCACCAGCGCTACGCGGTCGGCCAGAAACAGGACGCGCTTGGCCCAGTTGCAGCGCATCAAGACATCGGCCAGGGCGATGACGGTGCGCGTCTTGCCGCTGCCGGTGGCCATCACCAGCAGGGCCTTGCGCTGGTTCTCCACTTCAAACGTTTCACCAATGCGGCGCACGGCCCGGCTTTGGTAATAGCGCTCGATGATGCCTTCGTTGATAACCGCCTCGGCCAGCGGCTTGCGGCTGCTGCGGCGCTGAATCAGCAGCTCCAGTTCCTGCTTCTTGAAAAAGCCCTGCACCGCGCGGGGCGGGTAGCTGGCGTCATCCCACATCCAATGCCCATAGCCATTGGAATAAAAGATGATGGGGCGCTGGCCGAACTGGGCTTGCAGGCAATCGGCATACAGCTTGGCCTGCTGCTGGCCTGCCGTGGCGTCCCTGCGGGTGCGCTTGGCTTCAATGAGCGCCAGCGGCTTGCCGTTATCGCCCCACAGCACATAGTCCACAAAGCCAATGCCCGCGTTATTGGGCATGCCGCTCACTTGCACCTCCAGGTTCTTGGCGTCGAGTTGCCAGCCCGCTTCCTTGAGCAGCAGGTCGATGAAGTAGTCGCGGGTCTCCGTCTCGGAATAGTCGTGCGTGTCGGGCTGTGCGGTGTTGGCCTTTTTGGCGGCAGTCACCTCGGCGCGCAGCGCTTGCAGTTCATCGTCGAGTGCGGTCTTGGCCGACAGCAGCACCGAGAGCTTAACGTCGCGCTCGTGCAGTTGCGTCTCCAACTTTTGGAGCTGGTCTATCGACTGCGGTGGCGCGACAGGCACAGTCGCCGCTGGCAAGGCAAGCAGCTCGGGCGCAAAGCGCAGGTCCGGCGCAGGGCGCGCACGTTGGCCGTAGGTGCGTGCCAGCCAGTAGCAGAAGTGGAACAGCTCGCGCGTGGCCGCAGTGGCATCGGTGCGCAGGATGAGGCGGGTGCTGTGCACCGCCAAATTGCCCAAGTCTTTGATGAGCTTGGCCTTGGTGAACAGCGCGTCCCCCGTCAGCGCCTTGAAGCTGGGTTCGTGAATCAGGGCGCTCAGGTGGTCCTGGTAGGGCAGGCGCAGCGACTTGTCATGCTTGTAGAGCCAGCCCACTGCCAGCTCCAGCGTGCGCCTTGCGTAGAAGCAGGAGGTGCGCGCATCCTTGTTCGCCATTTCCTCCGCCTTGATGGCCGCGCTGTAAATGCTGGCCCATTCGGATTGGAGGAAGGTGAAGTTGCTCATGCCATCAATCTAGAAATGGATTCACTATCGTCAATTGACCGTGGACTGTCTGACCATGCTGCATGTCTTCGCTATACAAGGTGGTGCAACCCGCGTCCAGTGCGGCAGCGACAATCATGCTGTCCCAATAGATGAAAGCGTTGTGGGCCCTTAGTTCTGACGCCAGCAGGTACTGTGCGGCGTTGGAAATGACGACCTCACTGTCGCGGTACCAAGCTTTAAGCAAGCCTTGAACCAAAGCCTCCGGCATCTTGGCCTTCTTGATGAGGTTGCCACAGGTTTCACGAATGACTTGCGAGTTGATAACCGGGCGGCTCAATTCAGCCAAAAAATTGATGGCTTGCTGATGTCTCCGGTCTGTAGGTGCATCATCCCATTCGATAAGTGCATACAGCCAGATGTTGGTATCAAAAAAAACTCTAGCGGGCATTGGCTTCTTCCCGCGTCATCGGCGTAAATTGACTGACCCGAAGGGGGTTTTTCATCATCGCCATCAACGATGAGTCGGCTAGCGTCTTGGGCGCTTGTTGCGCTGCTTGATTGCGTTCCACTAAAAATTCCACGAAATCGAACACCTCCGCCTGCTTGGACTCGGGCAAGGCTTGCAAGTGGCGAATCAAATCAGCGTATCCCATGGTTGACTCCAGACAAAAAGCGTAGGCATGCTAAGGGCAGATGAATGCCTTGCATGGTAAGACATGGCGCGGCTCACCGTCCACCACGGGGTTGCTGTGCAGCAACCAGGGCGATGCGGCGTATGGCTTCGCGGTGGGTTTGCAGGGCGGCGCGGTGGCGCAAGGGTTGGATAGGCGCAAAGGCTTTAAGGCTTAGCTTGCCTGTCGACCGCTTGCGCGATCAATGGAGCCATTTTGCGAAGGCCATCCAAAGTCAAGTCGCCATTGCAATACAGCACATACCAAGACTGCCTCCATCGCAGGACCCGCTCGCCATCCCGCAAACCCAAACGCTTGAGTGTGAACTCAGCCTTAGCCCGAAAGGCCACGGGAACCGCATCGGTCAACTGCATTTGAAGAGAGGGCAATTCAATCTCGAACCAGCCTTCTCCCACCTCAAAAGGGTCCAACACCGTGTCATCCGCATTGCGCTTGGAGGAGTTCAACGTAGCCGATGCAAACCGATAGTTGCCCCAGTCAAAAGCCTTCTTTGGATAGTTTTTGAAGCTCAGGTAATGGTCAATCGTCCCACCCGTGGCGTCAAACATGGCTGCGTACCCACACAGCCCATTAAAGCCGTCCGCAAGGGTCTTGGTGAACGGCGTCCACAATGCCTTCGGACGTTTGGCTTTTGGGTTGTCTTTGAGCCACTGGTCGCCAGGCACTTTGACCTTGGCATCAAAGCCTTTTGGCTTTTTCACCTTGCCAACCCGGATCATGCTCTACCCTTCCCGACTTCCTTGAGCTGGGTCTTGACAATCCAGCGTGGCCAAAAAATGTCCCCGGCGGGTAGCAACTTCTGCAAGCGCGTATGAATAGCGGCTTTCGTGGTCAATCCAGCCGGCAAATCCTGATCACCTCGCATCAATTTTTCAGCGGCTTCGATCGCTTCCTCAGCTTCCCTTGACCGCGCCTGTTCCAACCCAAACGTTTCAGAAACCAGCCAATTGGTCACATCGCCTTGGATGGCCCAGCCCCCCTGATCGACGCACACAGCTCCGTTCTTCAGTGACAAATGAATGAGGTCATCCAGAGCGGCGTCAAAAATAGGCTCTACCGACGCTATGACCAAGGGCGAATGAGTCGCCACCAGCACCTGGGGCGGCGTACCAGAAGTGCCTCGCAATTCATCGACTGCCTTCAATAAACTAGGCAGCACTGTGCGCTGCCAACGCGGGTGCAAATGGGTTTCTGGCTCGTCAAACAAAATAACGAAACGATTTTCGGGCTTCTTTCCCAGTAGCTTGGCAGCCAGCGCATGCTCGTGCCACGCCCATACCAAAAAGTACACCAGCGCCAAGATGCGCCTAACGCCAGCCGAAGCCATTGCCACTGGCACGGTTTGGTTGCCCACTAGAAGCGTGGGGCGGTCTCGGCCCTCCCCAATAAAAATGCGCTGAGGTTGGCCCGCCCGAAGCGGCTCTTGCACAGGAGACATGACTTCCAGCACCTTGGCCAGCGCCGTAAACTGGGGCTTGCGGCCTTCTTGCCAATTCACCCAATCTCGCTCCAGCCCTTCGCATACCCGCTGACCGTTTATTTCCAGGCCATTCCAGACGTCATCCGCCTTGAAGTGGTAGGCCGCTGGGCGAGACGGGTCAGTGCGCCAATAGTTGCGTGCAGGGTCCCATACCGAGAAGCCACCGTCAATGCGGATGTACACCACAATGCCGGGCATCACCGGACGCGCCTGTGGCAGCGGCCAGTTCGCATCTGGGCGATTAAATGAGGAACTCACAGCCGTTGCCGCAGCAGACTTTCCCTTTACGGCGTAGTCAATCGTGGCCTTCTTCGTCGTCATGGGCAAGGCAACTGAGCCAGCCCAAGTGCGGGTCAACGCCCACCAAGCCAAGTCCAGCAGAAAGCTCTTTCCCAAGCCGTTGTCCCCAGCGATCAGGCTCAGGCGCTCGGCCCACTCCACCTGCACGTCAGGTGCAAGCCCGACATTTTTCAAATGTAAATACTTCAGCATGTTGATGACCTGAAAATGGGTTGAGGCGAATTTACCCTACAACCTACCTGCAAATGCCCGTTGTTGCAGGGATGCAAACAAGCTATCCAATTCTTGCAAGGCCGCGCTGTAAATGCTGGCCCATTCGGATTGAAGGAAGGTGAAGTTGCTCATGGGGTAATCAGTGCGGCAACCTGTGCCCGCAATTCGGGCAGGTCGGCATGAATCGTTTTCCAGACCAGTTCGTAGTCCACCTTGAAATACCCATGTGCTACCCGATTGCGCATGGTGTACATCAAGGCCCAGGGCACTTCGGCATGGGCTTGGGCAAAAGCTTCGTGGTGCTTTTCAATGTTTCGCGCGGCCTCACCCAGAACCTCAAAGTTCCGCACCACGGCGTCCTGCGACTTCTCATCTTCCAAAAAGCCAAACTCTGTCAGGTCTTCCACATAGCGGTGGATGCGGTCAATGGCCTCCACGATGTGACCCAGGTAGTCCTGTTCCCGCAGAATTTCGACCTTGCTCATACGGCCTGCGCCTCGGCAACCACTTGACCGCGAAACTTGACAGGCAAACCGTTGGGTGTCAGCACGTCCACCGTGACAGGCAGCAATTGGGACAGCTCCAACTGAATCTTGGCAATGTCCATCATCGTGGTGTCCTTGGTGGGCTCTACCAGCAGGTCCAGGTCGCTGCCTTCCTTGTCATCGCCATGCACCACCGAGCCGAACACGCGCACATTGGTGACGCGGTGACTCAGGGCGATGCGGCGGATGGCTTCGCGGTGGGTTTGCAGGGCGACAGATGGCAGCATTCAAAGCTCTCCTTGAAAGGCACGGTGTTGCAGGGATGCGAACAGTCTATCCAATTCCTGTAAGGCGCCGTGGTGGATTGCCTTGAGGGCTTCGACGGATTGGATGCGGATGGCGAAGGTCTGTTGGAGGTCAAGTGGCGGCAGTGGAATCGGCATAGCCTTGATAAGCCCCATGTTCAAGCCAGCCATGATTGCACCTTTTTCAGTCTGGTTCAGATACCGCCGCGCCATTGGATGCAACAAGAAATAGGCGTGTAAAAACGCAGGGATGCATTTTTTATGGTCCAGAGTTATGCAGCAAAGATGCTTGGTATTTATGGCAACGGAAACATCGTCGGGAACTATGGCACAACGGCCACAGGTGCCCATAATCGTAATGAGCACGTCGCCAGGGTTGACCGTGTAGCGCTTCAGTTCTTGGTATTTACTGGGAGAAATAAATCGACGTTCACTCCAACGAAATTCGTTTGCTACAGCGTTGTCAATTCCCAAGACGGCAATACCTTCATCTACAAACTCACTGTGCAGTAACTGACTGCCAAACGGACCTGTTCGGATTGCGCCGCGATTTGTGCTGGCGATGTCGGCAATCGTCTCCACTGGCCAATCCTGAGTCTCTGCGTCCCCAAACATCTCAATGAAAATCGACTGCGTAAGGCTGTCCAGTTGCGCCAAGGCTGCCCGGCGCTTGGCTCTGAGCGCATCGGCTTTGTCTAGGATGGCGGCGATGCGGCGTTGTTTGGATAGGGGCGGTAGTGGAATGGGCGCCGTTCGGATATCCGATTGTGTAATGTTGGTCATCGACCCGCTCGAACCACCCGCGCAATTGAAAAAATGACTGGATGCGGCTGGCGTTCGAAGCGCTCGCACAAGGTACCTGCGGTCCACAAGCGACTCGTCAGGAATGAGCTTGAGCAACTTATCGGAAAGTAGAAGCTGTGGGTGATCACCATGCACCATCACAGGCGCACCGACCAACTCTCGTGTGTTTGCACGCGAAATCAGAATATCGCCGTCCATCGGCCGAGGACAGGTCCCCGGGTTGTATTCCGGAGGCATTGCCTTGTTCTCGTATGGCCGGAACTCCCCCCAAGTGACCGCGCTAACTTTGAGGATGCCAAACTCGCTTCCCAGCGCAGGGCGGTCCAGTGTTCGAACACTTTTTCCGGAAACAATGCCCGTGAGAACTGCACCGACAGTCGTCGATGTAACGCTCACGCCAGCATCCCCTCAAGCAATTTCATCTCCGCCTGAATCGAGCCGTGCATCACACTGGCGCTTCTGTCTGGGTTGCGAAGTGGGGGTGCCAGGCGGGCGCGGAAGTACGAGTTGTTTTTTGATTTCATGGGTATTGCCGCGCCACATGCATGATGGCCAATGCGGTCACTGTGGTGGCTGTTTGTTGAAGTAGCACGATGTCATTCGGGTGGGTAAGGAGGTCCATTTACGCGCTTGCCTTAGTCTGTATCGCAAGCACCTTGGCCTGCAGTGCTGCGCGCCCGGCCGTTACCTCATCGTCGCTCAGCACCCGATTCGATCCGTCCTTCAGTCCATCTAGCGATGCCTGCACCTTGGCGCGAAACCAGCGGTCGTAATCCGCAGCTTCCTCCACGGAACTCAGGACGGACGCGAGGTCGGGTTGGGCTGTTTTCTCAGGCATCCCGCAGGCCACGCCATCGGCGTTTGAGGTGGCCTGATCAAGGTAAGCTTGCGTGCTCAATCCAGCACCCATGTTCCGTGGGCCGCAATGGCCTCATGCATCGCATCGGGTGCCAGGTCCAGCTCACCCGGCCACGTCAGCACGCCGTCTTGTACGCGAGCCTGGTGAAACTCACCGGGTTGGTTCAGGTGAGCAAACACACCGCGAAACGCGGTGGGCAAAAAGGTCACCATGCCTTCCAGCCCATCATGGAACCGAACCCACAGAGCGGCATCACCCTGCACCTTGACCTCTGTGACATCCCAATTCATAGGCATGGCGGACTCCTTTTGGTTGATTTACTCAAGTGGTGCGATCGGGTGAGGGCTTTGCATCGCCTGGCATAGGTCCCAGTCTTCGAGCAATTCCTGCTGGTGCAGTTCGGCCCAATCCAAAACCAGGTTGGAGGCGCGCCTGGGTAGTTGTCCATCCGTCACCAGCAGGCGCCGAATGTCCACCACGGCTTTGTAATCGCCATATCGCACATGGAAATGCGGCGGCGCATGTTCACGAAAATACATCTGAATAATCAAACCGTAAAAGGCGCTAATGGTCGGCATGGGCAATCCAGTCTATTTGCAGTTGCCTGATATGCAGGTACACCCTGCGTCAAACGGGGCTGCTTGTCGCATTCTATTGGGCAACCATGCCTGACTCTGAAACACCGAGCATCCCCTCAAGCTCTTTCATCCCCGCCTGAATCTCCTTCTCCAGCACCGCCAGCCTCAAGAGAATTTCCTTCGGCGGCAGGTGTTCGCTTAACGCATGCACCACCTCCTTGTAGCGGTTGATGGACAGGTCGTAGTCGTTGCCTTCGATGTCGCACTTGGGGACGCAAAAGCTTTGGGCGGTGCGCTTGCGCTGCTGCTCTGTGCCGTCGCGCTGGCCCCAGCGTGCCAGCACATCGGGCAGGTTGTTCTTGGCGTGCTCGGCATCGGTCAACGCACTGCGCCCGCTCTGCAGGGACTGGAAGCCCAGTTTGTCTTCCGGTAGTAGCGGCTGGCGTTTGTCGTCCAGGCTCCAGCCGTCGGCCTTCATGTCGTAGAACCAGACGCTGTCGGTGCCGCCGGAGTTGGTTTTGGTGAACAGCAAAATCGCCGTGGACACACCGGCGTAGGGCTTGAACACGCCCGAGGGCAGCGAGATCACGGCGTCCAACTTCTGCTCTTCGACGATCATGCGGCGCAGCTGCTTGTGCGCCTTGCTGGAGCCAAACAGCACGCCGTCGGGCACGATGACCGCAGCCCTGCCACCGGGTTTGAGCAGGCGCAGGAACAGCGCCAGAAACAGCAGCTCGGTCTTCTTGGTCTTGACGATGGCGAGCAGGTCTTTGGCCGTGCCCTCGTAATCGAGTGAACCGGCAAAGGGCGGGTTGGCCAGAATCAGCGAATACTTTTCTTCGTCGCCCGCATGGTCCTGCGCCAGGGAGTCCTGGTAGCGGATGTTGGGGTTGTCCACGCCGTGCAGCGCCATGTTCATGCTGCCGATGCGCAGCATGGTGTTGTCGAAGTCGTAGCCGTGGAACATGCCATGGTGGAAATGCGCGCGGGACACGGCATCGCGCAGGATGTGGGGGTGCTTGTCGCGCAGGTACTCACCGGCCGCCACCAAGAAGCCGCAGGTGCCGCTGGCAGGGTCGCAAATCACATCTGTGGCGGTGGGGGCGGTCAGCTCCACCATCAGTTGAATCAGGTGGCGCGGCGTGCGGAACTGGCCGTTCTGGCCCGCACTGGCAATTTTGCCCAGCATGTACTCGTAGATGTCGCCCTTGGTGTCGCGGTCTTCCATGGGCACATGGTCGAGCAGGTCCACCACCTTGGACAGCAGGGCCGGGGTGGGAATGGTGAAGCGCGCATCCTTCATGTGCTGCGCATAGGTGGAGCCGTCGCCGCCCATGCTTCTCAAAAAAGGGAACACATGCTCGCCGACCACGGTGTACATCTCGGCAGGCGCAAAGTTCTTGAAGTGGGACCAGCGCAGGTCGGCGTAATCGCGGCCACGGGCGTCGGCACCCTCGGGGAAGATGCGCCGCTCCATGGGTTTGCCCAGGCGCAGCGACTTGTTTTCTTCCAGCGTGTGCAGGTCGTCCAAGCGGCGCAGAAACAGCAGGTAGGTGATTTGTTCCATCACCTCCAGCGGGTTGGAGATGCCGCCGGTCCAGAAGGAATTCCAGATAGCGTCGATTTGACTGCGATGTTCGCCAGTGAGCATGAAGACCGTCCCGTGGTGAGTGCCGGGCTGATCTTGCGCGGTCCCGTGGATTATCGGGGCAGGGAGTGCGGCTGTTCTTTCGTCAATTGGTTTACTCCGCGGTTGGCCCAAAAATCGCCGCAAAGCGAGCGTTGGCGCGGGTTGGCGGCCGATTGTTGTGCCCCTGGATGATTTTTGGACCCATTTCCTGGGGTGAAAAGCGCGTGAGCGACTCACGTCATCGAAGGCTTCACTGTCTTTTATCGCTCTTTTTAGAGCGCTTGTGAAAGACAAGTGCTCTCATAGGAGTGCTTGTTGAAAATAAGGGGCCAATACGCTACAATCACTCTGATTTGAGCGCTTGTGCATTGCAAGCGTTCTTATGAGGACTCTTTTATGGTCGTCGCCACAAATTTAGCTGTAGACCGAGCTCTCAAGACGTTGGGCCGGAACATCGAGCTCGCGCGACGGCGACGCGGTCTTTCCCAAGCCGATTTGGCGTCTCGCATGAGCGTCTCGGTTAGCACGGTGCGTCGAATGGAGGGCGGTCATCCTGGAACGGCACTCACATACTTGGCCAGCGCGCTGCAGGTTTTTGGTGATTTGGAAAAGTTGAACCTCCTTTTGGACACACCGACCGACTTCGTCGGGCTTGCGCTGATGGACGCAGAACTTCCTACTCGCGTTTACAGCAAGCGTCTTAATACGCCCAAAGCCTTTTGAAGGCCTATTCGCAATATGGCGACTAAAGCAAGTGCCTCGGCACAAAACATGAAAACGCAATTGGATGTGTGTCTGGGAAAGGCCGGCGCACCCGTGGGTAGACTTGTTTTTGTGCGCAACGGAGCTCGGGTATTCACGCAGTTCGCCTACTTCCAGGATTGGCTCGACCACGCAGACCGGTTCAACGTATCTCCGGACCTCTCGGCTACGCCGGGCTACCAAACCCGCAAGCCTGCGACGAAGGAAGACTCGGTTTTCTTTCTTGCACTCGGAGACACCGAGCCAGATGCGTGGGGTCGTCGTGTCATCGCGCGCGCGCATGCCAAACGCCGCGAGGACGACCCGACGCTGGGTGCATTGACCGAGCTCGACTATCTTTGCGCAGTCGATGATTTCAGCCGTATGGGCGCGTTGCGCTTGCGTAATTCTCATGGTGCGTACCTAGAGTCCGTACCTGCTGGCAGGCGAGCCACGCCGCCAATGCTCGAGCTCGAGAAAATGCTCTCATCTTCTCGAGCCGTCGAACGGGGCAAGGAAACCGCCCAGGATTTGGCCTATCTGCGAGGCAAAGGTACCTCTCTTGGGGGCATGCGCCCGAAATGCAGCATCCTGGACGAAGAGGGCTACCTGGCATTGGGAAAGTTCCCGAGCATCAAGGACGAACGCAATGTGACGCGTGCGGAGGTGCTGGCGCTCAAGTTGGCAGAGTTGGCGGGTATCCACTGCGCGAAAGCCCATGTGTCGGTGGTTCAAGGCACTCCCGTGGCGGTCATCCGGCGATTTGACCGCACCCCCGACGACGCACGGATTCCGTACCTGTCAGGCGCCACGTTGCTTCAGGCGAATCGACAGGAGGACCGCGCCTACACCGAGCTACTCGCGGTGATGAAAGGGGTCTGTGCCAACTACGTAGACGATGCCCAAGAATTGTGGCGACGTCAGGTCTTCAACCACCTCATCACCAACGTCGATGACCACCTCCAAAACATGGGCTTCCTTTATATGGGCAGCAAGCAATGGCAGCTCTCGCCTGCGTTCGACATCAACCCGATGCCAGACAAGGACCGCGAATCCAAAACGTGGCTGAGTGAAGATACAGGCCCCATCACAAGCATGCATCAATTGCTGGGGCAAGCCTCCCAGTTCGCGTTGACCAGTGAGCAAGCGTTGGCAATCGTGCGCGAACTGGTGGTGGCAGTTTTGCAGTGGCGCGCGGTAGGTCAGTCTGCGGACGTTGGCATGACGACGCAAGAGCTCAACGAGTTTGCGCAGGCGTTCGAGCATTCAAGCTTGGTAGATGCCAAGAAATTGGCGGGCCTCTAGGCCTGTTGGCGGCGGTTTGTGCACGGCTTTCAGTTTCCGTTTGAATCCGGTGTCGGTAACTTGGGTCAATTTCGCAGTGGCACGAACAGACTGACATCCGTATTCGGTGCGGACTGCTGCTCAAGACCCGCACTGAGGTGGATGTCGCTGTGGGTACTTGCCGCCGCCAAAAGTGATTGCGCAGGAAATTGTGGATGACCTCGAAGCTGCGCTGGCGCAGTTCAGGTGGGTTGCGGAGGATTTGCAGCCTGAGGATGTTCGAGGCACATAAAAAAGCCCCTGGAGCGGGGCGGTCTGGCGGAAGCTGTGAGATTCGAACTCACGGAGGACTCACATCCTCGCCGGTTTTCAAGACCGGTGCCTTAAACCGCTCGGCCAAGCTTCCTGTGGCGCGTATTCTAACCCGCAGAGGTTTGCGGCTTTAGCCGCTTACTTTTCAGCACAGATTTCCCCCATACAATGTAGGAAAATTCTGCATCTCGCAGGGTTTTGAGGGCAAACCTGTCGAAAGCCAGGGACGCAAAGCCACCGGCCTAAAGCGCGCAAGCGCCATGGTAGCGGGGTCGCCAATGTGGGTTCAGACCTTTGGGTTGGATTGCGCTTGCCGCACCGCATTGACAGGCGTGGCCCTCGCCCTTTTTGGAGCGTCGTTGCCATGAAAAACATACCGGTTCTGATTCGCGCTGCGGTTTCCCGTGCAGCCTTGCCTGCCCTGGCTGCGGCCTTGGCCTTGAGCGCTTGTGGTGGAGGCAGCGAGGTCAGCACGGCAAGCGAGGCACCAGCCAATCCGCAGATGGCGCAGATGGCGCAGCTTGCTACCGGCTCCACCACCCTCGTGGTGGACATGGCCACGCTGCCGGAAGCTGCCGCCATGCAAATGGCACAGCCCTTCTTCCACGCGGCACCCGGCCTGCTCAACGCGCCCGACGACAGGGACGCCCTCAACCCGGATGCTTCGTCCCGCCGCGCGCCGCATCGGCACGCAATGTCGGCGGACATGGCCGGCCTTTCTTCGCAGCGCCTGACCGCGCAGGACATGCGTGAGCCGCGCAGTGCGCGCGCCCGGCGCCAAGCGCAAGTGGTTCCCGACGGAGCCGCCGTCGCACCCATGGCCACTGCCAGTCTGATTGCAACCTACACGCCCGCCCAGATTCGCGCCGCTTACGGCCTGCCCGCATTGCCGGTTCTTGGTGCCAGCGTGACAGCTGCACAGGCCGCGCAGATGGGTGCTGGCCAGACGATTTACATCGTGGACGCGCAGCACAACCCCAATGCAGCGGCAGAGCTGGCGGCCTTCAATACCAAGTTTGGCTTGCCCGCCTGCACCACCAAGGCGATTGCTGTGACGGCCGCGCTGCCGCTGGCTGCGCCTTCAAGCACGGCTTGCGAGTTTTCGGTGGTGTTCAACACCGCCACCGGCGGCATGACCGGCACGGCCCCTGCCTACAACGCCGGCTGGGCGACCGAGATCTCACTGGATGTGCAGTGGGCGCACGCCACCGCGCCGCTGGCCCGCATTGTGTTGATTGAGGCGGCCGACGCATCAATCAACAACCTGTTGGGCGGCGTCAAGCTGGCCAATGCCATGGGGCCCGGCATGGTGTCCATGAGCTTTGGTGCAACGGAAGGCAACTGGACCGCTTCGGTGGACTCGGCCTTCACGGGCACTGGCATGACCTATTTGGCCGCCACCGGCGACTCGGGCGCTGCGGTGGCCTGGCCCTCTGTGTCCTCCAATGTGCTGGCCGTGGGCGGCACCACGCTGACCTACAGCGGATCCGGCGCACGCAGCGAAGTGGGCTGGTCGGGCACGGGTGGCGGTATCAGCGCCTATACGGCAACACCGAGCTACCAGACCAATGCGGTGCCCGGCATGGGTTCGCTGCCGCGCCGTTCGGTGGCCGACGTGGCGTTCAACGCCGATCCGGCTTCTGGCCAATATGTGGCGGTGCAAACTCCGGGTGCTGCCACGGTGAGCTGGCTCAGCGTGGGCGGCACCAGTCTGTCCACGCCGCAGTGGGCAGGTTTGATAGCCATCGCCAATGCCGTGAGAGCACAAACCGGCAAACCGGTGCTGGGCGCGCCGCACGCGGTTTTGTACGGCCAGATTGCCACGGCTCCAGGAAGTTACGCCAGCGTGTTTGCTGACATCACCCAGGGCACCGACGGCACCTGCGCACTGTGCACCGCCAAGCTGGGTTACGACCCGCTGACCGGCCTGGGTACACCCCATGTCACAGGCCTGCTGAGCGCGCTCACCGCATCCGGCAATGTGGCCGCTCCGGTGGTGACACCGGCAGCCATCAGCGGCGTGGTGGGCACAGCGCTCACGTTTACCGCATCGGCCACGGCGCCCAACCCGGTTAGCTACAGCCTGAGCGGCGCACCCGCGGGCATGGCGATTGCCAGTACCGGCGTGGTGAGCTGGGCCACTCCGGTGATCGGCGTGTATGCGGTGACCGTGGTCGCCAAGGACAGCAAGACTGCGCTCAGCGGCCAGGGCCTCTACACCGTCACCATTGCACAGCAGCCCGCACCGGTGGTGGCTGCAGCGGCGGTCAAGGCAACGGTGGGTAAGGCCCTGTCCTTCGCCACTTCGGTGATTGCCGCCAACCCGGTGACCTATAGCCTCACCGGCGCACCGGCGGGCATGGCCATCAGCAGCACGGGCGTGATCGCTTGGGCCACACCGCTTGCCGGCAACTACAGCGTCACCGTGGTGGCCAAGGATGCGAAGACGGGCTTGAGCGGACAGGGGCTGATCACGCTGGCCGTCTCGGCACCGCTGCCACCCTCTGTGGTCGCTGCAAGCATTGTGGGCAAGCCCGGTGTGGCACTGTCCTTTACGGTTGCTGTGACCGCACCCAACCCGGTCACCTACACGCTGACCGGCGCACCGACGGGCATGGCCATTAGCACCACCGGTGTGGTGAGCTGGGCCAGCCCGGTGCTGGGCAGTTTCAATGTGACCGTGACCGCAAAAGACACCAAGACGGGCTTGAGCGGGAAGGGCGTCATCAGCGTCAAGATTGCGACCGCAGGCCCGGTGATCACGGCCGCTGCCATGAAGGGTGTGGTGGGCAAGCCCCTGAGCGGCAGTATTTCCATCACCGATGCGACGGCCACTTCCCTGTCGATTTCGATATCCGGTGTGCCACTGGGCATGGGCTTCTCCATGAGCGGCACAAGGCTGACTGCCAGCTGGCCCAAGCCGGTGTTGGGCAGCTACAGCCTGAAAGTGACGGTGGTGGATAACCTGGGTCTGAGCGCCACGCTGGTGGTGCCGGTGACCATTACGGCCAAATAAAAAGCAGCCTCACAAGCCAAAAAAAGGGTCTGCATTGCAGGCCCTTTTTACGTGCGGTCAGGCGGCCTGCAGCATGCCTTTGCTTTCGATAAAACGCACGATGTCGGCCACACCACTCTGTGTCTTCAGGTTGCTCATGACAAAGGGCTTGAGGCCTTTGGGCGTGGTGCGCATGCGGATGGTGTCGGCCTCCATCACCGCCAGATCGGCGCCCACATAGGGGGCCAGGTCGATCTTGTTGATGACAAACAAATCGCTCTTGGTGATGCCGGGGCCACCCTTGCGCGGGATCTTCTCGCCGGCGGCCACGTCGATCACGTAGATGGTCAGGTCGGAGAGTTCGGGGCTGAAGGTGGCGGCCAGGTTGTCGCCACCGCTTTCCACAAACACGACGTCGGCGTCGGGGAACTCCACCAGCATGCGGTCAATCGCCTCCAGATTGATGGAGCAGTCTTCGCGGATGGCGGTGTGCGGGCAGCCGCCGGTTTCCACACCCATGATGCGCTCGGCGGGCAGGGCGCCGCTCACGGTCAACAGGCGCTGGTCTTCCTTGGTGTAGATGTCGTTGGTGATGGCCACCAGGTCGTATTGCTCGCGCATGGCCTTGCACAGCATTTCCAAGAGCGTGGTCTTGCCCGAACCCACGGGGCCGCCTATGCCCACGCGCAGAGGGGGCAGCTTCTTGGTGCGCTTGGCGATATGGTGCAGGGCAGAGGACAGGGGTTGGGACATGGCGAATGGTTTCCTAGGATCGAAAGAGGCGTGAATATTGCACTTCGTGCTGGCAGCTCAGAATCGCCAGCAGGGGAGAAAAGGCTTGGCGCGCATCGTCATCCAAGGTCAGCGCATGGTCCACGGCAGAGGGGATTTCGGCCGTGAGGGCGGACAGAATGCGCTGACCACTGCTCTGGCCCAGGGGCACCGATTTGATGGCCGCTTGCACCATGTTTTCGGCCCAGCCAAAGGCATAGGCCAAGAGGCAGTCGCGCACAGGGGCCTGGGTGGCAGAGGCGGCCAGTGCGAAGGCCAGCGGGTAGCTCGCATCCATGGCGGCCAGCGTGGCTATTTGCGCGGGCGTGGCGGTGTTGTGGTTGCGCAGCCATTCCAGCAGGCTGCGCCCCATTTGCTCGGTCTGTGCGCGCAGTTCGCTGCTCTCGCGGGTTTGCAGCACCCAGGCGTTGAGTGCGGCGATGCGTGCGTGGTCATGCGCGCGCCAGGCTGGAATGGCCTGGGCTACGGCCGACAAATCGGAGCGCGACAGGCCCAGGTGCAACTGGTCTACCAGCCAGGTTGAGGCCTCGGTCTCGATCGTGACGCGGCCCGAATCCACTGCCGCCTCCAGCACCTCCGAATAGGCAAAGCCGCCAATCGGCAGGGCCGGTGAGGCCAGCCACATCAGCTGCATAAAGGACATGTCGTTCACAGGTCTCAGTGCTTGTGGCTGTGGTCGCAATCGGGGCCGTGCTGGTGGCCGTCGCCATGGTCGTCGTGCCCATGCTCATCATGCCCCGGCGCGTGGGTATGGCCGTGGCCGTGGCCATGGGCCTCCTGCGCGTGGTGTTCGTGGCCGTGGTGTTGTGCATGGCCACCCGTGGCATAGGCACCGTTCTCCGGCTCAAACGGCGCCTCCACTGCGTTCACGATCAGGTGCATGGCGCGCAGCATGTCGGCCAGCACATGGTCGGGCTCGATCTGCAAAAAGTCGGGCTTGAGCTCTATGGGTACATGGCGGTTGCCCAGGTGGTAGGCCGCGCGTATCAGGTCAAACGGCGTGCCATGCTTGGAGCAATGGGTGATGCGCAGTACCTGTTGTGGCGCGGCCCATACTTGGACTAGCGAGCCGTCTTCAGCAACGAGCACATCGCCACCGCGCAGCACCGTGCCACGCGGCAGGAACACGCCTATGCTGCGCCCGGCCGAGTCGGTCGCTTCTAAGCGGCTTTTCTGGCGCAGGTCCCAGTCCAGTTCGATGGTGCTGGCGCGCTTGAGCATGGCCGGCGCGAGGCCCTTGCCCTGGGGAATGAGTTTGGATGCTTGGATCATGGTGTTCTCTTGTAAGGGAGCTGGTTCGCAGATAATATTACAAATGTTATAACTTGGAGTCCATCACCATGTCTGCACTCAAACTGACCCAGATCGGCAATTCAGTGGGGGTGATCCTGCCCAAGGAGTTGCTGTCCCTTCTGAAAGTGGAAAGGGGCGATTCGCTCTTTTGGACCGAGTCGGCCAATGGCGTCAACCTCAGCGGCTACGACCCTGAGTTTGACGCGCAAATGACCGAGGCCCGAAAAATCATGAAGAAGCGCAAGGAGGTTTTGCGGGAGTTGGCCAAATGAGCGCGAAGGCCTATCCATGGAACTGGATTGACGCACGGTTAATCCATGCGGTGCATGATGAACAGCTTGCCGAGCACGGTGGCGGTTCTGGTCTTCGCGACACCAACATGCTCGAATCCGCGCTGGCTCGCCCACAGCAACTAGCCCATTATGGAAATCCCGACCTGGCCGATCTGGCTGCTGCATACGGCTATGGATTGGCGCGCAACCACCCGTTTGTAGATGGAAATAAGCGCACCGCTTTTGTTGCTGTGGAGTTGTTTCTGGCGCTCAATGGACAGGAGCTCATTGCCGCAGACGCAGATTGTGTGGTGAACATGCTGGAACTGGCCGCTGGCAAGTTGCCTGAATCGGAGTTCGCGACCTGGATTCGCAGCAACATTCAGCGCTATTCAAGCTGAGGTTCAAAACAAAAAGTAGCGCTGCGCCAGCGGCAACACGGTGGCCGGCTCGCAGGTGAGCAACAGGCCGTCGGCCCGCACCGAATAGGTCTGCGCGTCGATCTCCATGGTGGGCAAGTAGCTGTTGTGAATCATGTGCTGTTTGCGCACTCCCCGTATGTTTTTCACCGCACTCAGGCTCTTGTTCAGGCCAAAGCGTTCCTTGATGCCGGCGTTCAATCCCGCCTGCGACACAAAGGTCAGTGAACCCCGGTGCAGCGCGCCACCATAGGCGCCAAACATGGGGCGGTAATGCACCGGCTGTGGCGTGGGAATGCTGGCATTGGGGTCGCCCATGGCGGCATAGGCGATAAAGCCGCCCTTCAGAATCAGCGCAGGTTTCACACCAAAGAAGGCCGGCTTGAAGACCACCAGGTCGGCAAATTTACCCACCTCCACGCTGCCCACCTCGTGGCGGATGCCGTGGGCAATCGCCGGGTTGATGGTGTACTTTGCGATGTAGCGTTTGACGCGGAAGTTGTCGTTGCGGGAACTGTCCTCGGCCACGCCGCTGGCGGCCGACAGCGGATTCTGAAGCCAGCCACGCTGTGCCTTCATCTTGTGCGCCGTCTGCCAGGTGCGGATGATGACCTCGCCCACGCGCCCCATGGCCTGGCTGTCGCTGCTCATCATGCTGATGGCGCCCAGGTCGTGCAGTATGTCTTCGGCGGCAATGGTTTCCTTGCGGATGCGGCTCTCGGCAAAGGCCAGGTCTTCGGCAATGCCTGCGTCCAGGTGGTGGCAGACCATCAGCATGTCCACATGCTCATCGAGCGTGTTGACCGTGTAGGGCATGGTCGGGTTGGTGGAACTGGGCAAAAAGTTGGCCTGGCCCACCACCTTCAAAATGTCGGGCGCGTGGCCACCGCCGGCCCCTTCGGTGTGGAAGGCGCACAGGCCGCGTCCCTTGGTGGCCGCGATGGTGTTTTCGACAAAGCCCGATTCGTTCAAGGTGTCGGAGTGGATGGCCACCTGCACATCGGTTTCATCCGCCACGTCCAGGCAGTTGCTGATGGCCGCGGGCGTGGTGCCCCAGTCTTCATGCAGCTTCAAACCAATCACGCCGGCATCAATTTGCTCGTGCAGGGCGGCGGGCAGAGAGGCATTGCCCTTGCCCAGGAAGCCCAGGTTCATGGGGAAGGCGTCGGCCGCTTGCAGCATGCGCTCGATGTTCCAGGCGCCGGGCGTGCAGGTGGTGGCAAAGGTGCCGGTGGCCGGTCCCGTGCCGCCGCCCATCATGGTGGTCACACCACTGGCCAGGGCCTCTTCAATTTGCTGCGGGCAGATAAAGTGGATGTGGCTGTCGATGCCGCCGGCAGTGACGATATTGCCCTCGCATGAAATGATTTCGGTGCCCGGCCCGATGATGATGTCCACGCCCGGTTGCGTGTCCGGATTGCCGGCCTTGCCGATGCCGACAATGCGCCCGCCCTTCAATCCAATGTCGGCCTTCACGATGCCCCAGTGGTCGATGATCAGCGCATTGGTCATGACGCAGTCCACCGCGCCACCGGCCTCGGGGCCGCTGCCGGTGCCGTCACGCGTGCGCTGGCTTTGCGCCATGCCGTCGCGAATCGTCTTGCCGCCGCCGAACTTCACTTCTTCGCCATAGCCGACAGGGTTCCCGGCGGCATCTGTCCGGCCCTCGCCGGCGGCCAGCGTGTAGTCCTTCTCGACCTCAATGAGCAAGCCGGTGTCGGCCAGGCGCACCCGGTCACCGGTGGTGGGGCCAAAAATTTCCGCATAGGCGCGGCGTCCAATCGTTGCCATTACTTTGTTCCCTGCTTCGCCACTGAGGCGGCCAACGGCCCCTGCGTCAAACCTCTGAATCCGTACACCACGCGGTCACCGGCATAGTCCACCAGCTCCACCGTGCGTTGCTGGCCCGGCTCAAAGCGCACGGCCGATCCCGATGCAATGTTCAGGCGCATGCCCTGCGCGGCCGTGCGGTCAAAGCCGAGCGCCTCATTGGTCTCGGCAAAGTGGTAATGCGAGCCGACCTGCACCGGACGGTCAGAGCGGTTTTGCACCACCAGCGTCAACGTGCGCCGGCCGGCGTTGAGAATGTGTTCACCTTCGTCGGTGAGGATTTCGCCTGGGGTCATGTGTGCGTTCTCGGTTCTTAGTTGCTCAGTTGCAGCACAAGCAGCGCGCTGCCAAAGGCCGCCACGGCGCCACCGAGCAGGCGTGGCACCCAGACGTTGGCACCGCGCAGCGACCAGCCCATCGCGAGGCCCATGCCGTGGAGCAGCAGCGTGGCGCAGACCATGCCGGCCAGCGCCGGGAAGGCGTTGGCGTTGTCGGCCAGTTCATGGCCATGCGCCAGGCCATGGAAGACGGCAAAAAGTCCCACCAGCAGCGCCGCAACAAGGCCGCGCAGAGGCAGCTTGCTCAGCACCAACAAACCAGTGGCCACCAGCGAGGCGGCAATCAGCGGCTCGACAGCGGGAATCTGCACGCCCTGCAGGCCCAGCGCGGCGCCGGCCAGCAGCATATTGGCAAAGCCCAGTGGGCCCCACAGCATTTCATGGCCCAACTGTTTGGCAATCAGGGCGCTCCACATACCTACGGCCAGCATGACCGCCATGTGGTCCAGGCCGGTGAAGGGATGCAAAAAGCCGGCCAAAAAGCCCATGTGCTGGTGCGCGTCCGCACCTGTATGGGCCAGGGCGCTGGCAGACGTGGCGGCAGCGATGAGCAGGGTGGCAATGGTTTTCAGGCTGGTACGCATGGTCAGTTCCTCCGTGGGGTTAAACAATTGGCTCATGGACGGTCACCAGCTTGGTGCCGTCGGGGAAGGTGGCCTCCACCTGGATGTCGGGAATCATCTCGGCAATGCCGTCCATCACATCTTCGCGCGTCAGCACGGTGCGCCCGAAGGACATCAGTTGCGCCACGGTCTGCCCGTCGCGCGCGCCCTCCATCACCGCCGCACTGATCAGGGCGATGGCCTCGGGATAGTTCAGCTTCAGGCCACGCGCCTTGCGGCGCTCGGCCAGCAGCGAGGCCGTGAAGATCAGCAGCTTGTCTTTCTCTCTTGGGGTCAGTTCCATTTCGTTTCACTCAAAAGTTAGCGCGCGCGGCCCGCAAGGGAGGACCGAACACGCGGTGTTCATTTCATGGTGCGGCTGGTATCTTTAGTTCAGGCTGCAGATTAATGCAAACACCTAAGCAAGGGTCGTGCCCTGTTGCAATGGCCCCACGCGGACTGCGGCACTCAGACGCACGTAAGGAACTTCGGGCTTGGTCACGAGTCCGAAGGCACGCAGGCCGCCATGGCACCCTGCACACAAACCATTGGCATGGAACATGCTGCCCTTAACCGGTGCACCCAGACCAGCCAGCCAGCCCCACTGACGCAAGCCCCACCAAGCCCGCTGCCCGCCAGCGGGTGGTCAAGATCCGCCGTGACTACAACAACTGGGTCGCCAGCGAGACCATGGAGGACTACGCCCTGCGTTTCACGCCGCAGCGTTTCAGGCGCTGGTCCGAGTGGCGCGTGGCCAATACGGCCTTTGGTGCTGCCTCGTTTTTGGTGCTCGAAGCCGTAGGCGCCACGCTCTTGGTGCAGTATGGTTTTGAGAACGCCTTCTGGGCCATTTTGGTCACCGGGCTGGTGATCTTTCTGGCTGGCCTGCCCATCAGCGTGTATGCGGCCCGCTATGGCGTGGACATGGACCTGCTCACGCGCGGTGCGGGCTTTGGCTACATCGGCTCCACCATTACCTCGCTCATCTATGCCTCCTTTACCTTCATCTTCTTTGCCTTGGAGGCGGCCGTCATGGCCTATGCGTTGGAGCTCGCGCTGGACATTCCGCCCACCTGGGGCTACCTGATTTGCGCGCTGGTGGTGATCCCGCTTGTCACGCATGGCGTGTCCACCATCAGCCAGCTGCAATTGTGGACGCAACCGATTTGGCTCTTGATGCTGGTCCTGCCCTTCTGTTTCGTTCTGGTGCGCGATCCCTCTGCCTTTAATGGCATCACGCACTACGCCGGTGAATTTGGCGTGGCCGGTAGCTTCGATGTGCGCCTGTTTGGTGCAGCGCTCACGGTGGGCATTGCCCTGATCACGCAAATGGGCGAGCAGGCCGACTACCTGCGCTTTATGCCGCAGCAGACGCACGCCAACCGCAAACGCTGGTGGTTGGCGGTGCTGATGGGCGGGCCGGGCTGGGTGGTTTTGGGTGTGGTCAAGATGTTGGGCGGCGCCTATCTGGCCTACCTGGCTATCCGCCACAGCGTGCCCGCCGACCGCGCGGTGGACCCCAACCAGATGTACCTGGCGGCCTATGAATATGTGTTTCCCAAACTGGGTTGGGCGGTGGCGGCCACGGCCCTTTTTGTGGTGCTGTCGCAGCTCAAGATCAATGTCACCAATGCCTATGCCGGCTCGCTGGCCTGGAGCAATTTTTTCTCGCGCCTGACGCACAGCCACCCCGGGCGCGTGGTTTGGGTGGTGTTCAACAGCCTGATCGCCTTCATGCTGATGGAGATGAATGTGTTCCAGGCGCTGGGCGATGTGCTGGGCCTGTACTCCAACATCGCCATTGCCTGGATCATGGCGGTGGTGGCCGATTTGGTGATCAACAAGCCGCTGGGCCTGTCGCCCAAGGGCATTGAGTTCAAGCGCGCCCATTTGTACGACATCAATCCGGTGGGCGTGGGCGCCATGGTGTTGGCGTCCAGCCTGTCGATTGCCGCTTATCTGGGTGTATTCGGCGCCATGGCACAGGCCTTCTCGGCGCTGGTGGCGCTGGTCACGGCGATGCTCACATCGCCGCTGTTGGCTTGGGCCACCAAGGGCCGCTATTACATTGCACGGCATTCTGTGGAAGGGCAGGGCGGCTATTCGCGCCTGCTGCCCAGCCGCTGCGTCATCTGCGAGCGCAACTACGAAGGCCCGGACATGGCGCATTGCCCGGCCTACCAAGGGCCGATCTGCTCGCTGTGCTGCACGCTGGACGCGCGCTGTGGCGATGTCTGCAAACCCCACGCCAGTCTGGCCGTGCAATGGTCGGGTGCGCTGCGCTGGATGCTGCCCCAACAGGTGTGGCCCTATCTGGACCGGGGCCTGTCGCACTTCGTGCTGTTGATGGCGGTGATCGTGCCGCTGCTGGTCACCGTGTTTGCCATGTTCTACCGCCAGGAGCTCTCGGCCTTTGCCGCCATGGCCTATGTCGCCGACCAACAGGCTGCTTTGCGCGCGGCCCTGCAGTCGGGCTTTTCCAAGGCCTTTGCCGTGCTCTTGCTGCTCTCGGGCATCGTGGCCTGGTGGCTGGTGCTGGCGCACAAAAGCCGATCGGTGGCGCAAGAAGAAAGCAACCGCCAAACGCATTTGCTGATGGTCGAAATTGAGTTGCACCGCCAGACCGACAGGGCGCTGCAAGAGGCCAAGCAGGTGGCCGAGTTGGCGCGCAAACAGGCCGACCAGGCCAATGCCGCCAAGAGCCGCTACATCAGTGCCATCAGCCACGAGCTGCGCACGCCGCTCAACAGCATCCTGGGCTATGCGCAGCTGATGGGGCAGGACGCCGATATACCGCCGCACCGCAAGCAGGCGCTCGGCGTCATCCTGCGCGGGGGCGAGCATTTGCTCTCGCTGATGGAGGGCACGCTGGAGATCGCGCAGATCGAGTCCGGCAAGCTGGTGCTGGCGCGCAAGCCGCTGCAGTTTGAAGCGGCCATGGCCGACATGTCCACCATGTTTGAGTTGCAGGCGTTGGAGAAGGGCCTGAGCTTTCGCTACGAGGTGCAGGGCCTCCTGCCCGAGTGGGTCAAGGCAGACGACAAGCGCCTGCGCCAGATCTGCTTCAACCTGCTCGGCAATGCCATCAAGTTCACGCAAACCGGCGGCGTGATTTTGCGGGTGCGCTATGCGCGAGAGATGGCGCACATCGAAATTGTGGACACCGGACCCGGCATGACGGCGTTGGAAATCGACAAGGTCTATGAGCCCTTTGTGCGCGGTGCGGCACAGGGCTCGGGTGGCTCCGGCCTGGGCCTGACGATTGCCAAGATGCTGACCGATTTGATGGGCGGAGAGATGCAGCTCCAAAGCGTGCCGGGTCAGGGCTCGGTGTTTGCCGTGCGCCTGTTTTTGCCGCAGTTGCATATGCCGCCCGAAGGGGTGCAGCGTCTGCTGACTGAGCGAGCGCAGCGGCTCTCTCGCAGCGGCTATGGCGGCCCCAGACGCAAGATATTGGTGGTGGACAACGAAGCGGGCGACCGCAGCCTGTTGCTGCAACTGCTGGAGCCGCTGGGCTTTGCCTTGCGCCAGGCCGCCAGCGGCCACGATTGCCTGGACCTGCTGGCCGCCGGA
The DNA here is from genome assembly GCA_903886275.1 of uncultured beta proteobacterium. Taxonomy (GTDB): domain Bacteria; phylum Pseudomonadota; class Gammaproteobacteria; order Burkholderiales; family Burkholderiaceae_C; genus Allorhodoferax. The sequence continues at coordinate 13,661 of CAISLN010000098.1, read as the reverse complement.
CTGAACCCGGATGTGGTGCTGTTGGACCTGGCCATGCCCGGCATAGACGGTTGGGAAACCCTGCGCCGCATACGCGCCCTGGGTGGGCCGCAGCCGGCGGTGGCGATTGTGTCGGCCAATGCCTTTGACCGCGCGCTCGACCATGGCCTGGGCATTGCTTTGGAGGACTTCATCGTCAAGCCGGTGCGCCACAGCGAGTTGCTCGACTGGCTGGAGCGCCGCCTGTGTTTGAGCTGGCTCACACAGGAGGTGGACAGCGCCGTCCCTGCGCCAGCGCCAGCCGCGCTGTATCCTGCAGCCACGCCGCCGCGCGACGAGCTGCTGGCCCTGCAGGCCTTGGTGCAACTGGGCTACTTTCGCGGCATCCTCAACCAGCTGGGTGAAATGGCCCTGGCCCATCCGCCTTGCGCCGCTTTCCTTCAGGCGCAAACCGCGTTGGCGCGCCTCTACCAGTTTGAAACCATGCTGATCCAAATACAGAAGGCGCTCGATGAAGCCCATGATTGACATTGCAAGCACACTCGACCGCGGCAACAGCGACGTGGTGCTGATCGTGGACGATGTGCCCGACAACCTGTCGGTGTTGCACGACGCGCTGGACGAATCGGGCTACACCGTGCTGATTGCCACCAGCGGCGAGGCCGCGCTTCAACGCGCCTTGCAGGCCCTGCCCGATGTGGTGCTGCTGGACGCCATGATGCCCGGCATGGACGGCTTTGAGGTGGCGCGGCGCCTGAAAGCCTTGGCCGCCACCGCGCACATTCCCATCATTTTTATGACCGGGCTGACCGAGACCGAGCACCTGGTGGCCGCGCTCGAATGCGGTGCGGTGGACTATGTCACCAAGCCGATCAAACCCAAGGAGGTGATGGCGCGCATGGCGGTGCATCTGGCCGGTGCGCGTGAGCGCCGCCAGACCCGCAACGCGCTCGATGCCTTTGGCTACGCCACCATCACCGTGCGCGCGTCTGATGGCGCCTTGCTGTGGCAAACGCCGCTGGCGCGCGAACTGCTGGAGCGCTATTGCGCCACGCAGGCACCGCACACACCACCGCAAGTGAAGGAATGGCTGCAACAGTGTCTGAGCCAACTCGAGCAGCCCGGCGAGCCACCGCGCCTGACGCTGGAGCAGGGTGCCAAGCGGCTTTCGTTTCGGCTGCACCAGCAGATCGACGATGCCGAAGGATTGGGCGACTGGCTGATCGTGATGCGCGAGGTGTCCGACACGGCGGTGATCGAGGCGATTGGCCTGTCCTTCAAGCTCACGCCCAAGGAGGCCGAGGTGCTGTATTGGGTGGTCAAGGGCAAGACCAACAAGGACATAGGCGACATCCTGGGCAGCAGCCCGATGACGGTGAAAAAGCACCTGGAACATGTGTTCGTCAAGCTCGGCGTGGAAACCCGCACCGCCGCCGCCGGCATGGCCATGGGGCGCATCCGCTTGTTGCAGCCGCAGTTCGAAATGTGAAGGGAACCATCGACCTGTGCCCCCTAAAATGCAGGCCATGACCGATATCCCCGCAGCCCCACCCGCTCCTGCCGCGCCCCCTCCATCAGCGCCGGCAACTCCGCCGGCCAAGCAAGCGCACAACCCCTTGCATGGCCTGACGCTGGAGGCCATCGTCACGGCGCTGGCCGAGGGCTATGGCTGGGACGGCCTGGCCCAGCGCATTCCGCTGCGCTGCTTCAGCCACGAGCCCAGCGTCGCATCGAGCCTGAAGCTGCTGCGCAAGACGCCCTGGGCGCGCGACAAGGTGGAGAGTCTTTACCTCTTTATGCTGCGCGAGCAGAGGCGCCAGTCCTGAAGGCGCTTGGACTATGGCGGCTCTCGCAAGGGGCGGTTGACGTTGGGGCTGAGCCGCCTGCAGCTTGCCCTTGTGGCTCGGATCGGGCGACAGGTTAGACCCCAAATCGAGCAACGTAGTCGTTGAAAAGTGCTGTCGTTTTCGCCACTCCTTTCAAACCAGAGTTGCTCGAACTCCGGTTCACGGACCTCCTCCGGGACCACTGCATTAACGGTCGAAGTTGCCGGTACAAACTGTTTGCCCTGGGCGCGCGACAAGGTGGCCGCTCAGCCCCGCGCTTGGCTGATTCTTGAAGCTTGTTTGCGGTTGCCCCCTTTAAGGGCAGCTTCTTCATTGCCATGTGCTTGCATTCAAACATTGGGCTGAACAGATGGAATTTGTCTCCAGTCCAGTTCCATCAGCAGCCTAAAAACTGGGCCCAGGTGTTTTTTTTGCAAGCCAAGTTACCCGGTGTCACACATAAAAAAATTCTTCAATGTTCGATAATGAACATAATTTCACGCATACTACGCCGCCACGGGGTCAGCGTTGGAGATACCGTGAGCGGATAGAAAAAGCAACGGATATGTGGTGCCAATCGCTCATGGATTGGCATCTTGTCTGCTGCCGTAACGAAAAATAAAGTTTGTTGAAAGCGTAGCTTGCATGGCAAAGAAACTCATCCATCTGCCCTTGGTCGTGTCTTGCGGCCTGTTGCTGTGTCACCCATGGCTACACGCGCAACCTGATGCAGGCACCTTGAGTCGGGAGCTTCAGAAGGAGCAAGAGACGCGCAAGCTTCCCGACACGCTGCCATCCTTTCCTGCACAGCAGGCACCCAAAGACGACATCTCTCCAGCGCTTGTACGGATCAGCGGATTTGTACTTGGCGGAGTCACCCTGCTCGAAGAAACATCGATCCAGTCCGTGCTGTTGCCGTGGGTGGGGAAGTCAGTGCCATTTTCGGGGCTGCAGCAAGCCGCCGATGCGGTCACCGGTTTCTACCGCAGCCAGGGATATCTGGTTCGTACCTATTTGCCAGAGCAAGAACTGGGCAAAGCGATCGTCAAACTGGTGGTTGTAGAGGGGCGCTTGGGTTCCATCGACATCCGCAAAGAAAAGGGCAGCACAAGCCTGAGCGATCAGCAAATTCAACATTTCATAGCAAGCCGCAATGGGGTTGGAAAGCCGATTCGTCCGGATGATTTGCAACGTTCGATTACGCTATTGAACGCCTTACCCGGCGCGGCGGTGAGTTCCGTTCTGGAGCCAGGAAAGAGCGAGGGCGAGTCGCTCTTGGCAGTGAATGTTGGTGACACGCCCAAGTACACCGGGTATGCGCAGTTGGATAATTCTGGTGCCACCAGTACAGGCGAGACACGCCTCACCCTGGGCATGAATATCAACAGTCCGCTGCATGTAGGCGATCAGCTCGCGTTTTCCGCAAATGCCAGTGACCACAGCTCCTATTACCGCGCCGCCTACACGCTCCCATTGGGATACGACGGATTGCGAATCGGTGCCAGTGTTTCCAACTTGCCCTATAGCTACCAAATGCTGTCCACCGTGTACGCGGGCACTGCAGATCTTCAAGGTCTCAACTTCATTTATCCGCTGTTGCGCAGCAATGAACGCAACCTGTCGGTGGGAATGACTTTTGACCAGAAGCGCTATGCCAATACGGTGCAGGGCTTGGAACTCAGTAAGAAGAAGGTGGACGTCAGTGCCTTGTCCCTTTCGGGCGATGCGCTGGACGGCTGGTTGGGCGGTGGGCTCACCCAATTCACACTCAGCTACAGCGCAGGACATCTGGACCTCTCTGGCAACGTGGCTGACCAGGGCGCAGACCAAGTCAGCAACGGCGCGTCTCGGCAAGGGGATTTCAGCAAGTTGGCCTGGAACATTGGACGATTGCAGCGTCTGACTCCAGAGGACACTTTGGCCCTGACCTATTCCGGTCAACTGGCCAGCAAGAACTTCGATTCATCGGAAAAGTTTCTCGCAACCGGACCGGATGCCGTGCGTGCCTATTCCTCGTCAGAAGTCAGCGGCGATGAAGGCTCCATGGTCAATGTGGAGCTGCGGCACAAGATCTCTGATGATTTGACGGTATCGGTATTTTTTGACAGCGCCACACTGACGCGCGACAAATACGACAACGTAGGCACCTTGAATCCCAAGACCGGAACCTATAGCGGTACCGGCATCGGGTTCACCTATGGGGCAGCTGCCACCTTGTTAATCAAGGGCAGCGTGGCATGGCGCAACGGATCGAATCCGTTTGCCAATGCGGCGAACGGCAACGATGCCGATGGATCCCTCAAGGATCCGAGAGTCTGGATCTCGCTGCTCAAGACTTTCTAGTCTCTGCCAGACAGCGCTATAGCTATCGAAACAAATATCGTTCTTTCAGCCATTGCTGCGTTGGCAGCTTGAAAGTGCTAGTCAAATTGAGGAGTGAGACATGAACAAAGGTCCTGGTGCTATCAATCGTATTTATCGCTTGGTTTGGCGTGATGCCATTGGTGCTTATGTCGCGGTGGCCGAGTTTGCCCGCGGACATGGTAAACGCAGCTCGGCCGTAGTCGGCGCCGTGCTCGCCATCGCAGCCATCGCCGCAACCTCGGCCTTGGCTGCGGGGCCACCTGCCACCAACGCATTGCCCACAGGCGCGGCAGTCAGCGCCGGACAGGCCAGCATCAGCCAGAGCGGCAATCAGCTCACTATTTTGCAAAGCTCGACGCAGGCGGCTATCAATTGGCAGAGCTTCAACATCGGTGCGCAAGCCCAAGTGAACTTCAGCCAGCCAAGCGCTGCGTCGGTGGCCTTGAACCGGGTCATGACCGGAGACCCGAGCGCCATCTATGGCCGCATGAGCGCCAATGGGCAGGTCATTTTGGTCAATCCGAGTGGCATTGTCTTTGGCCCAGGCTCGCAAGTGGATGTGGGCGGCTTGGTTGCCAGCTCGTTGAATATTTCAGACACGGATTTCATGAACGGACGTCTGAAATTTTTTCGTGAAAGCGCGGGTGCCAGCGTCGTGAACCAGGGCGCGCTCACTGCAAAGGCTGGCGGCTATATTGCATTGCTGTCGCAGGAAGCAAGAAACGAAGGGGTGCTTACCGCGAAGTTGGGAACCGTTGCGATGGCAGCAGGAGATGCCGTCACCTTGGATATTTCTGGCACTGGCCTTTTGGGTGTCAAAGTAGACCCCGCCAGCGTGAGTGCGTTGGTGGAAAACCGAAACCTGATCCAGGTGGACGGTGGCACGGCTATTCTTTCTGCGGGCGCGGCCAACCGTTTGGTTGAACAAGCCATTTCAGTAGGCGGTGCCAGCACTGCAAACCAGTTGGTGACACAGGATGGTGTTTTGCGCCTGGTCAGCAGTGCCGCAAAGATTGAAGCAGCGGGTGGTGCAGTCCTGCTAGAAGGTAGCACCGTCGATACGGCCGGCATTGTCAACGTGTCGGCAAGCAAGGCGGGAAGTATCAGTGTGCGCGCTGACTTCATCAACCAGTCGGGCCAAATGCAAGCCAATTCCGACCAGGGGCAGGGTGGACACATTGCCCTGGATGCCACGACCGTGATGCAAACCGCCTCGACGCTGTTGAGCGCTGACGGTGCGACCGCAGGTGGCTCGGTGTCTATACAGGGTGGCCACACCGGCAGCACGGACAGTGCCGTACAGGGGCGGATCTACTCCTCGGCCAACCTATCGGCGCGTGGCACCGGGGCCAACGCCGAGGGCGGCAGCGTCAGCATGACCGCCGACAGCGTTCAACTCCGCGCGGTACGCATCGATGCCAGCGGAACAGGCAATGGCGGAAGCATCCGCATTGGCGGAGGGTTCCAAGGTGCCGACAGTTCCCTTGCCAATGCGCTGGAGCTCGGTATCAACGCAAGCAGTTCGCTGCGTGCGGATGCCGGTGAACGTGGCGACGGTGGCACCGTGGTGGTGTGGTCTGACAACACCACCCTGTTCGCAGGCCAGGTATCGGCCACAGGGGGTGCACTGGGTGGCAATGGAGGTCAGGCCGAAATCTCCGGCAAGGGCAACCTGGCCTTCACCGGCAAGGTGGACTTGTCTGGCGCACATGGCGGCTCCGTCCTCTTCGATCCACGCAATATCATCATTGACGACGCCAGCAGTGCCTTGGCCACGCTGGACCTGGCTGACCCGACGCCATCGAGCACCAATGGATTTGGCACTACAACTAAGGTCTTGAGCGGCGGCAATGTGCTCATCACCGCACCCAACGCCGATACCGGAAGTGCGACCGCAACCGGTGCTGTCTATCTGTTTGACACCAAGACCGGGGCACTGCTATCCAACCTGCGCGGTAGCTACGCTGGCGACAAGATTTCCAGTGCCGGCATCTACACGCTCAGCAATGGCAACTACCTGGTGCTGAGCCCCAACTTTTATACCCAGGCCAGCAAGAACTACTTCAGTAAGAGCGCGTTGGATGCGACCGTGATGACCGATGCGCTGCCGCATCCGAGTGCCTACGCCATCACCGCAGGCTCGGTTTCTTCCGGTGCCATTACCTGGCAAAGTGGCGCAGGCACCAATGGCGGCGCGGCCAATCTGGTGGGCACTTCCAATAGCCTGGTGGGCTCCACGGGAACGGACTCGGTCAGCACTTACAACGGCAAGAACGTCTCGACGGGAAGTGCCACGGTGACCGCCAACGACCAGTTGGGTAAGCTGACCTATTTCGATGCGGTGAACTATGTCAGCGTGCCAGGCACAACGGCAGTCTATGCCTTGACCGACGGCAATGTGGTGGTGGGCAATCCCTATGCGTATAACGGTCGCGGTTCCGCGACCTGGATCAATGCCAGCAATGGCCAACTACGCAATGGCGCCGCAGGTGGGGCGATCTCGGCAACAGTTTCCCTGGTGGGCAGCACGCCCATCCGAAGCGTGGCGGTGACTTCCACCGACTCAAGCTCCCATACGGTTTATGTGCTGGACTGGGCGTCGGCCCTGCCCTATACCGAGACCTATAACGGCAGCGCCAATAGTCCCATACGCTCCAACGCGCCGGGCGCGCCTGGCGACTTCGTGGGTCAAAGCGTGGTGGCCTTGGCCGGTGGCAACTATGCGGTGGCCAGTCCGCAATGGACCAACGGCGCTTACACCTATGCGGGTGCCGTGACCTATGGGGCAAGCGGCGGTGCCACGGGTACGGTGGCCACCTCGAACAGCCTGTACGGCGATCGCAGTTTTGACTTTGTGGGCAGCGGTGGCATCGTGCCGGTGGGCACGGGTGGCGCCAATTACCTGGTGGATAGCCCGCTGTGGGCAGCCACGGGCAATGCCGCAGCTGGCAAGTTCTTGCAGAACAATCCGAATGGTGCCGTCACCTGGGTCAACGGCAGCAATGGCCTGGTCTACGGCGCAGGTGCCACAGGAGTGGCTGTCGCCATTGGCAACAGCCTGGTGGGTGCAGCCGGTGATGCCCTTGGCAGCAAGGCCAGTAGTTCATCGCTAACCAGTTACTCGTACGACTACAACACGACGACTTACAACACCACCTATCCCTACGCTGCGTCCCGTATGACCCAAGGGGATGTGGCCAACGGCCTTGTCACGTTGACCAATGGCAACTACCTGGTGGTGGACACCACGAGCGGCGGGTCGGCCGGCTCTGTGACCTTTGGCCTTGGCGCTACCGGCATGGCCGGTCAGATGTCATCTGCCAACAGCCTGGTGGGCAGCACGGGTGGGGACCTGATTGGAACAACGGTCATCCCGTTGAGCGCCAGCAATTACGTCGCCTACAGTCCCACATGGACCCATCCAACAGGCACGAAGATCAATGCCGGCGCGGTCACCTGGGGCAGCGCAAGCAGTGGCGTGCTGGGTGCTGTATCTTCTGCCAACAGCCTGGTCGGGTCCGACGCATACGAGGCCGTGGGATCGGGCGGCGTCATCACGGTGGGTGCCATGGGCAGCGATGGCCTCAGACCCCATTACTTGGTGCTCAGCCCGCAGTGGGGCAATCGCGCATCGGTGCAATACACCACGGCGGCGTTTGGCGCCGTCACCTGGGTAGACGGCAGCAATGGCCACGCCTTTGGGGCTGCCGGTGCCGGTGCGGCCCTGTCGAGCAGCAACAGTCTGGTCGGCAGCCTGGCCGGAGATTATGTGGGCAGCTACAACCAGTCGAATTCTCGTATGACGACCAGCATGGGAAATGATGGCGCCTCGCGTATCGATTCGACCTGGTATGCCAACCTGACCCCAACGGTGGACCTGCTCACCAACGGCAACTTTGTGGTGCGCAGTCCCAGCTGGAGCGCGGGCAAGGGCGCTGTGACCTGGGGCAATGGCACAACCGGCCTGGCCGGCGCGGTGGGCAGCAGCAATAGCCTGGTGGGTAGCACCTCCGACGTCTACACCACGGCGACTAGCAGCCGTACGGCGAATGCGCAAGCGTACACCGACACCACCTACAACCTCACCACTACCGGCGACCATGTGGGCCTGTTGGGCAGCACACTGAATGACGGAAACTTTCTGACTATCAGCCCCAGCTGGGGCAATGGCCGTGGTGCCCTGACCTGGCTAGGCGCAAGCAGCGTGGGTACGGTTGGCACAGCAAACAGTTTGCTGGGAAGCACGCAGGACATCTTTAGCGCCACCAACCACAACCAGTTGGTCTCCGCTGGTGACCGGCTCGGCACCTTGGCCGATAGCACCTGGGTGACGCCCACAGTGAGTGTGCGCAACTCTGATGGCTACACCACTACTGCGACCCGCAACCTGGGCCCCTACCAGTTTGGCATCTCGAGTGACGTCTCTGCATACACCGGATCGGTGTATATAAAGGTCGGGCAAAACTACGGCACCCAGTCCGTTGCTGTCACGCATTTTGTGTCAGATGGCTACGGTGGGCTGAGCACCAATTTTGCTTTCAATAGTTCTCCTATCGTTTCGCAACTCTCGAATGGCAATGTATTGATTGGCAGCGCCAGTTGGAACAACACCGCAGCCACCGCCGCAGGTGCGGTGACCTGGCTCAATGGCGCGAACGGGCATTACGCTGACGGCAGTTCGGGCGGCACGCTATCGGGCGCCAACAGCCTGCTTGCTTCCCATACCAATGACAACCTGGGTTACGCATTGCCTGTCGGTGGCGTGGTCGAGTTGAGCAATGGCAATTACGTGCTCGTCAATCCGCAATGGAACAGTGAGCGCGGAGCAGTGACCTGGGGCAGCGGCACGGCGGGCGTGGTGGGCACGGTGTCTAGCGCCAACAGCCTGGTCGGCAATACAGCTTCGGGCAGCATCGCGGTGACTGTGGGTTACCACCCAACAACCGGCTATACCGCGTATCGCTATGTGCAAGGTCTGGGCTGGGTGGGCGCCTGGGTGGACAAGAACTCGGACCTCAAAGGCGACCAAATCGGACGCGGCGGCGTATTTGCGCTGGCCGACGGTAACTTTGTCGTTTCCTCGCCATTCTGGAGCACCGACCCAACGGCGGCTGCCACCACCGTCTTGCCAGCTTCCTACGGAGCGGCCACCTGGGTCAATGGCACCAATGGACAGCTGATTGGGGCCAGCAGCGGCGGCCTTGTTTCGGCCAGCAACTCCTTGGTGGGCAGCCAGTATGGGGATGCAGTCTCCTACGCAGTTTGGGACCTCTACGGTCCCCAGTCGCTGGGCAGCACCCCTGCATCTGCGCCGCTGAGCATCAGTTCGACACCCGCCTACAGCTACATCATGCCGGGGGTTGCGGTACTGGCCGGTGGCCGCTATGCGGTGGCAAGTCCGTATTGGGCCAACGGCAGTGCGGCCCAGGCTGGCGCCGTCACCTTTGTGGCAGCCGGCGGCGCAGTCGGCGCCGTGGGCACCAGCAACAGCCTGACTGGCAGCACGGCGAACGACCATGTCGGACGGGGTCAGGCAACCGATGTTTATGACGCCATGATAGGTTGGTATATCCATACATGGACACCGGGCGTCATCACGCTGAGCAACGCCAGCTACACCAACTACGTGGTGCGCTCAGCCGATTGGACCAATACCAACGACGTTGCCACTGGCGGCGCCGCTGCCGGGGCGATGACCTGGGTCGATGGCAGCAATGGCCATGCCTATGGCGACAGCAGCACCGCAGCAACGGTGAACCAAGCCAACAGTCTGGTGGGCAATCTCGCCGGAAATGCAGTGGGCCAGACCAACATCAGCTTGCAGCGCACCGTGGGCAATGCACAGGTCGCAACCGGTGACCTTTTAAGCCTGAGCAATGCGGCTTATTGCGCTGCGGGTGCAGGCTCCATTACCCTGATACCGGGTGCCACAGGTATTGCCGGCCCCATCAGTTGGCGCAACAGCGTGGTCGGCCTGGCCTCCAGCAGCGCCGGCCTGCAAACCACGACCTGGGACAGTTACAGCAACTACTTGTCGGATGTGCAGTACGCCATGCTGCCCACGGCGGTGACCGCGTCTGAGCAGGTGCAGTACCGCCCTCTGGTCTGGGTTACTCCGGATGCCACCTCGGGTGCCAACGCGACACATGCCATGGCACTGACGGTGGTGGGTCAGAGCACGACCACCCCGAACACCGCAGACTTGGTCAACACGGCGGGAAATTTGAACTGGACCAGCGACAAGCTTGCCGCCACCAGCGCAGAATTCACCGCCTTGGGTGGCAGTGCCGGTCTGATGGCGTTCAGCGCCAGTACAGGAGGCGACGTGGTCATGACCCCGGCCGCATTGACCGACATGCTCAACGCTGGCACCAACGTCACCTTGCAAGCCAGCAACAACATCACCGTGCTCAAAGCGGTGACCAGTTCCGCTGCCGGAACGGGCGGCAGCCTGACTCTGGAGGCTGGCCGATCGGTCACCATCCAGGCCAATATCACCACCGACAACGGCAACTTCAGTGCCACCACCAACAAGGGCGTGGCCAGTGGCGTTGTGGATGCCGATTGCAGTGTTTGTGTGGCCCAAATTGTCATGGCGCCGGGAACCTCCATCAACGCAGGTACGGGCGACGTGAACCTGACGGTGCTGAAAAGCACAGACAAGACCAGCAACGCCGCTGCCAACATGGTGCTGGACGATTTATATGGTGCCCATATTGCGGTGGTGAACCAGGGCTTGGATAGCAGCAACCAGGGCGTGGGCATACGCTTCAATGCCGCCACAGTGATAGGCACCAGCGCCACGCAAAGCGTGGTGCTTAAGGCGGGCGGCAGTAGCGCCACTGGCGCAGGCATCGTACTGGCCTCAGACACGCTGATCCGGGGTGCCAATGCCGCCCAATTGCAAGTGGCGGCAGCGGACACGGCCGGCGTGGTTGGATTCGACGCAGCAGGGGCAGGCTTTTCGATGACGGCCGCAGAAGTCGGATCGGTCATTCAGCAGTCCAGCGGCTTCGCCAATATTTCGCTGGGTCGTTCCGACCAAAGTGGCGCCACCGCATTGACCGGGATGAACTTTACGGCTGCAGCCATGTTGCGTGGCGCCAGCACCTTGCCAGTGAACGTCAGCGTTCTCGCCGGATCCGGTGGCCTGGGCATTACTGGAACCCTGACATCGGGTGAGGCCAGCGCCAACCAATTTGAACTCTCTGTCACCAATGGTGTCTTGGCGCTGGGCACCTCCAGTGTGGCCGCCAGCACCGGTGTCTTCAAATTGTCGGCATTGGGAAGCGGCTCGGTCACCAAGGGCGCAGGCACCTTCAACATTTCCCAATTGCTGCTCAACGGCACGGGCGCGTTTGGCTTGACCGCAGGCACCAACACCATTGGCACCCTGGCCGGCAATGTGGGTTCTGCGCAAGTAAAAACCTCCGCGTCCAGTTTGACGGTCGGCAGCGTCGGTGGCCTCGACGGCATCACGGCAGCCACCGGACTGCTACTGCAGGCGGCGGGCGCCAGCTCGGATGTGGTGCTGAACCAGGCGGTGGGCAGCGCGGCTGGAGACAGCGTGCTGATTGCCGCGCGCAACTTCACCAACAACCTGGCAAGCGATACCGGCATCCTTCCGGGAACCGGCCGCTACTTGGTCTACTCCACCAATCCTGCCAATAGCCTGGAGGGGATGGGCACTTACTCCAAGCATTACGCCCAAAGCTATACCGGCACCATGCCCGCTTATGCAAGCAGTGGAAACTGGTTTCTGTATAGCCTCGCGCCGACTCTTTCGGCCTCTGTCTCGGGTGGCTCCACCATCACCTACGGCGCAAGCGGTTCAACGCCCTCGGTCAACATCACCGGGTATATCGACGGTGACACCTTTGCCAGCGCAACCGCAGGCAGTTTGAATACCTCCCTTGGCGCCTACACGCCAAGCAACGCCGGCTATATTCCGGTGGGCAGTTATACGATCAGCCTGACGGGCGTGGGTACCCTGACGAGCCCCCTTGGCTACCAAGTGAGTGCGACTACGGGTTCCAGTACCTTGGCAGTCCAAGCCAAGGCGCTGGCTGTCACGGGCTTGTCGGCCAATGGCAAGGTGTATGACGGTACCGTCAGCACCACGGTCACGGGAACCGCGGCTTTGGCTGGCGCAGGAGCCACCAGCAGCGATGGAAAGTTTCTCACCTCAGACCTGGTGTCTTTGAGCGGAACGGCGACGGGAAGCTTTGCAGACAAGAACTACGGTCTTGGCAAGAGTGTCACGCTCAGTGGCCTGAGCCTGTCTGGCGCAGATGCCGCAAACTACGTCATCAGTTCGAATTCGGTGACGGCAGATATCACCCGCAAAACCTTGACCGTAAGTGGGCTGAGCACTGTTGCAAGCAAGGTTTACGACGGCAACACCAACGCTGCGGTGAGTGGAACGGCGGCTTTGTTGGCGGGCGAAACCGCAGGCTCTGGCAACAGCTCCGATGGCCGGTTCTATACCGGTGATACGGTCAGTCTGACCGGCACCGCCACAGGCAGCTACAACAGCAAGGATGTCGCCAGCGCCACCACAGTCACTCTCACCGGTATGACCCTGAGTGGAGCTGCAGCCAACAACTACACGCTTGGAAGCCAGGCCGCCACCATCACGCCCAAGTCGGTTTCGGCATCGGGTATCAGTGCCAGCAACCGCGAGTACGACGCAGGGGTGTCTGTGGGTTTGACGGGCAGTGCCGGTTTGACAGGCGGTGGTCTTGTCGCAGGAGACGGAAAGTACATCAATGGCGACAGCATCTCGGTCAACGGCACGGCGAACGGCAGTTTTGCCAGCGCAGGCGTTGCCAACGGCAAGACGGTGACCCTCACTGGCCTGAGCCTGGGCGGCAGTGACAGCGGCAATTACGCTTTGAATGCCTATACGACCACGGCCAACGTCACCGCGCGGCAACTGGTCATCAGTGCCGACAACCAAAGCAAAGTCTATGGCGACACCGACCCAAGCCTGACCTATACGATTGGTGGCAGCGGACTGGCAAACGGCGAACAGGCGTCCAGCGTACTCAGTGGCGCTATCAGCACGGCTGCCGGTTCCAGCGCTACTGCCGGTACGCATGCGATTACGCAGGGCAATCTGGCAAGCCATTCCAACTACAGCATTGCAACGTTCAACAGCGGCAACCTGACCGTGTCCAAGGCTACTCTGAGCGTGACGGCCGATGACCGGAGCAAGGTCTATGGCGACACCGATCCCACTCTGAGCTACACCGTCAATGCGGCCCAGCTGAAATACACCGACACCAGCAGCGTGGTCAATGGCGTCAGTCTGAGCACCGACACCGGTGCAGCGGCCACAGCGGGCAACCACACCATCACGGCCAGCGGTGGAACGGCAGCCAACTACAGCATCAACGCAGTCAATGGGAACTTGACCGTGTCCAAGGCTACTCTGAGCGTGACGGCCGATGACCGGAGCAAGGTCTATGGCGACACCGATCCCACTCTGAG